>NZ_JBMPOU010000003.1:0-139716 GCF_049340305.1 Undibacterium sp. Ji22W | reverse complement strand
CATACGGTAGTACCGCAGCGGGGAAATCAGCGACTCATATTCCGACCACTGCCCAATGCGATAGCTGCCACACCAGCGGCTTTAGTACCTGGACCAGTCCGAAGATGAATCATGCGGGAATGGCTGGTACGTGTATCACTTGTCATAGCGGTGCGTATGTTGCACAGAACGCCTTGACCAAACCAGCGACCCATATTTCAACTACCGCACAATGCGATAGCTGTCACACCTCGACCACGACCTGGACTGGCGTCAACTTTAACCATGCCAATGTCTCACCACCTGTCGCAGGTCGCTGCGCTAGCTGTCATAACGGTAGTACCGCAGCGGGAAAATCAGCGACTCATATTCCGACCACTGCCCAATGCGATAGCTGCCACACCAGCGGCTTTAGTACCTGGACCAGTCCGAAGATGAATCATGCGGGAATGGCTGGTACGTGTATCACTTGTCATAGCGGTGCGTATGTTGCACAGAACGCCTTGACCAAACCAGCGACCCATATTTCAACTACCGCGCAGTGCGATAGCTGTCATACCTCTACCACGACCTGGACTGGCGTCAACTTTAACCATGCCAATGTCTCACCACCTGTCGCAGGTCGCTGTGCTAGCTGTCATAACGGTAGTACCGCAGCGGGGAAATCAGCGACCCATATTCCGACCACTGCCCAATGCGATAGCTGCCACACCAGCGGCTTTAGTACCTGGACCAGTCCGAAGATGAATCATGCGGGAATGGCTGGTACGTGTATCACTTGTCATAGCGGCGCGTATGTCGCACAGAACGCCTTGACCAAACCAGCGACCCATATTTCAACTACCGCGCAGTGCGATAGCTGTCATACCTCGACCACTACCTGGACTGGCGTCAACTTTAACCATGCCAATGTCTCACCACCTGTCGCAGGACGCTGTGCGAGCTGTCATAACGGCAGTACCGCAGCGGGGAAATCGGCTACCCATATTCCAACCACTGCCCAATGCGACAGTTGTCACACCAGCGGTTTTAGTACATGGACCAGTCCGAAGATGAATCATGCGGGAATGGCTGGTACTTGTTCTACTTGTCATAGCGGCGCTTATGTCGCTCAGAATGCTCAGACAAAATCTGCCAAACATATAACGACAACGGCCCAATGCGATACCTGTCACACCTCCACAACCACCTGGTCGGGAGCAACGTTCAATCATACGACTGCAACACCTGGCGTCGCTGGCCGTTGTTCTAGCTGTCACAACGGTACCAATGCTTTAGGTAAACCAAACAATCATATTCCGACCGGAGCTCAATGCGATACATGTCATAAAGCATTTACTACCTTTGCACCAGCCAGTATGAATCACAGTGGAACTACATCGCCAAATGCAGTGGGAAACTGTATCACTTGTCATAGCGGTGGTTACGTCGCGATCAACGCTCAAAGCAAGCCAGCAACTCATATACCAACAACACAATCGTGCGACACCTGTCATACAACAGTGGCATGGAAACCTACGACCTTTACGCATCAGGGTGTCAGTGTTGGAACTTGTGCAACTTGCCATAATGGTGGAAGTGCGATCGGCAAGCCAGTGTCGCATATTCCCACAACGACCTCGTGTGATAGTTGCCACACCAACTACGCTGCTTTTTCACCAGCGAAAATGAACCATACTGGCACCACTGGACCCACATCCAAAGGCAACTGCTCAACTTGCCACTCAGGTAGTTACGTGTCAATCAATGCACAAACTAAGTCCGCCACGCATGTAATAACCACGGCGCAATGCGATACGTGCCATCAATCGACCTCGTCATGGGCATCAGCAACCTATATCCATGATGCAAATGCAGTTGGGAAATGTAGTAGCTGTCACAACGGCGCTACCGCTTTAGGGAAATCTGCAAATCACATTCCGACTTCGGCACAATGCTCGACTTGCCATAACAATTATGTGACCTTCAGGCCAGCCATCATGAATCACGTTGCAACGACTGGACCAGTTGCTACCGGAAACTGTTCGACCTGCCATAACTCAAGCTATGCAGCGATCAATGCACTGCCAAAACCTAACTCACACATTCCTACCAATTCTCAATGCGATACTTGCCATAAATCAGGATATGTGACGTGGACACCATCAACGATGAATCATTCAGGCTTGGCAGGGCAATGCTCGACCTGCCACAATGGTAGTTACCTCGCACAAAATGCACAGACAAAACCTGTCAATCACACCCCTACTACGGCGCAGTGTGATACTTGCCATAATTCGACTACTACATGGACTTCCGCAACGTTTAGCCATGCGACGGTAACTCCGCCTGTCGCTGGTCGCTGCTCAAGTTGTCACAACGGAAGCATTAGCACCGGAAAACCAGAAAGCCATATTCCAACTTCGTCACAGTGCGATACCTGCCATAAAACATTCACAAACTTCGCATCCGCTGTAATGAGCCACCAGGACACCACGGGGCCGGTTGCCAAAGGCAATTGCGCAACTTGTCACAATGGCGCCTATCTCTCTTCGAATGCGCAGGCCAAAACACCAAATCACCTTGCAACCACCCAGAACTGTGATGTGTGCCACGGTACCAGTGCATGGAAACCAGCTACATTCTCACATTCTGGCGTGGTGCCAGGCTCCTGCTCCACTTGCCACAATGGTGTCGCCGCAGGTGGTAAGTCTTCACCACACATTCCGACAGCGCAGTCATGCGATGTCTGTCACAAAGTAGGTTTAGCCTGGCTTCCATTAATCACACCCTATTCGCATATTGGTGTGCCGGCCACAGGTTGTGTCAGTTGCCACACCAATGCTTACCCAAATATCGATTTTAAGCCAGCAAATCACTTGCCGACATCCGCTGCATGCGAATCTTGTCATCATAGTTTTACCAGTTGGTTACCAACGACTTTTAATCATGCCGGCGTTGCCAGTGGCACCTGCCAGACCTGTCATGGCGGGACTTACACCGATATCGCGATCAAACCAGCAAATCATATTCCTACCACCATGCCGAGCGGTATGCCTGGAAATGAATGCTCGCTCTGTCACAGCAGTACAAATTCGTTTGGAGTAGCAAAAATGAATCATGGCTCTATGCAAACTGGTTGCATCACTTGTCACGACTCATCTTCACAATACTCAGGTCGCATGACCAAAGTAACAAGAACAGCCAACCATCATGGTGTCAATGCGGTAGGAAAAGATTGTTCTTCTAGTGGTTGCCATAAGCCATTGGGCAAAAAAGGTAGTACCTACATAGAATGGGGTTAAACATGAATATTGATGGCAAAAGTCTCCTTTCCTTATGGTTAAGATCAGCTTTACTCATCTTCTGCTTTGCATCAAATCCAGCGATTGCAGAGATCATCGATCATATCGATGTGGTTGAGCGCGAACAAAATGGCGACATCACAATACGCTTTTCACAGAAAATCATTTATTTGCGGCACGCATCAACCAATGATCAAAAAAGCTTACGAGTTTTTATCAAACTGATTGATGTGGCTCAACAGGAACGTGAACTCGCGCAAGAAGTTACTCGCTCGCCGCGCACAACAAGAATGGAAAGTGTCACCGTCATTTATCCAGAACTGATCAATGCGATGTTAATCACCTTCCCGCGACCAACGAATGCGCAGGTCAGGTCAGGTGCGGATGGTCGCAGTATCGTGATCACGGTTCCATTATTGCCAAAACCTGATATTGACGAGAAATTGGAAACTCCTGCGCCTGACAATAAGCCCGTCATTGATTCTGCGGTCCTAACATCACCGCCGACCATGTCGTCCAACGAAATCGACACCAGAGCCAAAGCTTTTTTGGACGAGGCAAACGCAGCACTGGCGTCAAAAGATTTGGCCAAAACCATTAATCGCTTGAATCGAGTTTTAGGATTGCCGATGAATGCGAGCACTGAAGCCGCGCAAGCGATGATAGGGGAAGTCAGAGAGCTCAACGGAGAAAATTTGAAAGCAAAAGGAGAGTATGAGCTCTACATCAAGTTATTCCCCAATGGAGCGAATATCACAAAAATACAAAGTAATTTAAATAAACTACCTAAAGAGAATACAAATAAACCAAGCCAAAAATCGTTTCCGAAAGATCCGGGAATCGCCGAATGGTCTTACAGCAGCAACCTATCATCCTATTACTACACAGGTCAGTCACAAATAGAAACACTAACGCCGCCTGCCCCCGGCCAGCTGACCTTTAATCGCGATACCCTTTCCATGATTGATCAGAATTCGCTGATCTCGTCGATCAACTTCAATATGCGCAGGCGTGACGCATTTTCCGATACCCGCTTTGTAATCAGAGATACCGACAACCACAATTTTCTATCCGCGAAACGAAGTTACAACCGATTATATGCAGCCTATATCGATCATGTTGATAAGAAAAATGGCTACTATCTACGGGTCGGGCGTCAAAATCCTAATGGTATTGGGGTACTGGATCGATTCGATGGATTACAAACAGGATTGAACGTCGGCAACGACTACAGACTCAATGCCGTCTACGGCAACGCCGTCGAATTTGGCTCACCATTTAAGAAAGTTTTTTACGGTGCCAGCGCTGATATGCAAGCAAGTGTAGGCGTGCCAGGAGTCAGTGTTTATATGGTGCAGCAGAACCTAGACGCCTATCAAAATCGTCGTGCACTCGGATCAGAAATACGCTATTTCGATGGCAAAGCGACCGCTTACGCAATGCTTGACTACGAGGTACTTTACAAAGGTATCAATATAGCGCTCGCTCAAGGCAACTATGTCAGTGCAAACGGCAATAACTACTTCTTCGTAATCGATCATCGGCGCGCACCTGGCTACAGCCTGACCAATGCACTACAAGCAGTACCTGGTTTATCAATGAAGGAAATCATCGATACACAAGGAATAAAACAAGTGAGAGAACAAGCCAGTTCTCTCACAGCAATGTCGGATATGTTTTCAATCGGGGTGACCCGACAATACACCGAAAAATGGCAAGTCGGCGTTGATTACCGCTTATCTTCTATTTCAAGTACCAAGCCGGTGATGGCGGTATTACCACTAGCAGTGATCGGTGTATGCCTAGGTCGGATTGATAGCTTGAACAATACTTGCGTCATCGATACAAGCTCACAACAGGCATCAGGGAAAAATCATGTGGTGACTTTTCAACTAATAGGCACCAATTTCCTCATCGACAATGCGGTTGCAGTGAGTAGCCTGAGCCTAATTAAGGCACCAACTTACGACGGACAGGCCTACAGTTTAGCTTATGCCATGCCTTTTACTGAACGTGCCAAGATTGATACTAACCTGCGCTACTACACCCAAAAAGACAACGAATCAAACAAACAGAATCGTTCAACTTACAGTCTCAAGTATTCCTATCAATGGGGTAGTAATTTATATTTTGAAGGTGAGGCCGGACGTGAGGTATCAAACTCAACCGGTTTCAATCGTAATGATCACAGCACACGAAATTATGTTTTCGTTGGTGTGCGCGGTGATCTCCGCTAATAAACCAGTACATAAGCTTAAGTTCAACCACCAAAGCTTATAAAATCGTTTGGAGAAATTGAGATGATCATGCTCTATGCAGCAATTGCTGTATTTTTAGGAATGTTGATTTTTATCGCACGCATTATGCTGTTTAGTCAGGTGAGTTCGCAATTTTCTGAGATTGCACAAAAATTACGCGCAGAAGTTCTCGCACTTCAAACTGGACAACTCAGCACTGATGAATTTAATCAAAAACAACAGGCGATACACGAAAGCTTGGCAAATATTCCCGTCAGTGAGAGTAGACGACATCTTTATTGGAGTATTCCAGTATGCATTTTCTCTGGCATGCTGGCGATCTACAGTTTTTTCGAACAAGAAAATCTCGATCCCTTACTGCTAGAAGAAACTGCATCAAAAATTCATGTACCGAATAAACCAGAAGTGAAAAATTTACAGCGATCGTCGGCAGCTAACGCCGGCGGTGACCTGAATACGCTCGCCACAAGATTAGCAAAAAAAATGGAGAAAGATCCCAAAAATGGCGAAGGATGGCTGCTACTTGCCCGCACCTACAGCGAACTCCGTAAACCCTCCGAAGCTGCCAATGCGTATGAAAAAGCGGCGGGCTTACTTGTACCGGATCCGCAATTATTGGCCGATTGGATCGACGCTAGAGTTATCACCAACGGCAACCAATGGGATCAAAAAACCAAAGACATCTTAAGCCAAGCCCTACTACTCGATAATAAAAATCTAAAAACCTTGAGTTTAGCTGGCACTTCAGCCTATGCAGCAAATGACTTTGCAAAGGCGAAGCAATACTGGTCAAAAATTCTCACAGTGGCCGATCCGCAAAGTAAAGACTTTTCCCTCGCCGAACTCAATATCAAAGAACTAGATTCAAAACTCAAACCAGCCACTACTAAAAAATAGACAATTACAGAAATTTTCTATCGGTGCGGATCCAATCATCGAAATAGATCACCGATAAAAAAAGTTCAACGAGTCAAGAGGAAAGCCGAAAAACTAATACCCTTTTTTTACAGCCTGCGCCAACGCAGCAGCCGCTGCTTCAAATTGCAGGAAACGCTGATCCAGCAATTTTATTTGTTGCGTTTTATCCTGCGTGTTTAAGAAGGAGTAACGGATGCTGTTGTAGACTGTCTTTTTCAAACTATCGTAACTTGGTTTGTAACGACTGGCGAATAACATGTATTCGTGACTAATGTTATTTCTCGACACACCAGGATCATCGCTACCGATGACGATTGGAACTTGGTGTCGCATATACATAGTCACCGGATGCGCTGGTGCTGGTATGCCAAGAATAAAGCTGTTACTGCTCAAATTAATTTCAACCGCGACATTACGTTTTTTCAGTTCGGCTAATAATTGATCGGGCCGCGCTTCGTGCACAATATCGACACCATGTCCGATTCGTTCAGCACCCGCGATTTGCACAGCATCTCGTATATGACTTTGTAAATGTTCGGGCGCCACGATGCCCAACGCGAGTTCACCTGCGTGCAGGGATAAGCGTACTTTGGGGAAGCGTTGCTTTAAAAAAGCGAACATGTGCATATGCAATTGGTAGTCGCGCAGAGCAATCAAGGCATGCTCGGCACCAACGATATTCACACCCACGATGAGCGAGTTAGACTGGCTCGCGGCAAAGGCAGAGTACAAGCCAGCGAACACTTTCGATGCTGGGCTATTGCGCGATACATAGGTTTGAAACCGCAAACTGAATTCAGCATCATCAATTCCAGCTGCGTCTGTTTCTGCTTCTTTCACGAAGTCAGTAATTTTTTTCTGCGTCGCATTATCTTGCGCCAAAAAATCGGCAAACTGTGAAAATGCTTGCTGCATGTCGGCGGCGCTGCTGGTAGATGATAAGGCATCAAGACGCGCCGACAATTCAGCATGCTCGGTCACAGGCGCGCTACGCAACATGGTTTCCAAATATTGAATATTTTCATTCTTGGCTTGTTGCTTCAGAATCTGCAAACCGACATTCGTTGAATATTTTGCGATGGATGAAAAGTAGCCAAAGGTATTAAAGAAGTGTTGATCGGGTGGCAGTTGTGTATGGCCATGATTATCAAAATCAACGACCGACCATGCGGACATCAGTTCTCGATATAAAGCGTTATCTTTGCGAATCGCCTCCACCTTGAGACAAGATTTACTCGCCTCAGTGATCTGCGCCGTACGCGTCTCTACCTTGAATTTTTCCTGCTTGAGATTGGCGTCGCTATCGCGATAAATGCAATAACCTTTTTGCGCCACCCAGTCCAGATAGGTCTCTGCATAAATCGCACCGGAATAATGATGATGAATATCACCACCCTTCGGCATCATCGTCATCAACATCGTTAACTCTGCTAACTGTGGCGATGCCGGATTCACTAACTGTGCATAATATTGACGCGTCGCCTGCAGATTTTTCTGCGCTATCGAATTCTTTTCTTGGGCAATCACTGGCAAGGCCGATGCAGACAAGACCCCAAAACTAAACGCCAATATCATTTTTTTCATGATCGTACTTTCTATTCCCTGAATGACTTGAACAACTATGGCAAGTACTTAAAAATTACTTAAAGATTACGGCCAGATTTTTTGCAACAATGCCGCCAGACGATAACCGGCAACTTGTAATTGCTTTTGTGTAATTTCAGTACTAGTTACCATGTAGTTTGCTGGTAACGTCGTGTACCAAGACGAGAACTCAACGCCACGACGGCTAGTCACTTTGATTCTTTCCGTGGCGACGATATCAGCGTAAGCGACTTTGGCGTACACCAAACCTTCATTTGCCCACTGTTCTGGCCATGTCACAGGATCACCTGAATTCGCGCTGGCTGGTGCAGGCGCCGCCAACATTTTTTCCGTTAATTCGGCGACGGAACGGACTCCCAGATTGCGCATCACATTTTCAACCACCGTCACGTCCCAATACAAATGCAAAGGCTTACCGACGCGTTTTGGCTTATCGGAATCCGTGCCTGCAGCTTTCGCCGCAGCTTCGTCACGTTTCGCGCTTTCCTGATCACGTACAGTCCAGGTCGCCTTATCTTCGATCAACAAATTATTACCGCCTTGCAGATCAAACATCGCCACACCATCGACTTGTTGCTTGGTCGTCGGCGTGACAAATTGATTCTCGCTATTGATATAGGCCGCACCAACATGCAGGGGCTGATGAATATCCCCTACCAGATGCGCAATCATTAACAGGGCTTGACGTGGGCTAAAGCGGTGAGGATTCGTCGCTTCTGTATCATTTCCCTGCAACACCGCAATTGCTTGCTTGAGTGTTTGTACGATGTCGTGATCCGTCGTACCTACACCGCCTGCGACATAGGCTTTATTCTGCACTGGGGTGTTTGTGTAATGATAGGCTGCATGTGCAGGATTTTGTATCGTGAAAGCGACCATTTCAGAAGTCTGTGGGCCACAGAAGCTGCCCTTGGCACAATCGGCCCAGATGGAAAGCGATTGCAGGCTTTCACCCGGCTGCAACAAGGCTTGTACACGAGCACCGGCGGTCGTTCCTTTTAGCAAACGGTCAGCAATAGCGCCTACGGTTTTATGTCCTTCATCACCGGATGCCAATGCGTTGAAGGAGGCGATGGATGTTGCAACTGCAGCACCCAACAAGATCAATAATTTAATTTTTTTCATGCTTAACTTTCTCGTCACTTAGTTACCACTCAGTTATCACTTAGTTGATTCTCTGCACGCGGCCAGCGGCATTTAAACTACCTGCTGGCGCACCCGCCTGATCTTTGGCTTTAATATACTGCATGAACACATCAATATCTTTTAAACCGGTATCAAGCTTGTTTTTACCTTCTGTAAACATTGGCAAACGATCGCCACCACCGGCGATAAAATTATTCGCAACGACTCTGTACTCAGTACTATCATCGATAGCGACGCCATTTAACTTCACGGTCTCAGGCAGCACGCGTTTTCCGACCGGCCGTTTTCTATCCCAGGTGTAAGTGAAGCCCTCTGAAACTTGCAGGACATTTCTGCCATCGGGTGATTCATCGTCTAGCCACATTTGCTGCTCTAGTAAAGTGCGAATTTGTGCGCCCGTCAAAGTCATAAGCACCAAGGTATTTCCAAACGGTAGAACGGTGGAATTTTGTCCGTAGGTACTAATATTGTCTTGCTTGGTTTCCAGGTTGCCGCGTATGCCTTTGTTATTCATAAATGCAATTTGCGCCCCCTTACTTTTGGTCGCTGTAAGTTGCGCGTCGGCGACCACATTTCCCATCGGCGATTCACCCGCTTCATTCAACTTGCGGCTTAGCACCGATACTGCCAAGCGCGCGACGGGTTGATTAATCATCGCATCACTACCCTTACGCGCCTGCGCCATCAAAGTCGACAGCGCGTCGGGAACCTGTAAATGGCTCGGCGTCATTTCCACATTTTTGGTGTCGATCTGCATGACCTGATGACTATTGCCATCCAGTGTTAAAGCAATGCGAGTCAATAGATGCCCATACATTTGCGCCTGCGTTACCGTACGTCCTTCGACCTGACACATAAAGCCTGTATGACTGTGTCCACTGACAATTAATTTGATCGCAGGGTCAAGCCGCTTCACGATATTGACAATAGGGCCTTTCAATTGCGAGCAAGCGGGCTGATCGAATGCCTCGGTCGTGGTACCACCTTCATGAATCAGGACCACAAAAACCTTTACGCCCGCCGCCTTGAGTGCTGGAATCGTGCGATTAATCGCTTCGGCTTCGTCAATGAAACTCACCCCTTGTAATTTTTCGCTAGCGACCATCATCGGTGTGTCGCGCAATACCGCGCCGATAAAACCAATTTTGACGCCCTTCACTTGCTCGATGTGATAAGCAGGAAAAAAAGGTTGACCACTCGCTTTGTCCATCACATTCGCAGCGATATAGGAAAATTGTGCCCCCTTAAAATCGCCATCAAATTTGCACGCACGATCAGGTCGTGGCGAATCGCAGCCACCTTTTATTTGGCGCTGTAACTCTTGAATACCGTGGTCAAATTCATGATTCCCCAATGCACTCACGCGCAATCCCAAACGTCCCAATCCTTGCAAGGTCGGCTCATCGGCAAACAAAGAAGATATTCCTGGGCTAGCACCTATCAAATCACCACCGCCAACAAACACTAAATCTTTGTCTTCTTTACGCCAGGCTTGCAGATAACTGCCCAAGATTTCTATCCCACCGCCATCGACTTGCACTGGGTTGGAATCCGCTGCGCGTGTCAGGCTAAATTTTTCTTGATCGAGATGACCATGAAAATCATTGATCGCGACCAGATTCACCACCACAGGTTGCACTGGCGGCGTTGCGCAGGCAATCAGGGCGAAAGAGAAACTTAGACTAAGAGTCGTGCGGGCTAACTTGGACCAAGAGCGACGAGAGAGATTCATAAAATAGGAGAAAAGTGGATACCGCGGTTGAAACCACAAGGCTGAGACGAAATGATCTTTATCCAATAAACAAAGATGATTTTGTCTAAACCCTAAACTAAAAAGTCTGCAACATTCGAATAGACCAATGTTGCAGACCAAAAGTTCGCTTGGATAAAAATACAGTGATAAGCCTAAATTGATAATCTACAAAATCATCAACGTATTTTTATGCCGGAGTGTCTCTGGAAAACTCATGCTAGCGGCGCAATGCGATTAGCATACGCACCGCGCGCTACCATCAGATTTATCGAGATACGCCGATTAGAAATCACCTGACAAAGTGACTGAGGCAAAACGTGGTGCACCCATGTAATAGAACACAGTCTTCGCGCCAGCAGTGCCATACGCTTTAGCATTAGTAATGTTAAAGCTGGATGGATTGCGATACTGTTTGTTCGTCAAGTTACTGATATTCAAACGCAAAGTTGGCTTACTGATCCAGCTCAAGTTAGGGAACTGATAACCAACATCCAGACCGACCAATGTGTACGCTGGAACCAATTCGTCATTGGTCATCGTTGCCCATTGTTCGCCTGTGTATTTGACTTTAACGCGGGAGTAGAATGCGCCAGTTTCATACATTGCGCTCAAGCCAGCTTTCCACTCTGGCGTCAACGTCATTTGCTTGCCTGCCGTTGGTAAAGTTGCTGTCTTGCTCACGATCAGATCGTTTTTGATTTCGCTATTCGCGTAACCGATAGAACCATAGAAAGAGAAACCATTAACTGGTGTGTTACCCAATTCAAGTTCCCAACCATAAGTCTTCACTTTACCAACACTAGTCAAGCTGCTCAAATTCGCCACTGGATCATACGCAGTTGCTTGACGATCACGGAAATCAACTGAATACACAGTCGCTTGTGCTGTCAATTTATCGCTTTGCAGACGATAGCCCAAATCGATGTTGGCGGATGTTTCTGCTTTCACGTCAACTGGCAGAGTTGGCAAGCCATTCACGATCACCACGTTATTCGTCGTGGAATAGACAAAGTTTGGTGGTGCTTTCATGTTTTTCGCTAAGCTGAAGAACACTTGATTGTTGTAATCGATCTGATAGCGTGCACCCAATTGCGGCAAGATTTCAGAATAAGATTTCTCGATACGATAATCGACACCTGAGTTAGTGCCTTCATTTGCACGATTCGTGAAGTCACGCTTCATATTTGGTGCGCGGACGCCAACATTGATTGTCAGCTTGTCGTTCATCAAACTCACAGTATCTTGCAAAAACACTTGGCTGGAAGCACTGATCGTTTTCCAATCGCGAGATTGGAAAGGTGTGCCGTCTGGACGCATAATGCGGCCTTCTTTCAACCAACTATCAACCGGATTACCCGATGCATCAACTGCGACCATAGGACCGAATTGTTCATGTGTTGCGCGTTCATACCAGAAACCACCCAAGATTTGATGATCACCGATTGTATGTGTGATGGAGGCAGTCACACCAGGGCGATGTGTGCGTGTCACACTACTATTTGCAACGATGACTTTATCTAAAGTATCGCCGTCGCCATTCAAATCCACGCCAGCAGTATTCTTGCCAGTCGCCTTATTTAAGAATGCACTTTCAGTTTGCAAACGTTGTTGATTTCCACCGGTGCCATAGCCATACCAGAAATAAGGAATGACTTTGATGTCCGTGTTTTCGCCGAGACGCATTTTGCCAGTGACAGAAGCGATCACGTTTTCAAATGGGTTCTTTGTCAATTGGTAGTAAGCATCACCAAATGCAGAGTTCGTATCGCTACCTGCTTTGCCTGGTGTTGGCGCTGCATGGCCAACAAACGTTGTGGCGTAATCGTAGTAGTAACCGTTCTTTGCCAAATCAGCTAAGCTGTATGAACTGATATTTTGATTGATCGCGCGGTTGTACAAAATCGTACCGCTGATGGAATTGAATTTATCAAAATCTGTACGGAAGCCAGTATCAATATGATCGCGATTGGCGCCGCCTTGACCTTTCCATTTGTCCGCTTGCGCATGCGAAGCAGAAATAAAGAAGCGCGTCTTAGTACCTTCTAACAAACCTGTATCGTAACGAACATACGTTTTGGACAAATTCAATTGACCTAAAGTTTGCGCAACACGGATACGTTTTGTTTTGGATGGATCACAAGTTGTGATACCGAAGTTACCACCTGTTGCACCAATTTGTGGAGAATCAACGTCAGTTGAACCTTGCGTCACAAACTGTGTGCAAGTGTTTTCTTGGTCCACATATTCTTGAGGATATACAGCGAAACTACCAGAATCATTAACTGGTACGCCGTTGATCGTGGCACCGATCTGATCGCTGTTAAAACCGCGCAAAGTTAAACCACCACCGAACAAACCTGTTGCATCGTGATTGTAACTATTTACCGCTGGCATTAGTTCCAAAGCTTCATAGGCGTTGCCGGTTGGACGTTGTTTTGCCAATTCTTCTGCCGTAATTGTGCTGCGTGCTTTAGGTGTGTTTTCCTGGACCATCAGACCCATACCCACTTTTTTACCAGTGATGGTAATTTGTGTTGAGCTGATAGGTTCGTTTGTCTCTGTCGTTTCCTTGCTCTGGCTTTGTGCATACGCACTCGACATACCAAGGCATGTCAATTGACACGCAATGACGAGCACTTTTACTCGCGATGGAAATTTGCTTGATGATTTGCTGACTTGCTTCATTAATAGCTCCTAGCTTTACGTTTGTTTAAATCTGTCGGTGTTGCGCCATTTTTTTCCGGAGAGGGACTCCGTCCATGGCGTAATATAAAAATAATAAAAATCTACTGCCTCTTCCAATACCTGTTTTTGCTCTTCACATAATCACTACATTTCTTGAGCAAAGCCTTCTCATTTCACCTTACTTTTGCTGCCGCTTGATGACAGTCAGGCGTTTAAATTAGAGGAAATACTCAAATACCACTCGAATGTGGTTTTCTGCACGAATAATTTAAATTTTAGAATGTAATTCTTGTAAGCGTTCCGTTAAATACGAACCCGCAGTATGACGTTCTGATAAGACCACATCGGGACGCGGGTGCAAAAATAGCGGCAAAGATACGCGCGATTTTTTTGCCTCGACACCAGTCGGATTCAGCACACGGTGGATCGTCGATGGATAGTAGCCATCCGATGCCTCTTGCAACATATCACCGATGTTCACGATCAACATCCCAAAATCACAGGGCACATCATGCCACGCACCATCTTTGCCTACCACTTGCAAACCCGCAGCCGTGGCGGCTGGCAAAATCGTCAGTAAATTAATATCGCCATGCGCGGCTGCGCGTACCGCACCCGGCTCCTCATCACCACTCAATGGCGGGTAATGCAGCACGCGCAATAGCGTTTGTTCGCTACCCGTAATCATCTGTGACAGTGGCATAGAATACTTGGCCTTCACCTCGGCTGGCGTGTACTCTTCGACCCATCCCAAGAGGGTCGCTGCAAGCGCTGCGCCGTCCTCGTAATAACGACGCGCCGCATCCGATACTTCTGCCGGATAACGTCCCCATGGATAGACGTGATAGAACTCTTTCAAATCGCGTTTGGTATTTCCCTTCGCAGTTTCGGATACTGCGGGTGAAAAATAGCCATCGTATTTTTGTGGATCATAAGCATATTGATGCTTGGCTTCATTTTGAAAAAAGCCATACCACTCTTCGTACACTGAATTTAATAATTGCTGCGACAAAGGATGATTGGTGAGCACGCCAAACCCGGTATTGTGCAAACTCGCTGCAAAATCCTTGGCCGCTGTTGGGCTCGTAAAATCGACAGGTGTAATCAACATCGCTGACTCCTCAATATGTTGTAGGCTGCTTTGCATACATTAGAAATTTGCACTGGATTACGATACCAGTGGCGTACGTAACCAATCTGCTTCCAAAGTAGATTCAATCAGTGCCAGACACTGCGCCGTATCCACTTGCAGACAGACCTGCGTTTCTGGTCTATGTGTTTCCCACCCGGACTGGGCATACGCTAGTGCTCCCGCATGCCTATCCATCATGGTCTGGCCATTCCCCAAGCCATCGAGTTGCACCCGTACTCGCCCATCCTGCGTTTCAAACAACGCCGGCGCCACCAAATACACAAACGCCAAAATATCGTGACAGTAGCAAGCATGTCCCAAATCAGGGCGAGCACTTTGGTAGAAGTCGCAATAGAAATTGACGGCATGCAAGAGTGTTGTAATCGCCGGATGCTGTTGATGATGTTGTGCAAGACCTGCAAAATAAGACGATTCCAATATCACTCTATGTGTCACATCGAGGCCTACCATCGCCAACTTCCAACCTGCGCTAAACACCAAGTCTGCTGCATGCGGATCGTTCCACACATTCGCTTCTGCCACCGGCGAAACATTGCCGGGCTCAATCACGGTTCCTGCCATTAACACGACCTGTTTAATTAACTTAGGCAATTGCGGCTCCATCTTCAGCGCCAAGCCTAAGTTAATCAAAGGGCCAACTGCCACCAGCGTAATTTCACCGGGATACTGACGCGCCATCTTCACAATAAATTCTGCTGCGGAGATCGCCTCTGCTTGTCCTGCGTGCGCTAACCGTGTGGGCAGATTTCCTAAACCATCATCGCCATGAATAAAGCCTGGCGGTTTGCCGGCAGCCTTCATTAAAGGCATAGCGCCACCTTCAGCAACCGGAATTTCTACTCCCGCCAATCGGGTCAGATACAAGGCGTTCGCCGTTGCTTGCGGTACCTTCACATTGCCGAAGGTGGTGGTAATGCCGACCACCTCAATCGCAGGATGCGCCATTGCGAAGTACAGCGCCATCGCATCATCTACGCCAGGATCGGTGTCGAAAATAACTTTATGTAACATACTAGTCACGCTTGCTAATACAGCGTCCTTATTAAATTCTTACAACAAAAATGCGTCAAAACCTTGCAACGCCGAAGCGCTAAGAGGTTTGTTCTAACGCGATTTCACAAACGGCACGCCGAGTGCTTTCGGCCCTACCGACTTCGCCATCACGCCCGCTAACACCACGACAGTCACCACGAATGGCAACATCTGAATGAGTGAACCTGGGATTTGACCAATCACAGGGAAAGCCACGCCTTCCATCTGAATTTGCAAAGCAGCGAAGAAGCCAAACATCAGGCAACCGAGTGCTGTTTGTAATGGCCGCCAGTTACCAAATACCATCGCCGTCAGTGCGAGAAAGCCATTACCGGCAGACATATCGCGCAAGAAAAACCCGCTTTGCACAACCGCCAGATAGGCACCCGATAATGAACACAAAACCCCACCGCACAATAAGGCCAAGTAACGTGTCTGAGCGACGTTGATACCGGCCGCATCTGCCGCATGAGGATTCTCGCCAACCGCGCGTAAGCGCAAGCCAAAACGGCTGTGATAAATCAACCAATGCAAACAAGGGATAAGCGCGAACGCCAGATACACAAGAACCGTATGTCCACCTAGGAATTTACCGAGTAACCAATTCAACGCGGGAATCGTCGACCACCAATCGGCAAAGGGGAAATTCCACACTGCAAAGCGCGCCGCACCCAAATCCGGGCTACGTCCACCTAACTGAAAAAAGTATTGTGCCAACACGAAAGTTAATCCAGACATCGCAATATTAATCGCGATCCCGAACACCAATTGATTGCCTTTCTGATTAATCGCAACATAGCCTTGCAATAAAACGATACAGCACGACACCAACATCCCCGCGGCGACGCCGATGTAAGGGTTTTGGGTCGCATAGGTACAGGCCGCTGCGACAAATGCCGATGCCAACATTTTCCCTTCCAAGGCCAAATCAATGATGCCGCTACGCTCAGCAAACACGCCAGCGAAAGCTGCAAACAGCAAGACCGGCGCGCTACGAATAGTCGCCACTAAAATTGTGGAGAATTGAAAATCATCAAACATGCTTGCCCCACTTTCTATTCAGCAAACGCGATAGCGTAGGCGCATACATATTTTCCATCGCGCCACAGAACAAAATTATTAAGCCTTGAATAAACACAAAGGTTTCAGAAGGGATATTCGATTTTTCTAACGACAGATCGAAACCACCCTGTATCAAAATCCCGAATAACAGCGCAGACATAAAAATACCAACCGGATGTTGACGCCCCATCAGGGCAACGGCGATCCCAATAAAGCCAGCACCGCTAGTGAAATTCAGGCTCAAGTAATGCATAGATCCGGCCAAACTATTCATCGCTGCGACACCCGCAAATGCACCAGATACCAGCATCGTCACGATGATGACGGTGGCAATCGAAATCCCCGCATATTGGGCGGCATGCGCGCTCTTCCCTGCAGCTCGTAAGGCATAACCCCAACGTGTGCGCCAAACAATCACACCGTAGGCAAACAAGCAAACCACGGCAAAGATAAAAGTCAGATTCAGGGGAGTATCACCCAAAGCTGGGATCAAGGAATTTAAACGCGGCAACCAACCGTTTTCCGCAAACACACGACTCGCCGGATTTTGCTCGCCAGTTGGGATCATGTAAGTGATGATGATAAAGTTCATCAAAGAGGCGGCGATGAAGTTAAACATAATGGTAGTCACTACCACATGACTGCCGCGCTTCGCCTGCAGATAGCCAGGAATAAATGCCCACGCCGCACCAAACACAGCAGCACCCGTCAATGCCAAGGGGATTAAAATCCAGGCCGGCAAACTGGCATCAAATTGCAGCATCACCAAAGTTAAACCCAAACCACCTAAATACATCTGACCATCACTGCCAATATTAAATAAGCCTGCTTGCATCGCAATTGATACCGACAGACCAGTGAAGATAAAGGTGGTAGCGTAAAACAAGGTGTAGCCGAATCCTTCAACATTGCCGAGTGCGCTGCGCAACATGATACCGAGTGCTTCGATCGGACTTTCACCGAGCAAGTAAATCACACCGGCGGCAACCAACATCGCCGACAGCAGATTCAACATAGGGAGAGCGACATTGGTCGCCCAGCGAGGCAAATCTGAATTCATTTGTGCAAACCACCCATTAACAAGCCTATGCGCGTGGTATCGTAATCAGCGATGTTCAATTCGCCAGTTATACGTCCACCCGACATCACTAAAATACGATCAGCCAGAGCCCGGATTTCTTCCAGCTCGGCTGAGACTAAGAGTATCGCCACACCAGCATCGCGCAGTGCCAATAATTCTGTGTGTATGCGTTGTATGGTGCCGATATCAACCCCACGGGTCGGTTGACCGACCAGCATCAGCGTAGGACGCGCGGCAATTTCACGCGCTAGCACTATTTTCTGTTGATTGCCGCCGGACAGTTGCGAAAGACGCAAGTGAGAATCTAATGGCCGCACCTCAAATTGCTGTAACAAGACATCACTGAGAGCGACACACTTTTTCTTATCTAAATAAATTTGATCACTTTGCTGCCCCAGCAAAATGTTCTCCCATACCGGAAAATCTTTAATCACACCGTCGCGTAAGCGATCTTCTGGCACATGTGATACACCCAACTTACGCAATTTGGCTGCAAGGGTTGAATCTTTTTTCTCAAAATGTAATTGCGTATCGTGAACTCTCACCTCACCACTAATTTTGTCCCCTGGTTGATTGCGCATGCCCGCCAAAATCTCTAATAGTTCGGACTGACCATTCCCAGAAACACCAGCAATCGCCACAATCTCGCCAGCTTGCACTGAAAAATTCAAACTACTCAGCAAATGCACACCCTGCGCGTTCTGCAAGCACAGCTCTTGCACCTGCAACACATTCACACCAGCATTCAAAGCTTGGCGTGGCAATTCAGTCGCCACGCTGCGCCCGACCATTTTGAACGCCAGATCTTCTTGATTGGTCTGCGCGGTTTGCAGCGCAGCGACGACGCCACCGGCACGCATCACCGTAACTTCATCCGTAATTGCCAAAATTTCGGGTAGTTTGTGGGTGATCAGTATCACCGTTTTGCCTTGTTGTTTGAACAGGCGCAAAATTGCAAACAAGGCTTCCGCTTCTTGCGGTGTCAAAACAGCCGTTGGCTCATCGAGAATCAAAATATTCGCGTTGCGATATAGTTGCTTGAGAATTTCTACACGCTGTTGCTCACCAACCGAAAGCGTATTAATACGGGCATCAAGCTGGATTGCTAAGCCATAATCCGTACATAACTGCACTAACTCAGTGGCGATCCGAATACGCTGTGAACGCAAGCGGAAACCACCCTCCATTCCCAGCATAATGTTATCCAACACGGTCATATCTTCGACCAGCATAAAGTGCTGATGCACCATGCCAATGCCGAGTTCAATTGCGGTGTGGCTAGTACGGATGGTCTGCACTTCGCCATTGATGAGGATTTCGCCGGTATCAGCCTGATAATAACCATACAGGATACTCATCAGGGTCGATTTACCAGCACCGTTTTCACCAATAATGCCGTGTATGGAGCCTTGTGCGACCGAGAAGCTGACGGCATCATTTGCCAACACCTTACCGAAGCGCTTTGAAATTTGGCGAAATTCTACTGCGTTGGGCATAGTCTCAAAATTGATTTGGAGCTTCCTTGATGACCGCTCTCGATTGTGTCGACGAGTCTGAATTTAAATTCAACTCAAACTCGACACGATCTCAATGCAGAAGCGAAATCAAGGGAAATGGAAGTGGATAAAGTAAAGCCGCAGCGTCAATTCAGACTGCGGCCTCACATCGGCTTATAGGGGGCAACGACTCGCTTCGCGGTAGTCGATGACTTTGACTTTACCGTTCAGGATATCTTGTTTTGCGGCGTTCACACGCTTTTCGATATCTGGCGTGATCAGGCTGCGATTGTCTTTATCGAGGGCCCAATCGACACCGCCTTCTTTCAGGCCCAAATTTGACACGCCAGCTTTCCAAGTGCCATTTTTCATCTGCATGAAACTATCGTAAATGGCATTGTCGACACGTTTCACCATCGACGTCAGCATCACGCCAGGGAATAAATAGTTTTGATTTGAATCAACACCAATCGCCATCTTGCCTTTTTCTTTAACCGCCTGTAGCGCACCCATACCGCTGCCACCCGCTGCTGCGAAAATCACATCGACACCGCGTTCCATTTGAGCACGGGCCAATTCGCCGCCTTTGGCGGGATCATTCCATGCGGTCGCCGTCGTGCCGACGACGTTCTGTGCAACATCTACTTTGGCATCCACAGATTTTGCACCTTGTGTATAACCACACACAAAGGCACGAATCAAAGGAATATCAATACCGCCGATGAAACCCAATTTTTTGGATTTCGATGCCATGGCAGCAGCGACGCCAACGAGGTAAGAACCTTCTTGCTCTTTAAACAAAATCGAACTGACGTTTGTGCCGTTTGCGACACCATCGACGACCACAAATTTTGTCTTAGGGAATTCTTTAGCAACAGTCTGCACTTGTTGTGCATGCGTAAAGCCGATCGCAGCAATTAAATCTATACCCTTGCGTGCCAAGTTACGCAACACCTGTTCACCCTGGGCATTGCTCATTACTTGCACGTCGATGTAAGAAATTTTAGTTTCTTTTTTGAAGCGCTCGGCACCTTCATAAGCTGACTGATTAAAGGAGCGATCGAATTTGCCACCCGCGTCATAGATCAGGGCGTACTTAGGTTGATCAGCGTAAGCGCTTGCGCATAGTGACAACAATAAACTGACGAGAAGTGATGATCTCAATTTCATTTTTGAATAGCTCCTGAATCGCTTGGTTAGCTTAATTCGCTGGTTCCGCGTGCTCAGCCTTGTGGGCCAATTGTTATTAATCTAATCATCACCCGCAATCAAATACGGCTAAATCATAGTAAATACGCACAAACGCGAAATTATAAAGGCTTTCACATTTTCCGTATTAGGTAATCCACACTACAGATTCCGTACTACTTTTTACTTAATTGCAGCTCGACCGCTTCCCGCGTGGGAATTGAGGTCTGGGCACCAAATTTTGTCACGGCCAATGCAGCGGCACTTTGTGCCAACATACATGCTGAACGTAAATCTTTTCCTTCGGCGATGGCAACAGCAAAGCTACCAACGAAAGTATCACCCGCCGCGGTGGTATCAACCACCTCAACTTTAAATGCGGGTAAAAAATAGCTGGCATCGGATGCGGCTACCCACATTCCTAGTGCCCCTAAAGTCACTAACACCACACTTGCGCCACGCTGTTGCAATTTTGCAGCAGCAGCGGCAGCACTTTCAACATCCGTCACGCCCAGGCCGCTCAACTCGGCAGCCTCAGTTTCATTTAGCACCAGATAATCGACTTGCGCCAGAATCTGATCACTTAAACTCTGAGCCGGGGCGGGATTGAGTACGACTTTTACATTGGCTTGCTGCGCCGTGTGGAGCGCATGCACGACTGTGTTTAGCGGCGTTTCCAATTGGCATAATAACAGCTTCGCTTGTCCAATAGTGTTGCCAGCACCCGCGATATCGGCCTCATTGAGCAGAGCGTTCGCTCCAGTTGTTAATACAATACAGTTTTGACCCGTATCGTCGAGCAAAATGCCCGCCACGCCAGTGGCCGTATCGGGCATCACGCGTATGTGATCGAGCCTAATGCCATCTTGCGCCAACGCTTGCAAACAGCTCTGGCCATTCACGTCATCACCAACACATGCCACAAAGTGTACATCTGCCCCCATGCGTGCCGCCGCTACAGCCTGATTCGCACCCTTGCCGCCGTGTACCTGATGAAAACTATGTCCCATCAGTGTTTCACCCGGCACTGGCATACGTGGCGTCTTGAAAATCAAGTCCATGTTGACACTTCCAACGACAGCGATCTGCGGCTTCATAGCATCCTTTTCCGTGACATTTTGTTGTTGTCGATCTCGTTATTTACCTATTCATGTAGGTCTGCTAATTTTTGATTGCAAAAATACACTCAACATTTCTAGGCCTTTATCGAAGCCGTGATTATTCGGTATCACCAAATCGGCATTACTACGATGCGGCAGAATGTATTTTTCAAACGCAGGTTGATGATGATTACTCAAACGATAAATCACATCATCCTGATCATAACCACGCTCGACAGCGTCACGCTGTACCCGTCGATAACGGCGATGGTGCTCTTCCGCGTCAATAAATACTTTCAAATCAATAATGTCATACAGCGCAGGATTATGCAGTGCGTATATACCCTCTAACAACACGATAGGCGCAGCCGGAATGTGGAAAATCTTCGGTTCAACTTCGGCATTATTAAAAGTGTATTCTTTGATTTGCAAACTTTGTCCATCACGCAAACGCAGCACATCTTGATAAAATTTGTCGAGATCGAGAGACGAGGGAATATCAAAATTCTCTACGCGATTCTCATCTTGCGATTGCTGATCGATGGACTTGTAATAATTATCTTGCGACAGTAAAGCCACACTGTCCGGCGGCATAGAGGCCAGCAGAGAATTGATGAAGGTGGTTTTACCACTGCCGCTTCCCCCAGTAATGCCTACGAGATATGGTTTCATTGATTGAGTACCTGTACTTATATAAAAAAATCAACTAAACATGAAATTTGTCTAGTTGATCGTAGATGCTTGCCACCACTGTGGCAATTGAACAATGAAAAAAGCGCTGCTAGCCAACGTGGAGCAATCTGCTTTTTTTGCGCTACAACTCGGTTGCAGGTGTCGATTGAAAAATTTTTAACATACAAAATTTAGCGCACCGCACCCCAGAAAATTGTCTTCCGCATAGAAAAATTTCATGAACCAACAACTGCTATCAATTGTTGTTTTTCAAAACTTCTCGCGATTTACATCTCATTACCTACCAACAAAAATACACATAGCGTATATTTTTTATACATTAATTTTTTACAGAAATTTTCACATTAATTTCGCATCGATACGTGAAAACCGACTTGTTGGTAGAAGATGATCTATCGAAATACTTCATTAATATATTTCTTATCTTCTGGGTCAATTTAATGCAGGCCGAAGTATAGCTGTTTTCCTGTTTTCTTTGAATCCACCTTTTATCGGCAGCACTTATCGGCAGCACAATTAGGCAGCACATTTAGGTCGCACTTGTATGCAGCACATAAGCAAAATTCACTTTTCCGATGGAGTAACGGGATTGTTCGCCTGCGAAAAATCCAGTTGCTGACAGGCCTCACAGGGTTCGTCGACCCAGCCGAGGCGCACAGCACCAGCATGCAGCAGACAACCAGCACAAATACCCAGCACCGCTTCCATCCACATAAAGCCCACGCATAACACGACCAACACATTCGGAATCCAGCGTGGCATGTAATTGATCGTAGTCGGCAGCAATGGGTGTCGGCTAAGCGCGTTAATCCATTCTGCAACCGTATCAGGATTAAAAAATATCAGGCAAGTCGTCACCATCGTCGCACCGAACGCCCATGCAAAACGTTTGGGCGCCAAGGGTTTCCACACTGGCGCGTGACGCCGCGAGAAAAAATGGGCGATCCAAATCGTTGGCGAAAAAATCGCCGTGCGCTCAGACATGCCTGCGAGCATTTCGAATAGTGCGTACAACAGCAATTTAGATTGTAAAGAATAGTCAAAGGTACGGCGTATCGCTTCGACTTGATACAAAATCCTTCCTTGCATATCAGTTTCGTAGGTATCTAGTATTGCGTTACCAGTCACTACCCACGAAGAGCCGTACACGGCAGTTAGCAGGGTGTACGCCATGAACAAAGGTATTGCGATCAAGAAACCGGCACGAATTCTCACCGCGGTGTCATTAATCATTGGTTGTGTCGCGCCCGACTCTCGTAACCAGCCATGTAAATAATTCTTAACCATCTCCATACCTTAATTAATGTTCGTTTTACTACCAAGGGGGTTTAATCACATTGTACGTTTGGACGCGCGGTATTTGTTTCACTAAACCACTAGAGAATTCTTGCGAGATGAATGCGAAAAGTCTAGAATTGATTGCCCTGACGCAAGCTTTTCTATCGGTAGCAAGTCCGTTTGCTCACCGCGAAATTGTCACTCAACTCCCTAAAAAGCTCATAATGCGACTCGACCGTTTATTTTTAATTGACAACCAAACACTTCCTTTACTCACTGGCAAGTACGATTACCCGTTGGTCACATTATCGCTGTTCGTCGCGGTGCTTGCGGGCATCATGGCCTTCCAGTTAGCGGAAATGGCTCGCATCGAAAAACGTCCACTTAACCGCCAAATATACCTTTTGTCAGGTGCCTTTGTATTAGGTTCAGGCGTGTGGTCCATGCATTTTATTGGGATGCTCGCATTTAGTGTATGCAGTAGTGCAAGCTATGACTCGATGATTACGCTGCTCTCAATGCTACCAAGTTTCTTAGCGTCGTGGATCGCGCTCCAACTAATCGCTAAGGATAAAGTGACTCGATGGCAACTCATCGTCAGCGGGATATCAGTTGGTGCTGGCATCGGTGTGATGCATTACAGCGGGATGGCTGCAGTCCATGAATCCCTCATATTGCGCTTTGAGCCTTGGACATTTGGTGCATCCATCGCGCTAGCGGTAGTGCTGTCCATACTCGCTCTGTGGCTACGTTTCAAATTAATTGCGCACGAGCGACTTAGCCACAGCCAAATCAACCTGGTCAGTGGCATAGTACTCGGTATTGCGATCTCAGGAATGCATTACACAGGGATGTCAGCAACCCGTTTTTTGAACAACGCCGAATCAGGGATCGGGCCAACATCCAATTTCAATTTAGCGTTATCGATTGCCGGCATCACGGTATTGGCGATATTGGTTACCGTCGCAGGCAACATATTATTGCGATATCGCAGCATCTATCAGCGTATGGTGCAAAATGAAGCCCGTATGCGCACGATCGTCGAGACCGCGGTCGATGGCATCATTACGATCGATAGTAAAGGAATTATTCGTGCATTTAATAGCGCAGCGGAGACGATCTTTGGCTGGGATGCGAATGACGTCATTGGGCAGAACATCCGAACGCTGATGCCAGAACCCCAACGCAGTGAACATGATGGCTATCTACACAATTATTTACGAAGTGGCGAAGCCAAAATTATCGGATCTGGGCGCGAAGTCATCGGTCTACGTAAAGATGGCACTACCTTTCCACTACGACTAGCGCTCGGGGAAGCTGCGATACGAAATGAAACCTTGTTTGTTGGTTTCATCACCGATATCAGCGAGCGCAAGCAAATGGAAGAAGCTTTGCGCAACAGTGAGCAACAATACCGATCGCTCATCAGCAACTTACCGGGCATCGCTTTTCGTTGTCGCTTTGGCGCAGATTGGAATATATTATTTATCAGTCATGCGGTCGAGCGACTCACAGGTTGGTCACCGGATGAGTTCACGTCGGGCAAAAAGACGTTTGCCCAACTATTGCATCCCGAAGATAGCCTCTGGATGGCGAGCAAAATCACCGAAGTGCTCAATGCAGAGCAAGCTTATACAGTTGAATATCGGATTATCGATCGGTCAGGGAAAGAGCATTGGGTTTCTGAGAGCGCCAGTGGAGTGCGGGGTGCTGATGGCGCTATCAAGTGGATTGATGGTGTGATCATTGACATCACCGATAGCAAGCGCCGCAATGCTGAGTTTAAAGGGGTAGTTGATGCGCTTGGCCGATCATTAGCAGTGGTGGAATTTGATCTCAATGGCACCATCATGCATGCCAATCCGACGTTTTTGAATATCACTGGATATCGTCTCGAAGAATTGGTCGGTCATCATCATTCTTTGTTGTGTGCCCCCGAAGAAGCAAACTCCACTGGCTATCTGGAATTCTGGAAAACTTTGCGCCAGGGCGTGTATACCTCAGGCGAATTTCATCGCTTCGGCAAGCAGGGCAAAGAAATCTGGATACATGGCAGCTACAATCCCATTTTTGATCCCGATGGACAGCCGTATAAGATTATTAAGTTTGCCAGCGACCTATCAGAACGCCACGCAATGGAACAAGATTTGCGCGATGCAAAAGCCAAAGCAGAAAACGCAGCGGCAGCCAAAAATACTTTCCTCGCGAATATGAGTCACGAGATTCGCACGCCGATGAATGCGATACTTGGATTCACTGATGTGTTGCTCAGTGAGCCAGTCAGCGACAGACAACGCCGCCATCTAAACACAGTACGAAATTCTGCGCGCTCCCTACTGACTTTATTGAACGATATCCTCGACACTGCCAAGCTCGAGCATGGCGCGGTCGAATTAGAAGTGCGCGATTTCTCATTGCGCGAAGTCTGCATGCAAGTGCTTGCCACTTTGCGCATTAATGCGCAGGCTAAATCGCTGCCATTGATTCTCGACTATCCAGAATCCGCACCAGAATATTTTCAGGGGGATGCTCTAAGGATTCAACAAATACTCTTAAACCTGATCGGCAATGCGATCAAGTTTACCGAGAAAGGGCAAGTTGTTTTACGTCTGAGCATGCAACTCGATCAAGTACATTTGATTGTGCAAGATACGGGGATTGGCATCGCGGCGGATCGCCTGAGCCACATCTTCGATCCGTTCGCACAGGCTGATGCATCGATGAGCAGGCGTTTTGGCGGTACCGGCCTCGGAACCACCATTGCGCGTCAATTAATCGAACTGATGAATGGCCAGATTTGGGTTGAAAGTGAAGTGGGTGTAGGTAGTCAATTTCATGTTGAAATACCGCTTCCAATAGGTAATGCCATGTTCACAAGCGATGAACAAACAGTCATCGCGCTGCCGCCGTTACGCATTTTGGCGGTCGATGACGTGCCGCAGAATCTGGAACTATTGGAGCTCATGCTCGGTCGGCTTGGGCATACTCTCAACACGGCGCGCAATGGCGCGGAAGCGGTCAAAATTTTCACCGATGGCCAATTCGATATTATCTTAATGGACGTGCAAATGCCCGTCATGAATGGGCTGGAAGCGAGTCAAATGATCCGTCTACTAGAGGAGCAAAAAAAACTTGCGCCAACACCGATTATCGCGTTCTCCGCTAGTGTATTAGAAGCCGACGTCAAGGCGGCAAAGCTGGCCGGAATGGATGGTTTTGCACACAAACCTATCGACCTACTGCGCCTGACACAAGAAATCGCACGCTTACTCAATATCGACGTCAAAATTGATACGGCGAACACCAGCCGCAATAGCGCTGCCTACCAACTCAATGGTTCTGTGATTGACTGGGGGCGGGGACAAATTTTATGGGGCAGCGAACAACGTCACCGTGAGGCGATACGTCAGTTCCTCAGCGGGTTTCGAGATGCAGTTCCGCGGATGCGCAACTTATTCGATAAGCCCGAAGAATTGGCGGAGGATATCCATAAGCTAAAAGGTGCTGCCGGCAACCTCGCTCTATCGCGAGTCAGCAACCTCAGCAGTTCTATCGAAAATATCCTTAGTAGTGGCGAACTGACTGAACTCCCGTCACAATTGGATAAACTCGCCGACGAGCTCGTTAATGTCACTGAAACCCTAGGGGAAATCGAACCAGCCAACATGGCTCTAAGTGAAGCAGAAAAACCAGTAGAAGCTTCACGCGTACTACCGCTACTTCAAGACCTAGGCGACGCTCTGGCACATGGCGAGCTAGCTGAAACAGTGCTGGCCAATCTGGCCGATCTCTTGCCTGCGGCTGATTTCAAAGCGCTCGATCAAGTCGTCAATTCATTCGACTTCGACGTGGCCAGAAAAATGGTTGAAGACTTACAACATCACTATCGTCAACAAGGAAACGCCCAATGAAACAAATCGACGAACGTCCCAAAATTCTGATTGTCGATGACGCCCCGACCAATCTGCAAATCCTGCGGCAGGTGCTGCATGAAGATTATCGTCTGCTGTTTGCGCTTGATGGCGAAAAAGCGTTGCGGCTGGCGCAAGATGAATTACCGAACTTGATTTTGCTCGATGTGATGATGCCTGGTTTAACCGGCCTCGACACTTGCAAACTGCTCAAGAACACCCCGCAAACGAAGGCCATTCCGGTGATATTCGTCACAGCTCTGAGCGACGCGAGTGATGAGTCTGCTGGCTTTGATGCAGGTGCGGTAGATTACATCACCAAACCGATCAGTCCAGCGATCGTGCGGGCACGCGTTAAAACACATCTGTCGCTGGTGGGTGTGGACGAATTGCAAAAAACCCGACTACAGATCATTCAATGTCTGGGACGTGCCGCCGAATACCGCGACAACGAAACTGGTTTGCACGTCATCCGCATGAGCCACTATGCCCGCATTCTTGCACTAGCTGCTGGCTTTAGCAAAATATATGCAGAGGAATTATTTAATGCAGCACCGATGCACGACATAGGAAAAATTGGTACACCTGATTCGGTGCTATTAAAGCCGGGAAAGCTAGATCAAGAAGAATGGTCACTCATGCAAAAGCATGTATTGATGGGCGCAGAAATTTTGGGCGAACACGACTCGCCTTTATTGCAAATAGCACGCACCATCGCCCTGCACCATCACGAAAAATATGACGGCAGCGGATATCCGCACCAAATTGTAGGAGATGCCATACCGGTTGAAGCACGTATTGTGGCAATCGCTGATGTGTTTGATGCACTGACCTCAGTACGTCCTTACAAAAAGGCCTGGACGGTCGACGAAGCAGTCGATCTTTTACAGAAAGAAAAAGGCAAACATTTTGATCCTGAACTAGTCGATTTGTTTATCGCACAATTACCTGCGGTGTTAGAAATTATGCGTTTGTATGCAGAAGATACGGTGACATGAATGACATAACAACACGCTGAACCATTGCACCTAGCCAAAACCAATGAACTTTTTTCCGAATGAAGTTTTACGCTTCGCCGGGCAGTTGATCCATTATTTTGATTCGAAGATTCGCTAATTTCCGCTTGAGTCTTTCAATCTCCTGATCTTTTTCGGCCAAGGCCTTTTTGACTTGAACTGCATCGAAACGCACCGGAATATGTTGCGGGCAATTTGCATCCCAAGCACTGACGCGAATCACAATGACTTGCTCAGACTTAACAGGATAATTCTCAGGCACCAAGCTAGCGAGCAATACGGGATCATCTTCAATCACCAAAGCGTCACCCCAAATTTTAATGCGCTGACGATGCGCGTAATCCATCAAGAATAAATGGACTTTGGGGTTTTCAGTGAGATTTCCTTGTGAGATAAATTGCTTATTGCCGCTGAAATCGACAAATGCCAAACGATGTTCGTCCAACACGCGCAAGAAGCCCGCAGGGCCACCGCGATGCTGTATGTAAGGTTGGCCATCGGCATTCACTGTCGCCATATAAAAACTCGTCTGCAATGCGATAAAATCGCGCAGCTGGGCAGTGACGGTCGACTCCCACGAACCGTTCTGCTCCATGCGTGCATAGGCGTGACGCGAGCCTTTACGTGCTTGTAGAGCCTTTACGCTGGAGGTGAACGCCACGTCACTGGTATAGGTAAGCTTTGTCATTTTGCGAAAACTTGTTAGTGGATGAGGCAATGCCGCGTTAAATACCGGCTTCTTTACGTAGGCGCAAAAAAGATACACTGAGCGCACTTGAAGCGTGCGTGTAGGTTGTGCCAGCATTGAGCATACTTTCTGCTAATTCAAACTGCTGCGCATTCACGGCCTTCGCAATCTTGGCGACTTCACGATGAAATACGACATGCTTGTGTACACAATCGCCATGTGCTGGCAAACGTCCATAACTGGCCCTGCCTGCGCCATGCAACCACTGTCCTAATTCACAACAGTCGTCTCGGGATAAAGTGTTCAAGTCGAGTTGTTCATGCTTGGCAATGGCAGTACGGAGTTTGGTTTTCCACTGTGCGTGGGTTTCAACAGCATTATCGAGATTCATGTGAGCTCCTAAGGAATACGGGCAATTTGCGCTAACCTGCGTGGTGTCCAAAGTGGTGGATTATCTTAGGTAGAAATACTACCGCCACAGACCAGGCTAACGAACTTTATATAAACGAAAAAAATTATGCAGCCTTCGCTTGTACCAAAGGGAAATCGATATCTGTATGGGCAACATTATTGACGTAATTGGTTAGAATATTCAACGCCACTGTCACCACGATTTCGAGCACGGCCGCTTGATCAAAACCTGCCAATCGCAAACTTGCCAGCTCAGCATCACTGACCTGACCTCGTGTCTGTGCAACACGCAAAGCAAATTGCAATGCCGCTTCAGTACGCGCATCTTCCGAACGTGCATCGCGTGCTGCCGCGATCTCTGTATCGTGGATACGGGCCACATTACGTCCAAGATAATCATGCGCTGACAAGCAATAATCGCAGCCGTTGAATTCAGCAATCGTAAGCGCAATCCGCTCCCGCAGAGCGACGTTCAGTGATGCTTTCGCAAGTGCACCATTAAGTGATAAATACCCTTCCAGCGCTGCAGGACTTTGCCCTAATAGCTTCATCAGATTTGGCACAATACCTAATTGCTTTTGGACGGCGTCGAGCAAAGGCTTTGCAGCTTCGAACGTGTTTTCAGCAGCGGGAATAGTGATACGGGACATGGTGACTTCCTTAAAAAAAATAAGTCGATTAAATGGGACTTCGCCTTGTTGCTTGCGTTTCTTCATTAGGTTTGGCGAATGTCTGTACTATATTTATTTATTCAAACTTAGAGAATCACCGCTGAACTCAATTCACCATTCCATTAATCGGAACAATGCATATAAATTAATAGAGATTAAAATAAGTTCATGGATAAATTTGATTAGCGTATTGGTCGCTGTGGTCGACACCCAAGGCTTTGCTGCAGCTGCGCACAAACTCAATCTGTCATCACCTGCGGAGATGCGCGCAATGAATGAACTAGAAACCGCATTAGGATTGCGCCTGCTAGCCCGTACTACGCGCACGGTAAAATTGACTGAAGCGGATGAGGGCTATGTGCAAGACTGTCGGCGCATACTGGCAGAATTAGTCGAGGCAGATGAATCCGTCAGCGGTATGCACACGGCGCCGCACGGTCGTATCAACATCACCGCACCAGTGTTATTTAGCAGCGAATAAGTGACGCCGGTGGTTACCGACTATCTGAATCCTTACCCTGAAGTGAGCGCCCGCAACAAGATCGCACCCTCAATAGGGATCGTTATCTATCTCGATAAATGGGCCAAGGAAAAATACTTCTGTAGTGCGTTCACAAACACCCCAGCAAAAACGCCTGATTACCTTCACCGCACTCAGCCGGCTCTCAAGCAGCGATGTGCTAGATTAATTTTTACCGTCTGCATCGACATGTTCGTAACTATAAATGCGTGCGATGTGCCAACTTCCATTTTTAAGCAAGAGCAAATGATTAAAGTAGGCCTTGCCAGCAAGTTTTTCTGACTTGTCGGGTGAGCTTATATAGAACTGGTGTTCGCCAGTCATAATCGCACCGTAAATTTTGTTACCACGGTGTAACGGAAATAATTTCATTGTGTCGGGTATTAACTCCCGTCGTATGCGATCTTTCGATGTGCGCATCTCATTGTTCACACGGGAGAGCGCAGCTTTACCAATCAAACTTCCGCCGCGGTCATGATAAAACTCAACATCTTTTGTCAATAAGCGATTCATGCCAACAGGGTCGGCTCGATTAAAGGCTTCCCAATAACTTTTATCCATCTCCGCTATTTGTCCACGCCAGTCGACATTTTTTTCCGCCGCGATCGCCGGTGCGCTGCCCATCAGTGCAGTGAACAAGAGTGTGCAACCTAGCTTAGTCAATGAACGCATTCGGTATTCCTTTTCATTTTAGTTTGGGTAGCGAGCTTGATAGTCTTACCAACTGAGATGCGCCAGCCTCACAGACGATCCCGCCATTCTTATCCTCCGCCTGCAAGGCATCTTAGCTTACAGGTAAATGACGAGTAAATAGGAATTCGATCCCCTTCAATACATGTAAATAAGTATATTTATTTACAGTATGCCCAGTATCTACCCACAATTAAAGGTATTCGATCGGTCTTTTGTGGAAAAACTGACTGGCACAGACTTTGCTATTTGGGAAATACAAACACTTACTATTTCAACTTCACCGTGAAAGGAATTTATTATGCGCAATGCATCCAACTTCGTATTGGCAGGCTTGTTAGTCTCCTCCAATTTGCTGGGCCTGATTGGTACCAGCCAGTATGCCACTGCACAAACGTCTGCAGCAACAACATCAACTAAAGCACTCTCGTCCAACGCGCAAAAGTATCAACAAATGTGCCAGGCAGCGGGCGGTTATTTTCAAACCGGCACGGTAAACACGCCAGCCAATAGTGACTACCCACAGGTCACAAACTACAAATCTGGAAAAAAACTCAAAGGTATTCCGCTCTCGCATACACATATAGAAATCACGTCAACAATCGACGGCAACGTATATGACGTTGCAATTGATAATGTGTTTGCGAATGATTACAACAAAAATCAATACACGGTTCCCGCTTCATATGCGAAAGGCATAGTCGGTGGCGGAACACTCTATTTATGCAGCGGGAATCCCGCCAAAGTACCGTATTCAGAAAATGAAGGCATCGCCAATTCTGGCTTTGACTGGGTACATACCAATTGCGCGCAAAGCGGATTTTCCAGCACGTTTCAGAACGGTTTTATCTACAACGATAAAAACGTCAATCTGACGAACAACCAAACCTATTGCTACTTGTGGCCTTAAGACAAGTCAGCTTAGTCCTTGATCTATCGATTTAGGGCTCTATAGATCGCAGCACCAGACAGCACTGCACGCAGCCAGATGTGATATCGGCTGTTGGCGTTGCTGCGCCCTCGTTTCTACAAAAAAAGGACAACTATGAAACAACGTACAAAAGTCATCATCGATACCGATGTCGATTTTGACGATTACATGGCGATCGTTTACCTGATGCAAAATCCCGCCGTGGAAGTTATCGCTATTTCGGTCACAGGTTGTGGTGCCGCGCATCTGAACAAAGGCGTCGCCAACGTCGCCAACTTGCTCACATTGTTTGGCAAAGACGCCCTATCCTTGCCCGTGCTACGCGGAGCGAAAGCGCCGATGCGTTATAGCAATGTGTTTCCAGCGGATGTACGCACTGGTGCAGATGATCACTATGCAGCGGAGTTCCCAGCGACTAATCCGACGCCACAGATTCATGATGCACAAACCTGGCTATGTGATTTTTTCTTACACAATGAAGACAAGGTCACGCTCCTTTCAATCGGCGGCGGCACCAATTTTGGTAACCTATTTTTGAGTGCGCAAAGCGATGCAATACTCAAACAAAAAATCCTGTCTGGGTTAGAACAAATTGTCATGATGGGCGGCAATTTGCTACCGCGTTATATTTCTCCCGGCGCGATGGGCAACATAGAACCAACCTTGGGTGACAATATTATTTACCGCAACACCGTCGCCGAATGGAACATCTTTGTCGATCCGCTCGGTGCGCAAACGATGTTTGAATTTGGCGTACCAATTCGCCTGATCGCTCTCAATGCAACGAATGACGTGCCGCTTGATCAATCCTTTGTCGATGACCTGAAAGCCATCGATACACCGCAGGCACAATTCTTGAGCGCAGTACTTGCCTACCCATCCAATGCAGCGGGAATCGGCACTTATCTTTCATTCTGGGACCCGCTTGCAGCTTGCACCATCACGGACCCGTCTTTAGTCACGACCGATATTTACAAGCTCATGGTTTGGCAAGAACTCGACGAGGAAGACGATCAATCCGCGAGTCTCGTAGTCGATCCGTCAAACGGGACACCGATTGAGGTCGCGGTGGCCGCAGCCAAAGATGCAGTCTACGCAGAATTTTTGCGTGTGCTGCGCTTACCGCTTCCAGACACCAAATGAAATCGAAGTGAGAACTAAGTAAGTACGAAATCGACTACACACGAATCGAAGCGAATACGAAGCGAATACGAAGCCGCGTCTTCGTACTTACTTCTTTATAAGCAAGCAAATCAACTAAACAAAAAGGGAGTCTACGAATTATGAAACGTCTCATTCAAGTCAGCATACTTGGGCTGGCCAGCCTATCCGGTCTGGCTTTCGCCGCCAACACATCCGTCCACAAACCCGTCAATACTTGCAGCGGCACTTATCCTAGCTATTGGCAGGACATCGCGCCGAAATTCAACGGCATGTGGCAAGGCCAGGACATCAGCAATGCCCCAACAGGCGCGTATTCTGGCCCTGTGTTTAAATTATCGGATGACTATCCACGTCAACCCGTCGATGACAAAGCGAATCAACCTTGGCGTGCCGCGAAATTTGATGCCATGTTTGATCCTGCGACTAGCCAAGATAAAAAAGCGCAACTAGCCAAAGAATACGCATGGTTGGTGTATAACTACGCGCTGTCAGGTAACGTTAATCAACCAGCACAAACGGATTTTGATGTGTGCGAAAATCCGGTACGCCCTTGGTACCACATTGCGTTTCAAACCTACGATCCACTGAGTGGTCGTGAATTTATTCACGGTCTGACACGTGAAGCGCCAGTGACCTTCTCCATCAAATCGGGTACGGGTACCGCCGCCACGACGATGTGGGCAGTCGCCATTTATAACTCGACCGCAGCGTACACTTTAGGCAAAGTATGGCAAAAGGATGGCACTGCTAAAGTACCGACCGCGAACATCCATTTCGATGAAGGCTCGGTTATCGCTAAACCTTTATTCAATACTGCAACGCTTGATCAATTACCCGTCTTAGCGAATATGCCGCGTTGGAATGCGAATATTTCTGACCCAAGTTTCTGTGCCACGCCCGACAATGCCACCATGGCAGAACAATCACAACTTTGCCCTCGCAATTACGCTAAATGGAACGATGTCAAATTAATGCAATTTGATATTTCGATTGCCGATAGCCGCGCTAAAGCGACAGGTTGGGTGTATGGGACATTTGTCGCCGACGGTCGCCGCAAAGCATCCGTCAAAGATCAATGGCAGCGCGTCAGCTTGCTCGGTTTGATGTGGGGTAACGATACACCGCCGCCAGGTCAATTGGCCTACAATTATCCAAAAGATCCACGCAAAAATGGCTTCAAAGAAGAAGTTATTTTTTGGGATGTTGTCGATGAATTAAATTCCTTCGGCGGCACAGGCACCGTGCAACGCATGGGACATTTGGGTTCGAACCATCGCTTGAACGGCCCTGCCGACAATGCGAATAGCTCTTGCATCTCTTGCCATGGCACTGCATCCGTTCCTGATTCCACGTTCACGACGCCACCATTGTTGGCGCAATTCTCTGGCATGACTAAGCAATCAGTCGCGTTAGTAAATGGTTTAAAGACGCAAGGTCTGGATCGTAGCGGTGCAGTTGCCACAGAAAACAATGGTGTGACATTTTCGGAAATGGACGCGATCTATTTCGCCAACGTTATGGCGAGTACCGCCTTCAACATGACTACCCCTAGCGGCAAAAACGTGATGGGCGAAGGCATACCAGCATATCCAAATACTGCGCAAAAAGCCTGGATCTCACTCGACTACTCTTTGCAGCTATCGATGTCACTAAAGCAGTGGATGCAATGGCAAGCAGATCAAGCCGCACAAACGCCAGCGCAAAACCGCAAGTTTGTTAAAGCCTTGCGCCGCGCTCAGTAATCTGAAGTTTACACATAGTTAGAGATGCCTAGATCAATGAGAGACGCCATGCATGATGGTGTCTCTCATTCAATCCTGATACACAAAAAGTCAAATGCGCACCAAGAATATTTCTGGCTATCAAAGTAGCCATATTTTTGAAGATAGATTTTTTTATTGTTCATGCTGCAGTACATCGCCAAAGAACTTCGACCACCATTATTGCTCACCAATTTGCACGACAACATTCCCGCGTTTTTTCCCTTGCATCACATATGCATAGGCTTCAGCCACTTGATCGAGTGAGTAAATTGTATCTAACACCGGAATATATTTCTCTTCTTCTATTTGCTGTTGAAGGTAGTGTAAACTTTCCTGTATCGCGGCAGGGATCGGAAAGATCACTTTTTTCCGGCTCCAGAATTTGGTCAACAAGGGCAGATAAAGATTCTGGCAAAAACGACCTAGCTCAGAAGAAATATAAATGCCATTGTTTGCAAGCAAAGAGCGGCATTCAAAATAAGAACTACTACCCACCACATCAAAAACAAAATCGTAATGACCCGCGTCTTTGGTGAAATCAGTTTCTGTGTAATCAATCACACTGCTTGCTCCCAGCGTCAGTAAGAGTTCACGGTGTTTGCTCTCACTAACCGCGATCACCTCCGCACCCAAGGCCACACAAAACTGTAACAAGGCAGAGCCTATTGCCCCGCTGGCGCCATTGATTAACACCCTGCTGCCCTGCTCTACGTTCACCTTATTGATGTAGTTGAAAGCGTAATGCGCGCCTTCGATACTCGCTGCTGCCTGCGTATAAGTTAAGTTCTCGGGGATTTGTGCAATTGCCGCACCGGTATTTATCGCCAAGTATTCAGCATGTGCGCTTAAACCTAGATCGTTGAATCCAAACACCCGATCACCTGCCTTATATTTTGTCACTGCGGCGCCAGCTTCAACAACGACACCAGAAAACTCAGTTCCTGGCACCAGGTTTTTGGGTCTTAAAATACCCGTAAATAAACGCATGATAATGGGCGTTGCACTGAGGATCGCGCAGTCGGTACGATTGACCGTACTAGCATTGACCTTCACCACGATGTCATCCTCGGTCGGAACTGGCATTGGCAAATCAACTAATTGCAATTCGGATGGCAAACCATAACGAGGACAAATGCTCGCTTTCATAATTACCTCTCTTCTGAGCAACGCATATCTAAATTTACCCTCGCAAATAGCGTGAAACAAATTTACACTACACGCTGCACGCAAGTTAATATTTATCACAACAATCTATATCAGCAACACACCATATTAAAAGAGATACCGTGCAAAAATTTCGTATTGCCCTCAAATTGATTTTCCTGACCGTGCTGACATCTTGTGATTCACGAACAGAATGGAGCGACGGAAATTATCAAGTGCGTTGGATCGATACGCCTGAATTATCGCTGACCTATCGCAACGCACATGGGCAGATAATGACTCTCATTGATCCAGATATTACAGGTATAGGCGCCAACCAAAAACTGATTGTTGTGCGCCATCGAGTTCATGCGAGTAGTACCGTCTCGTATTTTCTAGTGCACAAACAAACGTTTGAGAAATCACAAATTGCAGAGAGCCCCAGTATTGAACATCTGACCGAGGCAGAGTATCTGAATGCATCAAAAAATTCGGATTGGCCGCGCATCAGTAGTGAGTTCCATTATTAACTATCAACACTAATGTTAACGAAGAAGCTTGATTGCAGACTCTCACTATTAATCTTTAATGTGCTTCAACGCATCCCTGTTTAATTCAGTCGCTGCAATACTTTTTTCATGTCGACCGCGTAAAAATATTTGTGGGGAACATAGGGTGTTTTGCATTCAAGTTCTACATCAGCGCCTGTTGCCAATTGCAAAGTCACTTTTCCGCGCACGCGACAGGCATCAAGGTAGGCTGTTAGGCTCTTCGCATTGCCGAAAATTTTATGCCCCTCAACGCCTACAATTTTCATGTCTTTCCTAAGCCGCTTGCACGCTTTCAAATCATCGACAATCAAACCATCGCTCGCTTCAAAAACACTGCTCTCACCACAATCATCCTGCATCAGGATTCCGAAGGCTTTCTTCATCATGACATCACATTGACTTTGAGTAGGTGAGGTTAGATGGGCTAATTTTGTCGCAGTAAAAAAAGCGTGCCAGACCTCAGCCATCGAGGTGCGGCTCGCAAATAACTGCGGCAGCCATTGCGGGTGACAATCAACTTTATTGCCACATTCGAGCGCATCATAAAAATCAGGACGCTCGCCGCTTTGTATAGCTGCATAAAATTCAGCAAAGTTATCCATCGCGGATGCCATATTTTGGCGGGCAGCCAGCCCAAATACATACGCCGCTAAGCCACAGCGATATTCCAATTGGCGCGTCCCCACGTAGCGCGCGGATAAAGTTTGCCATGCCTTATCTTCTGTTCCTAACAGACAACGATTTAACGCATCACTGAGATCATTTGCAGCCTCGTCTTGATTCATCCAGCCCATTTGTAGTGATGTATACCAACGCAAGTATTCCCCGCCTCCCTCGTGAATCACACGACTGATCGGATAAATATCGACTTCGTCTCTCTTTTGAAAGCGATGACTAAATTCATGAGCAACAAATTTGGTAATCGAGGTATTGGTGCCTGGCGTGACTTGATCTGGCCAGTTAAACAGGCTCAGGCGCAGCACGTTTCCCGCATCCCCATCGAAGCCGATATCGCCCGGATGTTTTACTTTAGCGGCGGCAATGATAGGCATCATGAAGCGCGCTTTGGGCATTGCGCCTTTTAAATAGGCGATCGTTTTTTGCGAAACTTCTCGGATGCGCTCAACGTTCAGCGGCGACAGTCTTGGATCGATATAGCTAAGCACACCCTGTTCTACAACTAAGGACTTAGGCGAAAATAGTACAGGAAAACTGATATCAGTGGACGGCGAGATACGCGCCATCGTGCTAATCTGCTGACCTTCAAAAGCCAAATTAGGCGCGATCATTTCATAACTAATATCACCACAGCGCGTATCGACCTGATAATTGCTAGTGTGTGCATACAAACTATCGCCCATAGGAAATGCAGCAGGATAACCGCTGACTTTATTGGTGTTAGCGGGTACGCTGAAAGTGGCAAGCTGACAGCTAGCAGCGCGAGGCTCGCGTGCCTTCAGGTAGTCGCCGTCCAGCACGAAACAGTCATTCACTGGTTTCCAGTTCGCCCGTATCTGCGCTGCACTCGGACCATCTTTTTCAAACTTGAGCTGCGGGCAATTCGGCGGCAGATGATATTCGACCGTCAGGCCTTGTCCTGCCTCAAAGCGTAACTTGATGTCGACTTGCGCCAACACTTTTGGAGCGGCCATACTGAACAAAGTGGCGAATAACACGCTAAAAAGTAAATGTAAGGTGCCGCTTTTATGCTTACGCAGATACATAATATTTCCCGGTGACCTGAGGGTTGTGGCTGACAGATATCAGGATTGCGCAAGCGCCTGAATATCGTTTGATACAATATTTTTCAAATTCTCTGTGATCTTTTCTACTGACCAATCCCACCAAGCAAGTTCTTGTAGCCGCGCTATTTCAGTTTCGTCAAATCGATACTTCAATACCCGCGCAGGATTACCTCCAACGATTGCATACGGCGGCACATCGCTTACCACCACTGAGCGCGACGACACTATCGCGCCATTGCCGATACGCACACCTGGCATTACCAACGCGTCATAGCCGATCCAGACATCGTTCTCAATAACGGTATCACCTTTAAATGGCAGCTCTCCTGCTGCTGGTGTCACGGCTTCCCACCCACCACCAAAAATCTGAAACGGATAGGTAGAGATACCCGACATCTTATGATTCGCACCATTCATAATAAACTGAACGCCACGTGCGATCGCACAAAATTTACCGATGATTAATTTGTCACCGACAAAAGGAAAGTGATACAACACCGAATCTTCAAAATTTTCAGTCTGTTCAGGATCATCATAATAGGTGTAGTCACCAACAATGATATTCGGGTTCTTGATGACATTTTTTAAATAACATACCTGCTTGAAACCAGGCATAGGATGTTTTTCTTGCGGATTTGGGCCATGCATGATTTGATAACCTCACAAATATGGTACTTGCAAGAGCCGAGACGCTGAGTTGATCAGCATCCCAATTGACTCAGGATCACGTATACTAAAATTCATCCCAAGATTATGTGACTTACACTGTAAGTAAGTCAAGGAGATTTACTTTGCCAACCAAGAAAACAAAGACAAACCCCAAGGCAAGGCCAGAACGAATCCGGCTTTCACGTGAAGCCGTGATTCATGCCGCGATCGAGCTAGCAGGACAAATCGGCATCGAGACGCTATCGATGCGCAAGCTCGCCGAAGCGCTGGGTGTAGAAGCCATGTCTTTGTACAACCATGTGAAGAACAAGGAAGACTTGCTCGATGGCATGGTCGATGCCGTGGTTGCGGAGATGTACATACCCAACACCAACGGCACTTGGCGACAAGAGATTTGCACAGCAACGCTGTCGTCACATGAAGTGCTCATGGCCTACCCGTGGGCGAGCATGCTACTAGTTTCCCGCCCTGCTGTTGGCGCTGCCAAAATGTCACATTTCGATGCGATTCAGGGTTGTTATTGCGATGCCGGTTTCAGCCCGCAAATGGCGGATCAGGTGCGCAATGCAATTGATGGTCACCTGTATGGCTTCACGCTACAGAAATTACTTTATCCGACTGCAGAAGGAGAGTATGCGAAAGCTGCCGCGCAATTCCTACCCATGCTGCCGCAAGACATCTACCCACACTCTTACAATCTAGTACAAACAGTCGCAGAAGGTTTGTACGATGGCAAACACCACTTTGAATTCGGACTCAATCTGCTATTAGATGGCATAGAGAATATTTTGAAATCAGAAAATAAGGCGCGTCGGACTGTCACTAAAGGCACATCGAAAAGTAGCCGTCCCAAAAACACAGGTAACAGCGCAAAACGTCCACGCTAATATTATTCTTGAACGATGAGGCCGCGCGCAGAGTACGGCTCTTCCCAAAGAAATCAAGAGAAAATAGTAAGGACACAAGAATTAAGGTAAGATTATAAACTTACAGTGTAAGTAAAAAAATTGGCGCAACACATCACGTGACCCGCAATCGAATGCGGATGATGAAATAATCTCTACCTTTAAAAGAAGCATCCGCATGAAAAAACTGATCACGCTACTTTGTTCACTCTCACTCGTCTGCGGAATCGCGCAAGCACAAAATTTTGAATTCGAAGTAAAAAAAATCGCATACAAAAATCTCGTTGCCAAACTTTACCTACCTAAAACCAGCGCGAAAGTACCGGTGGTAATCGCCTTTGGTGGCTCAGATCCAAGTTGGGCGCATGCCGATGCCAATGGTGAAATGATGGCGAAGAATGGTATCGCTGTGATTGGCGTAGTCTACTTCAAAATGGCTCCTTCACTACCGCCCACGCTAGATCAAATTCCTATGGAATATTTTATCGATGCGATCAATTATGCAGAAACGGAAGCGCAACTTGATGCCACAAAAATCGGCGTTGTCAGCGGTTCGCGTGGTGCGGAAGCAGGTTTCTTATTGGCGATTTTGGATTCGCGCATTAAATCAGTCGTGATCACGACGCCGAGCAAAGTCGCATGGGGCGGTATGACTTCTGCACGATCGGCGTGGACATATCAGGGCAAGGACATTCCGTCCATGAGCTTACCTGAGATCGAAAACGCCACGCAACTCGAACGCTTTCACAAAGCATTAGCCGACCAAGAGCAAGTACGCAAAGCCATGTTCACCTTTGAAAAAATCAATGGCCCCATCCTCATGATTTCCGCAACAAATGATCAAATTTGGCCATGCACAGCGATGACCAATGACATCGTCGACTACTTAAAACAGAAAAATTTCCGCTACCAAGTGGTGCACAAATCTTACCCAACCGGTCACGGCTTTAGTCGCGAGTCAGCGCCTGAAATCAAGCAAATGATTATCGATCACTTTGTGCAAACGTTGAAATAACGAGAATCTAGCAACAACTATGACAGACCAGCAAGTGAAAAGTAGAAGCCAGCAGTTTATGCTGATTGAGATGATACTGATCCTGACGCCGATAAGTCTGATCAGCATAGCCTGCACACCTTTCGTTGCCATGTTGAGCTTCAGCGTGCCGATACAGTTCGGATTTATCGTACTTGGATTGATGTTTTTCGCATCCGCAATCGCCATCGTAGCGACATGGGTACTATGCATACGCTTCTGGCGCGATGGCAAGGCTGCACTGCAAAATGCGCCGCGCATGTATGGTCGACTCTCTATGCTAGGTGCAGCTGTAGCACTGATCAGTATCATCATGGCGGTAGCCGGAAAGCCATCCGGCTTCTTACTTGGATTACCGCTACTTATACCGTTTGCGCATTTATTCTATGAGATAAATGTGCAGACGCGATCAGGTCCATCATTCGGACTGTAACTTCTTCAAGCTATGTCGCCTATCCGCACCGCATCATAATAATAGTTTTCACCTGCATCGACCAGTTCAGTCGATAAGCGCAAACCCGCAGCATGTAGATCAGTTTCGTAAGCCGAACGCCCTAGCGATTGGGACGGAATGCCGGTCGTCAAATCAACCCAGTTACATGCAGCAACAGGAGCCGTAAATAAAAATCGTCCTCCCGGAACAAGCAGCTTTCCAACGCGATGAATTAGGGCTATTTGCTCAGCCTCACTCAGCAAAAATATCAAACCCACCGCAATCACCGCATCAAATTGCAAGCCAAAAAAATCACTATCCTGCACCTTCGCACATTGGGCAGGTACATCTGGGAAACGCTTGGCGAATTCAGCCAATAAGGTGGAAGAACTATCTATCGCCCAAACCTGCAAATCAGCCTCAGTCAATACACGGGTCACCGGATAACCGGCACCACAAGCGAGCTCTATGACTTTTGCCTTCTTGGGTAAGTTGCTGCACCAGGCCTTAATCACATCCACGCCTATCGTGGATGTGTCACGAGCTCGCATAAATGCTTGAGCATGCGTTTCGTAGGCTGTGGCGGAGTCTGTTGGCATTTTGTGGAATGGAATTTTTAGAGAAATTTAGGTTTAGGAAAGTTAATAGGTAGCCACAAGCCACCATAAGATTTAAATCACACTCCCACGGACTCACTAGATTACTCCGGCCGGAGAATTGAAAATAAAAATCACTGCGCTTATAAAAAAATTAATTAAAAACCTCATTTCCTACCATCCCGACTTTCCCATTAAAGCCAGAATTTTTGACTATTTCCAACACTTCATCAATTCGTTTTTGCTGCGCGTCTTGAGTCGGAATCAACATCATATTTGTTGAATCATCAAAATCTTTAAGCGCATTTTTAAGTTCCAAATTTGTCTGATAAGTGACCTCCTCTGATTTCTCCAACCTAGAATCAGGTCGATACTTTATCGACCGTACAACGTAATTAGTTGGGCTAACAGAAATTTGAACGATAGTAGTTGCTTCGATTTTTTTTGTGCACGCAACAAGTCCTAAAGCACAAAAGATACAGAACAGCTTATGGCGCGATTTCATGAAATGACTAACTCCAAGTTATCTACAACAATGGATACTTTATTGATTCCAAGTTAGGCATCGAATAGTATCTTATACGGAAAATACATTCTCCCCCTCTAAAGTTCCATCCTTTTTTATTGAAATAATGTGGTCAACGTTTGCTTGACTATTAGCTGATACCGATAAAATTCCAAAAATGATGAAGTATTTGAATGTCTTCATAAATGCTACCTGACCAGCTCTAAACCACGTATAAATAATGGATGTAAAAAGAAAAATAACGTCAAAAATTTCTTTCCTCCCAAGGCCAAAATTTGTAGTGCGGCGACTTGAAATTATGGCCGATTAGAGGACCAATGCCTCGTTTCAACACATCGAAATTCATCGTTCGTCCACAATCAACAACTTCAATCACCTTGTTTCCCATCAATCTGTTCCCAAGAAAACTCAAACCCCGAAAACAAAACAATAAACTGCGCACCCGACACAAACAACATACGCATCTCAATTCCTTCAGACATTTTTTCATACTCCCAATAACCAAGATCGCCAAGTTCTTGCTCAACATAGTCTACTTGCGGGAAAACTTGTTCAAATCGTGAAACACTAAGAAACTGCAGCTGATACCGGACAGGAAATTGAAATGCACTATCCCAACCAAGAAATTCCAAATTCAATTTAGCGTCCGCTTGCGAAAACGTGACGCGCTTTATTTCAGCATCGTGCAGAGTATGAAATTCATTGAATTGAACTAATCTTTTTGGGAGTTGATCTTTTATAGATGCGAGGTAAGCGTCGTATTTTACAAACAATTGCTGCGCATTTTCGCAGCCACTTTCCCACCAGTCTTTTGTAAAATATTTCATCAACACTCCGTCTTTTAAGACCAAATAAATGTAAAAACACGGCAAGTAATAAAACTTACGATTGACCAATGGTTTAGTATTCTTCGTTTCAACCTTTCAACATCTCATATTTTTTTACTTCGCAAACTTTAAGTGCTTCCTTAAATACACCAGTATGCAATGTACGTCCAACGATATGGTAGCAACCTCCACCGATGTCTTCCGCATAACCTGCCTGCAAACAATGTTTCAATACAAGCGCCTGATAATTCTGAACAAATTTGTCTGTGCACTCCTTAGATTTTCCGTTCAACTCATTAAATAACTGATGTATTTTCGCATCTTCTTCCTCGGAAATTTTCTCAAATTTAATTCGCGGATCTTCGATCAATTCAATAACTTCAATATCAATCAAACGGTTGATAAAGCTATCACTCGACTTTGACAAAGCTACGCCGAAGTTCATTTTTACGAATTGTTCTGGCTTCACTTCATCAAATAATGTCAACGCAGGTGGACTTCCTGTAAAACCAATATGAATTTCAGCTCCATCAAATGTCTCAATTTCCGCAGAGCGCATTTCTTGATCCTCTTCGTCCATCTCTGCTAACTTGAGTCGACCATGATGTACTTTTAACTGCTGAGCATTAAATGAAGAACCATTCGCTACGAACCATCGTAATGGGTAAAAGATGATGTTATAGACTGGTCTTGAAACATGCTGTTGGAAAAAATTTTCACGTTCATAAGGATAAATAACATAGTGAGAAAATGCGAAAAATAGGCTCGCATACACCACCATTAGTAGAGTTAGCACACCAATCGCATAGACGATTTTATTAATTAAACGCAGCATAAATTTGTAACTTCAAATTGTCGTAATAAGTTCACCAGATTTCGATCTGTTACGCTCTCCATTTAGCGTCATCCTGAAAATCGCAGGCAGGCAGCCAGCGATATGAATTGACTCTTGATGGAAATTTCCCCCTACGTCTATCGTATCTTCTTACAAGGTGTCTAGCCTTCGCCACTTCACGAGCTCCACGTGTTTAAACGCATATTCACCAAGACCTGAGCAAGCTTACCGCATGATGTCGCCACAACGACAAATTGAAATGAGCTTCAGCGGCAATTCTTTGTCAATAAAGTGTTCTAACGCACTGATTGGAGTTCCGCCTGCGTGAATCATGGGCTCTGCAACATACCGCCGTTCTCTATCAATCTGAAAGATCAGGAGTTTGAGGAGTTCAGAATTAGAAACCTCAAATTCACCATTGATGCGGCGCATTTAACCTCGCAGAAAGTGTCTCATGAAAGCATTTATTTACCAAGGCCCAGGCAAGAAATCGTTAGCGCAGCGTCCTCAACCCGTGATCCTCCATCCCGGCGACGCCATCGTAAAAATCAGTAAAACAACGATTTGCGGAACCGATTTACACATCTTAAAGGGGGACGTGCCTAGTTGTGAACCTGGTCGCATTTTGGGACATGAAGGTGTCGGTGTCATTGTCGAAGTAGGAAGCGCGGTCAGTACTTTTAAAGCGGGTGACCACGTTTTAATTTCCTGCATTAGCGCCTGTGGCAAATGTGAGTACTGTCGTAAACTCATGTTCTCGCATTGTACGACGGGTGGGTGGATACTCGGCAACACAATCGATGGCACGCAAGCCGAATTTGTGCGCATTCCTTATGCGGATAATAGTCTGTACCCAATCCCTGTTGGTGCCGATGAAGAAGCGCTGGTCATGCTCAGTGATATCTTGCCGACCGGCTTTGAATGCGGCGTCTTGAACGGCAAAGTACAGCCCGGCAGCACGGTCGCCATAGTCGGCGCGGGCCCCATAGGACTTGCTGCACTATTGACCTCCCAATTTTACTCTCCCGCCGAAATCATCATGATCGATCTCAATCAGAATCGCTTAGACATCGCTAAGCAGTTTGGTGCAAGTGCATGCTTCAATAGCTCGGACGGCAAGGCCACCGAGGCAGTCATGGCGTACACCAAAGGTCGCGGCGTGGATACGGCAATTGAGGCTGTAGGCATACCCGCGAGCTTTGAGCTTTGTGAAAAAATCATAGGCGCGGGTGGCACCATTGCGAATATCGGCGTACATGGAACGAAAGTGGATCTTCATTTAGAAAATCTCTGGGATAAGAACATCACGATCACGACACGATTAGTTGATACCGTCAGCACACCCATGCTTCTAAAATCTCTGGAAGCGAACAAGATAGAACCGCAACGTTTAATTACCCACCATTTTAAGCTAGACCAGATTCTCGACGCCTACGAAACTTTTGCCCATGCTGCAGACACACATGCGCTCAAGGTGATCATCGAGACAGACTAAGCGAAGGTGACTGGCGGCCAGAGTGCCGCTGGTCAAATCGGACCGTGTATTATCCACTTACATTTCCGGTGCAATGTGGTGCCATTTTCTTACTCGTGCCTCAGCGCCTCGATAGGATCTAATTGCGCAGCGCGACGCGCGGGAAAATAACCGAATACCATACCAATCGCTGCCGAGAATAACAAAGAAATCAGGTTAATAACAGGATCAAATTCATATGGCACACCCATTACGCTAGCCAATCCAAACGACGCCAAGGTGGCGATGAGAATGCCCACTACGCCACCGAGCGCAGACAAGACAACAGCCTCAATCAGAAATTGCAGCAGCACTTCTCTTTCCAATGCACCGACTGCAAGGCGCAAGCCAATTTCGCGGGTGCGTTCGGTGACACTGACCAACATGATATTCATAATGCCTATGCCGCCCACTAAGAGACTGACTGCGGCGACAGCACCTAGTAAGGTTGTGAGGACTTGTGTTGTGCTGGATAAGGTTTCCGCCAATTGCTGCGTGTCAAAAATATTAAAATTATCGTCGTCATTTTCGGATAACTTTCTACGTTCACGCAGTAACTGACGCAAGCTGGCTTTCAGTGGGGCGCTGTCGACGCCATCTCCCATGGAAACTAGTAAAGTATTGACTTTGCGACTGCCGGTGACGCGTCGTTGCAAGGTATGCAGAGGAACCACCACTACATCGTCCTGATCCCCCATTCCGCCTTGTCCTTTGGATGCGAGGATTCCAATCACTTCACAAGAAAATTGTTTCACCCGCAGTTGCTCACCGAGTCCCAGTTGCCCTGCCGCGCCGCCGAAGAGTTCACGCCTCACTGTTTCGCCGATCACACACACCGCCGATCCTGCGCCGAGTTCATCGGCATCAAATACGCGTCCACTGGCTAACTTCCAATTGCCAGTAATGAACCAATCATTGCTGCTGCCAGTGACACCAGTCGCCCAGTTACGTCCGTTCGCGACGACCGTTACACTCGCGCTCCCTTGTGGCGCGGCGACCGCGACGCCACCGATCTGCGCTGCAATCGCCGCGGCATCGGCCTCGGTAAATTGTGGTACACCGCCACCGCCGCCACCACCAAAACTTCGTTGACCGGGTCGTACCATTAGTAGATTGGTTCCCAAGCTCGAAATTTGCGTTTTAATCGCTTGCGTCGCGCCATTCCCCAACGTGACCATCGTAATCACTGCACTGACACCAATCACAATGCCAAGGATAGTCAGAAACGAGCGCAGAATATTGCGCTGGACTGAATGAATTGCGAGCATAAAGACGCTATATAACATCAGCTACTTTCTTACAGTAAGTGGCACAGCAACAGAAATGAATCATGCTCATCAAGGTGATCTTGTTTTCGACGCTGGTTGACCGAAGCTTATTGCGCGTGCTTGGTAAGACCAACGCGGTTTTTCCATTGAGCTGCATCAGGCAAACTACCAATGTTTTTGAACCAATCCCCTACGCAGCATTCTAGTTTTCCGTGGCGGTTGGAATCACACCCTGTTCACTAGTAATAGGGTGGGGATTCACGCGATCTTGCGCGATACCGCCATCCACAAAATGCACTAGTCGATGTGCATACGCTGCCATATCTGGTTCATGCGTCACCATCAACACGGTAATGCCATGATCGCGATTCAAAGCCAGCAGCAATCCCATAATTTCATGACTGCGTCGAGTATCTAAATTGCCGGTCGGTTCATCGGCCAAGACCACCGCCGGTGCGGTGACGATGGCGCGGGCGATGGCGACACGCTGTTGCTGTCCACCAGATAATTCTGAGGGAGTGTGACGCTCCCAACCTGCGAGTCCCACCGATTTCAGCGCCATTGCGGCAGCCTCACGACGCACACTGATATCATCGCCGCGATACAACAAAGGCAGCTCGACATTCTCTTGTGCAGAAGTGCGTGCCAACAAGTTAAATCCTTGAAAGACAAAACCCAAATATTGGCGGCGCAATCGAGCGCGTTGATCCCGCGTCAGCGATTCGACGTGCGCGCCTTTGAATAAGTATTGACCTTGGCTAGGCGTATCTAAGCAGCCAAGTATATTCATCACTGTTGATTTCCCTGAACCACTCGGTCCCATGATGGCAACAAATTCTCCTTGTTGAATATCGAGATCAATTCCTTTTAACGCCAGCAGTTGATTCTGCCCACTGCCGTAGACTTTGGTCACCCCACGCAAACTGATGAGCGGAACGGGTAAGCTCATGGCTGCACCGTTGATTTTTGACCCGTAATAACCCGCATTCCCACGCGCAAGTCGCCGCCAACGATTTCTGTCATACGTCCGTCGCTAATACCAAGGATCACAGCAACCGCGACGGCGGTTCCCGTTGCGCCACTACGAGTGTCTGTTGACTCTATCCAAACTTGCTTTGCCAAGGCCGTACTTGCACTAGTCGCCGCAGGGCGGCGCGTGTTATTCCCTGGCATGCGGGGCAACAAACCAGAGGCCATGCTCTTCCCCTGTGCCGCATTCTTTTGCGTGCCGGGCGTGAAGCGGAGTGCAGCATTTGGCACCAGCAAGACATCCGTTCTTTTCGTTGCAGTAATCATTGCCGTGGCTGTCATACCGGGGCGCAGGCTCAAGTCTTGATTATTGACATCCAGATAGGTAAGGTAAGTCACGACATTGTCGGTAATGGTGGAGCCACGGCCTATCCGTGTAATGTGCGCGGGGAATTGGCGGGAAGGATAGGCACTGACTGTAAAAAGCGCTTCCTGACCCAACTTGACTGCGCCAACGTCGGCCTCATCCACATACACCCACAAACGTAGTTTAGCCAAATCTTCTGCGATGGTAAAAAGCGTCACGGCTTGCAAGGATGCTGCCACTGCGTTGCCGGGATCAACATTCCGGGTAAGCACCACGCCGTCGGCAGGAGCGCGGATGGAAGACTTGGATAAAGTAATTTGATCCGTTGATGAGGCGGCTTTGGCATCTTGCACATTCGCCAGCGCGCTGTGCTCATCAGCGATCGCTCGGTCGCGCGTCGCACGCCCGGAATCAAGCTCTGTCTGTGCTGGGACCTTGCCGCCAGACAAACGCGCGACACTCTCTAGTCTTGCCAACATGGCGTTGGACTCTTTCACCGTGGCAGCGGTTTGCAAGACCTTTGCCTGCGCTGCCGCCAGCGCGGCGTTCGACCGTAAGATTTGATCACGTAACTTCGCCGCATCGAGCTCGACCAGCACCTGCCCTTTTTTCACATAATCATTTACATCGACATGCACTTTCAATACTGAGCCTGACAATTCACTACCAATATTAATAGACCGGGTTGGCTGTAGCGTGCCATTCGCTGTGACTGTCACGGTGAGATTGCCACGCCCGACAGTCTGCGTTGTATAAACAGGCAAATCGTTAGCCGCTTTCTGCACCAACCAATACCAAATACCGGCACCCAGCAACAATGCCAACACCAAACCTATCCAGATCGACGATCTGCGGTACCAAACACGGGCCTCAGGCTCACCCAGTAGACTTGCAATTTCGACGTCCGCACTTTTATGCTCCGGAACACCGACCTCACCCGTGTCACTGGTTTGTTCATTTCCCGTCGAATTCACCTTACTCATCGCTGTCGTTTCCTTATTGTTTCCTTGTTGTTTCATCACGAATGCCTTGAATACTGCTGACCCAGCCAAACCGGCTGCATCCATTTCATCAGTTAGAACGCCAACCACCGCCCAACGCTTTGTATAGACGCACATGGTCGGCGCTGAGATCTGTATTTGCGACCGCGACATTGTCCTGTGTACTGAACTGTGTTCGCTGAGTTTCATTCACCACTTGGAAATCGACTAAACCGGCACCAAAAAGTTGACGCGCAAGCTGTGCGGCCTGACTCGCGGCGTCGGCTGCCTGCTGCATCGCGAACAAGCGCTGACGATCATTGTGTAAGGCGACTAAAGCATTTTCAGTCTCACTCAGGGCGATCAAGATATTGGCGTGATAGACAGCGTTCGCCTGATCAAGTGCCGCTTCTTGTGCCTGAACTTGCGCACGCAAAGCGCCGCCGTTGAAGATGGGCAACGAGACACCCGCCAGTAAACTGCTGACTATCGCGCTGCTGTTACCAAGTGCACTGAGCGACATGGCGCTTAAGCCGAAGGAGCCGCCAATATTAAAGCTAGGCATACGCATTGCGTCAGCCTGCGACACACGGGCAATTGCAGCTCGCACTTGCTCCTCGGCGACACGAACATCTGGACGTTGGCGCAGAGTCTCCGCAGGAATGCTCAGTACGATCGTCTGCATCGGTCGTGGCACAGGCGCTTCCGATGCAAGCGTATTCACCAAGGACGCTGGTGACTGCCCTATCAGTACGGCAATTGCATGACAGGTTTGCACAATGCTGGTTTGCAGCGCCGCTAACTGCGCGGTGGTCTGCGCGACAATTGTCTTTGCTTGCTCGACTTGTAGAGCACTGACCAGACCCGCCTGCTGACGCCAATCGGTGATTTCTAAGGTTGCGCGTTGACTCGTCAAATTTTCTCTAGCGATGAATAATCTGCTTTGCGATCCGCGCAGCAAAATATAATCGAGCGCCACTTCGGCTGCGATGGAGGTTTTCACATCCGCCAAGCTAGCACTACTTGCGGCAAGACTCGCTTCGCTCACGGTCAGGGCATGACGATTAACACCAAAAATATCCAACTCCCAATTGGCATCAAAACCAAGCGCAAATTGATTGCCGCTACTTTTGCCACCAACAATCGAATGTTTCGCCATTGCCGATCCGGCGACGACTGGTAACAACGCAGCAGCAGCCACGTCACGCAAAGCCCGCGATTGACGCAGACTCGCTTGCGCAATCAAAACACTAGTATTATTCTCCATCGCTTGCACGATCAAAGTACTCATCAATGGATCTTGAAATCCCAGCCACCAATCCGCGGGCAAAGTACTCGGTCTCGCGAGCGAATAATCACTCGCAATCGATCTGGACCACACTGAAGGAATAATCCGCTGTGCGGCTTCGAGTTCAAGTCCGGGGTTCTTGCTCATTAAGGATGTACAACCAGATAAAATCAGCAAGCTCAGGCCAGCAGTCAAGATAGCAGTGAAAGTTCCTGGCGCAGCACGCGACGCTATGCCCCCGCGACTATGGTAGTGAGCGCTCATGCCTTCGCCAGACTCAAGAATGCCACGAGGATATACACAAGCTTCCTTTTAGAAGTTATTCGATCAAGATTGTGCGATCGCTTATCTAATCGCTTTTTCAATTGCCTATGCAATCGCTGATTCGAGATTCAAAGGAGACTATGCACGTTGGGAAGAATTTTGGTCTGTGTTCTGGCGTACACAAACCACTGCGGTGTGTCATCGAAAGTGGTTACGCAATTGTCTCAGCGGGAGAAGAAAAGAACTTATGGGCTATTTAAATCGCATCCACATTGATGACAGCTCGTGTCAAAAAAACGTTGCGGCATTTTCTACCTGTGATGTCGACAATTAGAACGAAAATCCACAGACACTAACGCGCTCCAGATTTTCAGTTAGGCAGACAAGTTGATTGTGCATATTGCTTGAAATTTTAGATGCGCCATTTCAAATTTAAACTTAGGCTCATGCGGATTCCCGGACAATCTAATGGCGAATATTAGGACCTTTCACGCGATTTTAAAAATCCAAGCCTAAATACCAACGCACTTTTTCTTGCTCAAAACGCTCAAGCACATTTTCATATTCACGCAGATCTTCGACCAAATTGCTGGCATCTTTCAATGCATCAGGATTGTTTTCAAGATGTACAGCCAATGCACGCACAGTTGCAAGACCCACTGTCGCATCGAACCACCGAGTCTCGGGCAACTCTGCCGGCATCTCGATACCTTCGTCTTCCATGAAGTCTGCAAGTTCTTCAGGATCTTGACTAATGAAGGACAGAATAGACTGCACGCTGAGTTCCTCACATAAATGATTCAAGGTGTCTTCATCGGCATGTCCGAGTGCTTTGCCATTCACAAAATGATCAAAGCCTTCAATTTCACGTTCTGGCACTATGTAATAGGCGACACTCATTTATACCTCCAATTATGCTTCGCTGTACGTCATAAAGTCGAGAAGCTGCAAAATAAATTCTAAAAAATTACTTATGCGTAGCCCTATAAATTCGTATTGCCTCTTTCTTATCTGAAAGATTGCGGGCGAATACACCTGTCTTAATTGGTAAAAATTCCGCGCCTTTCAAAAAAAACAAACGGCTATTTGAATGGTGCGATTCAGCTTCCTTTATCTGTCCTAAACTGAAATGTAAGAATGGATCTAAAGGAATATAAAGTGTATTTGGAACGTTTTTACCGCTTGATACGAGTACTTTTTCCACTTTAACTTGTAGTCGGATTAGATTTTTTGATCCAGGTCCAGTCATTACATTCAAATCGTCAATTTGTCGCCCCTCGCTATCGATCATTTCTACATTAATCACTGAACCAATAAAGATGTGATCGGCTGCACTTGCCATCTCCCTAAGGGACGCTGTAAGTGGAAACGATGCGAAAGACAAAGACGAAATAAAGAGTAAAAAAAATTTTAGAAAAAATTTCATAGATGGTAGCTACCTAACTTCCCAACAGCCTACGGTTCAGCGTCGTCGTGGAATCGGATAAGTGATGTCTAACTTGGCGTGCCAGCGATATGGAAGAGTCCCCAACCATGGCCGTCAGGATCGACGAAACTATGCGAATACATAAAGCCTAGATCCTCTGCTTGATCATAAGTCGTACCACCCGCAGCAAGCGCCTTGGCTACAAGACTATCGACTTCATCACGACTCTCACAGCAGAGATTGATCAGCATTTCCACCGTTGTGCTGGTATCGCAAATCGCTTTTGGTGTGAAGTCCCGAAATCTTTCCCGTGTACACAACATGACAAAAATCGTGTCGCTGATAATGACGCAGGCACCACTATCGCTAGAAAACTGCGGATTGTTTTCAAATCCAAGTGCCTTAAAAAAGGCTATCGATTTTGGGAGGTCGGCAACTGGGAGGTTAAGGTAAATCTGTTTGCTCATGTGTTTCTCCTAACTATCGTGACTAAGGACGATGCGTAACGGGGCTCAGACAAAGGAAGCGAGAACAAATTCCTCTCTCCTAGCTTGATTCCCATTCTATCAATGAAAAACAAATGGATAAGGTTTTTATCTACGCGCGGCGACATTTTTACTCTCTTTATTAGCGCCACTTTGTGGCAAGATGCCGACGCCATTTGACCATTCCGATGAATCCATTCGAGGATAGGTACTTGCGCTTTGCTGCCAATTAAATATATACTTCATATACGTTTCATATAGTCTGTAACTTTGAGGGAATTCTATGGGTATCGTCAATATCGACGACGAATTGCACGATCAAATGCGCAAGGCGAGCGCAGTGGGCTGTCGTTCGATCAATGCGCAAGCGGCTTTTTGGATCAAGATTGGGATGCTGTGCGAGATGAATCCGACCATGAGTTTTAATCAGATCATTGCGCAAGAGATGCAAGCCGCAGGCGTCGAGACCAAGGCACTCAGGGTTGCAGCGACATGAGCAATACCATCATCAAGCAACCGGAAGAAATCGCTTTGATGGCGGAATCCGGCAAGTTATTGGCGCGGGTTTTTAGTCACCTCGATCAATTGAATTTAATCGGCATGTCGACCATGCAGGTCAACGATCTAGTCGACCATTACATCGTGCACGAATTGCAGGCGCGCCCTGCGAGTAAGGGCCAGTACGGTTATGCGTATGCCTTAAATTCATCGCGTAACAAAGTCGTGTGCCACGGCGTGCCCTCGTCTGCCGACATTTTGCAAAATGGCGATATCGTGAATTTCGATATCACCTTAGAGAAGCATGGTTACATCGCAGATTCCAGCAAGACTTATCTCATCGGTGAAGTCTCCAAAGCAGCACAACGTTTAGTACAAGTGACGTATGAAGCCCTGTGGAAAGGTATCAAAGCCGTGCGTCCGGGTGCACGCCTTGGTGATATCGGTTTTGCGATAGAAAACCATGCACGTAAAAACGGTTACTCGGTAGTGCGCGAATATTGTGGTCACGGCATAGGCCGCGAAATGCATGAAGCACCAGAGGTTCTGCATTGGGGCAAACCACGGACTGGATTACTTTTGCGCGAAGGCATGGTATTCACCATCGAGCCTATGATCAATCAAGGCGGGAATGCGGTACACACTGAAGATGACGGCTGGTCGGTCGTCACGGTTGATGGCAAACTGTCTGCGCAGTTTGAACATACAGTGGCAGTGACAAGTGATGGTGTGCGGGTTTTGACTTTGCGTGAGGATGAACGCGCTTTGAGTTGAATTAAGCAATGCAAAGAATCCACTACCAATCTGGTGTCGTGAATCATTCACAGTGCGTGCGAGCAACTAACTCGCACAACCTGCCATGATAAATGCGAGCGGCGGCATGGGCATTTGCGAAACGACGCGAACAAAGAGTGATACGAAGTTCGATCGTGTATGAGAAAAAGATGTCGAGGTTAACTTGGCAATTTGATTAAGCACGCATGAAGACATACGCAACAATCGGCGTGATGAAGTCACTTTTTGATGTCTCGCTAATTGGCTTGCAGACGTAAATTTTCCGTTTAATTTTTTGTCTATACAGAAATCGCAAAAAGACCACTCAACGCATCTCCGCGCTCTCAACTCTGAATAACTCGCAAGCGCCAGCGCCGGTATCATCACGGGTCAGTGAAGACTGCCAACGCCAACCATCAGGTGCACTCACAGCGACCAGCTTTCCGCGCAATCGAATGATTTGACCGATCCTAACCTCTTTCAATGTTCTTTCAATCTGGGCATTCGCCGGAATCATATGCATATTAGCGCTATGTCTCGCGATCTCTGCCGGCGGAAGCGGTGCTTCGTTTTCCCAGCGATAAGAATAGAATCGATTGCCCTGAGAAATGCGCAAGGCAGACAAAACCTCAGAATCAGACATAGATCCCCAACCAAGAGCTAAATCCACAGTAGAAAGATCGGCCTCGCGTCCGCTAGAATACAATTCTTTGGACAATACACGTGCCTCTATATCGAAGTCTGCTAAAGCCTTAATTGTATAATGATCTTTCTGCCAAACCTCACCATGATCAAGCATGTTTTGCACAGGGTCGCGCTGTACCAAAACACCGTTCGAATGGTGTATAGGTTTTTGTGCACGTTGTTGAAATTGATACCAAGCACCAACCACGATCAATGCGACAAAGAACCAACGCCATGAGAGCATGTTTATCCTAGTTGAGAAGAGGTCTTCTCATCATACCAAAGTAGGATTAGCGATAGACGATTCTCTCAAAATACATCGCATAAATTTGTCTCCTTCATCGCTGTTATGTGCAATCAACAGAGCGATTTCGTCACCCGAGTAAGAGCTAAAAGTAAATCCACACTTTGTGTAAGTACTACCAACATCATTACTCCACACCAAATCAATCGTACCTGGTGGCAATCGAGTCTCGTCGCCACCAATCTGATTAATTAGGGACATCTCAAATCGCTGCCCTGTGACTGACTCCACTTTTTGAGTGAGGATTTGCAGGCCACCTTCACTCACATCAACTAACACGCCCGCGATACCGCTAGGATTATCTTCTGGCTTAAATACCCAGACCGGCAAAAAATCTTTTTCTTTCTGCACCAAGAAAAATTGAGTACGTTCAAATTTACGATTTTCAATTTCATTGTTCATTATGTTTCCTCACTTGTATTTAATCGCAACTAATCGCACCGGCAATACATAAGCAAACAAGCCGATTGCAGCAATCCTGCTGACGGAGCACGATATTGAATATTTGTGACGAGCTAATTACTTTGTGGAAGCACGGCTACAATCAGATCTGCTTCTGACCTGAAGTTTATATCTGATAGTTCTACCTCCCCAAACCCTAAGTGAGTGGTGGGCGTAAATATCCCCTCTCCCGCTTGCGGGAGAGGGTTAGGGTGAGGGTAGTTCGGCGACAGCACCGTATTTGACTGTCACAAAACACGACAAAATTTTAGATGTTTGTGCATTGAAAAACGTCATCCGAATCTGAGCGTCCCTCATCCCCAGCCCTTCTCCCGATTGCGGGAGAAGGGAGTGCCAAACTAAAACGGTCAAGAAAATTATTCCGGCCCGGATTGGAATCAAGTCCGGCATGACAGTCACGCGATTTGAATCGAATGCGAAGGTTTTTTACATAACAAGCACAGACATAAAAACCACAAAACCATCGAGATTTTCAAGTCTCTGAAAATAACTATTCAAAAATATGAATATATGAAATAATTGATTCATTAAAAATCCTGACAAGCATTTCGCAAAATCAGGATCGGATTTGATTCAAGCGGGTTTCAGCAGCAAAAAAAAACGATTCCCACAACTTGCGATGAAAATTTCTGACCTAGCCGTCAGCGGGGGATCTTTTTGCCTAAAAATTTTGAAGCGGAATATGAGAACGAGGTACTCGCTTAGCTTGAAGAGCTTTGGCGGGGTGATGTGATTTCAATAAAACAGGAGATGAAAGCAATGAAAAAGCAAAATGACTTACAAAGCATGGCTATGCGCCCAATGGCAAAATCAGTGCGTATAGCTTTAGGCCTGGCAACAATGATGAGCTGCACGCTGCCAGCGTTTGCACAAACAAGTACACCGCCAGAAGAGGCGACCAAGACGCAAAGAGTGGAAGTGACTGGAACCTCAATTAAGCGCCTTGCGCTCGAAACTTCCTTGCCGGTACAAATCATCACGCGCGAAGCCATCGAAAAAACGGGCGCAACCACTGCTGAGCAATTGATGGCACAGATCTCTGCCAACGTCGGCAGCATCGAAGAGAAATCACAAAACACGGATACCCAAAAGAACAGTGGTTTTTCAGGTGCAAACTTGAGAGGCTTAGGTGTATCGTCTACTTTGGTGTTACTGAATGGTCGACGCATGGCGAACTATGCGTTTGGCGGTCAAGGTGTGGATTTGAGTTCTATCCCGATGGCAGCATTAGAACGTGTGGAAATTTTAAAAGATGGTGCGTCCGCGACCTATGGTGCTGATGCAGTGGGTGGTGTCATCAATTTCATTACGCGTAAAGATTATCAAGGCGCGCAAATTTCAGCTCGTGCTGGTGGCTATGAAGAAGGTGGCGGCAATCGCAAGCAAGTGAGTGCTTCCGCTGGTCTTGGCAATATTGAGACAGATAGGTTTAACGTGTTTGGCTCTGTCCAAATCCAAAAAACAGCACAACTTCGTGCGGTACAAAGAGAGTGGTCAAAGACGGCATTACATCCAGAGCTCGGCACAAGTGGACCGTCCACCACAAGTTGGCCTGCCAACCTTTTTCCAACCACGTCGGCTAGTCCGGTCTATGGTAGCGCCACGACAAACGATGGTAAATGTACGCCACCGTACAGCGTGCTGTTTGATGGTTTCTGCCAATTCGACTATCAGGCAACGGCCGATTTGATTCCAGAATCGACTAAGCTTAACTCCTTTGCGCGCGCTGTTTTCGCGATTACGCCAAATCATCGATTATTCGCTGAAGCAGCTTATTCTAAGAACGAGGCATACTATCGCATCTCTCCTGCCACTTTTACCTCGTATCGACTGACTGCAAACGGTCCGCGGACTGCTTTGTTCTATCCTAAAGACGGTCCTTTTTTCCCAAAAACTTATGTCGATGCAAAAACGGGTGTCGTCACCAAAACACCCACGGATAAAAATGTTTTTGTCTCGGTTCGTCTCTTACCTCTTGGTCAACGAGAACGCGTTCAGGATACATCGCAAGAACGTTTCGTAATTGGCTCAGAAGGTGAAATCGCTGGTTGGGATTACAGCCTAGCGTGGAATCACTCGGTATCGAATACAACCGAGCAATACAACAACGGTTTCGTCTACGGTAGCAAACTCGGCCCTTTGATTACTTCGGGCGTGGTGAATTTGTGGGGAGAAAATACGCCAGAAGTGATGAAGTTGATGGAAGACACACAGGCAAAAAAAGTCGCTGGACGAACAGGCCGAGCAACCTCGGATAGCGTTGGCGGTAGTGCGTCTAAGGAACTATTTCAACTGCCAGCCGGACAAGTCGCTGTCGCCGTTGGGTTTGAATTACGTCGCGAGAAATTATCTGACACGCAGTCTGCGGAAGCCAAGTCTGGCCTGCTCAATAATATTACCTCGTCGCCAGACACGGTGACTTCGCGTGAAGTGAAAGCCTTGTATTCTGAGGTGCATGTTCCTATCACCAAGACTCTTGAAGCGGATTTAGCTGTTCGTTATGATTCCTATGACAGTGGCAATATTGGCAGTAGCACCAATCCAAAGTTGTCAATTCGCTGGCAGCCAATAAAAGAAGTCGTCGTCCGCGCCTCCGCGGGTACTGGTTTCCGCGCACCGTCATTAGCAGACGTGAGTGCTTCACCGAGCAATGCCTCGACCTCGAATTTTTATACCGATCCACTGCGCTGTGTGAACAATGTCGGTCCAGGTTGCAAGCCAGGTCCCATCCCTATTTTATTAGGCGGGAATCCTTTCCTTAAACCGGAAACGTCTAAGCAATTTGCGCTGGGTGCCGTGGTCGCACCTGGCTACGGTGTTACTGTGTCTGTGGATTATTGGAACATCAAAAAAGAAGACGTTATTTCTGCTTTGAGTGAAACCTTAATTGCATCCAACTTTGCTTATCTCACTAAATACACCACGCGTTTTCCGACTGACCCTGCATTTCCAAACATGCCGGGTCAGATCGAAAACATACTCTTACCTATGGATAACCAAGGTAAACGTAACGTCGCTGGTTTCGATCTGGGCGTAAGCCATCGCTTGAATCTGGACGAGTTTGGCCAATTGCGAACAAGCTTGAGTGGAACCTACTTGACTAAAACAGAAGAGCAATTGGTGAAGGATGGTCCGATGATGAACAACCTCGGCATTTATGCGAATCTCTATCCAACACCACGCTGGAAACATCAATTGTCATTTGATTGGAGTATCGCTAAATGGAATCTCGGCGTGACGAATAAATTCCAATCCAAATACCAAGATGCATTGGCTTATATCATCACACCGACACCTGGTGCAGCAGTTGTGAAACCAGTCGGTACGCCCGGCTACGCGGCGAAGGATGTGGCTGCGTATAGTACCTATGACTTATTTGTCGGCTATACAGGTTTCGATAAAGTACGTTTAAATGTCGGTGTCATCAATTTATTTAACAAGGCACCAAACGTATCGAATCAAACCGGCTACTTCCGTGGTTTTGATCAAAGCGTCGATGCGACCGGACGTTATGTCTATGCCAGTATGACCTACACCTTCAAGTAACACTTCAACACACCTGAGAAGCGTGATAAAAAAAGAGAGCGCATGCTTGCGTTCTCTTTTTTTGTTGTAGTGTCGATGCAAGAATGTTTAATTTTTTTATAGAGAGATATTTGCATGAAATCGATACAGGCACCCAATGCCGTTGTCATGATCCGTCCCCATCATTTTTGCCCTAATCCACAAACTGCGGCAGATAATAGTTTTCAAAGTGTAGATCAAACTCGATCCGCGCAAGAGATCGCAATCCGTGCCAGAGATGAAGTCACTACGGCTGCAAGCATGTTGGAAGCAGCTGGCGTGAAGGTGCGTGTATTTGACGATTTTAGTGAAAACGAAACGCCAGATTCAGTGTTTCCGAACAACTGGTTTTCAACACATGCTGGTGGCCATATTGCTCTGTACCCTATGTACTCACCAAATCGTCGGCGCGAACGTCGTACCGATGTGATTGACATGCTCAAATCGCAGTATCGCGTGCAAGATGTGATCGATTATTCTGGTCTCGAATATGATGGCATATTCTTGGAAGGTACTGGCGCGATGGTACTCGATCATATTGATCGCGTCGCTTATACGGCACGCTCTAATCGTGCTAATCCCGTAGCGCTGGAACGTTTTTGCACGCACTTTAATTTTGAGCCTATGGCGTTTCACTCCACCGATATGCATGGCCGCCCTGTGTACCACACCAATGTCATCATGTGTATCGCCACCGAGTTTGCCTTAGTCGCATTGGATATGATTCCGGATGCATTGCGTCGCGATGAAATGGTGCATCGCTTGCAGCAAACTGGCAGAGAAGTGATTGCGTTGACCGAAGCGCAGATTAATGAATTCGGTGGCAATGCATTAGAGCTCAATACCAAAGCGCCGGAACAGACAACAAGGGTATTAGCAATGTCAGCGAGAGCAGCGGCCAGCCTACTTCCCGAACAAAGAGCTATCATCGAAAAATCCGCACAGATATTGCCAATCGCGATACCGACTATCGAGCTGGCTGGCGGTTCGGTGCGATGTATGCTCGCTGGCATACATCTTTCAGCACGCAATTAGATCGTGGAGCCCAATTGGAAGGAGACGGATTCTGTCAATTCTGCTGCCATCGACACGGCAGCAGGATTACGTCGCATTACTTCAGCGACCAGGCCTTCACAGAGCAATTGCAAAGCGACATAACTAGACGGCAGAACCGGATGCGCGGCTGAAACAAATAGTCGCAAATCCGCTTCGTTGGCTAAAGGTGCGGCATGAGAATCAACGATGGCAATGACGGCGGCACCACGATCACGAGCAAATTTGGCGAGATGAACGGTATCGCGAGAATAGCGAGGCAAGCTCATCGCAACCAACACATCGCCCTTACCTATCGTGCTCATACGACTCGCGCTTTGTTCTGTGCCACCACTCACGCTTAAGGCCGACACAGCATGACTGAAAGGCGTTAATGCATCTGCAAACCAGCCACAGACATGGCTGGTCAAACCAAAACCTAAGACGTAGATACGTCCTTTCGTAGACAGCAATTTGGCGGCCTCGACGATGTCGGCTGCACTATTTTCGTGATTTAATTTTTCTAAATTTGCTTTGCCCATTTCGACATACTGCGCGGTTGAGCCTAGAATGTTTTTTCCTTTCTCATCGCGCAATTTTTCGATAGGGTCTATCGTTGCTCGCATGACCAAGGCGAGTTGCGATTTCAGATCCGCAAAACCAGCATAGCCCGCTGCACGCGCCATGCGATTAACACTGGCTGGGGAACTACCACATGCCTCTGCAACGTCTTCTATGCTTAATGTTGCCGCTTGTGCTGTGTGGCGCAACATCCATTGCGCAACCACGGTGAGTGCTGGTGAGGCATCACGTGCACCTTCGCGAATGCGGTCAAATGGATGTGTTGCATTGTCCTTGGAAGGGCTGCTTACTTTTGCTTTGCTGGTTTTTTTTTGAATCGACATGGTCGATATGCTTTCTTTTGAGAGTGCAAATAGGGAACGACGCAGAGGCATATTGTGCCGTTTTACAAGGCTAGATGCAAGCTAGCAAGCAAGTCCAGGCTCGTGTAATTCACAAGCCCTTCCCTTAGCCACTTTAATTGCTTATCGAAGATTATTTTCTATCACTGCACCATTGATTGAGGTTGGTGCGATGTCCAGCCTCAATCGAGCATAACTTAGATTTCCCTGGGTGTTGATTCGCAATTCAGTCTCTTGCACGCGACTTACTGTCAGCGCAAAATCAGTTAGGTCAGATGCTTTTTGGTTTTGTTCAAGACCTGTAAAACCGATGGCTTTTTGAGCGCCCTCTTCGCCCATTTTTTGAATGAGCTTTACGAAACGCAAGCTACCGGAATTTTGTACGCGCTCTGCGGTGATCGCTTTATTCATCGAAATCTGACTACTAATTTTGCTATCGTTTGCCAGTTGAATCTGTAAATCGCCAGCTTGGGTCATGATGAGACTATCGCCTTGATTCAGATAATGAATCATGATGTTCTCAATCTTGAATGCGGCCAGCTTTTCAGATTGCAATTTTGCCTGCCGCGCATCCACCACAAACACACCGCCAGCGCCAACCACACGCATGTGATGTGATCCATCTGCAGCGCTAGCGTGTACGACCAGCGCCGTATTTTCATCAACACCAAAACCATAATCGATACCGCTATCAGCGACCAATCGCACTAGTCTTGCCTCACGAGCACGTTGAGAAAAATGCGAATCAAGTACGCCAAATCGGAAGAAACCTAGACCGCCATTTTTGGCAAAGCTGCCCTTAGCACTGGCTTCCTCCGGCTCTGGCCCATCAATTTGTCTATAGCCGTGACGTAACACTTTCACGCTATCACCACCGCCGATCATAGGGATGGTACGACCTTGCCATAGCCCCCCTGATTGCACAGCGTCACCAGCACTGCTGCCAGCCACAACTAAGCGCCCCTCAGCATATTGCTTCTGCAATAGTCGAAGTTGTTCCGAGGCGGCATCGCTTGATTGCGCGCTATCCATCGATTTTCTGGTGACGAAACTTTCCAAATGACGAGTCTGGTTGCCTCCTGTGAAAAAAATACCATCGAGCTTCATTAGCTCTTGATTTAAGACACTCGCATTATTTTTACAAAACGCGATTTGTTGTGCGGCTAAATCTGGATAGAGCATATCCATGTGTGAATAGTCACGCAAAGAGCCACGGTTGGCATAGTCAGCATAAAAGATCGGTGCAAAGTCGCAAAGTTGCTGATCGATTGCCTGTCGCAAACCACCTTCGATTGGCAACCAGACGACGTCCGCCCCTAAAGATTTGAATGCGTAATAACTGATATCTCTGTCATTGAATGGATTTTCTGCAGAGGCAGTGACGATGCCTATTCTCGGCTTGCTACCGGGCTGTTTCTGATCGGCTTTTCGTTGCGTCGCTGCGAGGAAGGTTTGATAGATCGATGCACTACTTCTATCGCTCAAAAATTTAACGCTACGCGCTTGGACAAGGCGTTGCTCGGTCTTTGATTTTAAAGGTTCTACCAAGCTGTGACGCAGAGCTGATTGTGCCAAAGTTGAGAGTTCATTTTTAAGCTGGATCACTGGCGATATATCCTGTGACGCTAGTAGGTCAATCAAGGCTTTCCAGCTCAAACCAGATAAGACTGTTTCAGGTCTTGCATCCCGGATTTGGATCAGTTTTGCGATGACTTTGTCTTTGACCTGTTTTGCCATCAATGGATCGGGCAAGGCGCGTATTTTTTCTATACTGCTGGCATCGATACGATAGCTAAATGCGGGATGCGTGATGGCTGATTCAAACGAGATGTCGCTAATCTTTAGACCTGCAAAGGCCATGTCTTCTTGAAGTATCCTCGACCACCCTTGCAAACAATAACGACTGTTCGCTTCTTTCAAAAACTCTTTAGAGCCCATACTAGAGCAACTGCGCATGCCGCCACCAATGATCACATTACTGACATCGCCATAGTTAGTCTGCGTCACATTTTGATTACTCGATGGCGCTGCTTGTTTTGATTCTTGATTCGTACTGCAAGCACTTAGCGACAACACGCAAAGAGTAAAACCACCAATCGCACTAGAACGTACGAAATGCGGGTTAAGGTATTTGCTTAGAAAATGAGAACTAAACATGTGCAGCCTTTTCTTGTGTCACCTCTGCCGAGGAATTAATCAGAAAAAATTCGCGTCTCTATCTCGCCATCCTGTGTCACCCAACCTCGGTACATCCCACGAGAATTAAATGGCATAGCAATGCTGCCATCGCGACCCACTGTGATACAGCCACCTTCGCCACCAAGTGCGCTCAGATTTTCAAATACAGTAGCGTTAGCGGCTTGCGATAAGCTTTGTTTTCCATACACCATGCGGGCGTGAATATCGTGCCCGACGCAAGCACGGATAAAGTGCTCCCCCGTTCCGGTAGCTGACACCGCACAACTGGCATCGTTAGCATAGACGCCAGCACCGATCAAAGGCGTGTCACCAATTCGACCAGGACGTTTATTCGTCATGCCCCCTGTTGAAGTGGCTGCAGCTAAATGCCCGTGCTGATCGAGCGCTACCGCGCCCACTGTGCCAAACTTCTTTTCGTTGTCTGCTTTGCTAGTCCCTATAGTCGCTACCGAATGATCTAAAGCGACTTGACTCGGGTCGCTAGCACGTAGGGTTTGTAGCTGTTGCAGACGATGCAAAGTCGAAAAATAGTTATTGCTCACTTGTGGCAAACCCGCTTCAAGCGCGAATTGATCCGCGCCTGCGCCACACAACAACACATAACGCTGGTCTTTCAAGAGCGCATGTGCGGCACGTACTGGATTTTTAATGTGACGAGCACCTGCGACTGCACCCGCGCTCAGATCACTGCCGTCCATCGCACCGGCATCTAGCTCGTGAGATTCATCAGCCGTAAAAACCGCACCATGTCCCGCGTTGAATAAAGGATGATTTTCCAATGTCTCGACTGCTGCCACCACTGCGTCAATCGCCGTACCGCCCTCTTTCAAAATCACTTGTCCCACTTCGAGTGCTTGTCGTAGTCCTTGATGATATGGTTGTTCATCACCACCTGTTTGTATCACGCCAGCCCCACCGTGTATGGCTAAAGTGTATGTCATTGTCTACCTCTATAAATGAATGTCCGTTTGGAAAAGTGTGTGAAATCTCACTAATCCTTTTAGTCGTCTATCTTCCGAATACCTATGCCCGTAAATCCATAGATCACCGCCAAAATGAAGCAGCCATAGCAAAGGAATGCGTAGGGTGCGTACTCGATCACGGATACGCCTAATTGGGTTGACATGTAGATGCCCGCCATCGACCAAGGAATGATAGGTACAACAACGGTGCCAGCGTCTTCTATGGTTCGACTCAAATTGACGGCATGTAATCCAGCCTTGCGATACGCGGCGCTAAACATTTCTGCAGGAATAATCAGGCTGAGGTATGAAGCGCCTGTCGTGAACGCGATGATGATGCAAGACACTACAGTAGAAAGTATCAATGGTCCGCGATTTAAGCTGACCTTGTTCGTGATAGCTCGCAGTATGGTTTCTAGCATCCCTGCTTTGGAAGCGATACCCGCAAAACCGAAAGCGCAGAACACGATCAACATGGTATTCATCATCGACATCATGCCACCACGTGCCAAGAGTCGATTAATGTCTGCGGGGATGTCTTGTAAGGTCAAACCAACTTGGGCTATTTTTGCTGACACCATGCGCATATCAAATCCGTTGACTAAGGCGTTGACGCCATCATTGAATGCAAATCCTTGTACGAACAAACCAATCATAAATGCCACCGCAGCGGAAAACAACATGATAGGAACGGTCGGCATTTTTCGTATCGAGCCGACGATCACGATCAAGGCCGGTATCAACAAAACGAAACTCATAGCACCAAATTGGTAGATGTTTTCGAGTGCATTCAGATTCTCTTGCACCTTGGCGGGAGTCACGTACACAGCGCTTTGCGAGACACGCCCCATCACGCTATAAAGTACGATGGACAGAAAAAAGATAGGCAAGGTCGTGTATAGCAAATGACGAATGTGCTCATAAAGATTCGCCCCAGTGACTAAAGATGCCAAATTGGTCGAATCCGATAACGGCGACATTTTGTCACCAAAATAAGCACCAGCAACAATCGCCCCTGCGGTCATCGGCAACGGCGCACCGAGATTGAAGGCAATACCAATTAAGGCGACGCCTATGGTACCAACAGAGCCCCAAGAGGTCCCTGTGACGGTCGAAACGATGGCCGCGATTACGAAGGACGAAACAACAATATAGTCCGGGTGTATGACCTTGATACCGTAGTAGATCATCATCGGAATCGTCCCCGAAAACATCCATGCACCGATCAATGCACCGACCGAGGTCAAGATCAAAGAAGCCGGCATCGAAGTCGCCAATTTCTCGACGATCCCCGCTTCCATGTCTTTCCAGCTGAGACCGTGTGCGAGCGCAATGCAGCCTGTTATGGCTGCACTAAGGAGTAATAGTACAGATACGTTGAGGTGATAGATCCCTGCGCCCACTCCGAGCAAAAGAATAATGATCGCAAAGGGCGCAGCACTCCAAAAAAATGAGATGGGCTGTTTGACTTGGTTGTCACCCGATTCCTTGGTTTGCATGCGTTATCTCCTTTTGTGAAATTCATTCGATCACTACTTTGATCATTTTTATGAACGAATTATTTCACACAAGCCGATTTTTGAACAGGAATTTTTATAAAGTGATTTTTTTAGCGCTTTTGTTTTGAGTAAATTGGACAGCTCACAGAAGGAACTAGGTAATCGACCCTTAGAATTTGTATCGCTTGGGAAAAGTATTTAAGCAGCTTTGCAGTTGCTGGATAGGGGGCAGTGAATTAGAAGAATCCGCACGTAGGTTGCGGCTGAACAAAGTGAAGCCCAACATAGGGTTTCACTTTGTTTGTTCGTCGCTGGTGTGAGAACCACATTCTTCCAAATACGCTGATGCTACTAATTGCGAAGTAGCTCAAAAAGAAGTCAGCATCCAGACAGGAAAAAGCACACTTACGACTACAAAAAAGCAGAGGAAAATCGCGGCATACCAACGCACGCACGACACCACAGGCGCAGGCAATTTCTCAATCAACTTTGCATCAGATCGAAGAAGCCCATGCGTTGGGTGAAACCAAAATGCACAGCAGAGTGCAGCCCACGTAATGAAGACAGGCGGCATGGAGACACCCGTAAGAGTATGAAGTGGCAATTTTCCAGGCATAACAAACATGAAGATTGCTACCCAAACAGCAGCTATACCAGTCAATGCGGCTGCGAGCAATGCCCAGCGAAATGGATAGAATCGGATCGCGAGAGTTGTCAGGAAAGTTGGCCTCATACGTCGTTACTCCATTTCGTTAACAATCTAAAATTCAAATTTCACTCACTCGGATCCATGCTGACGTGTATCAGTTTGCTTGATGAGTACAAAATCAACTTAGCGCAATTTGCGTATTTTGCAAATCACAATGACAGCATTCCTAGTGAGATCGGCTGCTAGCGGCGGAACAGAGTAAAACCAAACTTAGCTCATACGGATACTTATCCGCTACTTTCATCTACTGAACCCACTCCTCAGAGCCCATTGCACGAGATCCGGACCAAGCTCTGATTCATAAACTTCTGCTCGGTAATCACTAGCTTTACCAATCGAAGGGAAATACGCTAACACCATCGGTAACCCTTCAGGAGAAGTAAAACCCTGATCCAAGACCACTTCATCTCCAGCGAGTGGCACTCTGCCTTTTCGAGAAAGCAAGCGGTAGCGATCGACAGGTAGATCTACCAAAAGTTTCGCTCGATGATTGCTACTTTGACTCATGCCTCCTCCCGGCGTTGAAATGAGCGGAACACGAACACAGCTTCCAAATAGAACGAATTTTTCATTCGCAACTTTGATCGAACGTACTCTTATACGTTGTGCTTTAGTTCGCTAAAATCATTGGCTGCAAATACCAATTCCTCGGTTTCATGATCGAACCAATATACCGTCGAATCAATGTTCCCACTGTCCTCAATTTTATACACCAATACATCACCGCCACCATTATTTCCAATGACAATCAAATTGGTGGGCAGCCTATAGTATTCGCGTGCTGTCCTCGTCTCATGCACAATGCTGTTGCAAGTTCTTTTAATTCTTTTTTTATCCGAAGTGTCATAGAACGGGTGCAATTCATAGTGATCTGTCGATACCTCGACACCACCACCATTCAGTTTCATCATTTTCTTTCGAAATGATTCTGGAAACTTAACACCAAGTTCTTCTTCAGCTCTTTCGATAAATAGTTCGTCTAATGGGAAAGCCATATTTTCCTATTTTGTATAACGTTTGAGCTAACCGTCCCGCTGTGTAGTGTCCGGTTGAGCGAATACTTAGGAGTCAGTCTTTCGAACATATGCTGACCAGCATTTTGTCAATAGCGAACTTCTCAATTTCAGGGAGGTTCCTTTGTGACAGGTTAATTCCCCACTCCGGTTTGCTCTTCAATCCGGGTGCGTCGTAGTTGCGTTCTACAAATACGCTGTTCGGTTGTAGCCAGACTATAGATGGAATGAGGTATGAGATCGGCTCCTTACCTTCAAACAGTAGACCGAGTGCTACGTATAGGCCCTCTCTCGGTTTGAAATGGGTCTTTGGCATGAATACATAGCCATAGCTTCGAAGACACTTTGCCTGTATTTCGATGAAGGGACATACCTGCTTAAAAACAGGTATAACAGAGGAAACCATTTGCGCCGCTTGAATCTTCAACTCCAAATGTTATTCTCGCTTAATGAAGTCGTAAACTAAGCGCTAAATTTTGCGCAGCTTTCGGAAGCACGGAATTAGAAAAGATTGAAAATAAAGTCGTGAACAAATATCCGATTTCACCTACTATTTTTATCTTTTCTTTGGTTAAAGTCGTGAATAAAAATTAATCGCTAAAACCCCGCGATTGATGCTCTTTGCTCTATCATATTGTCGGAAAAAACAAGGTCAATACATCTTTCGTCCATTCTCCGTTAGTTGCGGAATAGATTTCAATTAGCATTTATCAGTCACTACAAATTCACAATATCGCTGTTAATCTCTGTAACTTAAATATCATTTTACTTTGTATTCAGCCGGAAATAGATCTTCTAGGAAAAACCATGTCCAATGACAAACAGTATAAAGACGGATTGCAAACACGTACCAAAGTAATGGGTGAAGAGTTTGTAAATAAAGCCTTAAGTAACACAACAGAATTCACCCAACCCCTCCAAGATTTCATCACTCGAGAAGCTTGGGGTACAGTTTGGCAGCGCAATGGTTTAGATCTAAAAACTCGAAGTATCGTGACTGTCGCGATGCTTACGGCGTTAGGTAAAACGCATGAGTTAAAAGGGCACGTTCGGGGTGCGCTCAATAATGGCGTCACTAAAGAAGAGCTACAGGAAATTCTATTACACGGCACCATCTATTGCGGGGTGCCTGCCGTAGCCGAGGCATTTAGAGCTGCTTCTGATGTTTTAAACGAGATTGATTCAAAGATAGATTGAGATTCACTCCTGCGTGACTTATCTTGCGCAGGAGTGGCAGCTAATTAATGAGGCCGTGCGCAAACTCTTTGGAACGAAAGAAAGCGTAGATCTTCACGACCGGTACCCGATCGACTCGCTGTGACTACCTTGTGCCTCGTTAACCCACTAAGTGCTGCTTGTCCCATCATGCCAAGTGCTCCGATTACGACGACAGTTTTCATAAATTTATCTCGAATGATTGAAAGAGAGGAGATTCTAGGAGGCGGGTGATACAATGACAAACAGAGATTACCTGTAAGAGATACAAATATTTATGATGGACAAGATAGAAATCAGGCACATGAGAGTTTTCGTCAAACTCGTCAAAGAAAAAAACGTCTCCAAGGTCGCGTCCGAGACCGGTTTGACACAGCAAGCCGTCAGTGGGTATTTGAAGAAATTAAGAGAAGAATTCAAAAACGAGCTATTTTTGCGTCAAAGCAACGGCCTAAAACCTACCGACTTTGCCTACGAACTTTGCTCAAGGTTTGAGCGTGTCATACACGAGTTCGACAATGTCTATGAAACTCTTCCATTTGACCTGGCATCCATCAAAAAGACATTCACCATCATAGCGAATGAATACGCACAGCTTTCTTATGTACCACTCATTGTGCAAGCCGCCGTAAGATCTGCACCAAATATAAAATTCAAAATCCTGGACTTTGATCAAAGAACCCACGAAGAAATGCTGGCATCGGGGGAGGCCGACATTTTAATTGGCTTCAAAGATTTTATTGATGACAGGCTTAACCAGACATTGATCAAGGAGGACTACTACTCGTGCATCGTCAACGCAAAATCAAGAATACCCGATGCAGTACAAAATCTCAGTGACCTGTCAAAATTTCCTCATGTCGCTATGAACAATAGTGCTTTTTATTTTAGCGATACGGTCGATCATTTTCTAAATCAGCAAGGTGTGACGAGGAACGTCATTGCCACATTGCCGTGCTACACATTCTTACAGAGCTTCCTGTCTGTAAATGACGTAATCGCCTTTATTCCTTCTACGATGGCTCGCCTTGGAAATTTTAGAACACTCAAATTTGATGCAAACCCACAATCCTTCGGTGTAGTGGCGGCATGGCACCGGAGGGTAGCGGAAAATCCTCTTCACAATTGGGCTATTGAGACAATCCTCAGTATCAGGTAGTAAGCATTGCCGTTCATTTCATCTTCGATTTCAGATCAAACAAACATCGCAGTATAAGAACCTCGCCTTTGGCTATATCCATCACTGCGATGACCCCGACTTTCGGTTTCGTCGCATAGATCCCCCCAAGTTTACCTTGCGTGGTTGACAATGATAGTATTCGCCACGCCTCTTGGTGTACCGCTATTGCTAAACAGATTATGTTGATACTGGTACTGTCGGCTGGTCTGCGATGCTCGATGCAAGATTCTTGTGCCGTCGTCACACCAAGTGGAAACAGGCACTTGCCAATCCAGACCAGCCATCTTAAACGCGCTTTCAGCGCTACATTTACCTTTTTCGACTACTCTGAAATTTTTCTTTTTAACTTTGCTAACAATCTCTATCGCGTCATCGGCATATGCTGCCCCATCGGACACGGCCACAAACAAAAAGATCGTTGTCGATTTTTACGATATGGCTTTTGCCCAGCGAATGCCGACAAAGGCTGCATTGAAATTCATATCACCAACCACTTATATACAGCATAACCCTGAAGGAAAAGATGGGCGCGACAACTTTATCAATGGTTTCGCCAAGTTCGTCGAGAATGGCACCTTGAAATACGTCATCAAACGTGCCATCGCAGAAAAAGATCTCGTGGTGATTCATAGCCACTGTTTAGACAATCCAGCCGACCTCAATGAGCGTGGCCAAGCCTATGTAGACATCTTCCATGTGCAGGGCGGAAAGATTGTCGAGCATTGGGATGTTGGTCAGCCAATCCCTGAAAAATCAGCAAACTCGAACAGAATGTTTTGAAGTCGATATTTTTTATAACGCAAACATCGCTTAAGCAGCCATTTTAATGGCTGCTTAAGTTGCCTGCTATTCGCCTCGAAACTGCCTTCTCCATTCCGTTGGTGAGAGACCAAATTGCCGCCTGAAGTGCAATCGAAGTGATTCTGGCGATCCATAGCCGGCCTTTTCTGCCACCGCCTCAATTGAAGCATCCGTCGACTCCAATAGACGCTGGACGTAGGTCAAACGTTGAACTTGCAGCCAAGACAGAAAGTTCGTCCCAGCCAATAGCTTGAACTGGCGCGTAAAGGTTCTTCGACTCATATTGACATGTTCAGCCACCGAATCGACGGTGTGAGGCGCATGCAGGTTTTCTCGTACCCAATCAAACAAATCCGAGATACGCGAATGTGCCTGTGATTCTGGAATAGGCTGTTCGATGTACTGTGCTTGGCCACCTTGACGATATGGCGGCACCACTAGTCGACGAGCAACGCTATTGGCTACTTCGGATCCATATTGTTGGCGCAACAAATAAAGGCAGCAGTCAATTCCAGCGGCCGTCCCAGCTGAAGTCACGATGCCATTTTCCTCAACATAGAGCACATTGGCATCGAGATTAATTTGAGGATAACGCTTGGAAAAATCCGTTGCATAAGCCCAGTGCGTCGTCGCAGACAGTCCATCGAGTAAGCCTGCCTCTGCAAGCACGTAGGCACCGAGACATAGTCCAACTATTTTTGCACCTCCGGAATGTGCCGCATTTAATGCCTTCAGTAACTGAGCTGGCGGTTTCTCTGCCGGGTCACGCCAACTAGGTACGATGACGATGTCCGCACGCCGAAGTGCCGCAAGGCCGTAGTCTATGGTTATACTAAATCCAGTCGATGTTCGCAATGTGCCCGGCTCAGCAGCACACACTTTGAATTTAAGCTTGGGACAGCCGGGATGCGCTTCTCCAAACACCACGCAAGGGACGGCCAGATGGAATGGGCTGATTCGATCAAAGGCGATGAGGACGACGGAAAGCGGAGTTGGTTCGTGATTTTTCATAATGGCCTATTATTACTGAAATAGTTAATTTAAGCCACTTTCTATACTATGCCTTTTCTAGAATAATGCACGCACCAACATTAATAGTGAGCATCTCTATGAGCAACGATTTGACCATCTACCCAACCCTTCCCCTTGTCGAACAAATTCTTACACCATGGCAGGAGAGAATTGGTGCCGACTACCAAGGCTACAAAAATCACGTTTATCGGATGCTGCATTGCTGCTTCGCTTTGGCACCGTGCAGCGATGAAGATCGACAAAAACTTATCATTGCAGCCTGTCATCACGACATCGGAATCTGGTCTGATCACACCGTCGACTATCTACCGCCTTCCATACGGGAAGCCGTGCAGTACCTCAAGATTCATGAATTAACACAATGGGAACAAGAGATCAGTTTACTCATTGACCTCCACCACAAGATTCGAACCATTCGTGGGCCGATCGCAGACAAGTTTCCCTTGCTGGAAGTCTTTAGACGAGCCGACCTTGCGGACTTCTCACTTGGATTGATTTTAGGAGGAGTGCCATCTCCATTCATGAAGCGCTTAAAGCAAGAATTTCCCAACGCCGGGTTCCACAAGATGCTAATGAAAGCAGCGGGCGGATGGTTTGCTCGCCATCCTTTGTCGGCTCCGCCATTCATGAAATGGTAGATCGAAAAACACGTATCCTATAATGGTGTGGTGTTGGCCGTATTTTACGGTCGCGCTTCACCTTCAAGTTCATCCGATTAACTATTTGTATGAAGTAAGCTGGTAAATCGCCACGAAACGTGCCACGAATTTGCATCAAAATCTGCCACCTTTTCTGCACAGTAAATCAGCCATGTAACTAGCAAAAAATAATAACTTGATAACCGCACAAAATCGATTATTCAACCATATCATTTGCGACATCAGAACCACTGAAAATTTTTTTGTACGAGAAAAGAAATCAAATTTCAGCCTTCGGTTTCACAATCGTTTTGTTTTTACGTCTGTGTTGAGCGCCTGTACGCACGGCCGATATACCACAACGATATTCCGATCGAGGCAATAGCTAATTGGCCGAGCGCTAGAGCCAGCGCCGAATGATCCAAGGCGGGCGCAATGACACCTGCAACTAAAGCTCCTAGCAAGGTCACCAATGCCGACTGACATGAGGCGACGATGCCGCGAATAGTCGGAAACAGATCAAGCACCAGCAAGGTCGCTCCTGGCGCAACCATTGACATACCAAAACAGTAGAAGAATAAAGGAACGACCGACCAAGGTAACCTAGCTGCAAAAAATAAATGGAATACGACATTGCTCAATACTGCGCCACCAAGAAATACAAAACCAATGTTCACTTGCTTCCAGACAGATATTTTTCCTGCCAGACGATTTGCGGCCAATGCACCTAAAAATATACCACCAACTGAGGGAATAAATTGCCAGCCAAATTGATCGAGTCCTAATTTGAGGTGTTGCGTAATAAATGCAGGCGCAGCCGAAACATATAAAAATAGTCCGGCAAAATTACACGCAACCGTGCCTGTCTTTAAATAAAACAAGGGTGATTTAAAAACACTTCGATAGCTCTTCCATAAAAATTCAGCACTAAATGGCTGACGCCGCTCGACAGGTAATGACTCCGGCAAACGCTTATAACATGCCCATAATAAAATCAGAGAATAGATAAATAGAAGGAGGAAAATACTGCGCCAATTAAAATACGTCACGACCCAGCCACCAAGGATAGGGGCGATCGCTGGCGCGATTGAAAATATCATGGTTACCAAGGACAACAAGCGCTCAGCTGGTGCGCCCTCATAAAGGTCACGAATAATTGCCCGACCAATAACCAAACCGGCGCCAGCAGAGACGCCTTGCAAAATTCGGAACCCCCATAAATAATGAATACTATGCGCCGAGGCACAACCAAAACTAGCAACGGCAAACACGGCAAGAGCGACTAAGATAACGTTGCGGCGGCCAAAGGCATCAGACAACGCACCATGCCATAGGGTCATCGCAGCAAACGACAGCATGTAAGCAGTGAGCGTTTGCTGGACTTCGATTGCGCTGGCAGACAAACTTGATCGTATCGCTGGAAACGCTGGTAAATAAGTGTCAATCGAGAACGGCCCCAACATCGCCAGCGCTGCAAGTAAAATTGCCAGTGCAGCATTCGAACGTTGGGGTGCATTACTCATCAATTTTTCCACTACAGTAGCGTAGACTTCATTGTCATTCCCCGATTGCTTTAGTCGGGGATCTCGCTTTCTAGCAACTTCGTGCCAAGCACGGCATTGTCAGCTGAAATTTTTCCAACAAAATTTATCAAGCAATTGGCATTAATTATCATGCACGCCGCTGGTTTTCATGGTGAACTTCTTACGGCGCCGATGCACGATTCATACGCGATTCATACCCGGTGCATGCCCCGGCTACCCAGAATTTTTTGACGCATCAGCATCTTTGCTCCTAGTAGCCTCTGCACGCGTTAAGGTCTCTGGCAGGCTCCACCAAAGCATCGCGCCGGCCAAGAATGTAGCTGCGCCGATATACATAATTGTTTTCAGGCCGAGATTCTGCGCGATCGACCCGGCCAGCAGCGCACCGAACAGCGACATAACTCGCCCCCAGTTGAAGATCGAGGCTGCGGTGGCGCGCAGATGCGCAGGATATAACTCGGCAAAATACGGTCCCCAGACGCAGATCGAGACGAAGCTAAAGCCGTATGCAAATCCCACCCCGGCGTACATGATCGGGCTAGGCTGCGCGTTTAAGTAGACGACAATGAAAATGGCAGCAAGGAGGAAACCGAGGGCGTTGAAACGGCGTCCAAAACGGTCGCCCAGCAGGCCCCATATGAGCGCGCCAAGCATCGATCCAAGGTGCATCGCCGTCATGGTCTTGCCCACCAGGTCGGTCGAAAAGCCGTGATCTTCCTTTAGAAATGTGGTGATCCACCCGTTAAAGGCTTGAAAGGCGAAAAAATTCAGCCCACACAACAACACCAAGCGCAGTGTTAGTTTCCAGTAGCCGTTGGTGAACAACTCGACGATCGCGAAACGCGGTGCTTTCAGGTTTTGCGCATCCTCTCCGCCCCAAGAGCGCAAGGAGCGATCCGCGGGCACCAGCAGAAATACGGCAAGCGAGGCGGCGAGCGCACCGCAGCCGCCAACTACCATCACTGACTGCCACTGGTCGGCATAATGGCGGCCGAACCAAGACAGAACGGCGTCGCCGCCGTTATAGACCAGTTGGACGATACCGCCGATCAGGCCGCGCGAGGTAGCCGCAAACAGGCCGATATACAAGCTGACCGCGCATCCGAACACACCTCCCATGAAAAAACCCATGACGAAGCGTTGAGCTAGCGCAGTCGGATAGCTGTGCACACCAAGCGAAAAAATCGACGCGATGCCGAAGCCGGCCGCGATCAACGCAAAAGTATTGCGGCGACTGTAGCGGTCGGCGAAGTTGGGCACGATGATCGCGCCAAACAACGCCCCCAACGCCTGCAGGCTGTAGAACGAGGCGACCTGTTCCTTGCTCAGCCCCAGCGACTGCGCCATGTAAGGGCGCAAGAAATTTTCGGTATTCCAGCAAAACGCATAGAACACGTACACCGACATGATGGCGGCGAAAATGAGCCAGCGCCTTGACGCGCTAAGATCTTCCGCGCGCACCGCCACCGCGCTATTCATCGCACCATGTCCATCACGTCGCAGCCCATCTGCAACAGCAAATCGAGTTGGTCGATGAACACCCAGTTCTCGCGCAACAAGTCGTCCTCGCGACGCCAGAAATCCATTACCCGCATACTGATCCGTTGCTGCGTGGCGGGAGCCCCCAGCCAAGGGCCACAGTGGGTCGCCCGCACCGACGGCCAGCCGGTCGAACCGACATAGGCGCCTTCGCCGATGCGCGCCTTGTGGTCGCCGCCGATCCGGTCAGGGAAAGCCGTGAGAAACGTGCGCTGGTGGACATCTTGGAAGCCCTTCAGGCCGCGGCTGGTGCCAATGCCGGATGGACCGTACCACATCATGCTCGGGTGCCAGAAGCGTTCCTGCGCCATGCTCTCCAAGCTCTTGCCATCGTACTCCATCAGACCCTTAATCATGGCCTCGACCAGCTTCAGGCTACGCAGCCCCTCATCTGGCGAAGGCGTACCCAACATCACGCCATCCATGCTACTTGGCCCCGGCACCCGGTCATCCGGACCAGGACTGCGCGGCAGCAGCGCCGGCCAGCGGCCAGCCTGGCGCAGCACGTCGAGGATATCGAGGATCAGGTACACTTCGCGCACCTTACCATCCTCGATCCTGCTGAATTCCCCGAAGCGAACGTTAAGCACCTTACCGGTGGCCGGAATGCCGAGCCAGTCAGCAGTGAAGGTGCCCGTGTAATACCCAGTCGCCCCCACCCAATCGCCGTTTTTGAACTCACCGGTAAGCAGGATATCGTCGCGCCGCTCAAGGTCGGGCAGCGCGGCCAGGAACGGCCGCCAGAAATTAGCGAGCACCGCGGCCGCACCCTGGTGAGAGTTGATGGGATGTGGACCGTGCCAGGCAACGTCGGCATGGTACATGTCCCCCAAGGCTTCTGGCCAGTGTTCGGGCGGCAACTTCGCTAGCCCTGCCAGCGCGCTGGCGTAACAAACTTTTGCTTCCTGTATCGAGGTATTCATTCAACTTTTCCCAGTAAAAATCAGAACGATTTGTAGCTAACCCGCAGGCCGTAAGTGCGCGGTGGCGCGGCGCTCACCTGCAAGGCGCCACCGCCGCCCCACACGAAGCGGTTCAGCGTGGTCTTGTCGGTCGCATTGTCGACGAAGAACTGGGCGCTCCAGCTGTTGTTGATTTTCCAGTTCAGCTTCAGGTCAGCCTTGATGTATGCGCCCTGCTTCTCGATGCTGGCGTTGGTCGGCTGGCCGTAGAAACCATCAGAAAAGCTCACTACGATCATTGGCGTCAACTTTCCGCCCATTGACAGCAGGTAATCATACGAAGCATACAAGGAACCCTGAAAGCGCGGTGAATAAGGTACCCGCTTGCCCGACAGATCGCAGCCGAATGCGGCACTAGGCTGGCCGACGCCGCCGGTTCCGTTCAGTAAACCACAGCTATAGCCCGGCGCGAATACGCGTCGCTGGCCGGCCGGGGCGATCGTGACGCCATTCACGATGGTGGCGGCGGCGCTGGCATCGGTGACCAGGATCGAGGTGCCGAATGGCAGCGCGGCATCGGGGAAGCTAGTGTACTTGGCATCGAGCAGCGACAGCGTACCGCCGATCAGCAGATCGTCGGTCGCCATCCATTCTAATTCTGCCTCGACACCGTTGGCCTTGGCTTTGGCTGCGTTAAAAATTGTAGAAATCGTGGTAGCGCCAACCGGTACCTGGCGCTGTTCCTGCAGATTGGTGTAACTGTTGCTGAAAGCCGCCAGGTTTAGCTGTAGGCTGTTGCCGAGGAAACGGTTTTTCGAGCCAATTTCAATCGCATTGACCTCTTCCGGCTGGAAAGTACGCACACTCTCAAGTGCTTGGCCCGAATTAAAGCCGCCGGAACGGAAGCCGGTCGAATACGAGGCGTACAGCAGATTGTTCTTGGCTAGCTTGTAGTCAAGCGCTATGCGCCCGGTCGACTTAGCGAACTCCTTTTGCGAATAGGTCGCACCGAGCAGGATTGACGGATCAGCTGGGTCGCAATAGAAGCCTGGGCCGCGCGCCGGCACGCAGTTCGACACGCCCGCCGCACCATAGGCCGAGCTCGGCACCGCCGGGGTGGCAAAGCTGATCTGGGTTGCATCGGGCTGGCCGCTGGCGTTGCGCGGCAATACCGAGTTTGCGTTGGCGAAGCGGAAATCCTTCTTGTCGACAGTCCGGCGGGCGCCAACGGTAATGGTCATCTGGTCGGTCGCTTGGTAGGCGAACTGCGCATAGAGCGCATTCGATTCTGTTACCGCGAACGGATCGTCGTAGAAACCGGCGCCGTTCTGCGGCAGTGTGAGGGGCGCCGCCAGGCTAGCCGAGCGAATCGTACGCGGTAGCTGCTGACTGATAAAGGTGCCGCGCAGCTTGTCCTTGAAGTAATAATAGCCAGCCACATAGCGCAACGGGCCTGTGCCTTCCGACAGAATCTGGACTTCTTGCGAGAAGGTCTTGGCAGTGGTCTTTTGGTAGTCGATCGCGATCGTGGAAGCCGACATGTCGGAGTCGGACGTGCGCTCGGTCTCGAAATCGGCGTAGCCGGTAATCGATTTCAAGCTAAACGCGTCGAAGCGGTACGCCATGTCGAACGAGGCGCTCTTGTCTTTGAGTTTAAGGAAAGACTGATAGTCGGTGTCGACGCGATACGGGTTGCCAGCCTTGTACAGCGGCACGCCAAGGTCGACGCTGCTGCCAGTTGCATTGGTACCTGTGCCTGCGGCAGCACCGCTGCTGCGTGTGCAGTCATTGATGCCATCGCGATTGCCAGGACGGACATTGAAAACGTACAGCGAGGCGTTGAACAGCTGCTGGCAAGTTGCCTTGTCAAGGTAGGTTCCTGCCTGCTTGTAGCCGAAGGCCGAGCCGCCATTGCCGCCTTGGTCAGTGGAATCAACGCGCAGCGTCGCCTGGAAACGGTCGTTCGGCTTGAATTTGACGGCGACCCGCCCGTATTTCAGGTCCTGGTCGAACAGGTCTGCGGCAGGATTAAAGTCGTTTTTGACGAAACCATCGGCCTTGTCGCTGGAGACGGCGACGCGCACCGCCAGCATGTCGTTGATCGGGAAATTAAGCATGCCTTCGAGGCGCAGCTTGCTGAACGAGCCCAGTTGGACGCTGCCAGCAGCCTGGAATTTATCGAGCACTGGCGCGGCAGTGATGACCGAGACGTTGCCGCCGAACGTATTGCGGCCATACAGTGTTCCCTGCGGACCGCGCTGGATCTCGACCCGTTCGATATCGACGAAGCTGGCCAGCGCTTGCTGGGCGCGTGACTTGTAGATGCCGTCGACAAAATAACCAATCGTCGTGTCGCCATTGACCGCAACGTTCTCGGTACGCACGCCGCGCATCGCTGGACGTGCGTCGGTGCCAGAGCGGCCGAAAGTAAAACCAGGCGACATGCCCTCCATTTGCGACAGGTCAGTGATATTGCGGTCACCCAGTTGCTCGGCGGTGAGTGCGCTCACCGAAATCGGCACAGACTGCTTATTCTCCGGACGGCGCTGAGCAGTCACGACGACACTTTGCAACTCCCCCTTTGCGGTAGACACGTCTTGCGCACTGGCGTCCTGCGCCACCGCGGTAGCAGGCAGCGCCTGCGCAAAAGCTACTCCTCCGCCTAATCCGTACGCTGCGCCAAATGCGAGCGCCAATTGTGTTACCAATGTTTTGCGGGACCACGTTTTCATTACTTATCTCCTTGTATGATTTTCAGGTGTCTATATCAACGCTTGTACTTCGAATGCATATTGAATCGTGCCGCAATCTTCTACTACTGGTGAACAATTAAGATCGCATCATTGACAAGCGATATTAGAATACCGTTGCATTCGCAGTCAATAAGATTTAAGAAAATTGTCGTTGTTTGTGTAAAATAAGTGACATGAAGAAAATTTGCACTATAAAGACCTTTAGCGAGATCCGATTGCAGTCGGATGCAACACTAACGCTGTTTCCGGTAGATTTTTCGGCTATACTAACCCAACACTAACCTCCAAGGTCTGCAAAATGGCTAGCAAAAAGAACCTACCCGTCACCTCCGAAGTTACACCACAAAAAAAACGTAGTGCCACCTCCTACGATGTCGCTATGCTCGCGGGCGTCTCGCAATCAGCGGTCTCGCGTTGCTTTAAACCCGGTGCCAGCGTCTCGCCCGAAACTCGAGCGCGGGTACTTAAGGCTACCAAGGAGCTTGATTACATTCCTAATGCGCTGGCGCGCAGCTTGATCACGCGGCGATCAAACTTGGTCGCGGTCTTGATCTCAAACCTGACTAATCTGTATTACCCTGAAGTCCTGTCGGAACTGAGCAAGCAATTCGTTAGCAAGGGTATGCGCATCCTTTTATTTACAGTTCCTCACGAGAGCGATATCGACCAAACCATCACCCAGATTTGGCAATACCAAGTCGACGGCGTGATTGCTGCCACCCGACTATCACTCGAACATGTGACAGAATTCGAGCGGCACGGCATTCCGCTAGTACTGTACAACCGCACCCTAGCCGAGAAAAGCGTCGATGCCGTCGTCTGCGATCAGATCGAGGGCGCACGTATCTTGGTATCGCGCTTGGCAGCCGCAGGCCACCAACGCTTTGCAATTATCAGCGGCCCGACAGATTCAGTGGTCGGACAGGAACGCACCCGTGGCGCACGCGAACGCGTGCTCGAACTAGGTCTACGTGAACCGCAGGTGGTGATGGGACACTACGACTACCAAAGCGGCGTTAATGGCCTACGCCAATTGATGAAGAACCGCGCCAGCGCGCCAGATGCCATCATCTGCGGCAACGACATCATGGCCATCGGTTGCATCGACGCGGCGCGTCACGAGTTTCGAATCGACGTGCCAAAAATGCTCTCTGTGGCCGGGTTTGATGGCGTGGAGCCCTCAACTTGGATGAGCCATAACCTAACAACCCTGCGCCAACCCGTTCAGAAAATGGCGCAAGCTGCCGCCGAAATGTTGCTTTCACTGATCGACAACCATACATCAAGTCCAGAAAAACGCGTCTTCAGCGCGCAATTTATCGAGGGCGGCACCTCGCGCTTGGATCATCCAGTACCGCCCGCAACAAAAAAGGAGCAAAAATGACGACCACTCGCACTTTCCGCGAACGCCTGCGTCAGCGAGAGCTGATGATGGGTACTTTCTTAAAAACCCCCTCCGCCATTGTCTGCGAGGTACTCGGACTGTCGCCACTAGACTGCATCTGCATTGATGCAGAACATGCGCCGTTCGGCCGCATGGAGCTCGACAGCTGTCTGGCCGCATTACGCGCAGCGAGGATGCCCTCCTTGGTAAGAGTTCAAAGCGATAGCGCCGGCGAAATCCTGAGTGCGCTCGATTCGGGCGCTACTGGACTAGTGCTGCCGCACGTTGTATCGGGTGAACAGGCCGCTGCGATCGTGCGCAACTCCCACTACAGTACGTCCGGTCGCGGATACGCGGGCTCGAGCCGAGCGGCAAATTACACCACCAAGTCAATGGCACAACACCTACACGACAGCGGCGCCACCACTACCGTCATCGCCCAGATCGAAGATGCGCATGCGCTGCCACACCTGGACGCAATCGCCGCGACCGAGGGGATTGACTGCCTGTTCGTGGGACGCATGGACCTGACCCTATCCCTGGGCGCTAACAGTCCGACCGACGCGATCGTCGTCGACGCGGTCGAACGGATTTGTGAGGCTGGGATCCGCCATGGCAAGGCGGTTGGTATGTTCGTGCCTGGCGGTGAAGACTGCATGGATTGGCAGCGCAAAGGAGCCACCCTGTTCCTACTTGCATCAGACCAGCAATTTCTGTTGGACGGTGCGCGCGCCCTGATGAGTAAGATCGCACCGCACCCCTGAACGCGGAACGCGCGGCGCCACTCCTACGGCGCCCGCGCTTATCGGGCCAGCACCTGCATCCACAAAGCGATTTCGTCCAGCAAGACCCATTCGCGCAGGACACGACCACGGAAAAATTCGACGTGATTAATCCCCAGTATCTCCAACGGCTTGCCAGACGGCGTACCAAACATGGTTCCACCGCTGTGCACCGCACGGGCACGCCAGCGTAACGCGACACGATCCGCACGCCCATCGCCCTGCTGAAATGCGAGGTGCTCAACCTCGAAGGACTCCACCTTTAACGCACCGAACAGGGCACCCCAAAACTGTTGCACCTCATCTTGCCCATAACACACCTGCCCACCAGGACCAAGCTGATGAACCGCATCATCGTAAGTCAAGGCCACGCTGGCGCGCCCAAAAGCTAACTCCTGCAGCGCTTGGGCGTAACGTTGAGCCTGAGACTCTTTACTCAGATGAGAGTGATAGCCAGCCGGCGCCGGTCCCGCCACGGGCTTTACCCAGCCGCCGGCCGCATCCAGCCATCGTTGCGCCAACTCACTTGGGGCAAGGCCGATCTGACGTGCGATCGCCCCCTGGTCACGCACCAGCCATTCATGGATGATGCGATTGTCCTTGCAAACGCAATCGGCGATTGTGCGCACATGAATTCTGTTCCCTGTCGGGCTACCAAAGTTGCCTGCGCCCAGATGCGTCATCGTCGAAATGATGCGGTGTGAACTAAGGTAACCACCCTCATCGTCGCCGGAGACGATAATGTCCTCGGCCAATAGACGCCTATCAGGAAACTGAACCAGCGTAGCGCGAGTCCCATCAATGACGCTAGAGAGCGCTGTACTCACCGATGACGGCGTTTCGACTACGCACGGATCGGAATAATAGCGCTCGATGTCGCCCAGCCGCCCGCCCTCCCAGATTCTGTCAGTAATGACCCGGATGTACTGATCCAAGTCGGTAAATTCAGAATCAAAACCGGCCATGCCACCCTTATTCTGCTCGCTCATTACACACCCCTTTATTTTCTGGATTATCCCACTGCCACACAATCGCGCAACAGCAACTTCGACCTCAATAGACTTCGAATGCAAATTATTGTAACAAATTGACGAATTTTTGTGAGTTTATTTATTCTTCTCAACGCAAAATATAAAAATAAGCATTGCATTCGAAGTCAATTGCGCGAATAATATACTTCATCACTCAACCTGCATTTCATTCACATGGGAGCAACATCCAATGATCCAGCATCTCAAGCAAGGCAAACCAGTAGAACAAAAAGGTCAGATCGACAGCCAGGTGCGCACGACCGTTGAAGGCATCTTGGCCGACATCGGGCAGCGCGGCGACCTTGCTGTGCGTGAATACTCACAAAAATTTGACAACTGGGCGCCAGATTCTCTGCGCTTGTCCCAGGCCCAGATCGATGAGTGCATCGCCTCATTACCGGCGCAGGCGATCGAGGACATCCGCTTTGCCCAGGCCCAGATCAAACGTTTTGCCCAGGTGCAGCTACTGTCGATGCGCGATGTTGAAGTTGAGACCCTGCCTGGCGTGGTTCTCGGTCACAAAAATATTCCAATGAATTCGGTGGGCTGCTATGTACCGGGCGGGAAGTATCCGCTGCTGGCTTCGGCCCACATGGGTGTGCTCACCGCCAAGGTAGCAGGAGTGAAACGTGTGATCGCGTGTGCTCCTCCTTACCAAGGCAAGCCCGCCGCGGCAATCGTGGCTGCAATGGCAATGGCTGGTGCCGATGAGATCTACGTGGTTGGTGGTGTCCAGGCAGTGGCCATGATGGCGCTCGGCACCGGCAGCGTTGAACCAGTTGACATGTTGGTCGGCCCGGGCAACGCCTATGTAGCCGAAGCCAAGCGCCAGTTGTTTGGGCGAGTTGGTATCGACCTGTTCGCAGGACCGACCGAAACCATGGTGATCTGTGATGACAGCGTCGATGCCGAATTAGTTGCGGTCGACCTGCTCGGTCAGGCCGAGCATGGACCAAATTCGCCGGCGGTGTGTGTCACCACCAGCAAGAAGATCGCACAGGAGCTGCCGGGTCAGATCGACAAAGTGCTCGAACGCCTGTCAACGCGCGACGTAGCAAGTGTGGCATGGAAAGAATACGGCCAGATCATCCTGTGCGACACTGATGAAGAAATGCTGGCTGAATCCGAGCGCATCTGCTCCGAACACGTACAGGTGATGACGCGTGACCCGGACTGGTTTCTGGCGCGCATGACTAATTTCGGCGCAGTCTTTCTCGGCCATCGAACCAATGTCTCCTACGGCGATAAGGTGATCGGCACCAATCATACATTGCCTACCAACCGCGCCGGCCGCTACACGGGCGGTCTGTGGGTCGGCAAGTTTATCAAGACGCACACCTACCAGCGCATACTTACCGACGAGGCCTCGGTGATGATTGGCGAATACTGCTCTCGTTTGTGCGAACTGGAGCACTTCGCTGGCCACAAGGAGCAAGCCGATATCCGTGTGCGGAGGATGTCCAAATGAGTTACCCTAGCCAACAACTAGCTGGGAGGGTAGCGTTGGTCACCGGTGGCGCCGGCGGTCTGGGGCAAGCCATCTGCCAAGCACTTGCAGCTGAGGGGTCGAGCGTCATAGTCGGCTACCACCGCTCAGGCGCTGCCGCCGCGCAGGTTGCTGCTGCCCTTCCTGCCACGCCAATGGGACACGCTGCAATGGCTGCGCCGGTTACGGACAGCGCGATGCTGGCGCAGCTAGCCACAGCCATCGATGCGCGCTTTGGTGCTTTGGACATTTTGGTCAATTGCGCCGGTACCACGCGTTTCGTCGCTCACGCCGACCTAGACGCACTAGACGACACACTCATAGACGAAATTCTCGCCACTAACGTGCGCGGCCCGTTTGCGGCTGTTCGTGCGTTGCGGCCTCTACTGGCGCGTAGCGCGCACGCGCTGGTGGTGAATATTTCCTCAGTCGCGGCGACCTCCGCAATGGGTAGTAACATCATGTACTGTGCATCCAAGGCCGCGGTCGACAACATGACCCGATCGCTGGCGCGTGCGCTCGCGCCTCGGATTCGTGTGCTGTCTGTGGCGCCCGGCCTGGTCGACACCGATTTTGTGCAAGGCTTGGACGCCAATTGGCGTGCCGAACAGAGCGCGCGCACTCCGCTGGCGCGACTCGCCGACCCAACCGAGGTGGCGCGCGCCGTGACGGCCGCCGCCACCCATTTAACTTTTTCCACCGGCGCCATACTTACTGTCGACGGCGGACGCCTTCTAGCCTAAACCTCACATAGAAAATCATATGTCTTTATCCAATTTCATGCGCAAGCGGTTGGTCCGCTATATAGAACTGAAACCTTGCGTCAATGCGTTCATCGATGCCCGCAGCCCAGGCAGCGACAAGAAAGAAAACTTCACCATTATTGGTCCCGGCGTGGCGGAAAATCCCCACCAGCATGTTCATATTCGCGAGCCGCACGGCTTCAATATCGGTGCCGCGCGTCAGCCGCCAGGCTGCACTAATTCCCTGCACAGCCATCAGACGGCCGAAGTCTTCATCGTTCACCAAGGCCGCTGGCGTTTCTACTGGGGCGAACTAGGCGACGCCGGCGAAGTTCTATTGGAACCAGGCGATACAATCTCCATTCCTACCAATGTGTTCCGTGGTTTTGAAAATATAGGCGACGATCTCGGATTCATGTTTGCCGTTCTCGGCGGCGACGATCCGGGTCGCGTCCATTGGGCGCCTCACGTCATTGAGAAGGCACGCTCTTACGGGCTAGTGTTATTGGAAAATGGAAGCCTGATCGACACCACGCTTGGCGAAACGGTTCCGGAGGGCGCGATCGTAGTGCAACCGTCGACACGTCAGAAAATCGCCCACATCCGCGTTCCCGAAGCTGTGGAAATGCTTAGAAACGTCGCCACCCGTAACGCGCTGCACCCGCTCGAAACATCGCAGCTTTCAGGCCTCAATGTACGCGAATTTGCAATCATCGGCCAGTCAGATAACGAGTTAAGCAACCCGGCAATCGCGACGGCGCATGACTTTTCAGTACGCCTCCTCTCGTTTAACGCCGGCGGGAGCACGCCGCTGTATGTGCGCGACGGCGCCGAGGTGTTGCTGGTTCACAGCGGGCAGGTGGAGTGGCGCAACAATATGGGCGAAAGCATCGAGCTGCATCCGGGGGATACATTCACGGTACCGGCCGGAATGGCGCGTAGTTTGCTGGCGTCAAGCGAAGCGGAGCTGTTCGTAGTCACCAACGGGGCCGCCGCACCACGTATCCTTGGCTAGATGATGGCGCCTAACCTCATCTTTTTGCCATGCACCCTTTGCGACGCCCGCGTCTGGCGTCCAGTCGTCGACGCGCTAAGCACGGAATACCCCTGCGCGGCGGCAGAATACGGGGACCAAGACAGCATTGGCACGATGGCCAGCACCATATTGGCAAGCTTTTCGGCGCCCCTGGTGCCTGTCGGGCTGTCGATGGGGGGCATCGTCGCGCTCGAGATGTGGCGCCAAGCGCCCGATCGCATCACCGCGATCGGGCTGTGTGGAACTAACCCGAGCGCAGATACTGCCGCGCGAAAAAGCGCGCGCGCCCTGCAGCTAGCGGTCGCCCAAGCTGACGGCTTGCAAGCGCTCGCCGAACAGCGTCTGGCGCCGGCCTACTTCACCGCCTGCGGAGAGCGACTAGCGCAATTGACGCCGATCGTGGCGGGCATGGCGTGCGATGCCGGCCTCGCCAGGTTCGAGGCGCAATCGGCGGCACTCACCACGCGCGCCGACTCCTGGCCCACCCTACCCACCATCACGGTCCCGGTGCTGGTTTTGTACGGAACCAAGGACAAGATATGCCTGCCGCAAGAACAACAGCGCATGGCCACGTTAATACCGCAAGTCTCACTGCATGCAATTTCACAGGCGGGTCACCTCGCCCCGCTGGAGCAGCCTGCAAGTACCGTCACCCTGATGCGCGCATGGCTCGACAAGATCGGCATCCCTGCATTTAAGAAGCCACAAGACCAGTGACAACGCAGATGCCCATCATCGGTATTCATGAAATGGTAAATCGAAACTTTTGAAATTAAAACTCCTCCCGTAGAGCGAAAGGCCTTTAGGGATGGCAATAAAAATCAACATCCATGTTCATGGGTTTTCATTTGAACCAAAAGCACATTTACCCGCACTTGCTGCGCTGGATACGTGCTTCATTATTCAGCAGCTATTGGACGAAGTCATAAAGCGTCTGGACGAATGCAATTGGCCTATTATTGAAGAGCCCGTAATTCGTGCTGGTGCGTCAGGTAAGATTGAATTCGTGTAGGTTCACGACCATGACTTTAAACTGATCGAACGCTTGGTATTACTCTGAATTTTCTCAATAGAATGATATGAATCAATCTCAATTTCCTTCATCTGCCTTCATCGACCCTCGAGGCGAGAACAAAGCTGAAATAGATCAACTCGCCCAGCAAGTTTTTAGGATTCTTTTGAATCACTTACAAGCTGCAAGCATTAGTTCGCCATTGCCACAAACAACACCGCTTCCATTTCCGATAGAGATTCCAAACCAACCTATCTCGGAACGCGAAATACTCAATCAACTACAAACGATCCTAGCCAGTTCAATGAACGCGGCAAATCCGTCTTTCATCGGACATATGGACTCCATGCCGACCACCTTTTCTATTTTGGGCGAAATGGTGACTTCGGCGATCAATAACAATATGCTGAGTCTGGAAATGTCACCGTTATTGTCACGATTAGAGTCCCTTTTACTTCGAGAGTTTGCGACTTTGTTTGGCTTTAGCAACGATGCTGGCGGCGTGATGCTCAGCGGTGGAAGTTTAGCCAATTTGCAAGCCTTAGCCGTTGCGCGCAATGTGAAATTTGACGCGTTTAATCACGGTATAACCGGGCAAACATCTTCACCCGTTTTATTCGCTTCCGAAGTGGCGCATACCTCCATTCAGAAAGCAGCCATGCTTCTTGGTTTGGGTGCATCAGCGGTGATCCCAATCAAGACAAATTCTGACTCGCGAATGGATGTAAGCGAATTGAGAGTTGCGATTGAGAGCGCGAAGCAGAACGGTAAAACGCCCTTCTGTGTTGTGGCCACGGCGGGCACAACAACGACCGGGAATATTGATCCACTAGTAGAAATCAGCGAAGTGGCTCGCCAATATGGGCTCTGGTTTCACGTCGATGCGGCGTATGGGGGTGCATTAGTTTTATCGGAAAGTCAGCGTCAGAGATTGGTCGGCATTGAACATGCCGATTCAATTACGTTTAACCCGCAGAAATGGCTCTATGTCGCAAAGACTTGTGCCATGGTTCTTTTCAGAGATATGGAAACCTTGGTCAATGCTTTTCGAATTCATGCCCCATACATGCGCGACTCTGGCGAGTTCATCAATCTTGGTGAAATAAGCGTTCAAGGGACACGTCATGCTGAAATATTAAAGCTATGGTTATCACTACAGCATATTGGACGAAGTGGCTATGCTCAGTTGATAGAAAATAGTTATTTGCTCTCAGATTTCTTTATGGAGGAAGTAAAGAGACGCCCTTTTTTAGAAATGGCAGGCAAATCAGACACAAACATCATCTGCTTTCGAGGCGTTCCTGCGTGGCTTCAACAAAGTGAATGGGATGATTGGAATTCACGCTTACAATCACATTTACTTCACAAGAGAAAGATATTCTTGTCGCTGCCAACTTATCTTGGTGCACGCTGGCTAAGGGCAGTTATTCTTAATCCTTACACCAACGAAGAGACCTTAAGTGGTTTATTCAATGAGATCGATGCCTTTGCAAAAGCGTAGTACTCATTGACAAAACGCGATCCAACGAAACGCCAAATTGGCCCTGGTGACGTAACAGCATTTGTAAACTTTCTACGCCTTGGCTGAACGATGCTCCCGCAGCAATCCAACATATGTTATCGAGTTGGTAGCGTGATCGTTGAAATCCTGTTTCAACGATCAAGAGTAAATATTTTATTACCTCACTCCACTGTGACGCTCTTGGCGAGATTACGTGGCTTATCGACATCCGTCCCCCGCGCCAATGCTGTGTGATACGCGAGCAACTGCAAAGGCACCGTATGCAATATCGGTGACAACATGCCGTAGTGTTCTGGCAGACGAATCACGTGTACACCTTCACTTGGGGTGATGCGAGAATCGGCGTCGGCGAAGACGTAGAGTTCGCCGCCGCGTGCTCTAACTTCTTGCATATTCGATTTGAGTTTTTCGATCAGCGTGTCGTTCGGGGCGACGGTGACTACTGGCATGTCTTTCGTCACTAAGGCAAGTGGGCCGTGCTTGAGTTCGCCTGCTGGGTAGGCTTCGGCGTGAATGTAGGAAATCTCTTTGAGTTTTAAAGCACCCTCAAGTGCGATTGGGTAATGCAAACCCCGACCTAGGAATAAGGCATTTTCTTTGCGCGCGAATTCGTCCGCCCAGGCGATGATTTGGGGCTCTAGTGCGAGCACTGCGGTAATCGCTACCGGTAAATGGCGCAAGGCTTTGATGTGATCTTGTTCTTGCGTTTCGCTTAAACGACCTTTGCTTTGCGCGAGTGTGAGCGCTAACAAGAATAAGGCGGCTAGCTGTGTGGTGAATGCTTTGGTCGATGCGACGCCAACTTCAACGCCAGCACGTGTGATGTAAGCGAGCTCGCATTCGCGCACCATGGCGCTGGTCGATACATTGCAAATCGTCAGGCTATGCGGCATGCCAAGTCCGCGGGCGTGTTTGAGTGCAGCCAGCGTGTCGGCGGTTTCGCCACTTTGTGAAATGGTGACGACCAAACTCTTAGGATTTGGCACGCTGTCGCGGTAGCGATATTCACTCGCGATTTCTACGTTGACTGGAATTTTAGCGATGGATTCTATCCAATATTTCGCTGTCATCCCAGCGTAGTAACTGGTACCGCAAGCGAGGATAAGTACATTGTCGATGTTTTGAAACACGCGATAGGCTTTATCACCAAACAGCTCAGGCATAATGTTGGTGATGCCTTCTAAAGTGTCACCCAAGGCGCGTGCTTGTTCGAAAATTTCTTTTTGCATGTAATGACGATAAGGGCCTAACTCTGCCGCGCCCGTGTGTGCATGTACCGTGCGCACTTCACGCTCGACCTGTTTTCCGTTGACGTCAACAATCCATACACGTTGCAATTGCAAATCAACGACATCGCCTTCTTCGAGATAAATAATTTGATCAGTGGTGCCTGCTAATGCCATCGCATCGGAGGCCAAGAAATTTTCACCCTTGCCTACGCCTACGATGAGGGGTGAACCTTGACGCGCTCCGACCACGCGATGTGGTTCATCACGACAGAACACGGCAATCGCATACGCACCTGTTAAGCGCTTGACGGCTTGTTGTACGGTTTCAAATAAATCGCCACTATACAAATGATCGACTAAGTGCGCGATGACTTCGGTGTCGGTTTGGCTTTCGAATACATAGCCTGCTTGCGTCAATTCGGCGCGTAGCTCTTCGTGGTTTTCAATAATGCCGTTGTGCACCAGCGCTATGCGGGCATTGTCGCCATTGCGAGAAAAATGCGGATGCGCATTCGCTGAGGATGGTGCGCCATGGGTTGCCCAACGGGTGTGAGCGATGCCGGTAAATCCTGCCAAACCTGTTTGCTCGACCTGCGCCTGCAATTCTGCTACACGTGAAGTGCTACGTGAGCGTTGTAATTTACCATCGACATGCAATGCCACGCCGCATGAATCATAGCCACGGTATTCGAGACGCTTGAGGCCTTCTAACAAGATAGGAGTGATATTACGTTGTGCTACTGCGCCGACGATGCCACACATAGAAACCTCTGCTGAGAAAATTAAGTCACCACTGACTATTCAACATGCATCCTAATCCAGCTCGCGTGAAATTTTCTTTCAAAATATTGATAAAAATGTTTAAATGGATCACCATCATCTAGCAGTGATGAAAAATTTCACTTCCTTTAAATTTTTGGAATTTTTATTCAATCTAATTCAAGATCTCATGACGGCCTTAGACGAACTCGATAAACGCATACTGCAAACCCTGCAACTGGATGCCTCCCTCAGCAATCAAGAACTGGCACAGCGCGTCCACGCCTCGCCGCCTACTTGCCTGCGTCGTGTGCATCGTCTAAGAAAGGAAGGCGTGATCGCGAAACAGGTTGCAATTTTATCGCCAGAAAAAGTCGGTGCTGGTTTGACAGCAATTGTTGAAATCACGCTTGATCATCAGGCCACTGAACATCAAATCGCATTTGAGCAATTGATGTTGAAAGAAATCGCCGTTCAACAATGCTACCGGGTATCACCGGGACCGGACTTTGTGGTGATCATCCAAGTGGCGGATATGGCGGCCTACCATGCACTGGCGCATCGCTTATTTGCGACGCAATCCAATGTGCGTAATGTGCGCAGTTTCTTTTCGATTTCACGCAGTAAATTTGAAACCCAAGTGGTGCTCGCATAAGGCTCAATAAAAAACAGCGCAGATCTTGCTTGATCTACGCTGTTTTTTTCATTCTACAAACTGGATAATACTGACTTAAGCTTTGGTGTCTTTCCAACGCTTCAAAATTGTCGCTTCTTGCTCGGCACTGAAAGCAAGTTTTGTTCGTCCTTTTTCTTCCGTCAGCTGCGTCTTATACCAAGCGAGCGTGTCGTTAACAGTTTGCTCAACCGGGCGGAAACGCATCCCAGTCTTAACTGCGCGTGCATTGCTAAACGTGTGAAAGCCCTTGCTATCGCCATAATAAGGTGACCAAATTGGGAATTCCATGTCTGTCTGCTTCGCCATGAATTCACTCGGTATCCAGGTCAAGGTGCTGGCTGTTTTCGTCGCTTTTTTACAGGCCTCAATGACACGTCCCCACGGCATGGTTTTCTCTGGACCTAGTGCATTAAATTTACCTACGGTTTGATTTTCCACCATCAAGACTAACCATTCTGCCAAATCACGCACATCGATAATTTGGAAAGGATCGGTAGGCACACCAGGTACGGCAATTTCACCGCCCTGATCGAAACGCACTGGCCAGTACGTGAAGCGACCACTTGGATCATCCGGCCCAACAATATAGCCAGGACGTACTATCGTCGTCTTGCCCGGCATCGCTTGCTCAGCAGCTTTTTCGCAAGCGGCTTTGAGTCCACCGTAGTTTTCGAAATTCTTACCCATCTCTTCGATGGCAGGATTTGACAAGACCGCCAATGGCGTGTCTTCATCCCCATGCATAGGCACGGGCTCTTTGTAGCAGCTGATACTCGAGATATAGATGTATTGCTTGACGCGTGGCGCCAGCAATTGTGCAGAGGCGGCAACCATGCGAGGGTAATAACCCGAGTCATCAATCACAGCATCCCACTCACCATTCTCTAACGATTTGATGCCTTCCCCTTTGTTGGGATCACGATCACCTTGGCGTTTTTCGATATTCGGGAATAAGCCGGGACGGGTCTTACCGCGATTAAATAAAGTCAATGTATGACCCCGTGCACTTGCCGCAGCAACAATCGCAGGGCCCAAAAATCCTGTTCCCCCGAGTACCAGAATGCGCTTAGGCGCGCTCGCTGGCTGTGCCGCAGATAAAGGGGCCGACGCATTCCCCAGGCTTGCTGCACCAGCTAAGCCTGTGACGCTCGCGACTGCACCTGCAGCAGCACTCATTTGAATAAATTGACGACGTGAATTAGACATCATTAGCTCCTGAAAATTTAAATCTCCACCGGAAATACTCTACGATCATTCTGATGATCTTCTTTGTAAACTCCGCCCTAAAGCGGCACTGACCCACAACCACACAGTTGCTGTTGATAACGCAACTATTCCCAAAGGAATTGCCAGCCATGCCAACAGGCTGGGAATCCATACGCCCAGCATATCGCCACCGCGGTATACAAAGGTATCGATGAAGGCTTTAGATTTATAACGTTCATCTGGTCCCAGATTGATATATAAAATTTCGCGGGCTGGGCGATCCACTGCGTAATGCAAACCGCGCCTGAGTACTTGCACAATCGCCAGCGCGGCAAAACCCGGCCAGATCAACAATGCACCAAAACCCGTGATCGTCACCAAAGGCAAAATCAATAAAACACCCGACACACCCAAGCCACGCAATAAACGGCTCGTCACAAATAATTGCAAACTTAGCGTCAACACATTACCCCATAAATCCATGCGCGCAAATGCAGCGGTGCGGGCAGCATTATCCGTAAAGCTGCGCGCAACAATATCTGCTTGCATCAAATAGAGAAAGGTCGAAGTCACCGCAAACAAGAGAATAAACAAGCAGATCATCTGCAAATAAGAAGATCCCAGAATCAAACGAAAACCTTGCCGAAAATCGGGGCCAGGTTCTTTCACTGTCTGTTCGCTGGCAGACAAATTGAAATTTGCCGCTACTCTTAACATACACATCACGGCCAACTCTAACCCCACGCAGGCTAGCAGCATCAGTCCGGCGGGCTCTAGCTTAATTCCCCAGCTACCCCGACTCAAAGCTTCCGTCGTTGCGGCACCGACTATCGCTCCCAAGGTGCCGCCCATAGAGATCATGCCAAATAAGCGTTTACCCTGATCTTCATTGAAGACGTCTGTCATCAGGCTCCAAAAAATCGAGACCACAAACAGATTAAATACGCTTAACCAGACATAAAAAACATAGCCTAAAACAGTGCCACCATGTTCCGGCAAGAACTTGAACAAGAACACGAAGATCAACAAATTAGCGGCAAAAAAATGACTGACGATGGGAATAAAACGTCGCCGTGCCAACTTCGACACCAACATCGCATAGACAGGATTAGCGACCAACATCGCCAACATCGTTGCGGTCATCAGCCATGGCAATTTATCGACACCTTTGGCAATTCCCATTGCTTCCCGCACCGGCCGCAGGAAATAGAAACTCAATAGGAGAAAGAAAAAATAAGCCGCAGCCCAAATCAGAGCGCGCCCTTCTCCCACACGTAACAAGACGACGCGTTGCAGTAAGGAATGTACTGCCGTTGAATTGATATTCGATGCATTCATATTGTCCCTACGCCAGCAAAAACAGAATTGCACTGGCGAAATTGTTTTGTTTTTATGTGCGAAAGTGAGAACGATTATGCCTTGACTATGGCTTAACAGTCTTCGATAGTTTCTTGCATCAAGCAACGTACATATGTAGATTTGGAGAAAAATTGAGGCGGGAAGTTCACCCGGTTCTTAAAAAAATGAACAATTTATTTCTACTTCTGATCTGAACTAAATGAGGCTGAGGAGGTCGCCGCATGACCATGCGTTACACACGGACGAGCTCAATCACTATTTTATTAATCGTATAAATCATTTACCAATTTTTCATCACTCAAGAAAAATTGGTCTTATTGGTCTTATTAGGCTTGAACGAACAAACGAATCTCGAGCATGTCACTCAAGCGACAATCTAGTCTTCAGAACAATCATAGGTGCACGCAATTACCACGGCAGCATATTGCTTAGGATGAATCAAAGAGAACATAAAAAAATCTGTGCAGAACACAATCAAATCAGTTTCAGCGATAAGGCTGGCTTATAAAGGGCTGAATTAAATTGCATTTAGACCATCATAAATGGTTTTTTATGTAATTTATCGTCGCATTTAGGCGACATTTATCTGAAATTCATGTCCAAAATCAATAATTATTTCTTGACGATGACAAGATATACGTTTTATGAATGGGTGACATTACTAATCAAAATTATATTTATATTTATCGCCTTGCTATGATTCTTCCTGTCGCAACGATGCATTTAAATCAAATGCAAAGAAACGATAAATTTAATCACTTATAAAGGAACAATCATGTTGAACGCATTCGTAGAAATCCAACTGGTAGTAACAATGATCGCTGTAGTCGCTGCATTCTCTACTTACTTGATCGATAGTTCTACAAACTAATTTGTAGCACTTTTGAGCACTTGTATTTAGTCGTATGAATTAGCAATATTAGTAAAAAAGTGGCGCGAGCAATTTAGTAAGCGATACCACAGAAGTAGTCAGATTTATGTTTGAGTAGTGAAAGCAGTATGTTTGTTAGAAGTCGTTTAAAGTTGCACGAGAAGTTGGTTGCAAAAACGCAGTAAATCACTGGCTGAGTAGAAACCAGCGTTGGATCGCTAGTGAGCAGTAAAGAAATGGACGCCTTATTTGTATTACTTGTTGCATTTGGATGAAAATCCTACCCAGCAATCAAGAACACATAAAAGGCGTCTGTCTAGGGGGAAATTCTTCCCCCTGTTTTGTATCTGGAGCAGGTATTACATTCGTCTGCTCATCGACACATCGTCCATTTTCCCCAATTCACTTTTTAATCTTTTGCGGACGCTGCCAGCCTTCTATCGTCAATTGTTTTGCACGCGATACGGTTAATTTTCCTTCTGGAGCATCTTTCGACAAGGTCGTTCCCGCACCTAATGTTGCCCCTCTGCCGACTCGTACTGGCGCAATCAATTGGCTGTCGCTGCCAATAAAGGCATCATCTTCAATCACGGTGCGGAATTTGTTCACGCCGTCGTAGTTACACGTAATGGTACCGGCGCCAATATTTACTCGACTGCCTATCGTGGCATCGCCGATGTAAGCCAGATGATTGGCTTTGCTGTGTGCAGCGATCTGACTATTTTTGATCTCAACAAAATTCCCAATATGCACGTCTTCCGCTAACTCAGCGCCCGGACGCAAGCGTGCATAAGGTCCAATCTGGCCTTTGGCACCAACCACCGCGTCTTCGATATGGCAAAAGGGTTTGATATCTGAACCGGCACCAATACGGGCATTTTTGATCACACAGTTAGCGCCAATTTTGACGCCATCAGCGAGTTCCACCCGCCCCTCGAACACACAACCAATATCAATCGTCACATCGCGTCCGCAAAGCAAATTACCGCGCACATCAATTCTCGCTGGATCCAGCAGAGTCACGCCCTGCTCCAACAAGCGTAGAGCGATATGTTGCTGATGCAAACGTTCTAATTCTGCCAGTTGCACTTTGCTATTGACGCCCATGGTTTCCCAGATTGCATCCGGTTGCGCCGAGGTGACTTCCACGCCATCAGCGACCGCACCGGCGACGATATCGGTCAGATAGTATTCGCCTTGTGCATTTTGATTCGATAATTTGCTCAACCAGCGTTTCAAGGCTGCGGTTGGTGCCACCATGATGCCGGTGTTAATTTCTTGAATCGCGCGTTCATCGTCATTCGCATCTTTCTGTTCAACGATGCGGCGGATTTTTCCTTGCTCACGAATGATGCGCCCCAAGCCGGTTGGGTCTGTCATCTGCGCCGTCAAAATCGCCAATTTTTCGCTACCAGCAGCCTCGACCAAGCGCTGCAAACTGCTCGTGCGTGTCAGCGGAACATCGCCATAAAGAATCAAAGTTGGCACTGCATCATCCAAATACGGAATCGCCTGCGCCACCGCATGACCGGTGCCCAATTGTGGCTCCTGCTTAGCAAAACAAATATCTTCGGCAGCAACAGCGCTTGGCACTTGCTCACCACCATGACCGTAAATCACACAAATTTTTGCAGCTTCCACAGCATTCAATTGACGCGCAGTGGCAATCACATGCTGCAACATCGCTTTACCTGCGATGGGATGCAGTACTTTAGGGAGATCAGATTGCATGCGTTTGCCCATGCCGGCAGCAAGAATAACGACGTTCATTGTTGTGATTAACTTAGAATAAAGTGAAGCTGATAGTCTATCACGCCGATCTATCTTGGAGCATCGGGTTGAGGGTGTCATAATCGAGCCTGCCGCACCAAGCTTTCATCATTACACAGCACTCCCATGACACCAGAACTCCGCAAAGAAGCTTCAGAACTCCAACTACATAAACGCGGCATACGCATAAATGTGCAACTGCACGTGATCGAAGCGAATGACGAAGTGAGGCTACGAACATCCTCAGAAGTCGAGGGGCGCTTAATCGCCCTGTGGGCGGTTAGTCAGTCAGCAATGAGTGGCGAACGCGGCGCGATGTACACTTATCTGCAAGCGCACAATCTCACATCCCTGTTATCCGCAAACGAGCGCACTTTCCTGACGCAAGAAACTGTCAGTGACGTTTTGCAGCAAAGCTTTCACGATCGTCAGCATGCATTTCACTTTCTCGCCTGGTGCGCAGGCTTGCTCGACAAGATAGATTTGAGCCCCAAGCCAGTGGCAACGGACAAGATATTGCAGTACTTCACACCATCCGATCGCGCGCTGCCATTGACTGCAGAGATCAAGCTCCGGCGCAAAGTCGACATCATGGATTGGTCAGACTTGCTGTATCGCCTACATTGGGCAGTGAGACACGCCACGCTCAATGACAAACCCAGTCCTGGAAATATCGATACAGCCATGGTGCGAGAGTGGCATCAGGCGGTTAACTGGATGTGTAATTATGATGATGAAAACAATTGGGATCTGGTGAGCACTGAAACCACTGCCTAACGATAGATGAGTTATTGATGAGCTATAAATGCACTGTGAATGGAGTCTAATAGACTGAATTCGACGGGAACCTTCTGCGACTGAGCGAGTCTAGGGTACAAGGGAACACACTACCCTGGCACAAATTTTTTAAATTATTCATAAGACCAACATCTATTTTCCACTATCCATTCCCCGATCAGTAGACCACCCACTAGGAACAACATGAGACAAGTGACACACCGCAAATTACCCATCGCACTCGTGATCAGTGCCCTGTTCGTAACTTCTGCCATAAGTGCTGCCATAAGTTCTGACAGCTACGCTCAGCCACCTGCCAAGACTTCCTCAGCAGAAGAAGCTTTAGTAAGCAAAGCCAAAGGCATACACAAACGTGTACTCACTTTAGATACGCATAATGATATCGACATCAATAATTTTGGATTTTCGCGCAATTATGCTCAAGACTTAGAGAACCAAGTCACCTTGCCGAAAATGATCGCTGGCGGCTTGGACGCATCTTTTTTCATCGTGTACACCGGTCAATCGACCGAGGCGGATGCCTTCGAACCAGCAGGCTACAAACGCGCTTACGATAGTGCCATCAATTTGTTTGAAGGCATACACCGGATGACGACGGTGTTAGCACCGACACAAATCGAATTTGCACGCAGTGCTGATGATGTGCGCCGCATCTATGCAAAAGGTAAAAAAGTCGCCTTGATCGGCGTCGAAAATGCCTACCCATTAGGCGACGAAAAATTCGCTTTAAAACGCGTGAAGCAATTCTACGAACGCGGTGCGCGTTATATGTCTTTGGCACATCAAGGGCATAGCCAATTATCCGATTCAAATACGGGCGAAGCAATCGGCTGGAAATGGAATGGTTTATCACCACTAGGCAAGCAGGTCATTGCCGAGATGAATAAATGGGGCATCATGGTCGATGTGTCGCATCCTTCCAAAGAATCGATGATGCAAACGCTGGCGATTACAAAAGCACCGATCATCGCCTCCCATTCTTCAGTGCGCGCTTTGTGCGATGTCAGCCGCAACATGGATGATGAGCAATTGCTGGCACTGAAGGCCAACAACGGTGTGATTCAGATTGTTGGCTTTAATGCTTACTTAAAAACGGATTCCGCAGAACGCCGTGTTGCCTTGAAAGCCTTGCGTGATGAATTCAAATTGCCAGACAACGTCTCAGTACAAGGTGTACGCCGCGGCCCCGTTGGTGGGGTTAGCGAAGAACAACGCGCCACTTTGTTAAAACGCCTGAGCGAAGTGGATGCCAAGTTTCCACCACCGACCCGCGCAACAGTCAAAGATTTGGTCGATCACATTGATTACGCAGTCAAAAAAATCGGGATTGACCATGTCGGCATTTCTTCCGATTTCGATGGTGGTGGCGGCATCGATGGATGGAATCACGCGGGAGAAACTTTCAACGTGACTTTGGAATTAGTCCGCCGTGGCTATACTGAAGCGCAGATCGGCAAAATGTGGAGCGGCAATTTATTGCGCGTGATGGCGGATGTCGAAAAAGTAGCGAAAGAGCTTCAGGCGCAAAAATAGTCTCAGTAGAAGTCGCAACGAGTATTGCAACGACAGCGCTAACAATCACACACAATTTAAGTGACACTAAGTGCAGTAAATTTCATTATTTACTGCACTTTTTTTCTTCCATCATTCCCACTAAATTTCCATCGGGATCACGCACGAATCCTATCCACAGATCGTGGTCTGGCATTTTTGCAGCGAGCTGCGGAGCGCGTTCTGGCGAAGCGCCGCGGGTGAGAACGCCCGCAAATGTGTCTTCGATATCGCTGACTTTAAAATACAACACCGAATTTACGCCAACAACTCCAGCACCTTGTGGCGTGCTAAGCATAATGCGTATCCTACCGGCAGCCAAAAACGCTAATGTTGGTGCGGGACTGAATAGAAATTGCAAACCCAAGACATCGCGATAGAACGGCAAGGCGGTATCGATATCACTCACGGTGATAGCAATTTGCCCTATTTCCGATAAACGATCTGACATATTTCCCTCTCTATTTTTTACTCTATTTTTTACTCATTTTTATTCATTTTTATTCATTTCTATTCATTTTTTACTCAATTTATTCCCTATGTTTTGCCCCAAATTTATCCCCACTCAACCGCGCGCAAAGTCCAAAAATCACGCGCCAGTTTGGGATTTAAAACATAATCGTAAGGCATCGTAAAATAGCCTTTCTGACCCCACGTTTTACCCCAAGAATTCATCACAATAAAGCGCTGACTCATTTCTTTGTAACCAACGAGCAATACTGCATGTCCACCGACTTTTTCCTCTTCCTTTTTCGGCAAATTTAGTACGCCACGGCTAGTCATTTGCGCACTATCAAACGCACTAAAGACAGTCAAGCCACACACGATAGGATAGCCCTGCGCCAGACAAATTTTAAGTTCTTCGAGTTCATGTCGTAAGCGTTGATAGGCAATGCTCTGATAGGACAAAGCTTGCTCATACGCTGGCTGCGGTGGTTGACTGGCATAGCGATAGGTACGATAGGGCCAACGACTTTCACGGCAAATTCCGTGCTTCGCAACGCTCTTCATCGCATCGCGAATTTGCGCGCCTTTATTTTGGTCCTGCGTCCCAGCGATTGCCCGCGCGTTGTAGTGCAAAAATAGACGCGATGGATGATAAGTAGGCATCGCCATCGCACGCTCTCTAGCTTGCCGCATCAAATTAAATCGAAATGCATTACATACGGCGTTCGCAGTACAACTACCGATCCGTGCTCCCTGATCAAACACAGGCGGACAATGTGGCCGCAAATCGACTTGCGCGGGTAAATCCAGCGCCGGGGCCTGGAAAGCATGGTCACGCTCATCAGGCGCATCTGCCTCCCACAAGAATAATTTTGAATTCATCCGCACCTCGTCATTGAAGGATTCACAAAGAAGTCAGCTTATGCGAAATCGCAGCGTTTAGAAAGTCCTTGCTAACCCGATCCCGCCCGCTATTTTGCTTGTTTCTCGGCGACGCCAGAAGTCCCTGCCGCGCTTATTGACGCACATATGCACATACGAGAGATTCCAAATCAGAACCGAATCACTTAAATCAGATAGCTCACCGACAAATGCAAATGAGAATAATTCTCGTTTACATTTAGAGGGAAGCTGTCTATAATTGTGGACAACAGTCATTCAACCCCGTTCATCTACAGCGACTTTTCAGGAATTTGTATGCGCGACAACTTTATCAAAAGCACCAAGCACGACTTTGCGGCCCATAAAACGGCACCAACCCTCAAACCTACTTTGCCGTTGAGTGCCGCACTCGCTAGTTTGATATTGCCGTTTGCAACACAGGCAAGCCCTCAAACGTCACAACCAACGACCGATAAAAAAACGCCTGCCACGCAACAACAGCAAACTCTGCAAACTCAAGCAGCCCAGCAGTTACAAGAAATTCAGGTCGTCAGCAGCACCGACAATGAATTCAAATCCAACAAAGCGGCATCGGCAAAATACTCGCAGCCATTAATCGACATGCCACAAACTATTACCGTGATTAAGCGTGAATTGATTGAACAACAAGCGGCAGTCAATCTGAGTGAGGCTTTACGCAATACGCCAGGTGTGGGCACCTTCTTCTTAGGTGAAAACGGTAGCACCAATACAGGTGATGCGATCTACATGCGCGGCGTCGATAGTTCCAGCAGTATCTATGTCGATGGCATACGCGATCTCGGATCAATTTCACGCGATCTTTTTAATATCGAACAAATCGATGTATTGAAGGGCTCTGCGGGTACAGATAGCGGCCGTAGTTCTGCCACTGGATCGATTAATTTGAGCAGTAAGCAAGCGCATCTCGATGATGCGACTTTCATGAACCTGACACTCGGCAGTGCCAAACAACAACGTCTGAATGCTGATAAAAATGTCGTGCTGGACAAAAACAATGGCGCGACCTTCCGCCTCAACATCATGGCGCAAGACAGCGGTGTCGCCGGCCGTGATATCGTCCACAACAAACGCTGGGCAATTGCGCCCTCTTTCGCACTCGGGCTGAATCAAAACACGCACTTCTATCTCAATTATCTACACGTACAACAAGATAATATTCCCGATGGTGGCGTGCCAACTATCGGCTTGCCTGGATACAGCAGTCCCGATCTGAAGCGCCCATTTCTAAGCAACGCGACGCCAGTCAATTCAACCAATTTTTATGGTTCGGCACACGACTTCGATCGAGTCACGGCTGACATGTTAACCGCAAAAATAGAACATCGACTATCACCACAAGTCCGTTTGATTAACACGACGCGTTATGGCAAAACGGCACAAAACTATTTGCTGACCGCCTTCATGGGTAATGCGACAAATCTGCTAACGCCAGACGCAAACGCGACAAATAGCTGGACGCTGGCACGCAGCACCCGCACCTTGAAAGATCAAGCAAATGAAATTCTGACGAATCAGACCAACATCCTCGCACAACTCACCGTGGCTGGCATCAAGCATGACTTGCTGGGCGGATTGGAATTGATCAATGAAAAACAAAATACCTGGGGCTATAACGGCACCGGAACTCTGGCACCAGCAAAACTTTACCAACCTAACCCCGACGACCAAGTCAGCAACCTGCAATTGATCAGAAATGGTGCATTCACTCGCGGCGCCACCAGCACACTGAGCGCTTACGCATTTGACACCATTTCATTGACGCCAGATATTTTGTTAAATGCAGGCGTGCGACTAGATCATTACGCGACTGATTACAGCGCCGCCAGTTTTTCAACTGCCAGCAGCAATCCCACACTGCCCGTCGGCACACTAATACCAAGTAATCTGAACAGTAGCGGTAATCTACTGAATTGGAAGTTAGGTACGGTATATAAGCCCACCAAAGAGAGCAGCGTGTATGCTGCAATATCGACCTCAAAACAGCCTCCGGGAGGTAGTAATTTTGCACTGAGCAGCGCGGCCAATAGCGCTGCCAATCCCAAGTTTGATCCGCAAGATACCCGCAATATTGAGATCGGTACCAAGTGGGAGTTACTCGCACAAAAAGTTAGCTTGACGGCGGCGCTCTACAGGACCGAGATTTCCAACGAAGTCGTACAAAATCCCGCCGATTTGTTGTACTACCAAACTGGAAAAAAGGAGGTCAGTGGATTAGAAGTGGGTGTCACCGGTGCCTTGCAAAGAGATTGGTTAATCAGCGCTGGCTACGCCTACATGCATACCAAGGTTGCTAGCGGTCCCTTAGTCGCCGCCAGTGGCATCAATAATTTGGCGTATGCACCGAAACAAAGTTTTACGGCGTGGACTTCCTACCAATTGCCATTTGGTCTTAAACTTGGAGGCGGTGCACGCTTCGTTGATGCGCTATTACGTAGCACCGATAGCGCATTAGGAACACCGGCCAGGACACAAGCCTATTGGGTGTTTGATGCGATGGCAAGTTATGCGATTAATCGCCAACTTGATCTGCAACTCAACTTATACAATCTGGCGGACAGAACTTATGTGGCGGCATTCAATAAGAGTGGTTACCGCTACACGCCGGGTACGCCGCGTTCGCTTAGTTTAGGTCTCAACCTTAAGTACTAAGCTAAAGTACTAAGGAAATCCCTATGATGCTGCATATCCCACAAGTCCTCAGTCACACTGAAGTGCTCGCGCTGCGCCAAAAACTCGACGCCAGCAATTGGATCGACGGTAAAGAAACCGTGGGAGCACAAGGCGCTCAGGTAAAGCAAAATCGGCAGTTGCCAGAGCATTCGCCGCTGTCGATTAAACTGGGGCAATTGGTACTCAATGCGGTGAAAAAACATTCCTTGTTTTTCGCTGCGGCCTTACCCCTGCGCATTGTACCGCCGCTGTTCAATGCCTATGCTGGTGGCGAACATTATGGCTTACATGTCGATGGCGCAGTGCGTGAAGTGCTGAACGCTGACTACAGGCTACGCACTGATTTGTCTTCCACTTTGTTTTTAACTGATCCGGAAGAATACGACGGTGGCGAGCTGGAAGTCGTGGATACCTATGGCACGCATACGGTGAAGCTGCCGGCTGGTGATTTGATACTTTATCCTGCCAGCAGCTTACATCAAGTGAGGCCCGTCACGCGTGGCACACGGGTTTGTTCCTTTTTTTGGACGCAAAGCATGATACGAAATGATCAACAACGCAGCATGCTGTTTGAACTAGATCAGCACATACAGAGCTTACGTGGACAAGTCGGCGATAGTCCAGAGGTATTAGGCTTAACAGGGCATTATCACAATCTGTTGCGGATGTGGAGCGAGACTTAAATAGGCTACCAATCGCTTGGCCTTTACAATCAATTGCTATCCTCTTTAAACAAATTGATACAAGTTACCGACAGTGCGTCCATTTTTCACAAACGCGAAAGCCTTATAATGCAGTCTGATAGGAAACTACGCCATTTTTTGGCAAACGACGAACTAAGCTGAACCAGCTGAAATGACGGATTAAGCGGAATTCAATTTAAACCGCACTAACATTTTTTAGAAATTTTCATTGTGAGCAAACCCGCCCAACAACAACGCGCTTTTTGGCTACGTCATCTGCATAACTGGCATTGGATCAGTTCTGCTCTCTGCTTAATCGGGATGATCTTATTTGCGATCACAGGCTTTACGTTAAATCATGCGGGCGATATCGAAGCGCATCCGGTAGTGAGCAAAAAAACGGGAACAATACCGGCGAATCTATTGGCGAAACTGGTGCAGGAAATTCCTCACCGCAGCAAAAAAACCGCCGACCAGAGCTTGCCGCAAGAAATGCAAACATGGTTAGAACAAAATCTGAAGATTGATGTCCAAGCAAAAGCGGCCGAGTGGTCACCAGAAGAAATCTATGTTGCCCTGCCCCGCCCCGGTGGCGATGCCTGGTTGAGAATTGAGATGGATACTGGCGCGCTCGAATACGAAAAGACCGAACGCGGCATGATCGCGTATTTGAACGATTTACATAAAGGCAGAAATACGGGCAAGGCTTGGTCTTGGTTCATCGACATTTTTGCGTTAGCTTGTCTAATATTTTGTATCACTGGTTTATTTTTATTAAAGATGCATGCGAATAATCGCGTGTTGACTTGGCCCCTAGTCACGCTGGGCTTGGTCGCACCAGTTTTATTAGCCATCTTATTCATACATTAATTTCTATCCATAGTGTTCCCACCGACGAGGTATAACATGCAGAAAATCATCCCCTTCGCCATCTCCACTTTGCTAGGCTCATCAGCAATGGCTGCTGAATTAGTCGTGAAGCTTGAAGTTCCTAAGCTTGATGTTGCCGAGTATCACAAGCCCTATGTGGCCTTGTGGATCGAGCGCCCAGATCAGACCTTAGCAGCCAATCTGCAAGTTTGGTACGACGTCAAAAAACGCAATAACGAAGGTACCAAGTGGTTGAAAGATTTACGTCAATGGTGGCGTCGTAGTGGTCGTGATTTAAGTTTGCCGGTTGACGGCGTCAGTGCTGCAACCCGTATCGTCGGCGAACACAGTCTAAGTTTTGCGGGCGACAGCAATGCTCTGGCAAAATTGCCATCGGGCGAATACAACCTGATCGTCGAAGCTGCACGTGAAGGCGGTGGTCGTGAAGTTGTGAAGCTGCCATTTATCTGGAATGGTAAAGAGCAAGCAGTGATGAGCGTGCAAGGTAGCCATGAGCTGGGCAAAGTCAGCGTTCAAGTCAAAAAATAGTCTCAGCCAATCACACTTTCAAGGAATCTACGATGAAACGCCTAGCCCTCACCTGCGCAATCAGCGCCGCTTTGTTAGCCCCAATTTCTGCCCAGGCAGACCGGCCGTTTATTTTGCCCGCGATGACACTCAATTCTGGCACCGCGCCTTTAATTACCTTTGACGCCGCCGTGGGTGAAAACCTGTTTTACTTCGATCACAATACCCTGAGTATCGATAACCTGACGATCACGGCCGCCGACGGCAGCATCGTGAAGCCAGAAAGTATCGCACTGGGTAAATTACGCAATAGTTTCGACTTGCGCGCTAGTCTTCAAGGCACGTATAAGGTCAGCATCGTCAATGACATGCTGATTGCTAACTACAAAGAAAACGGTGCACCAAAACGCTGGCGTGGAAATGCTGAAGCCTTCGCCAAAGAAGTACCAACGAACGCGGAAGAATTACAGGTCTTCCAAAATCAAAGCCGCATCGAAACTTTCGTTACCAACGGTAGCCCCAACAACACCGCCTTAAAACCGAGCGGTAAAGGTTTAGAGCTACAAGCAATCACGCATCCGAACGACATCGTGGATGGTGAGGCCGCTAGTTTCCGTTTGCTACTAGATGGACAACCCGCAGCTGGCGTCAAAGTCACTGTGATTGCAGGCGGCGCACGTTATCGCCAAAAACTGGGCGAGCAATTCTATACCAGCGATGCTGATGGAAAAATTAAGATCACCTGGCAAGGTGCGGGCATGTATTGGTTGCAAGCGCGTACGAGCGACAATAAAACTGCCGTACCCGCAGCCAAAGAGCGACGTGCCAGTTACATTGCGACTTTAGAAGTATTGCCGCAATAAACAAAGCAAGACTCTCAACAAAACTAAACGCTGGCGGTTCCCTCCATCATGCCGAATTGCCAGCAATCAGATCCACGCCAGACCTCGTATTGCTCACGCCTGTAAGCGTTTCATCTAATTATTGTGACCGTGCCTTCTTCATCTACTCCTGAAAATTTATCCACCTCTGCACGTCAAGTGTTGATCCCGCTCAATATGAGTCAGCCGCGTGTGCCCGATAGCGACACCCACTATGTAAATTTGCAGGGTTTCAGCATGGGCACCAGCTGGCAAGTACAGTGCTATCTTCCAGCGGCTGAACATGACCCAGTGAGTCAAGTCGAAGAATTACGAGTCGGTATCCAAGCGCAACTCGATCAGGTCGTAGCGCAGATGAGCCCGTGGGAAGCGGATTCTGACCTCACTCAGTTCAATCGTGCCCCAGCAAATAGTTGGCAAGTTTTGCCTCCAGAATTTTTTAAAGTCTTACAGCACAGCGTCTTTGTCGCCGAGCAAACCCGTGGCGCTTTCGATCCCAGCATCGGTCATTTGGCGAATTTATGGGGGTTTGGCCCGGCTGGAAAATTGACACAAGCGCCCGATGCAGTCGAGATTCTGCAAGCACGCCTGCGTACCAATTGGCAGCAAATCCGTTTAAATCCTGCGGATAGTAGTGCTCTGCAAATCGGCGACGTAGAGCTAGATCTGTGTTCTACCGCCAAAGGTTTTGGCGTGGATCAAGTCGCACGCTACTTGCAACAAATTGGTATCACGAGTTATCTGGTCGAAGTCGGTGGCGAACTGCGTGGCCTGGGTTGCAAACCCGATGGACAACCGTGGTGGGTAGAACTAGAAGTCGTACCAGATTCGACTTTAGAACAATTACCTATCCAAGATTTTTCTACCTCGTATATTGTCGCCTTACATGGTTTAGCGGTTGCGACATCCGGTGATTACAATCGGTATTTCATGCACGAAGGCAAACGCTATTCACATACGATCGATCCGCGCACTGGCTACCCAGTGGATCACGATCTGGCCTCGGTCACGGTGATGCATTCCGAGTGCATGATTGCCGATGCGCTCGCCACGGCGATGAGCGTGCTTGGTGTCAAAAAAGGCATGGCTTACGCCAAGCGACTGCATGCTGCGGCGCGCTTTATCGAACGCAAACCCGATGGCTTTGTGGAGCATCTGAGTCCCGCTTTCATAGCGATGACGGATGAACATCTTGATTAATACAGACAAACACTCTCCAACACCGCCTATTGCAATTTCTGAAGAGGGCGCTGCAAAGAATGTAGAGAATAATTCTGCAGGAAATTCTGCAAAAGCGCCCCGCCTCCTCGCGCTCGGTTTAGCGAGTTCAGTGGGAATCACATTGCTAATGATGCTGACGCCATTCGTCGACTATATCCAAGGAGCACTCAGTTTGCAGCAAGTGCGGATAGGTAGTGCCGTTAGTGTACTGCTTAGCTATATCCTATTTTATAACTGGATACAGCAGCGCCACATGCAAGCACATCACGCAAGTTATTTGCCAACAATACCGTTTGGCTCGGTCGCTGCGGACGAGGTACTGATTGTCTATGCAAGTCAAACCGGCTACGCCGAACAATTGGCCATGCAAACCCTCACCAGTTTGCAAGAAGGCAGTATGTCCGCACGTCTGATCAACATTCAAACGATCACACCTGAAGTCTTGCAGCAGGCGAAGAAAATCTTGTTTATAGCAAGCACCACAGGTGAAGGCGATGCCCCAGATAGTGCGGCCAAGTTCACCCGCAACCTGCTACATCAAACACTCCCACTATCGCATCTGCATTACGCCGTTCTTGCACTCGGTGATCGCCACTACCAAGCCTTCTGCGCCTTCGGACATCAACTTGATCATTGGCTACGCCAACAAGGCGCGCACAGCTTGTTTGATTTGGTCGAGGTAGACAATGGCGACGATGGCGCTTTACGCCACTGGCAACACCATCTGGGCATGCTCAGTGGGCATACTGACCTGGCAGATTGGCACCAAGCCGAATATGAAAGTTGGATACTCAGCGAACGTCATTTGCTAAATCCAAGTAGCCACGGCGGGGCGGTTTATCAATTGCGCCTGACGCCTTTAGTAGCAAATTTAAGAACAAATAAGAACTTGGGCGAGCAATGGCAAGCCGGTGACATCGCCGAAATTCTGCCACGTCGTCCCGATATCAATAAGCCACTGCCGCATCGCGAATATTCGATCGCCTCGATTCCTTCCGACGGCGCAGTTGAGCTCCTCGTGCGTCAGATGGCACAAGCTGATGGAAGTTTAGGTCTTGGATCTGGCTGGCTCACCCACTTCGCGAATATTGGCGACACGATCGATTTACGCCTGCGTGTGAATCGCAGTTTTCATCCACCGGCAGAAGATGTACCGATGATACTAATCGGCAATGGCACTGGCATCGCTGGCTTACGTGCGCACTTAAAACAGCGTGCAGAAAAAGGTGTCAAACGCAACTGGTTAATCTTTGGCGAACGTGAACGGGCTCATGATTTTTTCTGTCAGCATGACATAGCACAATGGCAAGCCAGCGGTATCCTCAACAAACTCGATCTCGCCTTCTCGCGTGATCAAGAACAAAAATTTTATGTGCAAGACAAACTACGTGAACAAGCGGACGAACTACGCAACTGGATCGCACAAGGCGCAGCAATTTACGTCTGCGGCAGTTTGGCAGGAATGGCAGGCGGCGTCGACCTCGCTCTCCGTGAAATTTTGGGCGAGGCAGAGTTAGAACGCTTGCGCGATCATGGACTTTATCGACGTGATGTTTATTGAATTCGGATTAATTAGTTTCAATTTCAAACTTATTTCATACTTCATTGTAGGCGCAAGGCTCATGAAAAACATTCAAATAATCGATGGTGCCGACAACGCTGTATATGATATTTATGCAGCGACTGAGGAAGAATTTTCAGCGATTTTTCCAGGAAATGAAGATGTCGCATTTATAGATGAAGTCATGGCCCGTCAGCAAGGCAATGAGTTGAATGATATTTTCAATCGGATGTGGAAACGTCGTATTCCAAAAAGAGAAGCGATGGGGATACACGGGATTCTGTTTTACGAACTTGAGCATAAGAAACAATATTACTCAACGCGTAGAGATGAAGAGGCGAGAAACCCGAATGGGACTGCGCTTAGATAAATTTTTTATTTACGCTGGGTATCAAGGACAGCTCAATGAGGCGATCGCACTATTCCACGCATTGAGCAAAATCATAACGTAACTTAATCAAGCAATTCAAAACTATCAAGGAAATTTATGTGGTTACTCCCTTGGGAAAAACTTCCGCCTCTGATTCTCGGTCCACTCCTCATACTAATCAGCGCCATCGCACTTTTCGATCAAATGACTGAAAATAAAGATTGGCCAGATTTGACTTGGCTATGGATAGGATTATTGGGTGGCATCGCGATAACGACTTTTGGCTTAGTGACATGGTGGCGCAAGAAAAATTAAGAATCGTTGCTACCTATTTTCCGAAGCTCAACTTATCTCATTCGATCCACCACCAATATGCAATTTCTTGAGACCGGTTTTCACATTGTTGACGATTTTATTTCTACTGCTTGGCGCCAAGCCATCTTGGAGGAAATGGCGCAATCAATAGAAATGTCTCGCGGTGGCGGGATTAGGAACATCGATAAAAAATTGAAGACTGTGGAAGCCTACCTGCATAGCGTAGAATTTCAACAAAAGTCAGAGGCATTTTTGCCTCCCAACGCAGCCTTGGTCAGAGCTATTCTATTTAATAAGTCGGCAGAATCAAATTGGTACGTGAGCTGGCATCAAGATAAAACTGTTTCGGTATCTGCGCGATTTGAAGATCCTGAATGGCGGGCGTGGAGCGTGAAGGAAGAGATCATTCATGTGCAGCCGCCATTCACCGTCTTGGAAAATATGGTGACCATCCGTGTGCACTTAGATGCGGCATCGAAAGATAATGCCTGTTTGCAAGTGATCACTGGCAGTCATCAACTCGGCGTCTTGAATGCCGAACAAATACATGAAATCGTCGCGCAAAGTACGCCGCATTTTTGCGAAACAAAGCGGGATGCTGCTTTAATTATGCGCCCTCATTTACTGCACGCATCTAGCAAAAGTAAGCTGCCAGATAGTCGACGTGTTCTGCATTTTGAATTTAGTACTTGGCGACTCCCGGACGGCATTCACTGGAATTAATTGAACTGCATCGTTCATCGGCGCACGATATCAATTACACTCAAAATGTCTCGACATAATTGCACCAACTTTAACAATATGTTAATTTGCCTCCCTTGCGATTAGAACAAATCAAACAGGCAACATGATCGCACAATCCGTTTAAGCGAATAGCTTAAACCTACATCGGATGCTTGAACATCAGCGAGGGAAGTATGCAAGAAAAACAGCTGCAGGAAAAATTGGCGAAGCCAGTCACTGTATTAGCCAGCGCGGCAAAAGATACAGCCAGACTCATGACGACAGATGGTGAGCTCAAAAAAGGCTATGGCATCGTCAGCGGCGTGTGGGCGTTGAGTCTCGCGATTTTGTGCTTTCTTGGCGTTCTGGCTTTTCACTATCCGCAATATTTAACGACGCCAGAATTGCGGCAAAAATATTCGCCCGATCTGATCCGGCATGTGATGTTTGCTGCGCTGGTCTTATCCGGCTCGATCAGCTTGGTCAATCTCATTCTCAAACGTGCGATCAGCATTAATCTGGTTGCTGGCTTATTAGTACTTGCTAGCGTGCTGCTGGGCGGTTCGCATGTACCAGTCGACGATTTTCCAGATCACACGCCTTACATCGGTCTTGATTGGTTTATTCTGGATTTGTTGGGTTCGACTTTGATCTTTGTCGCGTTCGAAAAAATCTTCCCGCTATATCGCGGACAACCAATTTTTCGCAAAGAATGGCAGACTGATCTAGTGCACTTTGCCGTCAATCATTTCATCATTGGCCTAGCCTTATTGACTGTCAATTTCTTAATTCACAAAATCTTCGGTTGGATAGCGATTCCCGCCGCACAGGAATTGGTACAAGCGATTCCGTTCATGCCGCAACTTTTATTGTGCATATTGATCGCGGATCTGGCGCAATACTGGACCCACCGCGCCTATCACGAGGTACCGTTTTTGTGGCGTTTTCACGCCGTCCATCACAGCACGAAAACGATGGATTGGTTGGCAGGTTCGCGCATGCACATACTCGAATTAATCGCGACTCGCGTGTTGGTTTTGGGCAGCTTGTACGTACTGGGTTTTGAAAAATCGGTGATGGATGTGTACATCATTGTCGTCGGATTTCAGGCGGTGTTTAATCACGCGAATGTGCATCTGAACTGGGGTCCACTAAAGTATTTGATCGTGACGCCGGATTTTCATCACTGGCATCATTCATCCGACGAGATCGCGGTGGATAAAAATTATGCGGCGCACTTCGCGTTTCTGGACCATGTATTTGGAACCGCCATCAAAGGACAAACCGGCTTTCCAAAACACTATGGCGTAATTGGCGACTACATGCCAGAAGGGTTTATGGCGCAACAGCGTTTTCCATTTCATGTGGACCCCTATCGTGCTGGTACCGCGGCGCTACTTCGCTCGAAACGACGTAAGCGTCGATTGAATAAAGTAGAAAACGCAAACGATAATTAAAGATCGGATTCAGGTGAGGCTGCATGTCACACCTGTTTTTTTGACACACGAGTCAATTGGAATCAATCAAGGTTGGCGCCATCAAAATTAAGAAATACGATACTCATAGCTTGCTTTATCCTACGAGAGATCTTCCGCCGGATCGAGCCTGCCTCCACACTGAAGACTGGAACTCATTTTGTTAAGCAACACTCAAAAAGCCGGACTCGCTTTAATTTTTTCCTGCATGGCGACACTCATTGCGGTGTATCTCGACAGTCTCGAATTTGACAATATCGGTTTCGACAATCCATGGATATTAAGCACCAACATGCTATGGGTTCTGGTGGTTATGTGGATTCTGTGGGATCTGTTCCATGGTAAAAACATTCAACAATCGTTAATGATGGCAGGGGCTGTCATGTTGGTTTCTCTCCTCTGGGATAGCTACCAATTTGGTTTTGGGCTAGCCCAATTGTTCTACGCCTTAGAATTAGTGCTGTTCGCTTGCGCCTATTGGTTCGCGAAAAAAAGTGATACAGCCAAAACCAATAAAACCGTAGGGAATTAGCAGAAGATCCGACTTTTTCGCGCTAGGATACCAGTGTGCCCATGCTGTAACGACCGCCGATACGACGTATGGTGTGCTGATAAAATGCCACTTAGAAGTCAGAGTCTATTCTCATCTCCAGTTGCATCTCGGCTTGAAACTAATTGAGTTTTTGTGATTTTTAGGGGTAATTATGCGCTACCAATTTTCTTACTCACGTCGACTATTCTGCGTGATTGCTGCCCTTAGCACTTGCACGACTTTCCAAGTCAGCCATGCTATTGATGAAACAATACAGGCACCGAACGTCGTGAAAATTTCGCCTTTCTTAGTCACTTCTGGGCAGCCTAGCGCAAAATCTCTCGAGCGGCTAGCGCTTCAGAATTTTTCCGCAGTCATCTATTTAGCACCGACGACGGTCTCGGATGCAGTCGCTGGAGAAGCAGAAATAGTCCGCGCGCAGGGCTTAGAATTTATCCATATTCCGATCCCGTTTGGCAATCCTACCCAAGTCGATGTTGAGGCATTTTTCGAAGCGATGAAGCGCTTGGAAGGCAAGAAAGTATTAGTGCATTGTCAGGTAAACATGCGCGCTTCCAGTATGACTTTTCTCTACCGTAGCATCATCGCCCGCGAAAAACCCGAGTTTGCGTATGAAGCGGTGAGCAAAGTATGGTCACCTTCAGGGCCGTGGAAAAAATTGATCGTTGATCAGCTTAAACGTGCCGAGATCACTTTTGAGCCATTTTGATTCACGCCCGCCAAAAACCGCAAGAATAATTTCCCTGAATTGGAGATTTTTTTGCTACGATGCTGCGCTTGCCTGGTCTCAGGCGATTTATCTGCGATCAATATCATGCTGCGCGAAAAATTGTTTTTAAGTATTGTTTTTTTAATTCTATCTATGCTGGCGGGGTTGGCCTGCGTACCCTTGTTCGGTGCAATCGTGACTGATCAGACGATGGCTGCCAAACTCGGTGCCGGGACACTACTGTTATTGCCACTCCTTAGTTTGGGACTCATGTGGAGAACAAACCCGCCATCTCAGTATGTTCTGCGTCGTTACAGTTTTTTGGCATGGGCAGCAGTTTTATGTTTGATTGGCGTGAGTAATTTCTTCCTCATCAAAGATCAAGCTAATTCCAACACGACCATTTTGATGTTGGGTGTCGTTTGCGGTGCAATCAGCTTGCATGCACGTTACAAAATAAACAAGCAAAAATAGAGGTCCGCCGTTGTGCCCGATGCCTAAGAGCACTCACTATCACGGCGAGTAAATCAGACAACTTTTCATCAATTCGCTGGCAGCATGCCGCATTGATACGGTCAAACTTCCCTTCTCGGTTTTTCTGTGAAGCGGAAAAGACACAAATTGATAAAAATTCTTAATTCCTTTTAGATCAGCGTCCATAGCGTCTTAATTAGGCTATCATTTTCCTTGGAGTATTAAAGTAAATTGTCAGCCTTGATTTCACGTGCACGTATAGACAGCGGAGCGGTTCAATGGAAATGAAAGTTCTGGTCATCGATGACTCGCAAATTAACCTGACATTACTTTGTCGTTTGCTCGACAAACTTGATGACTGTACTTCACTCAGTTTTCTGGTACCAGAATCTGCACTGGCCTGGTGTAAAGAACATGTCCCTGATCTGATCCTCGTTGACTATATGATGCCAGAGATGAATGGCATCGAATTTATCCGGCGATTTCGTAGTCTAGAACATTGCGCCGACATTCCGGTACTCATGATCACCGCGAATGATGAAGTCGCACTTCGCTATGAAGCTTTAGAGGCAGGTGCTAATGATTTTTTAATCAAGCCTGTCGATAAAATCGAATTCCTTGCCCGTTCCAAAAACATGTTGGCGTTACGACGAAACCAGCGCTATTTGGAAAACCGCGCGTCTTGGTTAGATGCAGAAGTACAGAAAGCAACCTTAGAAATTCGAGAGCGCGAAAGGGAAACGATTTTGCGTTTATGCAAAGCGGCCGACTCACGTGATCCAGAAACTGGTGCGCATATAGTAAGGATGGCAAATTATTCCCGTTTGATCGCCAGCAAACTTAATTTGCCTGAATCCGTTCAAGAAATGATTTTAGAAGCTGCACCTATGCATGACATTGGCAAGGTCGGCATTCCCGATCATATCTTGCTGAAACCCGGAAAACTCACGGTCGATGAATTTTCTATCATGAAGAACCATGCAAGTTTAGGTCATCAAATACTTTCTGGAAGTGCGTCTAAAACTTTGCAAATGGGCGCGGAGATCGCACTTTCTCATCATGAAAAATTTGACGGCAGTGGTTACCCCAAAGGTCTGGTAGGTGAGGCTATTCCTTTATCCGCACGCATCGTGGCGGTGGCGGATGTTTTCGACGCCTTAACATCTGAGCGCCCCTACAAACCCGCTTGGGATATCGAACGAGCGGTGGCTTTTTTAAAAGAAGGAAGTGGGCAACATTTTGATCCGCAATGTGTGACAGCTTTCCTATCCGACTTTTCAAAAGTGTTGGAAATCAAAGCACAGTATCGCGAAGATAGCGTCGATACAAATTCGTTTGGCGCCTACTAGCACAGGCGCAAAGCAACCACAAAATTTCACTTTCGAGAATTCGTTCTGAAGCACCACCGGAAATGACGACGCGAAAATGCCCACGAGAATCCCACCAACTGATGGCCGAGATTCGTTGAAATGTGAATCAATAGCGCAGGATAACTAATATGAAAATTGCACAAGTAGAACTGAAAAATCTGGTGACTGATCTGGATAAATTAAAGAATTTATCCGAACTCTGTCCACAGCTGTTATTGGTATTCGGTTATACCGAGCATTTTGCCAATCCGGCTTTGAATTCTGCACTCGTCAGTTATTTTCCAGATGCACAACGTGTCGGCTGCAGCACTGCGGGTGAAATCACTACCACCGGAGTGAGTGAACATACAACCATCGTCACCGCAATCCGTTTCGACTCGAGTGAATTTAAAGTCGTTACGGCTGACATCACAGACATGGAGAGTTCCTTCGATGCCGGAAAGAGACTGGCAAAGCAACTGCACAGTCCTGAATTACGTGCATTATTTGTTTTGGGTCAAGGGGTAAATATTAACGGCAGCGCAATGATAGAAGGCATCACTAGCGAGCTTGGCACTTCCTTACCAATCACCGGTGGGCTCGCTGGCGATAACGGTGCATTTGTGAAGACCTATACCCTATCGAATGCAGGCGTTTCTACTACTCAATTGGTTGGCATCGGATTTTCAGGTGAAAAGCTCATCCTGTCACAAGGAAGTTTCGGTGGTTGGAAGCCATTTGGACCAACGAGAAAAGTAACCAAATGCATAGGAAATGTCTTGTATGAGCTCGACGGTGAATCTGCGTTAGCGGTCTACAAACGCTACCTGGGCGACTACGCCAAAGATTTGCCTGGATCTGGACTACTGTTTCCCTTCGAAATGCTGAGCAATGCCCGTGAATCTCTGGGGCAAATTCGCACTATTTTGGGAGTCAACGAATTGGATGGCAGCCTTATTTTGGCGGGTGCCATCAATCCGGAAGGCTACTTGCGTCTGATGCATGCACACACCAACGATCTGGTGGATGGTGCAGAAACAGCAGCAAACGCAGCGCTCGCCAGCACCAATAATCAAAACGGCCAAGCCTTAGGCTTGCTCGTCAGTTGTGTCGGACGAAAATTAGTCATGGGCGGTCGGGTTGATGAAGAAGTCGAAGCGGTACAAAATATCTTAGGGAATAACACCGTGTTATGTGGGTTTTACTCAAACGGTGAAATCGGCCCCGGCTATCAAATCGAAGCCTGTAGCCTGCACAATCAAACAATGACGATCACTTACTTAGCTGAGAGCGATTAATGCCACATAAACTCGCAAGCAGACAACACAAACGTTTGCTGGGTATCCAATGTGAAACGCAGTTAGACGACATTCTGACTGAGTTTGAAAACCTCGGCGAAGAAAGTGGTTTGAGTAATTCGGCAAGGACTGCATTACGGGGTATGCGCCAGTTTTTCGCCCAAGTTGACGAGGCCTATGAACAGTCAGATCGAGACCTGGCACTAGGCAAGCGGAGCCTGGAATTAAGCTCGGACGAATTGATGGCCGCCAATCAACATTTGCGGCAAGAATCTGAATTGCGCCAGCAAGTAATGCAAACGATGCGCCAGACGACCAATGAAGTATTGGCGCAGCTGGGCAAGCATCTGGCAGATGAAGAGAGTCTGGAGGATCTTAGTACGCTGTTATCAGGTCTTGTGAGCGACATTCTCCATACTCGCGGTGAACTACAAAATACTTTCTCGGCGCTTGAGAATCAACAGTTCGCGCTCGACCAACATGCGATCGTCAGCATTACTGATGCTAAGGGAAGTCTGATCTACGCGAACGATAAATTCTGTCAGATTAGTCAGTATGAACGCGACGAGCTCATGGGGGAAAACCACCGTATTGTTAATTCGCGCCTGCACAGTGATGCTTTTTTTGCGGCGATGTGGAACACGATCACCCAGGGAAAAGTCTGGCACGGTGAAATTCGTAACCGCGCTAAGGATGGCAGCATGTACTGGACCAATGCGACCATTGTGCCGTTTCTGGATGAGAACAAAAAACCTTACCAATACATTTCGATTCGTACCGACATTACCGAGGAACGTTTACTCAAAGAGGAAATTGAATCAAGTAAACAGCTCTTGCAAAACGTGATGAATACCTTGGGGGAAGGTGTCTACACACTCGATGCCGCCGGGAACTGCAGCTTCATCAACCCAGAGGCTGAAAAGATTCTGGGATGGTCACTCGCAGACTTGAAAGGCAAAAGTCTCCATGATGTGATTCATGCGCAGCAAATTGATGGTGGGCAGGTTTCCTATGCTGCGTGTGCGATTAATTTAGCGATGACCAAAGGGCAAGTGTATCGGTCTGAACTGGAGTATTTCCAACATCGTTCTGGACAGCTATTTCCCGTATCAATTGTCGCTTCTCCGATCTTTGAAAATGGTGAAATTGTCGGATCAGTAGCCGCGTTTCAAGACATCACAGCGCGCTTGGCGGCAGAAGCTGCGCTACGTGAAAGCGAAAATAAACAGCGTATGATTCTGGACAATGCCGCTGATGCGGTATTTGTGGCGGATAAAAATGAACGGTGGATTTACGTTAATGATCTTGCGATCAATATGCTTAGCTACAGTCGCGAAGAACTGCTTGGTATGAGCATCTATCAAGTGCTTCCGGAAAAACATCGTGATACAGCCAGAATCTCTTTTACTGATAGGCTCCGGGAAGAAAAACTGATGAGGCAGGAAATCCGCCTCGTTAAAAAAAATGGTGAAAGTGTGCCGGTCGAAATGAGTGCAGCGCTGCTCCCTGATGGCAGCATTTATGGATCATGTCGTGACATCACCAGTCGCAAAGAATTTGAAGCAGCGTTGATACGCGCAAAAATCGGCGCCGAAGATGCGAGCAAAGCGAAAAGCGAATTCTTAGCTACGATGAGCCATGAAATCCGCACGCCCATGAACGGTATCATCGGGATGACCGAATTAGCACTCGACACAGACTTAACGACGCAACAACGTGAATATCTCGACCTGGTCAAGGTGTCGTCTAATTCTTTATTAGACGTGATTAATGACATCCTTGATTTCTCCAAAATTGAATCGGGTAAAGTGATACTCGAGAAAATCGAATTTCCTATCAGGGAATTAATCGCGACGATGTTGAAGGCTTCATCTTTACGTGCGGAGCAAAAGAACATTGAACTGGTCTACCAGATTGATCCGGAACTACCTGAAATATTGATAGGCGATCCGGGAAAACTGCGTCAGGTGCTCAGTAATTTACTGGTCAATGCGATCAAATTTAGCGATGCGGGCACCATTACGATAGACATTAATCTGGTCGAGTTACATAGCGATAACGCACGCCTGCATTTTTCTGTAAGCGATCAGGGAATTGGCATCGAAGCAGAAAAATTGGAATATATTTTTCAGCCGTTTAGTCAGGCTGACGCTTCAACTACCCGCAAATATGGCGGTACAGGCTTAGGATTATCAATTTCTTCGCGTCTGGTACAGGCGATGAACGGTCAATTGCGTGCACAGAGCGATATCGGACGTGGCAGCTGTTTCTACTTCTCCGCTGATTTTGGCGTAAGTCATACCGGAAATAGCCCTTTATATGCGATGCATCTACAAGGTCTTAGTGCCCTGATCGTGGATGACAATGCGATCAACCAGAAATACATAGGCGATACTTTACGTAGTTGGCAAATGGACGTTGAGGTCGCGAGTAGCGGGCAAGAAGCCTTAAGAATTTTGCAGAGCAATGCCGAACAGCAGCGCCAATTCAATCTGATCTTATTAGATGCGTGTATGCCCGAGATGGATGGATTTCAACTGGCTGAAAAAATTCGGGAAAAACAGTTGTCTGGTCACGCCAAAATATTGATGCTATCGTCAGCTGGATTACTAGACGATGCGCAAAAATCAGCCACCTCGGGTATTGATGGCTACGTCCATAAGCCCATCAGTCAAAATGAATTGCAGGTGGCGATTGAAGCTATTTTTCAAGGTATTGCGACCGGTGCCATTCACTATATTGATCTGATCGCAGACCCCACTCATCAGAAGCAAACGCCATTGCGTGTTTTAGTCGCGGAAGACAATCCCATTAACCAAAAACTCGCACTGAGTTTGCTTAGCAAATGGGGACATCACGCCGATCTAGCAGAAAACGGCAAGATTGCCATTGAAAAATTTGTCAGCGCGCCGTACGACGTCATATTGATGGATATGCAGATGCCGGAAATGGGAGGCATCGAAGCGACACAAATTATCCGCAGCATGGAAACAGGCAGTCAGCACATCCCTATCATTGCGATGACCGCCAATGTAATGCAAGGTGATCGCGAACGATGCCTTGAAGCTGGGATGGACCACTACTTGTCTAAACCCATTAAATCGGACAATCTGAGAGAATCACTCGATCTAATAGCGGCACACAAAGACATTAAAAATGCGCACATCGGAGCCGGTCGGATCGCAGAAATTTCAGACGAAATCATGTCTCAACCGACCAGCCTCAACGCTCACCGTTTTGATTTTTATGAAGCATTATCACAAGGTGACGAAGAAATTTTGCATATCATTACCCCCATGTTCCTTGAGTCATGTGATAAACAGCTGGACGAAATTCGTCAGGCGATCCAAACCACGGATGCTGAATTGCTTTACAGAAGCGCACATACATTCAAAGGATTGGTAGGCAACTTTAATGCAAAACCTATCGTATCGCTAGCAAAGGCAATTGAACTCAAAGGGAAGAATCACGATTTTACTGATGTGGAACACTTATTTTCTGACATGCTGGAATTTATTGATCCCTTAAAAGTGGCGCTCACCCAATATCTTGCAGCTGACACGACCTGATTTGTGGCAGTTTTCAACTATCGGTCAACTAGGAAATCAATCGAAGTCGCGCTCTGATGTTCTAAAAAAACTGGACGGCGTTTGCCCAAAGGTTTTTTTAAACATCGCCGAAAACGCCGACTGACTTGCATAGCCTAATTCTGCAGCAACCACCGATAAGGGTTTACCACTGGCAATTAAGGGAGCTGCGCGCGCCAGCCGCATTTGCTGACGCCACAATCCAAAACTCATTTGCATTTCGCTCTGAAATAGTCGCGCTAACGTCCGTTCCGATGCCCCAACTTGCTTCGACAAATCCTGCAAGCTCAAAGGAGACGCTGGATCGGCAATCAACATTTCACATAAACTCAATAAGCGCGAATCACGCGGCATGGGGACATTTAAGGGTAATGGCGCGGCGTGTGCCAACTCATCCAACAGGCATGCTGCTAGATGCGATTCGCGCTGCAACCGCGATTGCGGTATGCCATGCGTCGCGATTGCTGGAGGCGACAGATTATCATCGCTCAGTTCTAACTGTGTCAGTGTACGCACCAATTCCCGCATCAATCCAGAGACTTCTAACACCACACAATCATTTCCAGAGATAGTGGCGACTGATGAATCTACATAAATTGCCCTGAGCTGGGCGCGCTCTAAAGTACGCACTTCATGCACCACATGTGGCGGTATCCAAATCGCCCGCAGCGGCGGCACGAACCAGGTTTGCTGATTCGCATTCACCTGCACCGCGCCATCCAAGGCGTATGTCACCTGACCCCAAGCATGGTGGTGAGCACGTAATAATTCATCTGCTTCCAAATTGCGCGCGACTACTCGCACCGGACGTCCGGCGGTGGGTGACAGATTCGCTGGCGGTGAGCCCGTGTGCGTGATAGGTGCTTGCAGCATCGTTAACCTCTTTCTTTTAAACAGTCAAAACGATGGGAATTGGCAAATATTCGATAAATTATGACTGTTTATCTCAAAACAGACGAGCGTTTTTTCCGTAAACTAAGCCCCTGAATTCTACGAATTCGCGTTATCTTGTTTATTCCCCCGCAGAAAGAAGAAGTCATGACTAGCATTGCTGCCCATCCAAACCAAATACCAACGCCGAACAGCTTAAAACAAGATGCAGTTGTGATCAGTTTGGTCGGACTCGCGCACGGTATTTCGCATTTTTTCCATATGATCCTGGCGCCTCTGTTTCCCTGGCTAAAAGAGGCATTTAGTCTGTCGTATGCAGAACTCGGGATTTTAATGAGCGCCTTTTTTGTCGTCTCTGGCATAGGTCAGGCGCTAGCTGGATTTGTGGTCGACAGAATTGGTGCGCGAGCAGTACTTTTTTTTGGCATTACTTGCTTGGCGCTGTCAGCAGTGGTACTTGCGGTTGCGCCGAATTATGCCGTGTTGATGTTGGGCTCGATGCTAGCGGGGCTCGGGAATAGCGTATTTCATCCAGCCGATTACACGATACTCAATAAATGCGTGACAACCCAACGCCTGAGTCATGCGTTTTCTGTACATGGAATCAGCGGCAACCTCGGCTGGGCAGCAGCACCTGTCTTTTTGGTCAGTCTGGCCAATCTCTACAATTGGCGGATCGCGCTGATGGCGGCCGCGGCCTTGCCTCTGATTGTCATGATCATTCTATTCAGCTATCGTCATTTACTGCATACCGATCCTAAACCGCATACGGTGACTAACACCAGCAGCGCCGGCCAACAAAGTCACGACAATAGCGTGTTTCATTTCATGCGGTTACCGGCAGTATGGATGTGCTTTCTGTTCTTCTTCATGATTTCTATGGGCATTGGTGGGATCCAAAGTTTTTCACCGACTGCCTTGCGTGAGGTGTATGGCATGTCTTTAGCATGGGCCACTGCAGCCTATACAGCGTATATGCTGACATCCGCAGTAGGGATGATTTGGGGAGGATTTATTGCCGCTAAAACGACGGACCATGACCGTACCATCACCGTGGCATTTTCATTTTCAGCAATCATTGCCTTACTGCTATCGACCGGTTGGGTTTCTCCTATCATGGCAGTCGTGCTCATGGGGGCTGTTGGTCTGGGCGCTGGCATTGCCGGCCCATCACGCGATTTACTCATTCGTGCTGCATCACCCAAAAATGCCACAGGACGGGTCTACGGCGTGGTGTATTCCGGACTCGACATTGGGCTTGCTTTTTCTCCAGCACTTTTCGGTGCCATCATGGATGCCCATCATCCCCACTGGGTATTTGCCTGTATCGGCATGTTCCAGATGCTAGCAATCTTTACCGCTGTGGGTGTCGGCACGAATACGCGCAACAGGGCAAAATAATTGTTTAACTCGCTAGCATCAAAACCTTGGCAAGATTGAGTAAAAATCGCCGCTTGTGCGTGCTTGTTGACATCTCGTTTAAGCAATGCGTTGCTGTCAAAACAGGTTAGATAAAGAAACAATCAATTCCGGCATCAGGAAAATCTTTGGATCGCACGTCCCACGCGTGCGGATGGATTTCGCGCTAAATGTAGATGACTTGTTGCTGTCTCACAATACAATACCGAGAAATGCTTTCTACAAAGCCCTGTCTGCGTGGTAGGATTTTGTCAGTTGAATGTCTGAGTTAATTCATTACTCAATGCACATGACCTTACGGTCCTTGCACATTCGGAAAATCGCAAGTCCTTGACCTCAATTGCCTCGCTTCAAGCTCTGCCAATTAGTCTTTGGTGTGCGCTAGGCGAGGCCTTTTAATTTCAGGGTCAATAGAAAAATAATCAGGAGAATACTATGTCAGGCTTGTTTGGCCAGCTTCATCAAATCAGTGTCAGTAAGCGCTTGGGCGCACTGGTCGTTAGTGCCATTCTGGGAATCGTTGTATTAAGTGCGATTTTTTTAAACAATGAAAAAAACGCGATTCTGAAAGAAAATCAGAACAGCATCAAAAATGCGGTAGAGCTAACGAACACCTTAGTTGAGCACTATCAAAAGCTCGTCACCGAATCCAAAATGAGTGAGTCTGAAGCCAAGCAAGCGGCGCTTATCGCGGTAAAGCATCTACGTTTTGGTGAAAACGGCTATGTTTGGATCAATGACCTGCATCCCCGCATGGTGATGCATCCGATTTTGCCTGCGATGGATGGTCAAGATTTATCGGACAATAAAGATCCAAGCGGAAAATTGCTGTACGTAGAAATGCGGGATATTGCAAAAAGTCAGGGCGGCGGCTTTGTAAATTATATGTGGCCTAAACCGAACAGCACTAAACCTGTTGGTAAATTAGCGTATGTGAAGCTCAATCAACAGTGGTCTTGGGTCATCGGTACAGGTGTTTATCTTGATACCGTCGACGCCATCGTCTATCAAAGCGCGATACAACTGCTCGTCGTTGTCGGCATTTTGTCTTTGTTACTCTTTGCGCTCGGCTTCTTTATTTCGCGCGGTTTGGTTAAGCAACTCGGTTGCGAACCACAATACGCAGTCGACATTACCAGTGCAATCGCCGCAGGCGACTTAACCGTTCACATCGAAATCGATACCAAGAATGAAACCAGTCTGTTGTTTTCTATCTTCAGTATGCGAAATAGCCTGCGTGACATTATTCGCGAGGTACGAAAAGGCACTGATGCGATTGCGACATCCTCGACCGAAATCGCGCAAGGAAATATGGATTTGTCAGCACGGACAGAAAGCCAATCGAGTGCTTTGGAACAAACAGCGGCGTCTATGCTGACCTTAACAGATGCGGTCAGACTCAACTCCTCTCACGCCCGCAATGCCAATCAAATGGCAGCATCGGCATCCAGCGTAGCGGTCAAAGGCGGTGCAGTCGTGAATAATGTGATTGATACGATGAGCGAAATTAATACTTCCTCACAAAAAATCGTCGATATTATTTCTGTGATTGATGGAATCGCTTTCCAAACCAATATTCTGGCGTTGAATGCGGCCGTGGAAGCTGCGCGCGCGGGTGAGCAAGGCCGTGGTTTTGCGGTAGTCGCATCCGAAGTGCGCAGTCTGGCACAGCGCTCCGCCAGTGCTGCGAAAGAAATCAAAACGCTCATCAGTGACTCGGTTGATAACGTCAAACGCGGTACACAATTGGTCGATCAGGCCGGTGCGACGATGAAAGAAATCGTCGAGAGCGTCGAGCACGTCACCCATATCATGGAAGAAATCACCAAGGCATCGGATGAGCAAGCGACAGGCATCGAGCAAGTGAATGTCGCAATCCGTGAAATGGATGATGTGACTCAACAAAATGCTGCTTTAGTTGAACAAGCAGCAGCGGCGGCAACAGCGATGCAAGAACAAGCTGGAGCATTAACTCAGGTCGTCCACATGTTTAAGATGCGTGGCGATCAGCCGAGCGCGGGACATGGTTCGAAGGTGCATCGTGCACCGCAATTACATTAAACCTGACTGGCACAGGTGAGCAACAAATAGCCCCCCAAAATGGCTTGATTCCGATCTGGATTCAAGCCATTTTTTCAAGGATAGCAACATAAATAGCACTGGCAGAAGCACCTCACCTTCCCTACAATAGGCCATCAAAGAATTTTTCACCTATATCCCTATTTCACTCACCTCGTGTTCACTTGATTCTGGAGCCCGCATGAAATTTTCTGGCCAAACGACATTTCCACTTCGCCTCCCTACCGTCCTTATCACCCTCGCCGTCAGTGTTTTGACCATAGGTCTCGTATCACCTGCCACGGCTCAAGAACAATGGCGCACATTGGACCCCGACAACACCCTAATCATCGACTCAAACAAAGGCCGTATGATCATAGAGATGCGCCCAGAAATGGCCCCCAAAGCGGTCGAAAGAATCAAATTATTGACACGCGAAAAAGTCTACGATGGCCTGCAATTTCATCGTGTGATCGCGAAATTTGTAGCGCAAACTGGCAACCCGAATAATAAAGATGGCGGCGGCACCGCTTACCCCAATCTGCCACCTGAAATGATGTTTAAGTTAGGCTACTCTGCAGTGAACAATTTCGCCTCACTCAGCAGCGATGCTGCCACTGGCTTTCTGGGAAGTGTTCCATTCCAATCTTTGCCACTGACTGACACCATCAAAAACAGCAACGGTAGTTTGCGCGCATGGGGCGCACATTGCCCCGGTGTTGCGGGGATGGGACGCAATGAACCACGTGATTCGGCGAATAGTGAGCTTTACTTTATGTTGGATGCCAGTCGTCGTCTGGATCGCGATTACACCGTATTTGGCCGAGTCGTGATAGGCAACGATGTGTTGCTGAGCATAACGCATGGTGAACCACCAGCGCAACCGGATATCATGAAAACAGTGCGCCTGCTTGCGGATTTCCCTGCGAAAGACAGACCAATAATCCGTGTCGCTAGTCCCGCAGCAATGGAAAAAATGATCGCGCAAACACGCCGTGATAAAGGTGCTGACTTCAGCGTATGCGATGTACAGATTCCAGCAAAAATAGACTAGGAAATAAATATGCAAAAAGTCGTTACTGAATCGACCAGTACCTTGCGTAATTACGCCAGCATATTATTGTTATTGGGAGGCATTTGCTTAGGGAGTTTAGTCGGATTTTTGTTTGGCAACAAAGTCGAAGGCATCAAATTTCTTGGCGATATTTTTCTCAATCTTTTGTTTACTGCCATCATTCCACTGGTTTTTTTTACGATCGCTTCATCGATTGCGAATCTACAGAAAACCGAGCATTTAGGAAAACTATTCGGTATCGTGGCAGGCGTCTTTTTGCTGACGGTTTTGATTTCCGCCGCAGTAATGACAAGTGTGATGCTGCTGTTTCCTATCGATCAAGACAATACCTTGCGCACAATGGTGGCGCAAGCACTGATTGATAATCCTGCCAGCGCACATTCGGCTGTTACGCCAAGTGGCGGCGCGAGTCTGACGCAAGTTTTAACAGTCAATGATTTCTTCGAGTTAATGGCGCGTAAGAACATGTTGGCGTTGATCTTGATTTCTCTGCTTGTTGGTTTTGCGACTTTGCGCGCCGGAGAAAAAGGCAGAGTGTTTGCGCAATTTCTCGATTCTGCGAACGAAGTGATGAAGCAGTTGTTAGAGATGATTATGAAAACGGCACCGTTGGGCTTGGGCGCTTATTTTGCCTATCAGGTCGGCGTGTTTGGACCGCAATTGCTGGGCGTGTATGTGCACCCGTTGGCCTTGTACTATGCCACTTGCCTCGCGTATTTCGTGATCTTCTTTAGTTTGTATGCCTACCTTGCAGCCGGACGTTTAGGCTTGCGCGTGTTCTGGCAAAACAATCTGACTCCAGCCTTAACAGCCGTCGGCACTTGCAGTAGTATTGCCACTATCCCGGCAAATTTACTGGCCGCAGAGAAAATGCGGATTCCCGATTATGTGCGCAATATCGTGATTCCCTTAGGCGCACCTATCCACAAGGATGGTTCGAGCATGTCGTCCATCATTAAACTCGCTTTGCTGTTTGCGATGTTCGGTAAGAATTTTTCAGCGCCAGAAATGCTATTGGCGATTATGGGAATCACAGTCGTTGTATCCGTCGTCGAAGGGGGCATTCCTAACGGCGGATATATCGGCGAAGTGTTCGCGATTACCGCGTTTGGTTTTCCTATGGAACAAGCATTACCGGTAGCCATGGTGATTGGCACGTTGGTCGATCCGATTGCAACTTTGCTTAATGCGAATGGCGACCTGGTGTCGTCGATGATGGTGACACGCATCGTTGAAGGTAAGGACTGGTTAAGTTCACGACTCAATAAATAGATCAATTGGTCAATAAAAAAGCAGCGGCATTTATTGTATGCCACTGCTTTTTTTTAAGATCTTATACCCAAATCAGATAACGACGCAGATTGTTATTTACTCATAACGTAAGGCATCGATAGGATCAAGCTTCGCTGCTTTGCTGGCAGGCATCACACCGAACACAATACCGACACCGGCCGAGAAAACAAACGACAAGACGACTGCCCACCACGGCACTACGGCATCGGGAAAATCTGGAATCATTTTTGAGATTCCAAATCCCAAACCATAACCGAGTATCAAGCCAATCAAACCGCCTAATACGGAAAGCGTAACGGCTTCGATCAAAAACTGCATCATGATGTCACGACTGCGTGCACCGATCGCTTTGCAGATCCCAATTTCACGCGTACGTTCAGTCACCGATACCAACATGATATTCATAATGCCAATACCGCCGACCAACAAAGCGATCCCAACAATCCCCCCCATCACCAGGGTCACAGTCGCGGTAATATTGTCCAGACTCTTGGATAACTGATCAGAGGATTCCATATCAAAATCATCGGGAACATCTGGATCTAACTTGTGTGACTTACGCATGACAGATTTGATACGTGGTTTCACATCCTCTAGCTTAGAAATATCTTTCAACGACACCGTAAACTGCATGTTGCGCAAACGCTGGTTGTTTCCCATCAAACTACGTCCAGTACGAAAAGGAATAATCACGTAATCATCTTGCGACATTCCGAATAATTCGCCGCGTTTTTCCATCACGCCAATAATCTTGAACCACTCATTGCTAAAGCTGATGTATTGACCAATCGGATTTTCAGGTAGGTGCAAAGACTCAATTAACTTAGGCCCTATCACTGCCACCCGACGCGCACTCGATTCGTCGGAATCACTCAGAAAACGCCCCATACTGGCAAAGCGTTGTTGCACTTCTTGATAGGTTGGCGTCGTTGCCATGATACGCGCTGAGGTATCAGTGCTACCAAAGCGTACGGTCGGAGCCGACAGCAGAAACAAAGGACTTACATCCGCGATTTCATCGACATGGGTACGCAATTGTTCGATATCTTCAAACCGCAATTCATTAAATTTGCCACGCATCGCATCCTTCATGGTGTTATGCGCAGTGATGGTTAAAGAATTCCCCCCCAAACCTTCAAACTGTTTGGTCACACTTTTCGACAAACCCTGAATCAGAGAAATCACCGTGATTACCGAAGCAACGCCGATGATAATGCCAAGCGACGTCAAGAAACTCCGCATACGATGGGCACGAATTGAATTCAGGGCGGAACGCACACTTTCTAATAATAGAAACATACTTACTCCTTTGATACCTTAGGTACATTGCGCACATCACTCAAGACGCGGCCGTCGTGCAAGCGCACGATACGGTGGCATTGCTCCGCGATATCGGGCTCATGCGTGACCATCACGACCGTTTGGCCATTCCTGTGCACTTCTTTAATCAGGTCTAAAATTTCCAAACTGGTGCTGGAATCCAGATTACCCGTCGGTTCATCCGCCAACAGAATCGCTGGTTTGCCGACTAGGGCTCGGGCAATCGCGACCCGTTGTCTTTGCCCCCCTGACAGTTCATTCGGACGATGATGCATACGTGAACCTAAACCGACATGATCCAAAGCCTCCGCCGCTAAGCGGTTTCGCTCTTTATAACCAATACCGCGATAGATCAAAGGCTGTGCCACATTGTCGAGTGCGGTAGCACGTGGCAGCAAGTGAAAGCTTTGGAAAATAAAGCCAATCTCGGCATTGCGCACCAATGCCAGCTCATCACTTTCCATGGTCGCCACATCTCGTCCATTGAGTTGATATGTTCCCGCGGTTGGTCGATCCAGGCAGCCGACGATGTTCATCATGGTTGACTTACCAGAACCGGAAGCACCGATAAACGCGACTAATTCATTGCGCTCGATGTGCAGATCCACACCGCGCAAGGCATGCACAGTCTGATCGCCCATCTGGTAAGTCTTCTCAATTGCGGTCAGGGTAATCACGGTTTTTTCCCGTCCGCACTGGCAGAAGCGCTGGATGTAGCAGCACTAGATGTGGAAGCTGATACGCTGGTTGGCTTTGCTGTATTTGCCTTGTCAGCCTTGTCAGCCTTGTCAGCAGCCTTCAATTCTTTCACCTGATCGCCATCGCGCAAACTACGCAAAACACGTGCTGGTCCGACCACAACGGTATCTCCCTCAGCGACGCCAGATAAAATTTCCTGATTATTATCGTCAGCGATGCCCACCTTCACTTCTTTTTTGCGCACCACGCCATCTTTCATAATGAAGACCACGCCAGCGCCTTTAATTGTCTCTTTACTTTCTTTGACGTCTTTATCCAACTTCATGCTATCGCCGGTCAAGATCGCCTGAATCGGCAACACGGGCTTTGGACTGCCGCCACCAGTAATAATCTCTACGCGGCAAGTCATCCCGGTACGTATCCCCAACATTGTTTCAGCCAGACTGAGTTTCACCACGTAGCTTTTCCCTTGTGAAGCACCAGCGATCGCCACTTTTGGCGCCATCGAGACCTCCTCCACAATTCCGGCAACAGGCTGATCATCAAATGCGGCTGGATAGACCTTCACTTTTTGTCCCACCATCACTTTTGCGACGTCTGCTTCATCCACATTCACTTCAGCCATAATGCTGCCAACATCGGCAATCGTCATCAACGATGAACCCGCCATACCGGTTGCACTAGCGACCGCCGTTTCACCAATCTTGATCTGTACCGCCGTGACCGTGCCGCTGATCGGTGATTTCACTTCAGTCTTATCTAAACGCTTTAAGGCCTGATCTAATGCGGCACTTGCTTGCTGCATACTTTCGCGCGCCGCATGCAAATCGACTTTGGCGACATTAAACTGATGCGCTGCATCTTCGTACTTACTGGTATCGATAAATTTTGCTTCTGCAAGACGACGACTGCGGTCCACATTGACTTGTTGACGATCGACATTCAATTGTGCACGTTCAATATTGACCTGTGCACTGCGCACGATCGCGCGTTGCTGCGTGACCTCAGCTTTGATCAAGGTGGGATCAAGACGCAACAGCACTTGACCCTGTTGTATCTTGTCACCCTCTTTTACCAGCACTTCTGAGACTTTACCGATCACTTCACTCGACAATTGCACCTGTTGACGGAACACAAAATTTCCCGATGCCAAAATCGAGGGTTGGATTTCTTTCTTAGTGACCGCAGCTAGTTCGACTTCTAGCTTGGGCTTGCTACTTGAAAATTTAATGACTACGGGCACTACAATAATTGCAGCAATGACCGCTATCCCCAGCAATTTACGTTTATTCATCATCGTTACCGTTTATTTAAAGAACATCAATTTAGCGACCCAAACACCATAGATCACGACGTAAGGCAATGCTGTGGCTAACGCACAGCTAGCGACACTTCGGCCAGTCCATACACGGAAGCCTACAAAGGTTAAAAACATCGTCCAGAACGTTGTCAAACTCAGATTATTCATCAAACCCGCCCATGCATGATCCGCTGGCAAATTCGCGATTAAGAAATTCAAAGACAACATATTCAGGCCTTCCAGTGAAACCTGACCATGACCAGTTGCAATCTGTAATGCCATCAATGGTGCACCTATCAGAGTAGGGACGCTGACCCACACTGCAAAACCAAACCATTTACCATACGAAATCGCGCTGCCCATCACTTTTGATGCCAACATAAAGTACAAGCCGTATAAGGCAAACACGACTGGCATGCCAATCAAAGCACCGACCAAGGTTGTGATCATCATGCGATCTTTGGTCAACATTTTAGTGACCATTTCACGCTCTTCAGCCTTCATATCCGGCTTGGCGCTCAAGGTATGATCGATCAGCCAAGAGAAGTCCACGGTCGCGTAGTACCAATAGAACAGCGCCAGAGTCGACACCATGATCAGTGCTAAAGGCAACCAAGGTTTGGAATTTTCTTTCAGAGACTCGAAAGCGGCTTTTGGTTCAAAAAATAGTTTTCCGATGACAGAAATTGCATTTGACGACATCATTTTTTCCTTTTCTTTTTTATTGATCGAGAGGGACTACTCTTTATTCTGCAATACTTTTAAGTTGCATTGCCTTATCACGATTTACATAACCACAGAAATATCAATCTTATTAAAAACGACATCATAATCCTGGCGAGTCTTAATTTCCTATAATTTAATTTTGTTTTGCATTATCACTACTTCATCACAGTTTGGGGAAATATGATCGACTCTGACTGAATCTACAAACAATTACCCCATCCAAAGAGTGTAAATGCCGTGCGGCAGATCAGCGTAGCAATGCGATAAACGACGACTTTGTCGCGATGAACGCCCGCCTATGGGGATGAAATTTATTGGAGAACAGGCACTTACTTTACCGCGCAATAAAAATGCGCCACTCGGGCGCATTTTTTAAAGAGTTTCACTACTTAATCCTGTTCCAAATCTACATTGATCACCCTATTAACCGGCGGTGCACAAGGCTCTTCGTCAAATGCAATATCACCGTCCGGCATCGCTTCGCCAGTCACAGCCAAATCACGGAAATTAAATAAATCTTTATCCATCAGATGGGATGGCACAACCGTCGATAAGGCGGAGAAAATATTGTCGACGCGACCCGGGTGCTGTTTGTCCCAATCCCGCATCAATTGCTTGACGTGTTTACGCTGCAAATTTTCTTGTGAGCCGCATAAATTACAAGGAATGATCGGGAACTGTTTCACCTCGGCATAGCGCTCTGTGTCGGATTCTTTTACATAGGCTAGTGGGCGAATCACAATATGTTTACCATCGTCCGATTGCAATTTAGCCGGCATACCTTTGAGTTTGCCACCGAAGAACATATTCAGGAAAAAAGTTTCCATAATATCGTCACGATGATGGCCAAGCGCAATCTTGGTTGCACCTAATTCATCGGCGACGCGATACAAAATTCCGCGACGCAAACGGGAACACAATGAGCAGGTCGTTTTGCCTTCAGGTACCAAGCGTTTTACAATGCTGTAGGTATCTTGATTTTCAATGTGGTACGGAATGCCTAATTTATCTAAATAAGCAGGTAAGACGTCTTCAGGAAAACCTGGCTGCTTTTGATCCAGATTGACGGCAACGATATCGAAATGAATCGGTGCACGTTCACGCAGAGTCATTAAGATATCGAGTAGAGCATAGCTGTCTTTTCCGCCCGATAGACAGACCATCACTTTATCGCCATCTTCTATCATATTGAAATCACCGATCGCTTGGCCGACCAAACGACATAAGCGCTTATGTAATTTATTGTTTTCGTAAGCGATTTTTTCAGGTGATCGAGTCGATGCGGTTTGCGCTATTTTCGCCGAAGTTGGCATAGAGATGACTTGCATAGACTGACTCACATTTCGTTTTTAATTTGAAACACTTCTACACCTACGCCTTCGCAATCGGGATAGACGTCCGGCTTCATCGTAGAAACGCGCACGGCACGGACGCGCGGGTGCGCTAACATGATGCTTGCGACATCATCACACAGCGTTTCCTGCAAATGGACGTGTCCTTGTGCAACGCGGGCTGCAATCGTGCCGCGCATAAAATCGTAGTCCACAACCTCATCGAGCTGATCGTCTTTTGGTGTCGACAATGCCAGCGGAATGTAAAGATCGACATTGATCATCACACGCTGCTCGCCCTTCTTTTCAAATTCGTGGACGCCGATATTGATAGAGATCTCGTAGTTGCGTAAAAACAAACGACGACAATCGGCAAGTTGCGGGTGGTGGAGTATGGATAACATAAATAGTCGCTTCAAAAAACGTATAAATTAAAAATAATTCGATCAAAAACAAGTCAATTAGGGCTTGCGATCGCTATTTGCGGTCGCCAGAAACATCACATCCCGCTGGGTCGGAATCAAGTGCTGACCGCCATCAACCAGTATTGTCGTACCCGTAATCGCTTTCGCCGTCGCCACGTAACACACAGCTTCTGCAATATCGTGAGGCGTACTGGAACGCCCCAGTGGCGTCACTTTATGTGCAGCCTCAAAATCACTGACGCTCTGATCACCGGATACTAGAGACAAACCCGGTGCAATACCAACGACCCTGACCTTGGGCGCCAAAGCTTGCGCTAGGATCGTAGTCGCCGTCTGCAAAGCGGCTTTCGATAAAGTGTAGGACACATAATCAGGATTCAGATTAAATAATTTCTGATCGAGAATATTGACCACAACCGCCATACCAGCCGGCGCGTCCTCTGGTAAATTCCCATACAAGTCTTGCGCTAACATCAACGGAGCCATTAAATTTGCATGCATGTGTTTATCTAAGCAAGCTTGCGAAAAATCATCCATATTGTCAGCTTCAAATAGCGATGCATTGTTCACAACGCAATCTAAACGGCCAAAATAAGCAAGCGCTTGCGGCACAATTCGCTTGATCTGCGAAACGTTGCCCAAGTCTGCCTGCACTGCCAAGGCACGTCGACCTAAGCGTTCAATGTCGGACACCAATTGGGCTGCTTCATAGCTTGACCGGCCGTAATGCACAACAATATCCCAGCCACGCTGTGCCAATGCAAGGGCGATTTCACGGCCTATCCTTTTAGCAGCGCCGGTCACCAAGGCAACGGGGATAGGGTTAACTGAACTCATATTTATTTTCTTTCTACGCTATGAAGATCAGTTATGGCATGTAGAAATAGCCGCGCAGGCACCATAACAGTTTTTCTCACATTATTTGATACAGCATTTAGCGAAAATGTTTTCACTAAATGATCGGAATCGTCCGGCTTTTTAATACAATGCTGAAATGCAAAAACTCAATCCTACTCCTAACCACAGACTTGCTCTGCCAGCACCATCTATCGACGCACAAAGCGCCTCGCAGCAATTGCTGGAACTGATTGCAGCTGAAATCACCGGTCACGGTGGCGTCATCCCATTTTCACGCTATATGGAAATGGCACTTTACTCACCTCGCTTAGGCTATTACAGCGGTGGTTCCGCAAAATTAGGCGCCGCTGGTGATTTCACTACGGCACCTGAAATGAGTGCGTTATTCGGTGCCACCCTCGCGCATGTGGCTCATCAACTCTTTTCACAAACGGCTACCGATGTTTTGGAGTTTGGCGCTGGGTCCGGCAAACTGGCCTTTGATATCTTGTCAGAATGCCAGCGCTCAAATATCCCGCTAAAGCGCTATTTTATCGTGGAATTGTCCGGCGAACTTAGAGCACGACAAGAACATTGTTTAAAAGGCTTTCCGCAAGTGGTCTGGCTAGCAGAAATGCCCACCGCTTTTTCTGGCGTTATCATAGGAAATGAAGTCCTTGATGCGATGCCGGTTGAACTTGTTATGAAGTCAGAGCGAGGCTGGACCCGCTTAGGGGTAGCACTCGACCCCACCTCGGCGCAAACATTAAAGCTCGTAAATATGGAGGATCAAGATCATGAGATTGTCGACTTGATAGCACAGATTCCAGAATCTGAAAATTTACCCACGGGCTATATTAGCGAAATACATCCGGTAGAGATCGCCTTTATGCGAAGTATCGCTGCGATGCTTTTAGAAGGTAAGAAAGATTCTGGGCAAGGCGGTGTCGCGATTTGGTTGGATTATGGATTCCCCGCGCATGAATATTACCTTTCGCAACGCGACAAAGGTACGCTCATGTGTCACTATCGACATCATGCGCATCCTGATCCCTTCTATTTACCGGGATTGCAAGATATCACCGCGCATGTCGATTTCACCGCAATCGCGATTGCTGGTGTCAGTGCTGGCTTGGACCTATTGAGCTATACCAGTCAAGCAGGATTTTTGCTCGGTTGTGGCATCACAGACATGCTAGAAAGGATCCCAGTTGAAGATAGTCAACAGTATCTTCCAGCAAGTAATGCAATCCAAAAACTCACCTCACCAGCCGAAATGGGTGAGTTATTTAAAGTGTTGATACTTGGAGCCGACGTCGAATTACCAGAACAACTCGCGCAGAATCTATTCCGATTTGACCGTAGCCACAAACTTTAAACCAGCTAAAAACTAGCTGAGTAAGAAATTTTCATTGAAAGAAAACTTATGATACGTTGGGTCATCGTTATTTTTGTAGGGCTAGTCTTATTTGCAAATTTATTACCTTGGCTACACAAAATCGGCATTGGCAGATTGCCTGGTGACTTGCGTTTCAAGCTATTTGGTAAGGTCTTTACCATTCCATTTGCCTCAACGATCTTACTTTCCTTAGTGATTCTTTTAGTCGCTAAATTTCTCAAATGAAACATAGCGTCGCATTCCAACGACGTTGTTTTAATTGTCTTGAAAAAAATTGCTACACAGCTACATTGTAAAGGACTAATCGGTTAAAGTTTTAGCATAAAGTGGCCGTCACTTATAAGGTCAATGATAGCTTAGTCGCTTACTCGTAGGATTCATCGTGTGCGTGGCGAAAAACAAACCAAATCGCGCCAATACAATCACTGTCAAAGGGTTTCATGAGCAACTTAGGAGACATACGCGCTTTACTTGTTGAACCACATGCGGGCATGCGCGTCAGCTTGCATAATATGCTCAATTTGTGCGGCATCAATAAGATTGAACATGCACTAACTGCCGGCAGTGCGGTGCGCGCCATTCAAAGCAAAGTGTTCGATTTAGTTCTATGTGAATATGAGCTTGGCGTAGGACAAGATGGGCAACAATTGCTGGAAGATATCCGCCATCACAAACTGACGCCGCTATCGACGATTTTTATTATGGTCACCGCTGAACGCGCTTATGCGAAAGTGGTCAGCGCTGCCGAATTAGCACCATCGGATTATCTACTCAAGCCATTTACTGCAGACATGCTATTAGAGCGCGTATTAAAGGCGATAGAAAAACGCAAAGCGTTTATTGAAGTCTTCAATCTAATGGAGCAAGGCTTTGTACGTGAATCAATCGACGCTTGTCTAGAGGGCGAAAAAAACTATCCGCGATATATTGTCGACTTTATGCGCTTACGGGCTGAGTTACACGTCACCTTGGGAGAGGCACCGGAAGCGGAGGAACTATATGTTAAGCTATTTGAGATGAAAGCTGTTGCTTGGGCTCGTTTAGGTTTAGCAAAGACGCTATTCATGCAAGGACGCTACAACGAGGCGGAAAGTATTCTCAGTAATCTCGTTTCGGAAAACGCAAAATACATGGATGCCTACGACTGGCTATCCAAAACACACGAGGCTATTGGTGCCCTACCAGAAGCCAAATCAGTCCTTGATACTGCAGTTACGGTCTCACCCCATGCAGTCAGGCGCCTCCGGAAATTAGGTGCACTTGCGCTGGAAACAGGTGATATTGAAACTGCTGAAAACGTACTCAAGAAAGTTGTCAGCAAAGCAAAATATTCTGAATTCCGCGATCCAGAAGATCATGTCAATCTGGTCAATGCGCTGGTAAAAAAAGGCGACCATAATCAGGCAAAATCGGTCATCCGCGATTTAGAGAAAAGTATGTCGGGCATCAAGAAAACGGAGGCTTGTCGGGCAATTTCCGCAGCCATGGTGCATGCCTCGACTGGTGACATTGCGAAACTTGGAGAGGAGCTGGAAGCGGCAGTGCAAGCTAACCGTGAAGAGATTGGCTTATCAAATGAATTGAAGTTGGGTTTGGCGAAAAGCTGTCTCGAAAATGACCGAGAGGATGCTGCGTCCGAAGTCATTATGGAAGTGATGCGTAATGCTCCCAATCAAAACATGGTCAGCAAAGCGCTTGGCGTCTTTGAGAGTGCAGGTAAAGGGCATTTGGGTAAAGAGTTGGCACAACGCAGCCAAAAGGAAGTGAAAGATCTTGTTGCCCTCGGTGTTCAAAAGGCGAAAGAGGGGGATTATCGTGGGTCAGTCGAGCTGATGTCGAGTGCCGCGCGTAAATCACCAGACAATCCTCAAGTCGTTTTAAACGCTGCCTTAGCTGCACTCAAATGCATAGAAAATCTCGGCTGGGACCTCGCCACCGGCAATCTGGCAAAACAACTCATTGATTCAGCAGCACGTTTGGACCCTATGAATCCGCGCCTCAAAGCAATTCGCGGTTTGTATAGTGAATTACAAAAACGATTTGGAATTGATGCTGTACGTTCTAAATAGTGTAAGGTTTTTGTGATCAATAACACTCAATCAATCCATGGCGCTCGCGAACGATTGTTGGAAAAAATTCGCAGCGACAAAAATTTACCGACTCTTGGTGTCGCTATCAACAAGGTCGTCCAGATCACGTCCTCCGGTGAGGATTCTGTTTCAGAATTAGCACACTTCATATTATCTGACGTCGCCCTCACACAGAAAATATTACATTTATCCAACACGATCACATATCGAACATTGGGCGGTGTTTCGGTCACGACGATTTCCCGTGCCATTTTCTTGCTAGGTTTCGATACGATTAAAGCTAGCGCATTAGCAACCCTCTTGGTCGACGGGTTTCGTGATCAAAAACAAGCCCAATCCGTCCGAAAAGAATTAGTTCAAGCCTTGTGCGCAAGCGTTACAGCACGCGAAATTGCGCGGCACAATCGTCACCCGAAGAGTGAAGAAGCTGCAGTCGCTGCGCTATTTAAAAATATCGGTCGTATCCTAGTGGCTTCATTCGACCATTTGCTCTACGATAAAATTCAAGTGCTCTCCAAGGAAGATTCACAGAATGCTATCGGAGTCTGCAACGAATTATTGGGATGTAGTTTTGAACGTTTTGGAGAGAGTGTTTTACAAGACTGGAAAATTCCGGACAGTATTATTTTGGCGTTGCAACCTATTTATGGTGAGCCGAAAAAATCCACTCAAGATTCAGAATGGGTAAAACAGGTTGCCAACCTCAGCGAAGCTGTAGCATCCATTCTAGTCCAAAGCGATAGCAAGTTATCTGTCAAGGAACGCTGCGCGCCTTTGATCAAACGCTTCGGTAACGCATTAGATTTCAATGCTGAACAACTAGAAATTATATTAAAAAGTGTCGATAAAGAAGCACGTCAATTGGCGATTACCTTAGAGGTCCCACTCGCTCGCATAGACCAAGCAGCCAGCGCTGGTGTTGTGAAAGATAGTGACTTCTGTAATGAATTCATGCTCCCTTCGTTTGATACGCAACGATTGCAATCAATCGAGCGTCATCCGAGCGGAAAACCCACGAACGCGCGAGACCTACTGCTTGCAGGCGTACAAGATGCGACTCAAATGCTGGCATCGAAAGAACTAAAGCTCAACGATTTAGTACTGTTGGTACTGGAAACGTTGTATGCCGCTATGGGATTTCGATTTGCGACCGCTTGTCTGCGCGATCTTCAACAGGCAAAATACTCAGCACGTATTTCGGTCGGCGAAAAGTATATGGAACGCCAAAAAGAATTTCAGTTTTCCGCGCAGGCTGATAATTCAATTTTCCATGTAGCGATGAATAATAATGTCGATCTGATGATTACAGATGCCTTAAATCCCAAAATACAGGCCATTTTACCGTCTTGGCACAAACATTTACTGCCGGATACCCGTAGCTTTATAGTGCTACCATTAATAATCGATAAAAAAGCCTTGGGATTGTTTTACGCAGATCGTATTTATCCAGCGGATGAAGGTATGCCACCAGATGAAACTGCCCTTATCAAGACATTGAAAGGGCAGCTGCTAAGTGCGATGACGAAGCGCTAATTCTGCCATTTCAGATTAAAGGAATTTCCTGCTTCTTCGCGAGTGCATCCAGATCCTGCCATATGGTCATCAGGTTCAATAAACGCGTGGCTGGATCTATCATACTATTAAAGTTAAAAAATCTTTCTAAAGCATTTGCATCAAATGCCAAGCTCTGAGAAAAATTGATTTGACCGTATTGCTTTTTAAAAGCGACTAGTAAATCTGCAGGCGCATCTTTATGCCACGCTTGCATTAATCCACCGACCATCAATGAACTATCGATAGTCTGCTCCAGGATACGGGGATTTTTAGCAGTGCTTAGATCGCGATAATCAAGCAAACGAGGAAAATAAAACTTCTTAATCCAAGCAGCCGGAATACCGCCTGCCCGTTTCAACACAACACTACGCCAAAACTTCCAGCTCTTTTCACTATTTTCCGGATTTTCGAAGTGAGTGTCAGCAAAGACTTCGCAGTCCTCGCCTAACTCAACCTCTAGTACGATTGGTAATCCAATGTGCGTTGCGATGTCTTCCAAATCGTCCATTAAAGGCTTTTGCCCCCGGGCACTTTGTAAATGTTGCACGAAATTATTGAGAACATCTTCATGCGCCGCATAAAGTTCTGCCGTCATCTTGCTAAATTCAGCTGCAGCCGAAAAATAAGCCATCAACTCACCAAGGTAAATCCCGCTAATCTCTGACAATTTTTGATCTGTATTCAACGCCTGCAATCCAACACGTGGCAAATTTTCAGGGACTCCATTGTTAAAGAAGGAATACAAATAATTCGAAAGACTCCCCAATTTAACCAAGGATCCTTTTGGCAAAACATATGCGCTCATAGCAGACTTTCTGTATTTATTGCCGATCAAATCATCGAAGCTCGGCTCACGATTAATCAGAGTAATTTTAATAACCTAAAACAACTTAATAACAGCGTAATAGCCATCTCACGAGCTAGTAAAGTCAAAGTCGATTCTAAAATGGGCCCATGCGGAAAAGAACAACAATGCCCAAAATAGCAAAAATTGCTGCTGCTAACCATCTAACATAATGAAATGGGAAGTTTGGCGAAGCAACTTTCCCTAGGAATACCGCAGGCACGTCAGCGATCAACATACCTAAAGTTGTACCTGCGATGACCCAAGTTAAATCGACATATTTAGCCGCTAAAGCAACTGTCGCTAATTGAGTCTTATCTCCAATTTCTGCGAAGAAAAAACTAATCGTCGTCAAAAGAAAAACCCCAAAACGTCCCTCTTCCAATCCGTTACTGTCAATTTCATCAGGTTTAAGTGTCCAGCCGGCGATCCCAAGAAATGACAGCCCGAGCGCCCAACGTAACACATCTTGCGAGATATGACTGGCGACCCACTGCCCTAGCAACCCTGCAAGTGTATGGTTCAACAGAGTTGCAATTAATATGCCCAGAATAATAGGAGCAGGCTTACGATATCTTGCCGCAAGTAAAAGTGCTAGTAATTGAGTTTTGTCACCGATTTCGCCGATGCTGACTGCGAATGTTGAAACTAAAAATGCTTCCATGGTATTTGAATTGGATGGGCATTGAAATTAACGACGCAATGAACAACCTATTTCCTAGCCCATCCCGAGTGAGAGAAAATAAGTGTTCAAAGGTCTTGCCAAATTCGTGCGCGAATAATTCGCACCTAAATCACACGCACCATGACCGGTTGGTCAAGTATGTTGATACGTCTATTTTCCAAGCTTGACATTAGAAAACAGGCTACTCCCCAGTGAATACTGCGCACATTATACCTCAGCAGGCATTCAGCTAGCTGATGGATCTTGAAATCAGTAGTAAATTCTATGTGCAGGTAAAGCGGAGAACAGGATCAGGGGAGGTTGATGGGAGAAGTATTTGGGAAATTTAGGATGAACTGAAGGAATTATTCTTCAGAAATAGGCGAGGATGTTATTAGCCGAATTGGGACGT
>NZ_JBMPOU010000002.1:801863-1412984 GCF_049340305.1 Undibacterium sp. Ji22W | reverse complement strand
CTGTTTTAACTACCGTCTAAATTTTAGTTTCTTCAACTTCAATTCAAACATCAGGAACTTAACGACCAGCTACTTGCATTTCTCTTATTTCACACCCGCATTTCTGCGGGAGGCGAACTATAGCAAAACAAAAGCCATTCCGCAAGCTAAATGCGGAATGGCTTTTAGTATTTCTACAGACGCTATTTCTGTAAAGTCGAACCCGATATCAGAGCGTGGCCTCTAAGCAAGTTTGCCGGCATCTCCAACATCAGCTGATTTCAATAGCGATTGAACAGCTCTCTCAAACAAAGGCTCCGTCTCAAGAAACTTCACGCGCCCATGTGCAATCATACGACGAAACATTCTTACGCTTAACATTGACGGCTGTTCCTGCCCTTCTAAAGTCAAAATTAAATTTGTCAGCGCCGGATCTATCCAATTCAGCTTACCTTGACCCGGCTCGCCACCCAAGTTAATTTCGACAGAGACGCCAGCTTTAAGTTGCTCCATCACTTGATCGACACCTGCATCTCTTGTTTGAAAATTACTATCGACACTTTCTTGAGGCAATTGTTTAAGCAATACTTGATCGAGTAACTGGACACGGGTATCTAATTCTTTGATTGCATCATCTAAGAATTTATTGACATCAGAGCGCCCCTGATTTTTCAATGCAGTGAAGTTTTCGAAATCAGGATCAGCAAAGAAATTATTAAAATGGGTATGAATGGCGGATAAAGATGCTTGCTTCTGCAAGGTATTGTTATGACTTAATCGCATCGATTTTGTATGTGCATCGACCAACCAATTCATCAATTCATCTTGTATAGCAGGCTCGCATTTTATGCTAGACATCCCCTCCTTAAGAGTTCTCAAAATGATTGGCAAAAGCGCGAGTAATTGCGCCCGCTCTTCTTCATTTGATTTCGGAATAATGCTCCATAGCAGATCTGGAACCAAGAGTCTTAGACGATGAGCACGCTTTGAGTCCTCTCTATCGGCCAATTCCAAGGCATACACCCAAACTGTTTCAAAGAAATTTTGTAAAAAGGGATCGATAGTCAAATCGAGTAAGGCCTCGTGCAGTTGCGCGGAGGTATGGGCAAATCGTAAAGTACGATTTCTTACCTGCTCGGCTCCTTCAATCGCATTTTCAGTCTCTGTATTACCCGCTCGTAATTCACGTGCGATGAAAACATCAAATTCATCAAGCATTCTTGAAAATATCTGAGGATTTTCGCTTTCATCTTGGAGCAAGGTTTCAACAATACGACAAATTTCTTTGGTGATCTCGACGCCACTAGGGTCAATTTGCTTCAAACCGAGAGAGATCGACCCAATACGATTGACCAACAGGCGTGCAGGATGCCCTTTTTGCGTTAGCAAGCTAGTATCTTTTAAAGCTAACTTCAACACAAGAAACTGGAGTCTTCCGAGTTGGGCGCGGATTTCAGCTGGAACTTGTGTATCTCTTAAAATGAACTCGAACAGCATCGCGACGATATCGATCGTCATTTTCTCGTTAATATTCGAGGTGAGTTCATTCAGAGCACTTCGCTGCTCTAGAATCAGGTTCCGTAAGCCACCACGGCCATCAAACATTTCTGCGCCGGATGGCGTGAATGATCTTTGGAAATTGGGAATGGCCCCAGAAAGGTGCCCGCGTTCCATCGAGGTCTGTCCATCTATCGAGGTCGGGCTATGCCCATAGTTGGCCTGAGTGTTTACTTCCTCTTGAGGATATTCCCGATTCGAATTTTTCTGTAGTGCCGAATCATGTAAATCAGCCCCTGAATTCAACTCTGCCGAACCAGCTTCTGCGCTGCCGCCGAAAAAACTACGGATCGCTTCACCAACCTGCTCGCCACTCTTGAGCCAAGAGAATGGCCCACCAGCGGTGGCATTTGAATTTCCGTCTGGAACAGATGAATGTGATCGCGCGATCCCGTTTGAGACCTCGTTCAACCCAGTCGCGCCAGACTGGGGCGGCGACGTTTTTGCCCCTCCCATCAAGTTCGCAGCACGACTCAAAGCTGAACTGAAGAATTGTTCTATCGGACTGCTTCGCTTTGTCGACTGAGATGGGGGTGATTGTTCTTCTTGAATTTCTGGGCTGATTACCTCCTCAGCTGTAGAAGACTCGTCGCTTGCGCCCATCCCGTGTGAGATTGGTGCCGTCGGTGACTTACGGATTTTCAACTGGAGTTGTGCCGCAATACCGTTTTGCGCCAAATAAGTATTCACAGCGGAATAAATTGTCGGCACAAAGGGGAGGAAATTATGAGCGATTCTTTCAACCAAAATATCAACCAAATTTGGATTAATATCAAGGTTATCAATCGTAGTTGAAATACAGCGCGAAAAGAGGTAAGGGCGGAACGGATTCTCTCGCTCATTAGTTACTTCTTGTTCAAAAATTAAAGCTACGCGAATATTCAGATCTCTTAACTGATCTTCGGCTTCACTGCGAAAGCGACTAGTGATTTCCTCCAATCGTAAGCCGCCTTCGAAGGCAGTTGGATCGATTAAAGTTAGACTATCGGTATTAAAATTAGCTGTTGGGCGATAGGTGTTGTAGGTCGTCTTAAAGCTGCGCGCTAACAAATGGTCCATCACATTCGTCATTTGCTGAATAATACCTGGCCCCTGCTCAACCAAGACTGTTCTAGCATCCAGCAAGCGCCCTTGCTCTAGTGAGGAATAGGTATCATCCGCTTTCACAAAGCAGTCTTCTATGCAACGCGGGAATGTGCGCTGCATAGCCTCAGTGAAACTGCGCATGAATTCAGCACGCGCATTCGTTAATAACACACTCTGATCCGCACTTCCTTTATTCAAACAGCCTCCTCAGTAAGAAAATTTCTGGCACAAAAATTAACTAGCTTTCTTTTTCCTTGCGACCGTTTTTTTCACTGGTGTTTCTTCGTCTTTTGCAATCTTCAACTTTGTAGCGGCCTTTGCTGGCGTTTTAGCTGGCGCTTTGGCCTTACGCTCTTCAAACTCAAAACTAGTCTTACCATCTTTGCCACGCACCAAAAATGCTTTAAATGGACGACGGGTGCGTTGGGAAATAAATCCAGGCAATAAATCCGTTTTACCTTCGACCAGCAATTTACGCATCTGTTCAGGCACAATTTCCTGCTGCAAGATAATCCGTCCACTTCTAAAGTCGCAGGCCTTAGGCTTCGCAACCGTCTTCTCACACACGTAAGCCAAGCCTAATTCATAGACGTGACTGCCGCATTTTGGACAGGCTCCAAGCGACTCTGCTTGGGAGAAGTCATGATCTTCACCGTCATCGCCTTCATCTTGATTTTGTCCAAAATCAAATTCCAGCTTTAAATTCTTAATTTCTTCATCACGTACGATTTTCAATATCGCGGCAAATGGTCGTCCCATTTTCGAGCGAAATCCCTGTAACGGCCCAATTTCACGTTTCTGCAGTAATTCTTCAACCTCGGCAATTTCAAACTGTCTACTGCCTGGTGTCTTACTCATAGAGAATTCGCATTTAGTGCACGCGAAACGACGGTAGTTCTCTTTCACGACCCCACCACAATTCGGGCAAGGTGTATGCAATGTGGCATAGTCACCTGGAATCGTATCGTTATTGAATTCTTTCGCACGTTTCACGATGATTTGGGTCATTTGTGCAATTTCACGCATGAACTCTTCGCGGGTAATCTTACCTCGCTCCATTTGCGCTAGCTTATTTTCCCATCCACCCGTCAACTCAGGCGAAGTTAGCTCATCAACACCCAAACCGCGCAACAAGGTCATTAATTGAAATGCCTTAGCCGTCGGGATTAACTCACGACCTTCGCGCAAAAGATACTTCTCATACAGAAGACCTTCAATGATGGCGGCTCGCGTTGCCGGCGTTCCGAGACCTTTGCCCGACATCGCTTCGCGCAATTCTTCATCATCGATTAATTTGCCTGCACCTTCCATTGCCGACAACAAAGTCGCTTCTGAGTAGCGTGCGGGCGGCTTGGTCGCCAAGCCATTGGAGAAAATTTTCTCCGTTTTTACTTTCTCGCCTTTGGCGACTGCCACCAGATTGCCTTTATTTTCTGGGTCAGTTTCGTCCTGGGCTTCCTTGCCATAAATTGCCAGCCATCCAGGATTAGTCATGACTTTACCTTCAGTCTTGAACTGATGTCCGGAAACTTCGGTAATCCGAGTCGTGACCTGGTATTCCGCAGCTGGAAAAAACACGGCCATAAAGCGACGTGTTACCAAGTCGTAAAGTTTTTGTTCGGGCTCCGACAAATTCTTTGGCAAATGTCCCGTCGGAATAATGGCAAAGTGATCACTGATTTTCGTATTATCAAAAATCCTCTTATTCGGCTTCACCCAATTATTATTCAAAATCTTTGCAGCGAATTGCTGGAAATTATTAATTTCACTAATTTTGCTGAAAGTATCTTTCACTGTTGGCAAATAGTCTTCCGGCAAATGACGCGAATCTGTACGTGGATAAGTTAATACCTTATGTTTTTCATACAAAGCTTGCGCCAAGCCTAAGGTATTTTTCGCGGAGAAGCCAAATTTAGAATTTGCTTCACGCTGTAAGCTCGTTAAGTCGAATAATGCAGGAGCCATTTGTGTTGCAGGTTTGGACTCTTCGGTAACACTACCTTGCTTACCACGACAAGCTGCAACCACCGACTCAGCTGCCGCCTTACTCCACAGGCGTTCGGCTTTTTTCTCGTTGTCAGCTTCGTCTTTTTTAAACTGATGGTCTAACCAGCGCCCTTCATAGATTCCAGCAGCACAAACAAACTCTGCGCGCACTTCCCAAAAATCTCTGGATACAAAATTCTTAATTTTTTCTTCACGTTCAACGACGATAGATAAGGTCGGTGTCTGTACGCGACCAACGGTCGTCAGATAAAATCCGCCTTCTTTCGAGTTGAATGCCGTCATTGCACGGGTGCCGTTGATACCGATGAGCCAATCGGCTTCTGAGCGACAACGAGCGGCATCTGCCAACGGCAGCATTTCTTCGTCGCTGCGTAATTTTTTAAAACCACTACGAATCGCGTCCGCGGTCATCGACTGCAGCCACAAACGCTGAATCGGTTGTTTGGCTTTAGCATGCTGCGCAATCAAACGAAAAATTAATTCGCCTTCACGACCCGCGTCACATGCGTTAATCAGAGCGGAAACATCTTTACGCTTGATCAATTTATTCAGTACTTTAAGACGTGATTCGGTCTTTGCAATCGGGTTAAGCGCAAAATGTGGAGGAATCATAGGTAAGTGAGCAAAAGTCCACTTACCTCTCTTGACATCATATTCTTCAGGAACCGCAATTTCCAACAAATGACCGACCGCCGAAGACAAGACATAGTCTTCAGATTCAAAATAATCGTCGTGTTTGGTGAACCCACCCAAGGTCTTTGCGATGTCATTCGCAACCGAGGGCTTCTCGGCGATGATGAGGGTTTTAGTCATATTGGGTTTAATTTTTTATAATCTTGTTATGCAATTATTTACTGCAAAGAATCGATACAAGCGCCATCCTAGCCTTTTATGACTAGGGAATTGCTATATATCAGCGGGGAATAATAAACGGAATGAATCAAATACCGCAATAGAAGCACAATATTTGCCACAAATAAAGAATAAATTTTGTCAAATCTTAATGCAAAAGGCGTGTGCCGGTCTCGTCATCTGCCAGTAGTAACTCATCAAACATCATGATGTCGGACTCTCGCCCCTGACTCCACAGTATCATTAATACAATAACCTTGAATTTCGACAAACTTAGCGGTGCCTCATCTACAGCAATAGCTCGCTCAATAACTATTTCGCGTTGTTGTGAGTCTAGCATTTGGTTGCCTTGCAAATAGTGCAAGTATCCAATGGATTCGGCTCCTAGCAAGCTCTGCTCTTCATCTGTGTAAACACGGAAACCACTACTTTCAAATAAAGAGGGCGTACTTAACGCAACATCCTGGACAACTGTTGAAAGATTATTGGTCGTATCCGCCAATCCCCGTAACCAATCGAGCGCAGCAATAATTTCCTCATCGTCAAATCCGACCGCTGATAGCTTTTTTGCCAATGCGATAGAATCGGGGCAAGTATCCGGGCGATAATAAGTTTCGTAAAGGTACACTAAAATCTCAAACATATACTTCATTCATAACAATCAAAGACACTTACTGGATTTCACGCTTGCAATCCAATATCTAACTAGGCCGAGGCGATGCGCTGAATCATTCCGCCCGGCAAAGTTTCGATATGCCCCTGTAATTCCAAATCTAATAATTGTGCAGATAATGTCATCACATTATCGCCGCTACGCATCGCTAACACATCAATATGCACCGGATCATACCCGATAAACATTAACAGCTTCGCAGACTCTCCATCGAAAGTGAGTTCCGTAGAAGAGGACGGCATTTCAGATGTGAAGGGAACAAAACCGATTTCATCCAAAATATCCTGTGCAGACTCAACCAATTTTGCACCTTGCTTAATTAATTGATGGCAACCTTTCGCCAACGGCGAATGAATAGAGCCGGGTATCGCAAATACGTCACGACCTTGTTCCGCCGCCATTCTGGCGGTAATTAATGAACCGGACTGGGCAGCAGCCTCTACCACTAACACACCTTGCGCCAAACCGGAAATAATCCGGTTACGACGCGGAAAATTGCTAGCGACCGCTGGCATTCCAAGTGGGTATTCGCTAATCAAACAGCCTGATTCGACAATTTGATGTGCGAGTTGCCGATTCCTGGCAGGGTAAACAATATCTGCGCCTGTACCAATGACGGCTATGGTTGATCCAGTTCCACGCAAAGCGCCAGCATGTGCTGCAGCATCGATACCCGCGGCCAAACCGGAACTGATACACAAACCGCCCTGACTCAAGGATTCAGAAAATTTCTCTGCATTAGAGATACCTTGTGCCGTTGCATTACGACTACCAACCACCGCAATGGTCTGTGTCGTCAACAGTTCCAAGCGTCCCTTGGCATAAAGGAGTATTGGTGGGTCGGGAATTGAGAGCAGATTTTTTGGATATGCCTGATCAGCCAGACTTAATAAATTATTACCCGAAATCTGCAACCAAGCTGAGGTCAGATCGATTTGTCTGAGCATATGGTCGTCGGGTGCGGCCAATAAAGCACGAGCAATCTTTTCAGGTACATGGGCAAGCAAGTCAGCGAGTCCAGCGCGAAAAATGTGCTCAGGCAAACCAAACACACTCAACAATTTACGCCCAGTTTCGTTACCAACGCCCTTGGTTAAAGACAGGCGCAACCAATCGCGCCAGTCTTGATTATCATGATTTGTAATCAATCGTCGTTCCAAACAGATTACTTTTCTGGCGTGCGCACAATGTCACCGACACTAACGACATCGGTAACTTGCATGACAAGACCATATGAAATATTTTTAAACACCCGGAAGATAAATAGCTGCCCATACATTTCATCGGGCAGGCGAATTGGTTTTTTATCATTGGTCCGGTCCGGTACTATTTTGCCGTAACGCCCCAATTCCAGTACGGTGCCAATATCAATTCCAGAGTTAGACCCGCGATTGATACTAATAATATTATTTTGTCCAGCAAAGCTCACACCACCATACACGGCGACGACGCGAGCTTTAACCTCCTGCTCTGGAGCGTGTGGCACATAATTAATAATAGGTGTTGGTGGAATAGGAACCAAACGATCACCAATTCCCATTTCCTCTTTCGAATTAACGATGAGGAACGAGTCTACGCCATCTTCAGTCTTCGCTACGCGCTCTAATTTGACGGAACCAATGTAGACGGCTTCGTAACCAATTACTTCCTTCGTATCGGGATCTTTTAAGGCTATTCCAGGGCGAAATACTTGGAAAGATGTGCCATTTTTCAAGTCACCTTTTGTGTAGACTTTATCTCCCTTACCCATGTAGACGCGCCCCTCAGGCGCCGCCACAATCCGGGGGGTGTTGGCAAATTCATCCTTTTCTATGATCAAAGGCTGGGATAAATATGGTTCTATCAAATTATTTGGAATCGCCGAAATTGCGTCTAGCCCACCGTTGTTAACGCTACGCGTTTGCGGAGTGAGCTTAGTAACACCCGAAGCGCCCTCTTCTAATGGATTAGCCAAGCGCAGACGTCCATTAATACGATCAAAATAGACGATCTGCCTTGGGTAAATCCAGTGCGGATTACGAATTTCTTCTCTATTCATTCCCCATACTTCTGGCCAGCACCAAGGATTTTGCAAGAATTTTCCTGAGATCCCCCACAAGGTATCACCCTTGACCACCACGTGCTTATCTGGGGCATTTGGTAAGAAATTACATTTGCTGCTCAATGCAGGCGGGGCTGTTTTCACGCCGTCTTGCGCTAGTGCGGGCACAGAAACCGCGAGAGGAAAGGCAAAAGCGAGGGCGATTGTGCTAAACTTTTTCATGAAATTTTCCGATGCAGGTCGCTGATTCTAGGGAATGGCAGGCCACTTTGCTCTACCGAAGTAAAACTTGTTTACTTCTTATGGGGTACAGGCTCTTGCCAAACTTACCAAATTGAATCAAATTCTGCCCATAAATCCTTGAACTAGCAAGAGAAACCGCATTCTGGTGTAGTGTTTAACGTAGATTGAGTCATATTAAAACAATGAATTTCATGTTGAGTCGAGAAGTAAACTGCTGCGATAACAAGCTATTGCGTAGTTTCACTCAGAAGAGTCAGCGTGAAAATTGGTTTTTATGGCGCAAGAACAGTGAAATACCACACTCGCATAGCACCTCTGGTTTGTTGTGAATTGTCTTATGTCGATATTAAATATTCTCCGTTATCCCGATCCTCGCTTACACAAAATTGCTAAGCCAGTCACTGTTTTTGACGAACGCTTAAAAAAGCTCGCTGCCGATATGGCTGAAACCATGTACGACGCTCCCGGCGTTGGCCTGGCAGCATCCCAAGTCGATGTCCATGAGCAATTGGTTGTCATCGACACTTCCGAAGACAATTCTGAACTACGCGTCTTTATTAATCCTGAAATTATTTGGGAAAGCGCTGAACGTAAGGTTTACGACGAAGGTTGTTTGTCTGTACCCGGCGTGTACGACGGCGTTGAACGCCCAGCAGAAGTCAAAGTACGCGCATTAGATCTAGACGGTAAGGTATTTGAATTACATGCCGATGGTCTGTTAGCAGTCTGCGTTCAACATGAGATGGATCATTTAAAAGGTAAAGTGTTTGTTGAATACCTGTCACCGTTAAAACGCACGCGTATCAAGACCAAGATGCTCAAAGAAGAACGTGAAATCAGTAAAAAGGCGAGTCGCCGATGAGAGTCATTTTCGCGGGCACACCTGAGTTCGCCGCCACTGCATTGAAAGCCATTATCGATGCAGGTTTTGACGTGCCGCTAGTGTTAACGCAACCAGACCGCCCTGCCGGACGCGGCATGCAAATGCATGCTTCAGCAGTCAAACAATTGGCGTTGGCACATCAAATTCCGGTAGCGCAACCTGTCTCTCTGCGCTTGGATGGCAAATATCCTGAAGTCGCGCAAGACGCCCATGAATTACTGCGGAATACAACGCACGACGTCATGGTTGTAGCTGCTTATGGCCTGATTTTGCCACTAACTTGCCTCAGCATACCGCGTTTGGGTTGTATCAATATTCATGGATCACTGTTACCACGCTGGCGGGGTGCCGCGCCCATCCATCGCGCGATCGAAGCCGGTGATACGGAAACGGGAATCACGATTATGCAAATGGAAGAAGGCTTGGATACCGGCCCTATGCTGATGCGTCGTGCGGTACCGATTCGCACAAGCGATACCACAGCCAGTTTGCATGACCAATTGGCGACACTAGGTGGCGAAATGATCGTTGAGACCTTGCGCCAATTAGCAGCAGCGCCACTCATGGCGACAATACAGCCAGAAGACGGTGTCTGTTACGCCGCTAAAATTAGCAAGGAAGAAGCTGCGATTAATTTTGAGGCTAGTGCACTCGAGATCGACAGAAAGATTCGTGCATTTAATCCTTTCCCAGCTGCCCACGCCAACATCGATGGCACCACCATCAAATTCTGGCGCGCCGAAGTTGCCAACGGGGACAGCAAATCACCAAGCGGCAGCCTCATCGAGGCTTCCGGACAGCAAGGGGTATTAATTTCTTGTGAGGGTGGGAAGTCGGTATTGCGCGTGCTTGAATTGCAAAAACCAGGCGGTAAGCGTTTGCCAGCACAAGAGTTCTTACAAGGCTTTCCACTAAAAGCTGGGCAAGTATTTCACTCCTAATTTAAGCCCTCCGCAGTTCTTGCAATAGCCAATCGCGGCATTTTGCAAGAACTGTCACATTGTCATCATCCAAAGCCTTTACAATAGCCAGATACATCAAGAGTACGGAATGGCTATGAATAAAGAACGCTTACAGTATGGCTCCGATCAATCGGGGCTGATTTGTGGTTACCTATTTACGGGGCAAGACGCGGGTAAAGCTTTACGCAGCGACGAGGTATTGCAATATCTACGTCAAACACAAACACTAGCGCCTTCACATTTCCTCTGGTTACACTTTAATCTGGCAAACGCTTCGACCGAAAAATGGCTACGCGAACATAGCCAGTCTCCCGAAGAGTTTTATGAAACTTTACATCAAGGTTCACGCTCAACCCGAATTGAACACGCGGACCAGCATTTGATCGCGGTTGTCAATGATGTGCTACATGACTTCAGCTTTGACTCATCAGAAATTGCGACACTGTGGCTCAATGTCAGCCGTAACATCATGATTAGTGCTCGTCGCAAGCCGCTCAAATCCGTCGATCATTTACGCAACGCTGTGAATGCTGGAGAGATTTTTCACTCACCGATGGAGTTACTCACGCATTTGTTGCGCGATCAGGCCGATGTGTTGACAGGCATCGTCAGAGATGCGACTACCAAAATCGATGAAGTTGAGGATCACTTGCTGACGGAACGTTTGGGTCGAAAGCGAGCCAATCTCGGGGAGTTACGCCGATTGCTCGTGCGTCTGCAACGACTGTTAGCACCGGAACCAGCGGCACTATTTCGTCTCTTACAAAAACCGCCGGGCTGGATGGCAGACAATGACGTGCATGATCTTCGACAATCGACCGAAGAATTTTCCGTCGTCTTAAGTGATATGGCATCGCTGCAAGAACGCATCAAATTATTACAGGAAGAAATCGCCGCCCATGTTGGTGAACAAAATAATCGCTCATTATTTGTATTGACCATTGTGACCGTTTTGGCGTTACCCATTAACATTACTGCTGGCTTAATGGGGATGAATGTCGGCGGAATTCCATGGGCGCAGAATGAGAATGGTTTTTGGATTGTCGTTGCCTTGGTCAGTCTGATCACTGCGATTGGTGCATGGGTGGCACGGCATTTTAAGAATAAAGATTAATTTTCATTTTAAAACCTTTTATTAAATAAACTTTTTAGTTTACTTAATAAATAAATTCAACTACCCTCATGCCATCTTTGTTAATTGATGTCGCATGAAAACACCTTTACTAATCGCGGCCGCTTGCCTGCTCGCCCTGCTTTCTACCGTCGGTGCTGCACTACCGTATCCGATTTTACCACCGCTGTTTGCCGCCGATTCAGCAAATGATTTAAATAATTTTTTAGGATTGCCCCCCAAATTATTGTTTGGTATCGCATTAAGCATTAATCCACTCGGTTTGTTAATAGGTTCGACTTTACTAGGTCCCTTGTCCGATCGTTTTGGTCGTCGTCCAATTTTGCTGGCGAGCGCAGTCGGCGCTGCGGTTGGTCACGCGATCACAGCTTGGGCTTTGGTGCAGCAATCCTATCCTTTGTTTATCGTCGCACGATTTATTACAGGTCTACTGGAGGGCAATGCGCCAGTAGCGCGTGCGATGTTAGCGGATCGTCTTGAAGGTGATTTGCGGGTGCAAGCCTTGTCTTGGCTCAACGGTGCAATCTACACTGGTTGGTTAGCGGGTCCCTTACTAGCGGGACTCACGTTAGGCTGGGGAATCACCGTACCATTTTGGATCGCCGTCATCGCTTTGTTAATGGCAGCTACGTTGATTGCCGTCGCACTCCCGCGCGAAACACCGTCCACTTTGACCACATCCTGGCTAGAAGTCGCACGCAGGAAGCATGCGTTTCATTTATTACGCACCCCTAGCCTACGCCAGCTATTCATCATTCAATTAGCCTACACTTGCGGCGTCACCGCTTTTTATGAATTCTATCCACTATGGCTAGTGGAATTTGCGGGCTATCACTCGAAAGGCATCGCCTGGATGACGGCAGTTCTGTGCGGCGTGATGACGATGTCCTCTTTACTCGCTGGTCGCCCTAGCCAATTGCTGCCATTGGAACGAGTTCGTTTTCATGCGTACTTTGGGGCCGCAGCGATTGCCATCGTGGGCATAGGCAATGTCTGGTTGGGATTGGCGGCAATTATTCTATTTGGCTTTCCCAATGCTTTTTACAATGCACTCTTGCCGAGTTGGTGTGCTGAGCGGTTTGGGCATCACGGTCAAGGCGCCGTCATGGGGTTAATCTCCACGACCTTTTGCCTAGCCAACATCATCATGGCAATCATCGGTTCGGTCCTGACCTTGATCGACACCCGCTTGATTCTCTTATTGGGTGCGGCAATGAGTACATGGGCGGCATGGCGCATCGGCCATTGGCAACAAGAGTTGGCTGAACTTGATAGCATAAAAGTGGAAACTGTATGAATACCGCAGACCGTGTTCTATTTTTGCTCAAAACCCGTGGCGCGCAAACCGCACAAGAGCTTGCAGATCAACTCGAACTCACCTCTATGGGCGCACGCAAGCATTTGGAAAGCTGGCACGACAAAGGTCTGGTGACTTTTGAAGACAGCGCAGAAAAACAAGGGCGTCCTCGTCGTCGTTGGCAGTTGAGTGAAGCCGGGCATGCGCACTTCCCAGATCGGCACGGTGACTTGACGGTGCAGGTATTGCAGCACGTACGTCAACTCTTTGGCGAACAAGGCATCAACCGACTCATCACCACCCGTGAATTAGAAACCTTAGACATCTACACAATAGCAACGAATAAAGTAAAAACACTCAAAGCCAAGCTCAAAGTCTTAGCTGAAATTCGCAGCCAAGAAGGTTATATGGCAGAGATCCTGCCGCATGAAAATGAAGGTTATTTACTCGTCGAAAATCACTGCCCCATCCGTGCCGCGGCGAAAGAATGCCAACAATTTTGTCGATCCGAACTCAGTATTTTTCAGCAGGCATTGGGCGACAACTGTGTGGTCGAACGCACCGAACATCTGCAAAGCGGCGCCCGCCGTTGCGTGTATTGGGTCAAATCAATTTAAGGAAAAACTTATTTCGATAGCAGGTCTTGGGTTGATTTTCCTTGCTGCGCCAACAAAGTTTCCAATGCTGGCATTAGTGGGCCTAGCGTTTCTTGCAGCATGTTGCGGACTGTATCGACCACCACTTGGGTCTGTCTTTCAATCTCAATATTCAAGGTTTCACCAACCTGCTTTTGTCCGAACACGGTCATGCGCAAGGTCTCAGGAATTAACCAGACCTCAAACCAATGTTCTTCACGATTCACTTCCGCAATCGTTAAACTTGCGCCATTGATCGCAATATAGCCCTTCGCAAAGATATAGCGCATCCACTCTGTAGGAACCGCAATGCGCAGCACATAGTTATTTTCCAACTGACGAATCTGAGCGAGATGCGCAACAAAATCAACATGACCAGATAAGGGATGTCCGCCAATTTCCGCACCATCTTTCGCTGCACGCTCCACATTCACGTGCGCATCCTCGGCATAGCCGCCAAGCGTAGTAATTGCCAAGGTCTGCTGCATGATGTCAAATTCAGCGGCATTCTCAGAGAGTTTGGTCACGGTTAGGCAAACCCCATCCGTCGCGACACTGGCACCGATTTGGAGTTGATGATCAAAACCTGCTGGAAAAGCCAGTTGTATTGTCCGCAATCCAGTCTGATCTTGGATTTTTTTGATAGTGGCGACGCCTTGTACGATTCCTGTAAACATAATGTGTAATTCGCTTCATCAATTCAAATTTGGGCTACCAGATTTCTTCATCTCGGCAAGTGGTGCAAACATTTCGTGGGTCATATTCACAAAATGATCGCGCAACCATTTATGCGCAGGATTGCGTGCATCGCGTTCATGCCACAACATATCCACGTGCACATCGGGCGTTTCAAAGGGTAATTCTTTCCATACCAAGGCATCACTCATTCCCGTTGAGGCGATGAAGTGGAAAGGCAAGACTGTCAGCAAGTCCGAATTCGCCACGACTTTTCCGCCCGTAAAAAACTGGTTTACCGTCAGTAAAATGCGTCTCTCACGTCCCATTTTCAGCAACTCATCGTCGATCAAGCCATGCGCACGTCCGGAAAAACTGACCAGACAATGATTCGCTGCACAGTAATTGTCCAGCGTTAATTCCTGACTTGCGAGGGGATGATTTTTGCTCATGACACAAACGTAATGACCAGAATATAAACGTTCATGCCGAATTGAGCTGCGTGCCGCGCCTTGACCGCCGGAAAGTTGTGCGACTACGCCCGGAAAAAAACCAACCGCAATATCGATGTCACCCTGAATTAACAAAGGCCGAGGTTCACGCGTGGTCAGCGGCACCATACGTGCATTCATGTGCGGCGCTTCTCGCTCAAATGCGGTAATCAAGGTCGGCATCCACAATGCCGCTGTGGAATCCGCCATTGCCATCCGAAAAGTCGCCACTGCTTTGGACGGATCAAAACTGGTCGGCGCGATGGCGGCCTCGAGAGTTGATAAAGCTTCGCGGATCGATGGCCACAATATTTCCGCACGCGGGGTTGGCTTTACGCCATACGCCGTGCGGATCAAGAGTTCATCATTTAAGGAGTACCGCAGGCGTTTGATTGCATTTGAAACAGCCGGTTGGGTCATCGCCAATTTATCAGCGGCGCGGGTCAGATTTTGCTCAACCATCACGGTATCGAACACTCGTAGCAAATTCAGATCTAAGGTCAGGAAATTCATCAGCAGCCTTTCCGCTTAAGCAATGGAGATGGGGATGAAAGACAAGATTATCCCAGATTTAAGCAAAATAGTTGCAATGCACAAAAAAAGCGCGACACGATGAGCATCGTGTCGCGCTTTTTTATTAAAACTAGAAGAACTTAGGCTAAACGACTCGCCAAAGTCGCCTTCGTCGCTTCCAAGGCTGCTGGCAAACGGTATTTCAATTTATCAAACAATTCGGTATGCAAATCCAATTCTGCTTTCCACGCGTCTTTATCAATCGATGTAATCAAATCAAATTGTTCAGAAGTGAAATGCAAACCATCCCATGTCAAATCTTCGTATTTCGGACTAATCCCAAAGATATTTTCTGCGCCAGTAGTTGCACCATCAATACGCTCTAACATCCATTTCAAGACGCGCATATTGTCGCCGAAACCAGGCCAGACGAATTTGCCGTTGGCATCTGTGCGGAACCAGTTCACACAATAGATATTCGGTTGTTTAGCGCCGAGTGCCGCAATTTTTTCACCCATGTTCAACCAATGCTGGAAGTAGTCGCTCATGTTATAGCCCATGAACGGCAACATCGCGAACGGATCACGACGCACCACACCTTGTTGACCAACTGCTGCTGCGGTGGTTTCTGAGCCCATGGTCGCTGCCATATACACACCTTCAACCCAATTGCGAGCCTCAGTCACCAATGGCACCGTGGTGGAACGACGACCACCAAAAATGAAGGCGGATATCGGTACACCAGCTGGGTCATCCCACGCTGGATCGAGCACTGGATTTTGTGTAGCAGCGACTGTGAAGCGAGCATTCGGATGCGCGGCTTTACGGCCGGTTTCTTTCGCGATTTCTGGTGACCAATCTTTACCTTGCCAATCGATAACGTGCGCTGGTGCTTCTTTGGTCATGCCTTCCCACCAAACATCACCATCGTCGGTCAAAGCGACGTTCGTGAATATAGTATTCGCAGTCAAAGACGACATACAATTGGAATTGGTTGCGGTGTTCGTGCCTGGTGCAACACCGAAATATCCAGCTTCAGGATTGATCGCATACAAGCGACCATCCGCACCCGGTTTGATCCAAGCGATATCGTCACCAATAGTCGTCACTTTCCAGCCTTTAATAGCTGGAATCAACATCGCAAAATTGGTCTTACCACAAGCCGATGGAAACGCTGCTGCGACGTAATGTTTTTTACCTTCTGGCGACTCCACACCCAAAATCAACATATGCTCGGCCAACCAACCTTGGTCACGTCCCATGGTCGATGCGATACGCAAAGCAAAGCATTTTTTACCGAGCAATGCATTACCACCGTAGCCAGAGCCAAATGACCAGATTTCACGCGTTTCTGGATAATGCACGATGTATTTAGTGGTATTGCATGGCCATGCCACGTCTTGTTGACCTTCGGCTAAAGGCGCACCAACCGTATGTACACAAGGTACAAATTCACCGTCTGCACCTAACACGTCATATACCGCTTTACCCATACGCGTCATGATGCGCATATTGACTGCAACATACGGGGAGTCGGACAATTCCACGCCGATATGGGCGATCGGTGATCCCAAGGGCCCCATAGAAAATGGTACAACGTACATGGTGCGACCACGCATGCAACCATCAAACAAAGGATTTAAGGTCTGACGCATTTCTGCTGGCGCCATCCAGTTATTGGTCGGACCCGCATCTTCTTGCTTTTCAGAGCAAATATAAGTACGGTCTTCAACACGTGCGACGTCAGAGGGATCTGAACAGGCTAAATAGCTATTCGGGCGTTTTGCCTCACTCAACTTTTTCATCGTTCCGGCAGTGACCATTTGTGCGCACAAACGGTCGTATTCTTCTTGACTGCCATCACACCAGTAGACCTGATCCGGTTTGGTCAGTGCGACCATATCGGCGACCCAATGGATCAATTTTTGGTGCTTCACGTGTGCGGGCACATTCAGTGCTGCAACACCTTGCATGCTAGGTTGATTCATAATACTAACTCCAATGCCATTTCAATAAAAAAATCGGTGTAGCGGCACGGCAAGAACGGCTAGGGAAACAAGTAATGCGAGCAACTGGTATTATTCTGGTTACAGTCTAAGCTCGAGCACGACTAGCACGATAGCGGCATTTTTTGTCGGAATCAGGAAGACAGACAAGATGATGAAGGGGGTCTGAGATCCAAGCTTTCGCCCGGTGAGGATGCACGGAACGGAAGATTCAAAAAGCTACGTGCAGCGTATTCTACACCGACCTGCCGCGATCTGGCGAAATTTACGTCACAATCCATATCAAAATAGAATTGTTTTTGAAAATATACTTACTAGAATCATAAAAAGGTGCAAGATGAAGATAGCAATCTTAGATGATTACCAAGATGTAGTGCGTGGACTCAATTGCTTTTCACTGCTGCATGAACACGAGGTCAAAGTATTTAATAACCGCGCTGTTGGATTAGGACAATTAGCCATCCGCCTGCAACAGTTCGAAGCACTGGTATTGATTCGCGAACGCACCATACTCAATCGCCCTCTTCTCAGTAAACTACCGAATCTTAAATTGATTTCTCAAACCGGCAAGGTTTCTGGCAACATCGATTTAGACGCCGCAGCGGAGTTTGGCATCCAGGTGGTAGAAGGCACAGGCGACCCCACAGCACCAGCTGAATTGGCCTGGGCTTTAATTATGGCGTCATCACGAAAAATTCCACAATATGCCCAACATTTACAAGAAGGCGTCTGGCAAGCTGCCTCTCTGCACGCCCGTTACAATCAGCTAGGACGCGTTCTAAAGGGGCGTCAATTAGGTATCTGGGGTTATGGCCGCATTGGCAAATTAGTTGCAAACTATGCGCGGGCTTTTGGCATGCAAGTGCTTATTTGGGGCAGCGAAACCAGTCGGCAGCAAGCTCAGCAAGATGGTTTTATCGCTGCTACTTCGCAGCAACAGTTTTTTGAATCTTCTGACATCATTTCTCTGCATTTACGCTTGAACGATGCCACTCGTCATATCGTTCAACTCGGTGACTTGCAACGGATGAAACCAGATGCATTGTTCGTCAATATCAGTCGCGCTGAATTAGTAGCACAGGACGCGCTACTGACTGCATTGTCCCAAGGTAGGCCAGGTTCGGCAGCTTTGGACGTGTTTGAGAACGAGCCTTTGCCTACCGATTACCCACTACGTCAACGCGAAAATGTTTTATTAACGCCACACCTCGGCTATGTGGAGCAAGATAGTTATGAGCTGTACTTCGGCCGCGCATTTCAAAACATCATAGAATTCTGCGCTAAAGCATAATCTCCTGCGAAATCCACTAAATCATTTTGCACAAGTCACTTAGCAGAAACGCCAATAAGTTTATAAAAATTTCTACATAGCGGCCTGCAGAAGATCTGGGCTAGAATGCCCACTCCCATCCACCTAAGCGAATAAGCGAATCAATGAGCCTTCCAACCGTATCCTTAATTCTAAACCTGTGTGTAGCGTTTGGCATTTGCGGCCTGCTGTATTGGCTGCAGAACAAACATTTTTCTTTTACTAAACGTGTCTTTGCTGGCTTAGGTTTAGGCATTTTGCTTGGCGCGGTTTTTCAGATGATTTACGGCGTCGGCTCCCCCATCATCACGAGTAGCAATGCCTATCTGGATGTTGTTGGCACTGGCTATGTGAAACTATTACAGATGGTTGTCATTCCCCTTATTTTGGTGTCTATCATTAGTGCCATATTAAAATTAAAAGATGTCAGTTCGCTCGGAAAAATCAGTGGTTTGACAATCGGCACCTTACTTGGGACCACGATCATCGCCGCTTTAGTCGGATTGTTGATGGCAAAATTATTTGGCTTGACGACCTTGGGGCTTAATTACAGCTCGGCAGAATTCGCCCGTGGTCAATATTTAGAAGGCACGCTGGCAAGTGCAAAAGCAATAACGCTGCCAAGTATGTTGCTCAGCTTCATTCCAGAAAATCCCTTCCTTGATATGACGGGTGCGCGCAAAACTTCCACCATTGCAGTCGTCATCTTCGCGATTTTAATTGGCATTGCAGCGACAGGGATTGCCGAGAAGAAGGCCGAAATATTCAAATCTTTTGGCCACTTCATTGAAGTTGCGCAAGCGATCGTCATGCGTCTGGTAACCATTATTCTGCGCCTAACTCCGTATGGTGTTTTCGCCTTAATGACACAAGTCGTTGCCAAATCAAACAAAAACGATATTTTCAATTTGATTAATTTTGTGCTGGCCTCTTATAGCGCCATACTCGTCATGTTTGCAGTGCATATGCTGATCGTCGCGGCTTGTGGCTTAAACCCCAAACGCTATCTGCAAAAGATTTTTCCAGTGCTGGCATTTGCCTTCACTTCTCGCACCAGCGTAGGTGCGATTCCTATGAGCGTACAAATACAGCAGCAACGTTTGGGTACCCCTGAGGGGATAGCGAATTTTGCGGCATCGTTTGGTTCGGCGATGGGGCAAAACGGGTGCGCGGGCATCTATCCAGCGATGCTGGCATTTATGATCGCCCCTTCTGTCGGGATTGATCCCCTCTCGTTTTCTTTTATTGCTTCATTGGTAGGCATTATCGCGATCGGCTCAATCGGCGTGGCAGGTGTTGGCGGAGGTGCGACATTTGCGGCACTAATTGTCTTATCGTCATTAAATTTGCCGGTAGCGCTAGCGGGACTACTAATCTCCATCGAGCCACTGATCGACATGGGACGTACCGCGCTCAACGTCAGTGGATCTATCCTCGCAGGAACTGTAACAAGTCGTGTTTTGGGCACAACTGAAATGACAATTTTTAACCAAACAGAGACCGAATTAATAGAAAATCATTCAATTGACTAATGAACATTGTTCCAGTCCCTGTTAGTTCACTATTTTTTTATTTAATTAAAATGAGAATAAAAATAGTTTTTGGCAATTAAAGCATTCGTACTACGCGTCAAATCTGTTGTATTTTTCACGCATTTCATAGACAAAGATTGACACCCTAGCTGTCAAAATGTTTCCATGCAGTGCGGTTGTTTTTGTAAGTAGATGCTTGCAAGTTCGCTAGCAAACAATATTAGTGCGATTGTATCCATTAGTAGGAGGGGAAATCCCTACTGGTTACCCGCTAGAAGGGTTCGTCTTAGGATTGTTAATTAACACGTTGGCAATCTTTTGTTTTATTTTTTAACCTAGGAAATTACATGTCCAAGAAAAATTCTGTATTCAAGAAAACCTTGGTTGCACATGCATTAACTGTTGCGTTTGGTTTCGGCGTTGTCGCTGTTAGCATCCCAACTGAAGTGATGGCGCAATCCAATGCAGGTGGTTCTATTTTCGGTAAAGCCAAACCAGGCACTACTGTACAAGTATTGAACTCTGACAACGGTGTACGTCGTACAGCAACGGCTGATGCAACAGGTCGTTTCCAAATCACCGCATTGCCTATCGGTACTTACAAAGTTGATTTGATGAGCGGCGGCAAAGTTGATCAAAGCACTTCAGTTGATGTTGTACTCGGCCAAGGTACTGAAGCGACTTTCGCTGCAGCAGCTGGCACAGTACAAGTCGTTCAAGTTTCTGGCGCGCGTAAAGCAATTGACATTTCTTCCACAAATAACGGTGCTTCTTTCACAGCACGTCAATTGGAAAATTTGCCAGTAGCGAAGAGTGTTGAAGCGATTGTTCAATTGGCTCCAAATACAACGCGCGGCGATACACGTTTTGCTGGTAACGGCGCGTCCTTCGGTGGTGGTGCAGTTACAGAAAACTCCTACTACATCAACGGTTTCCCAGTTACGAACCCATTGACAGGTTTCGGCGCATCTCAATTGCCGTACGGCGCGATTGCTGAAGCGCAGGTATTGACTGGTGGTTTCGGTTCTGAGTTCGGTCGTTCTATCGGTGGTGTGGTCAACGTGATCACTAAATCTGGTAAAAACCGCTGGGAAGCTGGCGCAACAGTAAGCTGGTCTCCAGATTCATTGCGCTCAGATCCAAAAGATATCTACTACTCAAAAACTGGCCGTTCATACAATTCGGCAACGGACGGCACTTTGTATTTGCGTCGCAACCAAAATACAGCTGACAGCAAATTGGTTGGTGGTTATGTAAGCGGCCCGATCATTCAAGACAAATTGTTCATGATCATTTCTGCTGAACAAACTAAGACTGATCAAGGTTTCGTCAACGGTACTCGTACAGCGACTTCAAACGCAGTCAACGGCTGGAACGATCAAAAAACTACTGTGAATCGTTACTTGGCAAAGTTTGACTGGAATATTGCTGATGAGCACCGTTTAGAATTCATGTCTATCGGCGATTCACCTGTTGTGAACATCAAGCGTTCAGGTTACGACTACGCAACTAGTGCTCGTGTTGGTACAGTTACATCTGAGCAAACAAATCGCAACATCAATGACAACGGCAATCAATTAAATGCATTGAAGTATGTCGGCGAGATCACACAAGATTTGACATTGACAGCGATGTACGGTCAAGCAAAGTCTAAGCATGAAACAAATCTGGTTGGTTACAACGCAACTGCGATGGGTGTTACAGCTGATGTGGCAAACCGCGTACCAGGCTTAAGCTACACAAATCCACAATCATTCACAGCAAACGTTCCAGGTGTTGGCAGCCAAGATTTGGTTAAGTCTGCACGTTTCGATTTGGAATATAAATTGAACCAGCATACAATCCGTGCTGGTTTCGATAAATCAAAAACTGACTCTCTCGGTGGCGCAACTACACCAGGCGGTGGTTCTTGGACATATTTGAAAACAGATAATCCAAACATTCCAATTCCAGTATCTGGCGGTTCAGTACCAGCAACTGCATCTGGCGGTGGTTATGGCGCGCAAGGTTACTATGTTGCGAAGAATTACTATTCAGACGTTACTGAGTCACATGGCGAACAATCTGCGTTCTACATCGAAGATAAATACCAAGTCACTAAAAACGTGATGGTTGTTGGTGGTATTCGTTACGAAGCTTTCTTGAACAAGAATAAATTAGGTGAAAAATTCTTGGATCAACCAGGTGAGATCAATCCACGTTTAGCAGTTTCTTGGGACGTGAATGGCGATGCATCTTTGAAAGTATTCGGTACTGCAGGTCGTTACTCTGTACCAATTCCAACTAACATTGGTTTGCGTGCGGCTGGTGCGACTTACAATGCAACGCAATACTTCACTTACACAGGTACAGATGCAAATGGTCAGCCACAAGGTCTGAAGCAATTGACGAATCCTATCTCTCCAAACAATGAATATGGCCAACCAAAAGACGCTAAATCATTCGCTGCGAAAGATTTGAAGCCAACATTCCAAGACGAAATCACTTTCGGCTTTGAAAAACAATTGGCACCAGAATGGAATTCTGGTGCACGTATGACTTACCGTACATTGAAGTCTACGATCGACGATTTGTGCGATGCACGTCCGTTTGATGCATGGGCAGCTCGTACTAAAACAACGATCACTAACCCTAACTTCGGTGTTGATTGCTACTTGTTCAATCCAGGTATCGCGAACACGTTTGTACAAGACACTACAGGTAAAGGTAATTACACCAACGTAGCATTGAGTGCAGCAGATTTAGGCTTCACTAAAGCTATCCGTACTTACACTGCTTTGGATCTGTTCTTAGAACATCCATTCCGCAATGGCTGGTATGGTAAAGTGAACTACACATGGTCACGCAGCTACGGTAATACAGAAGGTCAAGTTCGTTCCGATAACGGCCAAGCTGACGTTTCTGTTACTGCAGCATGGGATTACCCAGAAGTTCAACGTGGCGCAGAAGGCTTGTTGCCAAATGATCGTACACATCAGATCAAAGCATTTGGTTTCTATCAATTGAACAGCGAATGGTCAGTTGGCGGTAACTTGTTGTTGGCATCTGGTCGCCCACGTTCATGCTTGGGTAACGATCCACATCCTGGCGATTCTCCAAACTACGGCAACCAAGCATTCTTCTGCTTCGGTGAAACTAGTGCAACGAATCAATTGGTTCCACGTGGCAAAATCGGTAATCTGCCATTCGACAAACGTTTGGACTTGAACGTCACTTACAAACCAGCATTCTTGGGTGGTTTCGCATTCAAGATGGATGTATTTAACGTCACAAATGCACAAACATTGCAAAACGTGGTCGAAGGCTACAACAGCGGTACTCGTATGAGTGCTAACTATGAGCGTCCACTCAGCTACACGAATGCACGTTCTGTACGCTTCACAGGTGAATACAACCATAAGTTCTAATATGAATTTATGATGTAATTCAAGCGATAAGAAAAAAGCCCCGATTCGTCGGGGCTTTTTTTATGCGGAGAATTTATTCAAGCGTGGGAGTTTAGCGAATCAATCCACGCTATCCGACTTTTTCGAGAAATCGTGAATCACCAAGAGCATTGAGAACACACAGTCGCGTTACCAAGCCCTAAATATGGCAAGAAGTCTGCGAAACGAACACGGCGACTTCACTTCTTTCACCTGTTTGTTCGAGGATTCAACAGGCTAAAGTGCTGCCCATCCCATCAAGTTAGATATTCTCAGCGACATGGAGAAATTATGACTGATTGAAGCTTCCATCATGTTCGTTACCCAAAAACAGAATAGCGTTCTTTTCTTCGGATAAATCCAGATCAATCATAGTGATCAGCAAATCGAGGGCAAAATAGCTAATCACTCGGTGCAAGTCCAAATGCGCCAATTGCTTCGACACTCAACTGTCCACAAATGCCGAATAGGCAAATCTTGCCAAGGTTTCGACTAGATATTTCTTAGAAATTTTTCGGATTGAAATTGCATATTTAATATGCCGTGTTAATACTTGCCACTCCAGTGAAACAAGAAAACAGTGGGCGTTTTTCCCCGAGCGGTAGAGTTTGCACACAGGTCAACATGTGCCAGTAAATACTATTAAGTCATCAAAAAATGAAACTTTCCTTACATGTTATTATTTATAAAAATAGACAATTTAATCATCTTAAAAAAATCAATGAAAAAAGACATCGCTTATGTCGCCTAGTGACCACAAAAGCCCCACACCACAAAGGATCGTTGAGATAATTCTCTGTAGATTATAGATTTAGTTAACATTTTTTGGATTTATGCCGTTGGTAGAGACAAATTTGTTTTGTAAATTATTTTACTCTTTCACCATACAGAAGGAGTAGACACTGTAGTCTCGTCTTCTAAAAACCTTGCTATAAAAAATACAGAATAGAAGAATCGAACACACGCCACAACCGTGTAAGAACTCAATAAACATCTCGAGGAGTAAATCTTGGCTAGTCAATTCACTTTAAAACGCAGCGTTATTGCTGTGGCGCTGACTTTGGCGTCATCCCACGTCGTATTTGCGCAGCAATCAACGACGGAACCAACCGTACAAAAAATCACGGTAACAGGTTCAAACATTAAACGTACCGAAAAAGAAGGTACTTCACCAATTCATACAATCTCGGCGAAAGAGATTGCTGAGAGCGGCGCAGCGAACATCGCTGAATTGATGAAACAAGTGCCTTCCATGGGCGCTGATATGAATCAAGATCTCACCGGCGGCACATTTGCAGCGGGTGTTTCCACTGCTTCCTTGCGTGGTTTGGGATCAACTTCCACGTTGATTTTGTTGAATGGTCGTCGCATGACACCATCTGCTTATGCTGATCCAAACAACGGCAATTCAACACTGTACGATTTAAATAGTATCCCGTTGAGCGCAATCGAACGCGTTGAAATTTTCAAAGACGGCGCATCTGCGGTCTACGGTTCCGATGCGATCGGTGGCGTTATCAACTTCATTACGAAGCGTAATTTCCGTGGTGCTGAAGGTGGCGTCAATTTGAGCGCAAACGATGATGGCAATTTTGGTCGTAAACGTGCCAATGCAACATTCGGTATCGGCGACTTCGAAAGCAACGGCTACAACGCGTTCTTCTCTATCGACTACTCTAAGCGTGAACGTGTTGCACGTGCCGATGTTACTGACATCGAATACGACAAATACCTGACCATGAATGGTCGCTATGCTTCAGCTTACTCAAGCTCAGTTTCTAAATATGCATGGATTCAAAAAGAAACAGCGCCAGGAAGCAAAAATTTTGGTATTACTCGCGCGAATATGGCAACCAATCTGGTGACAGATATGAGCTGCCCAGATTCCCAAAAATTGACCTTAGGTGCACGTGAAGCGATTTTGCCAACTAGTATTTTGTTCGGTCGCACAATTTGTAACTACAACGCAGATAAATATAGCGAAGCCCAGGGCGAAGCAAAAGATCTGAGCATGATGGGTGTTGGTAGTTTGAAGATCAACGACAATGTCAGTGCATTTGCTGAAGTTGCGTACACCAAATCCGAGCGTCCATACACTGGCGCTGGCGCAACTTTGGGTACTGGTCAAACGACTAACTTTAAGTCGACTGGTATTGCTGATCCATTCCAAATCATTTTGCCTATTGGTCACCCAAACAATCCATTCCCGACAGCACGTGCTTCTGTGTCCGTCCGTTTGGAAGACAAACTGCGCACTCAAACTACAACCAATGAAAATGCACGCGCTTTGGCGGGCTTGAAAGGTTCTAACTACGGTTTTGACTGGGAAACAGCGGTTTTGTGGAATCGTTCTGAACGTTTGCAAGAGTATGACAATTTCTTCTATATCCCAACTTTGAAGAAAATCAATACTGGCACATCAATGGCAGAATTGTTCAAAGACCCAACTTTGATGAAGAACGTCAAGAACAACGGCAAAGCTGAAATCATGCAGTGGGATGCGAAAGCAACGACTGAATTTGGTAAATTGGGCGGTGGTGCAATTGGTTTAGCAACTGGTGTTGAGTTCCGTGACGAAAAAATTGTCTTGACTCCAGATACCGATTTGGCCTCAGGTAACATTCTGGGTTTGAGTAACTCAGTGATTGACGGTAGCCGCAAAGTTTCTTCTGCATTCATCGAATTGCGCACGCCATTCCTGAAAAACTTTGAAATGGACTTCGCTGGCCGTTTCGACAAATACCCTGGTTTGAAAGCGAATTTCGTACCAAAAGTTGGCGCAAAATGGGATGTCAATAGCATCTTGTCCTTCCGCAGCACGTATGCAGAAGGCTTCCGCGCACCAGCGCTGGTACAAGTATTGCCAGGTGGTTCACAATTCTTCTTGAGTGGTTTGTGGGATCCAAAGCGTTGTGAAGACGACGAGCAAACACCAAAACCAAATGCAACGGCAGCTGACTGCTCTAAATCTGCTTCTGGTACCGGCGGTGCTAACCCAGATCTGAAACCAGAAACAGCGAAGAGCTACTCCTTTGGTTTGATTCTTTCACCAACAGCAAACTTCGACTTATTGTTGGATTGGTACAAGATTCGCAAAGAAGGTGAAGTCATGCTCGGTAGCGCATTCCAAGCATTGAAAGACGAAGATCGTTTCCCACAAAATATCGTGCGTGATCCAAACCCAGTTAACTGGGTAACTCTGAACGGCGTTCCAGTACCAGGTACAGGTCCATTGCTGTCAATCAAAGAACCTTGGATTAACCAAGGTGCGACTGAAGTCAGTGGTCTGGATTTGGAATTGCGTTTGCGTAATAACTTAGGTACATGGGGTAACTTATCTACGTCATTGCGTGGCTCTTACCAAATCTCCTACAAGATCGCTCAGGTCTTGGGTGATATCGAGCATAACGTCGCTGGTAAGCGTCCTGGCCTCTACGATTGGAACTTGAGCAGCGGTCCAGACACACCACGCTTTAAAGGTGGCTTGTCGACTAACTGGACCCAAGGTCCACACAGTGTTAACGCATCTGTGAACTATGTTGGTAGTATTTCTCTGATGCGTAATCGTGATGCAGATACGATTTACCCAGCTGAGTTCTGCTACTACGGTACGAAGAAAGCAACGGATGCAGCGCCAAATCGTAACACTGCAAACCCACGCTTTGAAGAATTTGAAGAAAGCTGCAAAGTACCTGACTGGACAACAGTTGGTCTTGGCTACACTTACACAGGCTTCAAAAACCTGAGCTTGTCTTTGAATATCTCCAATATCTTCGACAGCAAAGCTCCATATGATCCAGGCTATACAACAGCTGGTTACAACACAGGTTTGCATAACAACTACGGTCGTTATTTCACTCTGAGCGCGAAATACAAGTTCAACTAATGGTGAACCTGACTTAGTGATTAGGTCTTCTTCGACTTAATTATTCAGCACAGCAAACGCCCCGGTAACGGGGCGTTTGTGTTTACACACAATGAACATAAAAGCTTGATTTTCACAAAAGAAAAAAACGCGACTTAGTACAAAAATGTCCATGGTTTATTTAGTCATATTCAGAAAGCCACTATGAAAAATACTTATTGGAGAAGTCTGTTGATCACAGCTTTTCTCTGCTGTAGCCCCGCAGTGCACAGTCAAAATCCAGGCACTGCACCAGCCATTGAAAGTTTCTTTAAATTGAGCAGTTTTGGCGGCGCTAACCTAGCTCCCGATGGCAAGCACGTTGCCTTGTTGATGGCAGGCGCCGATCAACGACTTGCCTTGACTATCATGGACACTGCCACGAATAAGTTGCAACTCATCGCCAAATATTCAAATTTGGATGTGGTACGGGTTAGCTGGGTCAACAATCACCGCGTGGTGTACAGCATGGCAGATCGCCAGCTCGCCGATGGTGAACAAAAAATGGGCCCGGGCTTAATTGCTATTGATATCGATGGAAAAAATGAACGCGAGATCATCGAACGCGGCAATGCAGGAAGTGCGAAATTTCGCGTACTGAGCCCACGCTATCAATTTCAAAGCGTCGTCGGCACACCAGACTCGAATGACATTTTCGTCATCCAGCCTAGTGGCACGCGCAAGACGCCATCAGCCACTATGATGCGTGTCAATACAGTGGACGGCGTGATGACGGGTATCAACAGCCCATTAAACTCCAGTAGCTTTATGATGGATGAACAGGGTGAAATGAGAATCGCTATTCGTCGAGTCGAAAAGCTCACCACGATCCTCTATCGAGATCCGAAAAACGACACTTGGAGAACCTTAATTGAATTCGACAATGTCAAAGACGATGGTTTTTCCCCTGAACGAATTGGTCCAGATGGCAGTTTGTATGTCACGGCGTACAACGGCAAGAACACAAAATCAGTTTATAAGTATGATTTAGAAAACAATCAAATATTGCCAACACCGCTGGTTGAATTAGAAGGTTTTGATTTTAATGGCAGTCTGATTTTCAGCAAAAAATTGAACAAACTGATTGGTATTCGCTACGAGACCGATGCCAACGGCACACTCTGGTTAAATGACGATATCAAAAAAATTCAAGACAAAGTTGATGCGTTGTTGCCAAATACAGTCAATACCATCTCGCTCCCCAAAAACGGCGGTGAAATTGTACAAGTCGGCGCATTTTCAGATACCAATCCTGGCATGTCTTTCCTGTATCACACTACCAGCGGTAAATTAACCCCACTAGGGGTGACTCGTCCGGATATCGATGATCGCCAAATGTCCTTCAAGAATTTTGTGAAGGTTAAAGCTCGGGACGGCTTGGAAATACCAACTTACCTGACGCTACCAAGAAATTCAAATGGCAAAAAATTACCTTTAATCGTTATGGTACACGGTGGTCCTTATGTGCGCGGCGGCTCTTGGAATTGGAATCGTGAAACGCAATTCTTGGCGTCCCGCGGCTATGCTGTGATAGAACCGGATTTCCGTGGCAGCGAAGGCTATGGTAAACAATTATTCCAAGCTGGTTGGAAACAATGGGGATTAAAGATGCAAGACGACATTGACGATGTACGTCAATGGGCGGTTGAACAAGGCTATGCGGATGCAGATCGCGTCTGTATCGCTGGCGCCAGTTACGGTGGTTATGCAACCTTGATGGGTTTAATTCGTAATCCTGAACTTTACCGTTGTGGTATCAGTTGGGTCGGTGTATCTGACATCAATCTGTTATATGACGTTTCTTGGAGTGATAATTCTGAGCAATGGCAAAAATTTGGGATGCCGTTCTTGATTGGCGATCAGGAAAAAGATGCCGCCCAATTAAAGGCGACTTCACCGTTAGAACAAGCGGCCCGTCTAAAAAGTCCTTTAATGTTAGCTTACGGTGCAGCTGATTATCGAGTTCCGCTGGTGCATGGAACGAAATTCTATAACGCGATTAAAGACCATAACAAAGACGTCGAATGGATCGTCTATAAAGACGAAGGTCACGGTTGGCGACGTTTGGACAATAATATCGACTTCTGGAATCGCGCCGAAAAATTCTTGAACAAACACCTGGAAAAGAAATAACGAGTAATCCCACGAACAAGCAATAAAAAAAGGCCGCGCTGAGATGATCACGCGGCCTTTCTGTTTGCTGCTCACTAGCTACTTATTTCGTTATTCCGCTACTCCGCAAAGTGCGAAGCGGCTGCTTAATCATCCAAAAATAATTTGCCCTTCCGACAAACCTATTAATGTAATGGCAGCTTGCGTGTCAGTTGCTGTCACTAAATCAGCGATTGCCATCCCTTTCATTACTGAAGTTTCTGTACTGAGGTAGTTCAGGCCCCAGTCAACAGCAAATTTATCTGCGACAGCTGCTTTATTGTCGAGGAGATCAGCGACCCACCCCCACGTAGCAGTTCCCTTAAAACCATGCGCGATATTCAAAATAGAATAAACTAAACTACCAGGGGTATCTTTACCGCTGTTTAACTGACTGAGCCAATAGGCTAAGCCTTCAGAATCTGCACCGTCGAGTCGACCCAACACATTGATATAAACCGTATTCACAAATTTTTCGGACGTCATGTCCGAACGATAGCCAGTTAATTCCGGCGAGGCCAAGGCCGACTCATAGAAAGAATCACCAATACTTACCAAGGATCTACCTGCCTTGAGCTGGTCAATCCAATAATTCAAGCCATCAGCATCAGGAATACGATTAAAGAACGCCACATATAAATCTTCCAAAGACTTTAGACTGGACTTTGAAATCGTCTTAGCATTTTGATGAATATTCAAATTGACTGAAAAATCTTGAAATTGCACGTTTTCAATGTTCCGCACCGCCCATGTGGCTGGCTGCTGCAAACCGAGCATGTAGGTTCCGCTCTCTAACCGATCCACATACAATTTTGAAACAGTACTAAGTGATTCCGAAAACTTTAAAACGTCTTGCCCTGCGCCACCATCAAAATAAATCTTATTGGCAGTTTGGACATTTTGAATTTCTATCAAGTTATTACCATCGGCGAATCGCAAAATCTGGTTCGCATCAGTTGCACTAACCACGTAATTTAAGGTGCTGATTTGTTTTACAGCGTCACTAATATTGATAGTTTCAACTTGCTGCGTACTCAGCAGATTTTTTCGAATGGTGCCAGTATTGTCGATGGTCGTTAAACTTAATCCTGTACCAGTATTCGCTGCGCCGTAGGCATAAGCGTCGAATGTTTTCGCTTGCGTACTTGTACTCAAGACGGTGCCCGCATACTTCCAAGTATAGGAAAATAAAGCATTGTTAGGCGTTACCGGCGTATACAAGCCGGGAAAACTCGAGGTCAGAGATAAGTAGTCGCCGATCGACTCATAATATTTCAAAGCGAATGCCTCTTTTTCAGGGGCATTAAACGGTACATCTAAATACAACATTTTCGAGCTTTGTGTCGCACGCCAGACTCCACTGGAACGGTAATAGCCGCCTTCGTACGTACCAATCACACCGAGCTCACCATCAGCATAACCCATCCATTCTTGCCAAGGAATGCGGCCAAGCGAATCCGTAACATGAGGGCTTTCGCGAAAGGCGGTGGCAGTTAGTGGAAAATCTCTGGCGACAATTGAGTCCACATATTCGTCTTGCAAACCTGCGAAGCTATGACCGATTTCATGCAAAGCTAATTCAGAGGCCAATCGATTACCAGCGGAAGCCCAAGCAATTGATCCACCTGCACCACCATATAAAGGCGTATTGACCAAGACGATCACTAATTCATGCGCATTTGAAGCCAGGGCTTTTTGTACCTCTGACTCAACCTTATAGCCGTCACCGTACAATAGACGCCCGTCACTGCCATGTTGACTGGCATTGAAATAAGTATTCACTTCGACGTTGCTATTGGGCTGGTCGGTGCCGGATTGTGTAGAGGCAAAAAATAAAGCAGTCGCGTTAAAGAAGCCCTTGTAGGTGGAAAATGGCGCATTCAAACGCGCATTATCTGCACCCAAAAACGTCGTAATAAAGGTATTGGCATCAACCACGAATTTATCGCGCTCGGCCTGTGTATAGCCTTCCGCGACGATGACAATATCAACGCGTTTTGCGCTGTCACCAGTATTTAAGATAGGAATAATTTCAGGCATGACTAGGCGAACTCTAAGAAATCAATGGTAAGTCTCAAATATTACTCTAATTTCTCTTACATGTGATCTGGTCGACGCCAAATCAGGCCAGATTTCCCATTAGGATTTTTGATGCTTTTCGAGGCATTTTAATAGAAATTAAATATCAATAGCGAGCGGTAGGCAACAAGGAGCCATAGAAATGACGGAAAACGTGTGGTCAGAACACAAATAACAATATCGATGGGCAGATTGAAAAATCCTGTCTTAAACAACAAACCGATATCAACATATCTATTTTGCAAACCCTGCACACCTCCATAACCAGTGATCATTATTTCTTGCTGGAACTAAGCTTCTGTTTAATACTCCATACATCTGTGCGGCATCATCACAACATGAGAAAACTCTTTGGAGACAATACGATGAACAAAAATTATAAATATCTGCTATCGATTCTATGCCTGTTGAGCACCACTGCCGTGCTCGCCGACGAACATAACTTCAAGGTCACTCCAGCGCCAGCTAGGCATGAAGGACAAGGTCCCTATACGCAATTAATTTTACGCGAAGTGACTGTGATCAACGGCACCGGCGCACCGGCTTTCGGACCGGCGGACATCGTGATTGAAGGAAATAAAATTACGCAAGTGACAATTGTCGGAACGCCGACTTCAACGGTTCGAGGTGACAGACCTCAACTCAAAGAAGGTGGCAAGGAATTGCAATTAGCAGGGCACTACGTCATGCCGGGCTTGATTGATATGCATGGTCACATCGGCGGCAGCGAACAAGGTACCCCGGCGGAGTATGTCTACAAACTTTGGATGGGACACGGCATTACGACCATTCGCGACCCATCTTGCGGCAATGGACTGGAATTCTGTTTGACTGAAAAGAAACGCAGCGCAGAAAACAAGATCACCGCACCGCGCATCCTCGCCTACCCCTTTTTTGGACAAGGTCAGAGTAAGCCTTTCACCGATCCGGAACAGGCGCGCGCGTGGGTTCGTGAGATGAAAGCGAAAGGTGCCGATGGCTTAAAATGCTTTGGCTATCGCCCAGATATTTTGCAAGCGGCACTCGAAGAAACCAAGAAAGTAGGCATGCGCTCAGCCTGTCATCACGCACAGATCGATGTCGCCCGTGTAAATGTATTGAACACCGCACGCTGGGGCCTAACTTCGATGGAACATTGGTATGGCCTGCCAGAAGCCTTATTTGACGGGCAGACGGTGCAAAACTACCCCGCCGACTATAACTATCAAAACGAACAGCAACGCTTCGCACAAGCCGGTCGCCTGTGGGCACAAGCCGCAAAACCTGGCAGCGCGAAGTGGAATGCTGTGATGGATGAACTATTAAAACTGGATTTCACCATCGATCCGACTTTCACAATTTATCAAGCTACACGTGATGTCATGCGCGCTCGCCGCGCTGACTGGCAAGACGAATACACATTGCCGAGTTTAAGCAAATTTTTTAGTGCGAACCCAGACTCCCACGGTTCCTTCTTTTTTGACTGGGGCACGGAGGAAGAAGTCGCTTGGAAAGAGAACTACAAAATGTGGATGCGCTTCGTGAATGATTACAAAAACCGTGGCGGACGCGTCACTGTCGGTTCAGACTCTGGATACATTTATAAAGTGTATGGTTTCGGCACTATCGAAGAATTGGAATTATTACGTGAAGCAGGATTTCATCCTTTAGAGATCATGAAAGCAGCCACATTATCTGGCGCCGAAGCATTAGGACTACAACAAAGTATCGGTACTGTAGAGGCCGGAAAACTGGCAGACTTAGCAATTCTTGATGAAAATCCACTGGCAAACTTTAAAGTTCTCTATGGCACTGGCCACATGCGCCTCGATAAAACTGGCAAGGTGAATCAGGTGGGCGGCGTTAAATACACGATCAAAGACGGCATTGTTTATGATGCAAAACAATTGCTTGCTGATGTCAGAGACATGGTCAAAAAAGCCAAACAAGAGAACATCTCAAAATAATCAACACCCAATAGCAAACGCTCTATTTACGCCAAGACAAACGATAAGCACACGCCTGCGAGGATTTTTACATGCCGAAAAGGTCTGTGCTGTCGCCAACGAATGTTTGCCACTGCCCCTTCGCGAAGACAGAAAGATGCCTGACGACTCACAATAAAATGCGATAGCTCATGTCCAAATTGATATCTGCATCAACCTCGACTTAAGGTGGTTTGCATACGCGTTTTTGGAGAGGACCGTTTAGACCGCCAATATCAGGATATTGTATTGAAAATTGAAGCCGAAGATCCGTCTCTATAGCTATACATTCTTCAACTCCTTGTGAACAGCACCTGTGTTGGCTCTCCAACACAAGTTTGATAATCATCTTCTGGCGCGTGATGATCACTTACATTGGATCTGCCAAATAGGTTCGTTTTAAGAATAGGTAAGCCAGCGCGTTAGTAACAAAGTTCAAGTAACTATTAGTCTCCCATCACTGGAGAGGTTTCATTGTATGTCGCCAAATCATTCGTAGAAAATTGAATGACCCAATAGAATTTGAAAGCGAAATCGGATGCTACAGTTTCTTTGGAGCGCCTGAAGAAAATCTGGTATCCAAGAAATATCTGTCTAACGAATGGCACGCTAGAAATTACCACATCCAACTAGCACACAACTATCTCGCAATCTGCTGACGTCCCAGATTCATCACCCAATAGCGAACATAAAAGGCATTGCGTTTCGCAACACAAGCAACTGCAAATTCCGCAAATTCAGGATGCAACATCTGTCGACAATGCGAGGGACTACGCAACCAAGCCTGAACGACAGTAGGAACATCTACCTGACCAGCAGCGATATTTTCGCCCAATATCGCGTATTGATATCCGGTCGCCAATACTCTGTCACGAAGTTCTCGGCCGTCCAGACTGGTATGTGAAAATAAATTCGTTGCTGCCATTTGCGCTGCATGTTCATAGGCAGACAATTGCAAGTTTTCGTTCCACACCAATGCAGAACTCGCCGCCATTTTTATTTCACCGCAGGTCTGTTCATGGGCGCGCAATTGATTGACTTGCTTCAAAACTTCAGCGCGAAAAATTTGTGCGTCGAGCAAGTTGCACTGCGCGTTACTCATATCCTGGTGCACATACGGTGAACGCGACAAGCTTTCAGAAAACACGATTGGCGGTTTTGGTTCGACCAACGTCACTCCCGTCTTCGACGTGACCGGCGCTTCGGGCTCGGTGACACAAGCTGTGTTCAATAATAACAAGGGTAAATAGCAACTAAGTAAACCAAAAAAACGCCTGACCGCAGGCGTGTTGAACTGTTGCGTCAATAATCGAATTTTCAATCGCAGGTATCCCCAAAGTAGGCTTATCGCCCATCAACTATTTCTTAGAAAATTTTTGCAAATTCTTCGCCGCTTGATGCCGGATTTTGTTCTGCACAAACGGGAAACGTCCCATTAAATAGCCTTTCCATCCCATCGCTTGGCGACTCCATTTCCACAAATCAAAATGATCGCGATGTCGGCAAATTTTACCGTCCCTGAACGTAAATTTAGCGTGTATATCGTTCACCACATGACGGCCAGTTTGACTAAAACAATAGCTGGCGACCCAATGCGCACTACCCTCTGTATCATTCGCTTCGATCTGATCAAACACCAGAGAAAAATCTTGTGCACGTGCTGTCAGCATACGCCACATATCACCAGCCGCTTCCCCACGCAGATCTGTAAACACAGGATCGGAAAACTGAATATCGTTGGTATAGCAGGCACACATTGCAGCAGCATCAAGGTTTTGAAATGCTTGATAAAACTGTTCAATCAAACGGGCATTCGGATGCATCTCATCTCCTGAATATATTTTTACTTGGCACTAGCACTAGCGCTTGCACTAGCAGACGTCGCACCGTGCTCAGATCCTGATGCCGAAGACTCAGCGGAACTGCTCGCACTCGCATTTGGTTTTATTTCCGCAATATTATTTTCACGCATGTAATCGTTCATTTCTTTCCAGCCTGCATACACAGCAGCTCGTGCCGCATCTGGGTTCAAGGCGTAGCAATCTTCGATCCCACGCCCTGCATGTCGACAGGCACTACCGGTCGCACGCGCATCTGCTTCACGTGCCGCCGCCTCTTTCACAGGATCAGCCAAGCCTAAGCGTTCGCAGCCACCTAAGCCCAATAGACTCAGGCTCAGGAGAATTTTTAGATATCCGGACATTGCGTCACCACTTTTCTTTTGTAAATTTGAACGATGAAACTCTACGCAAACAACATTGCACCTTCTGATGCATTGTAAAACAGAAAAGTCTGAGTGTCGCTAAGCTAGCTTGCCATTTCATTCTTTCTTTGTACGGAATACACAACGCAGGATGGACTAGTCGGCGAATCGGAGTCGGCATCATCGAACTTTAGTTAGTGGCCCGTGTCAACTCGCATACCTTGAGCATCGTTAAGGAATCCTTGTCCGGACGACATGAACTAAGCACTCAGGATAACTTATATAATCCGAACCACTATAGCCTCAATTTAGGAATTTTTTATGTTGCACATCACATTGCGTCAGTCACTTTCCCTTTTCACTCTAGGCCTCATGAGCTGTATTAGCGCAGGTGCTGTGCAAGCTCAAACACTACAAGACGGTGTGTGGCATGGTGGCGTTGCAGTCGGTGGGACTTATGCGTCTAGCACGAACATCGCTCAAACATTTAACTTGAGCGCTAATGCCACTAAAGCCAGCAAGGAAGACAAGTTGGGGCTTTACACCGTGATGAACTACGGCAGTAATACGGCAAATCAAATCAAGACGACCACCGCTCAGCTACTGCGCCTCGGCGGTCGCTATGACTACAATTTGTCAGAATCACGCTTTTTCTTTGGCGGAAGCGAATTGGAAACCAACAAAATTCAAAATATTGATTCGCGCTATTCGCTGAATGCGGGTGCTGGTTTCAAGCTCATAAAGACTGACGAAACTTCTTTTGATCTGTTTACGGGTATTGGCTATTCTGACACGCGTTTCGGGACTACCATTCCACCTTCTCCAAGCAGTAAAAAGGGTTTGGAACTATTAATCGGTGAAGAATCTACGCATAAATTAAGTACCACATCGAGCATCAAACAACGCTGGTCGATTTATCCTGGTAGTGCCGACATTGGTACCCGCAGCACTTTCGACGTCGGTCTCGCAACTGTTGTTGCGAATGGCTGGACTCTAAATGCCAGCGCAGCAGTCAGCTACACTAGCAAACCGAGTAATAACTTTAAGCGCACCAATAGTCTAATCACATTTGGTTTTGGCTACAAATACTAGCATTTGTGACCAGCGGTTTTAGAACTACGCAAAGATAGTCGCATCAGTTAAAATACTGGATAAATAACCAGTATTTTAACTTGCCTCTTTTTTCGCGCCATGAAGCCTGTACAACGCAAAATTATTCACTGTGATTGTGATTGCTTTTATGCCTCAGTCGAGATGCGTGACGATTCACGTCTGCGTGAAGTCCCCTTGGCAATTGGAGGCAAAGCTGACCAGCGCGGCGTAGTCGCAACCTGCAATTATGCGGCACGCAAATTTGGTGTGCGTTCCGCTATGCCAACCTCACAAGCCTTGAAACGTTGCCCAGATCTGGTCGTCATGCGACCTAACATGGAAAAATATCGGATCGCGTCGCGCCAAATTTTGAGCATATATCGTAGTTACACCGACTTAGTTGAACCTTTGTCTTTGGATGAAGCCTATCTTGACGTCAGCCTTTCACAGCAATTACAGGGAAGCGCGACCAGAATTGCACAGGAAATACGACATAGAATTGCCAATGAAGTCGGCATTACGGTTTCAGCCGGTGTCGCACCAAATAAATTTCTCGCCAAAATTGCCAGTGACTGGAACAAGCCTGATGGCTTGTATGTGATTCTGCCGGAGCAAGTGGAAGACTTTGTGGCGAAATTAGAGGTCGATAGGTTGTTTGGCGTTGGCAAAGTCACCGCCGCGAAACTTCATCAATTGGGGATTAAGACTTGTGCGGATCTATTGCATTGGCCTTTGCCCGATTTATTACAGCAATTTGGAAAACTCGGTGCCAGTTTATTTGCGCTTTGCCGCGGAACCGACGAACGTGCTGTTGTCGCCAGTTCTGAGCGCAAATCCGTCAGTATAGAAGAAACTTATACCCACGATTTGCCCGACTTCGCACACTGCGTTGCAGAACTTCCTGTGTTATACGCCGAGCTTGAAAAACAAGTGCTACGCACTGGCACCAACTCACAAATCAATAAGGTCAATATCAAAATTCGCTTTAATGATTTTAAGCAAACTACGGTGGAGTGCCGCGCCAGTCAACTCGATCAACAAGTCTTTGCCGACCTGCTACAGATCGGCTACCAACGACGTAATCGTCCAGTGCGTTTAATTGGGCTCGGCATCAGTGTCAGCGATAAACAAACCGATGAGCAGCTCAAACTATTCTAAGACATACACGACGGCATGTGTAGCAGCAATCGCGATACGTTTTTGGCTAATTTTATTGCGTCAATTTCGCCCCAAAACGCAGCACCGCATCGACCATCTGATCGATGTCAGAACGGGTTGTACGATGATTTACCAACGCTGCGCGTATTGCTAGTTGCCCATCCACCTTTGTAGTCGATGGTGCGGCAATACCCGACTCGTGCAATTCAAAAACGATATCGCGGTTTAGCTCGTCTGCGTTGATCTGCGCATTCGCCTTATAACGAAAGCAGACAATATTCAAGTTCACAGGTGCTAATAGTTCCAGCGCTGCCTCTTGTTGTATACGTTGCCGAAGATATTGCGCAAGTTCACAGGTATGCGCAATCATCTGACCTAATTGCTCTACGCCATATACTTGTATCGTGAACCAGGCTTTCAATGCGCGAAAGCCTCGCGACAAATCTGGACCAAAATCGCAAGGCCAACGCTCGCCAGCAGCAATGCCACGCGTCTCTCGTTTCAGATAACTGGTTGGCGTTGCAAACGTATCAAAGTGTAATTGCCCATCGCGCACCAAAATGTAGCCAGCGTCGTATTGTACCTGCGCCCATTTATGAAAATCGAAGGCGATTGAATCCGCGCGCTCTATCCCTTTCAGGCGCGGTGCAATTTCTGCCGACAACATCGCCAAAGCACCATAGGCGCCATCGATGTGAAACCAGAGTCCCTGTGACTGCGCCACATTCGCGATCGCATCCAAATCATCAATCGCACCAACATCCACTGTACCAGCAGTACCTGCGATCAAGAACGGTGTGTAACCAGCCGCACGATCCGCCGCAATAGCAGCCTCTAACTGCGCGATATCCATTTCAAAAGCCGCATTGACAGGAATTAAACGCAGAGCATCGATCCCGATTCCTGCCATATCGATTGCCTGTGACACACAAGCGTGCGCGCCGACGGACGCATACGCGACCAGCCGATGTGGACTAGTCGCTAGGCCTTGACGCCGACTTTCGAGGCCCAAGGCTTTGGTGCGCGCCACTAGCACCGCGATGAAATTCGCAATCGACGTCCCAGTCACAAAGAGGCCGCTAGCGCTGTCCGGAAATTGAAACAATTCGCGCATCCATTGCGTGACCTGTTTTTCGACTTCGACCGGCATTTGATCACGTCCGCCGAGGTTCGCGTTTAATCCGGCCGCAAGCATCTCTGCCAACATACCAACCGGTGTCCCGCCACCTTGAACCCACCCCATAAAACCTGGATGGGAATTACCGACTGCATACGGCAAAACTTCTTCCATGAAGCGTTGATGCACTGCAGCCAGATCACCGCCTTGTTGCGGCAAAGCTTGCTGAAATTTCCCACGCACCTCATCAGGAATGTTTTGCCAAACCGGACGCTCGCGAATATGTTCTATGTAATCCAACATATCATCAAGCATGCGATGTCCATTAGCACGCAAGCTGCTCCAGTCTTGTGGGTCTAAACTACGGGAAGTTTCAGTCATAATTTGTTGAGTGCGAAGAATACAGATAGAGCAGACGAGCAACAAGAATCGGCTTAGTCTGGCTACTATTTACGAGTAAATTGGAAGAATAACGAAGGATAACAACTATTTTGGATTTCTGCCGCGACTTGATCTGTAGGCTAGCGCCTACAGAATTCTTTTAGATCATTGCAACGATCCATGTTCGCATGAGATGTGATTAAGAACAACGTGTACTGATCCACTCACCAAACGCACCATCAAGAGCAAATGTCATCATCACAAAGCTGGTATTCACGCATGATCATTCAACAACATGCCATTCTTCTGAACTAACGCTTTTGCCAATTCTAATACCTCTTGATTTGGAATTTGACGAATCAGTGCATTGGTTTCTTTATCAACGATACGCACCACAACTCTGCCAGAATCCTGATCGACATTTAAATTAACGCTATTATTTTCATTGAAAAACCGATTAATCGCTTCGACAGACTTCTTCAAATCTGCTTCACTGACCGCATCGCCCACTTGATGACCCGCATCAGCTTGATGCACTTTATCCAAGCTCAAATTCTCTCGGATAGCCACACGCGCATCTGTTGGCGCGGCAACGCTAGTCACATCAGCAATACGTGAAACGGCTGCAGTAATTTGATTGATACCCATCTCATTCACCAATAAGTTGTCTAGTTGGCTGTCCGCCGTCGTTGAACGAATTGAGCCATATAGTACTTATCGGAGCTTTTTACGAAAAATTTAATCTAGTTGCAAAAGAATTTCAGGTGTATGTGAAGTTCTATTTCATTTGTCATCATGATCAATGAGCGAAACTCTGATTAATTTACATTTAGTTTTTCACACTTTTGCACAAATTTCACGGAGTAAACACAGGATAAACGCAGGCTAAATTCATAGACTTGTTGCAGCACAGCGTTTAACAACTTGACGAATTGCCTCAGCAAAGAAGTTACAAGGAGGTTGTCAGGAACATGCAGGATGATTGGGATAGAAACTAGATAGACTTGCACTGGCAAGCCTTAAAATTTGGTGCGCCAGACACGATTCGAACGTGCGACCCCAGCCTTCGGAGGGCTGTACTCTATCCATCTGAGCTACTGGCGCTATGAAAAATACAAAAAGAGGCGCGTATTCTACCGCAAATTAAGTGCAAGCTCTTTAGCAATTCTTGGCTATTTTGTCGATTTCTTGGATATTTACCTGGTCAGCAGTAACGCGAACGCGGATTTTTCATTCCAAAACACACACTTTAGCTCTATAATCTGATGTTTTACGCTAAGCCTGACATTTTGCGTGGCTAGCAAACTTCACATTATTTTTGCATTGAGGAAACCATGAGCGACGCCCACGACGAACACGAATCATCGATTAAGACGCCTAAGCAACTGATCGTTGCCGTTCTTGCCGGATTTATCGTCCCGATTCTGATTATTGTGTTGTTGGTTAAATTTGTCTCCAGCAACAACACAGTTGGTGCCGGTTCAAATAGCCAAACACCAGAAGCAATTGCAGCACGTATCAGTCCCGTGGCAAACGAAGGATTTACGTTTGTCGATGCAACCGGCCCTAAAGTCTTACAAACTGGCGAAGCCGTCTACAAAGCAGCATGTGCTGCCTGTCATGGTTCTGGCGCAGCAGGTGCACCAAAGTTTGGTGATGCTGGTGCATGGGGTCCACGTATTGCACAAGGTTATGACACTGTCGTCAAACATGCGATCGAAGGTTTGCGCGCAATGCCGGCAAAAGGCGGAAATCCTGACCTCGACAACATCGAAGTTGCCCGCGCTGTAGTACACATGGCAAATGCCGGTGGTGCGAAATTTAAAGAACCAGAAGTCAAAGCATCTGCCTCAGCCTCAGCGGAAGCTTCTGCAAAATAATTTCTGATCCAGGAAAACAAAAAAGCCAGTCGTTTGACTGGCTTTTTTGTTTTCTAAGTCGTGAATTCGTGAATAATAGTTCCATACGAAATACGGCGCTTTGCGCTTATTCACCACTCAACTTCAACAAGAGCAAATGAAAATAGGATAGGCGATGACTCGCCACCCATCATTTATAAAGATGCGGCCAGCTCTGCACCTTCTTTGATTGCGCGTTTAGCATCCAGTTCTGACGCTAAAGCCGCGCCGCCAATCTTATGGAAACGTGGTCCAGATGGACTTTCCTGAGTCGGCATCAATTCAGTCAGTGATTCTTGGCCCGCACACAAAATCACGTGATCGACGTCGAGTATCTGCGCTTGTCCACCTATGCTGATATGCAAACCCTGATCATCAACTTTATGATATTCAACACCCGCCATCATCTTCACTTTGTTGCGCTGTAAAGTCGCACGGTGTACCCAGCCTGAAGTTTTACCTAAACCAGCGCCGACCTTACTTGCCTTGCGCTGCAGTAAATAGATATCGCGAATTGGATGTGGTGCAGTCGGTTCAATCAAACCGCCGTTTTGCTTTGCCTGAAGATCGATACCCCACTCGCCTAGCCAAGTTTCTAGCGGTATTGGCAAAGGTGCATTCGCATCGTGTAACAAATACTCTGCCACATCAAAACCAATACCGCCCGCACCGATAATCGCGACTTTTTTACCGACCTCTTTTTTATGCAGGAGCACATCAAGATACGACATTACTTTCGGATGATCGATGCCATCGATTCTTGGCGTGCGCGGCAAAATGCCGGTCGCCACAATAATATGATCAAAGCCCTGTGCCAGCAATTCTTCACGCGTGACACGTTTACCTAAATGCAGTTTGACACCGGTTATTTCCAAGCGTTTGCGGAAGTAGCGCAGTGTTTCTTTAAACTCTTCTTTGCCGGGCACTTGCATCGCAATCTTGAATTGTCCACCAACACTGTCGGCGCTATCAAACAGGCTGACATCATGCCCGCAAGCGGCCGCCACTGTAGCGGCTGATAATCCCGCTGGTCCTGCTCCGACCACCGCGACACGCTTAGCGACGGACTTTTTCAGATATTGCAATTCAGTCTCATGCGCAGCACGCGGATTGACTAAGCAACTGGCGCGTTGATTCGAGAAAGTATGATCGAGACAAGCTTGGTTACAAGCGATACAGGTATTGATTTCATCGACGCGGCCTTCGGCTGCTTTCTTCACGAATTCAGGATCCGCTAGGAACGGACGTGCCATCGACACCATATCAGCCACGCCATTGGCGATAATCTCTTCTGCCTGCGCTGGCATATTAATCCGGTTCGATGCAACAACTGGGATTGAGACCGCAGCCTTTAAACGTCCTGAGACTGCTACGAATGCCGCACGCGGCACAGAAGTCACTATGGTAGGCACTCGCGCTTCATGCCAGCCGATGCCAGTATTAAAGATCGTGACCCCTACTTTTTCTAATGCCTGAGCGACCGCAATTACTTCGTCCCAGCTATTTCCACCTTCGACTAAATCTAAAATCGAATGGCGATACATGATAATAAAATTCGCCCCAACTGCCGCCCGTACGCGACGGACTATTTCTACCGGCAAGCGCATGCGATTTTCTATGGAGCCGCCCCAACGATCTGTCCGTTGGTTTGTACGCACACACAAAAATTGATTCAATAAATAGCCTTCACTCCCCATAATTTCAACGCCGTCATAACCGGACTTCTGCGCCAACTTCGCACAGCGTACATAGTCGCGTATTGTGCTTTCGATACCTGCTTCGGTGAGTGCTTTCGGTTTGAATTTTGAGATAGGTGCTTTTTTATCTGAGGCGGAGACAATGAAGGGTTGGTAACCATAGCGCCCGGAATGCAAGATCTGCATCACAATTTTGCCGCCTTCTTCATGTACGGCGCGCGTAACCTTGCGATGATTAAAAATATCGCCCAAGCTATTCATGGTGCCGCCAAAGGGTAACAGCCAACCGCGACGATTCGGTGATATCCCACCCGTGACGATCAAGCCAACGCCACCACGTGCACGTTCTCTAAAATATTCTGCCAGCTTACCGTAGTGATAGAAACGGTCTTCCAGACCTGTATGCATAGAACCCATCATGACGCGATTGCGCAGTTGTGTGAAACCTAAATCAAGAGGTTCTAGCAAGTGAGGAAAATGTGCGTTAGGCATATACGACCCTATTCAAAAAGCAAGACAAATAGCAAGATCGCACAAGAATACACAAGCTAACTAAAAATGGCGACGATTTAGCTAGGTGGGATTCTCTAAAATGCACAAGAGAATTTATCTAATTGACAATCGTAAAGCAATTGGCGCGAGGTGACTCTGGCCGCTCTTAAGCACATCCCGCTCAACGACAAGAATGACGCAAAATTTCTAAAGCAATTTGTGGCTGAATTTTAAAGGCACTGAAATCGTCCTCGAAATACGCCTTGTAGGCTGGCAGTTGATCTAGTTCATCCGTGCTCAGGTGACGAAATCCCATATTCCAGTGCATGAACGCACGTTCCTCTATAGTTTGTTCCAACAATAAAGTCACGTGCTGATGACGAACGTCATGCTTTATGTATTCAAAAGTTTGATGAACCTGTTTTGGTTCACCTTCCAGCACCTGCAAAAACCGACCATTCGCATATAACAAATGCCCGGTAATGGTGTGTGCTGTATTGTTTCTGACGGCATGGCTATGAATCGATTTCAGCACCGATTCATCGCCCACCAAACGACTGACATATACCAACTGTATCAAAGACATTTCAGCTCCCGAGCAGGGTTAGAACTATTCATTCCATTCTACGCCTGAACCTCGGCGATAGCCAAATCTCTCGCAGCCTATTCGATACAATTAAATCGGAGCTCCCGGCGGTATCGCAGGCAATGCACGTAGCTTAACGCTGCTCGGTTCACGCAAATACGACAATACAAATTCCGCGGCTTGGCGACGGCTGCTAGCGTTACTTCCTTTGCCCGGATTTTTTTGAAGCCATAACGCTAGTTCATGGATGCTCTGACGCACTTCTGCTTGCACTTGCGGATGTAAACGACCACCGTCGATGAGATTTAATACGGCATCAAGTACCACCCAATTCGCGGCAAGTTGTACGGCTTCGCCAGCCACGATGCTCGCCGGAATAGCGTCACGTTTCCAGGTTTGATCAAAAACGACCTGCAAACTTTCTTGTACACCTAATTGCTGTGCATCGCGTGCATGTTGCCAAGCCAGACGATTAAAGCGCGCGGCGTCGAATAAAAATAAACTACTTTGCGCGGCACCAGCTTCCACCGCCGACAGGGCATCAAAAATCACATTCATCCGTCCAGAAAAATATTCTGGTGTTCGACTGTAGCCTTCTGACTGTGGCGTCAAAATATCTAAAACATTTTGCGGCAGAGCGAGATTTTCTGCACGCAAACTGCTGCTCATTTTCTGTAATGCCTGACGCTGCACACTCGCTGCAACTGGCTTACTGCCTGCCTGCACTCTTTCTGCATTGGCGTCGCTGGCTAAACCATATTCATAGTCAGCACCGGCGATCAGGCGCGCCACCGCTTCCAACTGATAACGATGCAGTAAGTACACTGGCACAAGACGCGCCTCTAATTCACCCAATTGACGTTGAGGCGGCAATACGGCCATCGAGAAATTCGTTAGTGCACGTTGACGCACTTGCATTAATTGATCATAGGTCTTGATTGAGTCGGTACCAAAGTCCCATAACAAACCATTTGGATGCGCAGCGCCTGGCGAGCGCGAATCACTGTCAGCGACATATTGCAAACCTGCGGCTTTTGCGTCTTGGCGCAGTTTGGCGAGAGCCTGTGTCTCATCTTGCCCAGGAAAATTTGCATACAAATGCTTGATCACAAAATCATCCCAAGGGCCAACCCCGACACCATACGCATTCTTTAATTCCGGTTCGCCTTTGGAATTGAGGCTGACAATAGGATGCGGGTAGTCCATCACCGAGCCATTACCCTGACGGCTAGGCGCAAAATTATGCGCGATGCCCAGCGTGTGCCCGACTTCGTGTGCGGCCAATTGACGCAATCGTGCCAAGGCCATTTGTTCCGCCGCATTTTTCTTTTCGGCGCTACTAGCTTTGCCGTACGGCGCTAACAAACTTTCTGCGATCAGAATATCTTGACGTACTCGTTGCGATCCCAGCGTCACCGCACCTTTAATAATTTCACCCGTGCGAGGATCGGAAACTGCATTGCCATAGGACCAGCCACGCGTGGCGCGATGCACCCACATGATCGTGTTGTAACGGATATCCATAGGGTCGACGCCTTCAGGTAATAACTCGACCCGATACGCATCTTTAAAACCGGCTTTTTCGAATGCACTGCTCCACCACCGTGCGCCATCCAGCAAAGCAGAACGTACCGGCTCTGGAGCGCCACGGTCAAGGTAGTATACGATGGGTTTCTTGACCGGGCTAATCGCCGCCGATGGGTCAGTTTTTTCCAACCGATGTCGTAACTGCCATTGCATGGTGATGCTATCAGCTAATGGTGTTGCGAAGTCCACGCGGTCACTGTCGATACCGCCCGAACCCGGATGGTAGGTGCGCGCGACATAATTTTCTGGCAAGCGAATCAAACTAATGTGTTGATGTATTCGCAGACTTTTGGCATCAGCCGCCACTTGACGCACATATTGGCCTTCACCACTACCAGCAAAAGTCAGCAGCGCTTCTAGCTCCGTATTATCCGGAAAACTTTTCGCCTGCTGGCTCAAAACCGCGCTGCGCTTGTCATCTACCGCATAATTACCCTGACGACTGCGCGTTAAGCTCTCAGCGACACCATGCCGGTCAGCGAGCAAGAAGGAAGAAAAATCCACCAGATGACGTCCATCTTCACTCGCTAGAATTTCACCGGCCCACAACACCGCGCCTGCAAACGCTTCACGCACGGAAGCACGCTCATCGGTATTGTCCGAATCCGCCACAAAATGGGTGTTTTCCTGCATGAGGAACAAGCGCTTACCATGGCGTTCAAAATGAACCAATTTGCTATTACCAACTTGGCCGCGATCTAAACCAACATCATTCGAACCCAAGGCGTATGGTAATGAACTCACCAGTAAAAACGCCTTGTTGACATCCGGTACCGCCATCAACACTTTCGCCTGTTCTGGCTGTGTCCACAGGTCAAACAAGCCAGTCTGTTTTTTCATACCAACAATGTGTTGCGTGAATCCAGTATTGGCGACTTGAGCCGAAGTAGTCTGTGCTTGGGCAGCAAGCTCCGAAAACGGAGCATTGAAACCCAATAGCAAGCTTGAAGCAATCAGCTTAAGCACGAACCTGGATGGTAATGTTGGCATGCGATGTCCTTTAGAAGTGCCGCAGAAATGCTACAGCGAAGCTCGTTTGACAACACTGATTTGAATTAGTTGCCACTATATTCCCAAAGTAAAAGCAAAAACACCCTGCAGTTAAATTAAGCTAATTGAAGTAAATAGATATCGCCCCCGAAAAGTCATACGATTCTGCTAATCCTAAGAAACAACAAGCCTCGATTTTGTATTCGCCATTTTGTCGAAAATGCTGTTTACATTGAACACGTTTGCTACAATTAATCGGAGTAAATTACCTCTTTTTCAGCAGACTTGCGAGCTCGTTCGTATAAACTTCAATGCAGAAAAAACATGCGGAAAGTGTCGCAAACCTAGTCAATAAGCAGGACAAAAACTGAACAACAAGCTAACCAATAATAAATAGAATCAGAGAATTACTCAAAATTGTATGCATCTTGCGCGCCTACCTCGCTGGTTCACTCTTCGCCTGCTAGCTATCTCACTAAGTGGCTGCATGTGGGGAAATAATGCCTCCGCACAAGAGACCGTTCATTTGCAGACCATAGAAGAATTTGACCAGGCTGGAAAGCCTATTGCACTTGCCAAGCCCAGTGCAGAGCTGCTTAGGTATATCGAGAAGGATTTGCATATCCATTTTGAAGTTAAACGCGTGCCGTGGAAACGTGCAATGGACAATGCGCTCGCCAATGACATCGTTCTGATGGGAATGTCGAGCACGACAGAACGCATGAAAAAATTTCTATTTTCTGACCCCATCAATGCCAATGGTAATTGGTTGATTACACGTTGCGATGCAAAATTCAAATTTGATAGTTTAAATGATCTCAAAGGCAAATTAATCGGCGTTGTTCTCGGCACCAGCGCGGGGGAGGAATTTGATGGGCAAATGAATTCCTTGTTTAGAATTGAAAATGACACAGGCGCGGGAATATCGCGTCTACAAAAATTGATGGCAAAGCGAATGGATGCCTTGGTCTGGTATGGCATCACCAGTGATCATGAAGAAATGCAGGCGCTAATCAATCGCAATTACATGTTACAAAAATTACCGAATAACACCACCACGTCCCAGCCTTTCTGCGTGTTGCCCAAACCTGTTTCTATCGTCAGTAATCATTTCGCGATGCGTATCAAACCTGAAAACCGCTACCTGCTAGAACGTATCAATCAATCTATGCTCAAAGGTCGAAAAGCAGGCCTGATTCCCTCCGTACACGCAACAAATTTGGATTAATCCGCTACACTGCCGCTTATTTGTTGACTTAGTTGTTGACCCAATTATTTACTTAATTATTCACTTGGCAACTTATTTTCGAAGTTTTAGGCAGATTGATTCATGACCAGCACCCACACAATACAAGGAAAATTTGTCCATGGCTCAACCATGCGACATGTCATCAATATGACCGCAACTGGCTCCATCGGTTTGATCGCGGTTTTCTTGGTTGACGTATTAAACCTCCTATATATTTCACAGTTAGGCAAGCCTGAGCTGGCAGCGGCAATTGGTTATGCCAGCACTTTATTGTTTTTTCATACGTCGATTGCCATTGGTCTATCTATCGCTACTACCGCTACGGTGTCGCGTGCGATCGGCAGTGGCGACATCACTTTGAGCAAGCAACTCGCTGCCACCTCGCTGATTCTAATCGGTGGCATTAGCCTTTTGCTCACGCTTGTGACCTATCCGTTGCTTGATGGTTTACTCGGTCTGCTGGGTGCGCAGGCGGAAACAGCCAGCCTCGCGAAACGCTTTTGCCAGTTCGTGCTGCCGTCTATTCCTTTAATTAGTCTGGGGATGGGACTTAGTTCCATACTCCGCGCTTTGGGGGACGGTAAGCGTGCCATGTTTGTCACCTTAGGTGCCGCAATCGCCACAGCAATCTTAGATCCTTTATTTATTTTTGTATTTCAATGGGGACTCGATGGTGCCGCCTATGCCAACGTCTGCGCACGTGCGGTCTTGTGTTGTATTGGCACCTACAGCGTGCTGCGAATTCATCATTTTTACCTTGCCCCAAACCAGCAAGTTTTTCGACGGGGAATGCAAGCTTTTGGCACCATTGGTGTCCCAGCTATTTTGACGAATATCGCCACACCCGTCGGCAATGCTGCTGTCACTTCCTTCATCGCCAAATATGGCGATCAAGCCGTTGCCGGATGGGCGGTAGTTTCTCGACTTATCCCAATGGCATTTGCCGGATTATTTGCTCTGTCAGGCGCGATTGGTCCGATACTAGGACAAAATCTAGGGGCGAAGCGATTTGACCGACTGCGCTCTACGATGCGCGATAGCTTGAAGTTGACTTTGTTTTATGTGTTAATCGTTTGGTTTTTACTGGCGATCTCTAGCCACCTAATCGCGCGGGCATTTGGTGCGCAAGGTATCGCAGCCGATGTGATCGTGTTTTTTTGCATTTTTGTGGCAGGTAGTTTTCTTTTTAACGGTAGCCTGTTTGTCGCAAATGCAGCTTTTAATAATCTCGGCTATCCCCTCTATTCCACGATGCTCAACTGGGGACGCTCCACAATAGGTGTTATCCCCTTTGTCTGGTTGGGTGGGCAATGGTTTGGTGCGCGCGGTGTGATTGCTGGTTATGGTTTGGGCGTCATATTTTTTGGCGTCGCCGGGGTATGGCTATGCTTTCGCGTATTAGAAAAATTGGAACAGAAACACAGCGAGGCGTAGAGTAGAGTGATTTGAAGAAACTACTAGCATCTCCTGAATCTTAACTTGTTCTTCATCAAAAAAAGCCAGGCATCAAATAGCCTGGCTTTTTTTTATTTCATATTATCTTCACGCAAGCATACTTCTTCGCTTGTATGTCAGCTCACTACCACCTTCAGAGTCTGTGTCTTGCTCTGATTGTTACTGTCCGTAATTTTCAGAGTAACCGTGTAGGTTCCGGCTTTGGCAAATGTATGTGTGAGCGATCCCGCTGTCGAATTTGGCGTAGCATCGCCAAAATTCCACTCGTACTTAGCAACGGTAGCACCCGACATTGCAGTCGACTTGGTCGCATCCAAGCTAACACTCAAGGGCCCTTTACCTGTTAGAGTACTCGTTTTGACGACGATCACTGGGGCAGAATAGACGATGACAGGCGTTGTCCCAGTGATCAGATATTGTCCCAAGCTACCATAATTTGAATAGCCCGTTGTCTTTGGATCGCCACGCCCCGCTCCCGTAACACTCACATAATAAGTACTGTTTGCAGTAAGTATTGCAGTTAGCGTAGTGCCTAAAGTCGTCGGATTATTGGAACTTGCCACCACTTTGCCAGTCGCATCTAACAACTGCACACTGGCATCAAGATTGCCACTAAATGCCGATGCCTGCACCGTCATCGTGGTACTTCCTGGACCAGCCTGGAAACTGAACATATCGACATCGGCCACGCGTTCAATAATGCCTGAGGCGCTCACATTATTGAGTCCATTACTCATTGCACTGGTCATCGCTGTCGCTGTTGCAATCGTATTTCCAACATCATCAACACGCGGATTCAAACTACGTTTTAGCATAGTTGCGTAGGCGTCCTCCAGATTATTGGCACCTGCGTATTCACCCTTAGACCACTGTGTCAGGTTCTTGTAATAGCCAACGCCCATAATCGGCGCCCAGCCAGTCTCACCGTCACCCTGCCCAGCGTAGTAACCAAGAGATGCGGTGCCTTGATGCATTAAACCCAGAGTATGTCCCAATTCATGAGAAATGCATTCTGCGATTGGCTTCTCACTATTCGCCAAATTATTTTGAAAACAAAACGCCGGTGGATTCGTTAAATTAATGGTGCCGAAAGAATTCAAATATGCATATCCACCTGCTGTTTCGACTTGATTGGTAATCAAAATTGAGGTGCCGATTTTCCCCGCCGTGGTTGCTGGTGGTAGTGTCGTCACATTGACATCAAATGGCGCGAAATCTTCTTTTACCCGCGCCCAAATTTTTTGAATCATCGTCAATTCCGCAGTGCTGAAAGTCCCCACATTTTTATCTAAGTCGAAGGCAGGTTTCGCGCCCAGACCCTTGAAGTTTAAATACAAAACGCGGGTGGATGCGGGACGGCTTTCTAATTTAAAAGTCTGATCTAAAGGAAAAATCGCATTTGTCACGCTACTGCTGGTAATCGCAGCGGCGGTAGTTGCGTTGAGCACAGCACCAGCCTGCACGCCATCATCAATGCTCAACATGCGACCATGGCGATCAATGTGTAAGGTCAAATCATGCAACATCAAAGTTTTGAGTGCCTCAGCGCTGAAGCCATACCATTGCGCGACCACGGGTAATTGATCGCCAAGCAAAGTAATCGCGCGCTGACCCGAAGCGATTTCAGGCAAATCGATGTGGCTAAATGGCGCGCTTTCTATGTTGCCATCCGCATTGCTGGGAATGAAATTTTTCGGTGCTTCAATTTGCGCTAAGAATTGCTGACGCTCAATCGATATCGGCGCCGCAGCATCTTTGACGATGGCAGGATCGGCTGAATTGGCGCTTGTTGAATTTGGTTTTGCGGCTGTCTTTTGATCCAGCCCGGGGTTACCGGCGACCATCGCGGACAAGCGATTGGCAGCATTAATTACACCGGACATCGACGTATTAATATTTTCGACGAAATAAATACTCGCACCAACCAATAGGACAACGACTAATACGCTGACCCCGGCACGGCCAGATTGCTTGTTTTGCTTAATGATTCTCATTTTTCTCTCCCTTTGTTTGACGTAATTAACAAAGGGCTAACGCCTTCAATCGAGATCTTTGCGATGTCTGATTGGAAACCCCGCTACCATGATCATAGACCTTAGGTCGGAAGCTTTGCGTCCTTATCTTTCGATAAGTTTGCCCATGTGCACAACTTTAATTCTCATTGAAAATAAATGAAAGTACATTTGATTAATTTTTGTGCATATTTTGCAGATTTAGATGAATAAGTAGTTGATTTACAATGAAAAACACCAAGCGAAAAACAAGATATTTTTTAGGATAGTCAAAACGCTCACCAAGCCAGCAACGAATCTACTATGATGGGAAATGAACCAGTCTATGAGGAGTCAGAATGACGACCATTTTTTGCAGAAAGTTAGCGCTGCTTCTGTTGCTAGGGGCGCCCTTGCTATCAGCATCCACACAGACCAAAATATCCGATTGGCCAAAAGGGCATGGAAGTGTGCTGTCTGGCGAGCAGGCCAAGGCGCTCAGCAAGCAATGTTCACGGCCTTCCCTCACAGGCATACAAACAAGTTGGCAGCCAACCACGCGTCAAATTGCCCGCCTCGAGCTACAACTCGATCGTTATTTGCGTCAAGATTATCCAGCGGTACGCCAGCAGATCGGTCAACGTTATTTTCAATACGCTGGATTGACGCGCAAGCAGCATCGCTTTATTTATATAAATGTGATTGATGAATATGCACAGAACAATCCTGACTGGCGTCATACTGCCATGATCATGTGTGATGGTGGCGATCACTTTTGGGGCGTGGAATATGATCCCTCAACCGAGAAATTTTCTGCCATCGTTTTCAATTCTGGCCTCTAAGTTCGACAAAATACGCGTCAACATACAAGGCGAAATTTGATACGGATGTCTTATTCTTTAGGCCGGCTAAGCAATGCTTTTAAATTTGCCAATCGATTTTGCGGCGTGATGATTTCATCGTCTGTAGGTACTGCATCTCCCTCATCTAATTTCATTTCTTTGATAAAGCGAGATGGATCGCAGTGCATAGATTCGCCCGCGCGCTTACGCTTTTTGCACCAAGTAATATGCAGGCTACGTTGAGCACGGGTGATACCAACATACATCAAGCGTCGCTCTTCTTCGATGCGGGCAGCGATGGTTTCCACTGGTGCATCAGGATCGCCTTTATGCGGCAAAATTCCCTCTTCGACACCGACTAAAAATACGTGTGGATACTCCAAACCTTTCGACGCATGCAGAGTCGACATGCGCACTGCATCCGGGTCTTCGTCTTTGCCTTCCATCATGCTCATCAACGCAACCATCTGTGTCAGATCTAACAAGCTGCGATGATCATCTGTACCGTCTTTGCCGCCACTACCTTTTTGCTTTAACCATTGCGTGAAGTCGAGTACATTCTGCCATTTTGATTGCGCCGCTCTATCGTCGAAATTGTCATACAAATAGAATTCGTAGTTAATTTCTTTCATTAGATCATCAAGCAACTGTTCAGCATGGCCTTCACGATGTGCATGCGCTTCGACATTATTGATGAAAGCGCCAAATTCGCGTAAAGGGCGTAACTGACGCTCAGTCAAAATGGCTTCAATGCCACCTTTAAAAACCGCTTCAAATAAGGAGCACTGCCACTGACCAGCGAATGATCCCAAGGCTTCCAAAGTCGCCTGACCAACCCCTCGGCGTGGCGTGGTAATCGCACGGATGAATGCCGGATCATCTTCTTCATTAGCAATCAGACGCAAGTAAGCGATGATGTCTTTGATTTCTGCTTTGTCGAAAAAACTCTGACCGCCAGAAATCGTGTAAGGTATTCTTTCTTTACGCAAAGCTTGTTCGATCACTCGTGCCTGATGATTGCCACGATACAAAATCGCATAATCGGCCCATGCCGCACGTCGGTCAAAACGATGTGCAGAGATCATGATGGCGATCTGCGCAGCTTCTTGCTCATCGTCTTGCATCCCCATCACTTTGACCGGATCGCCAAGGCCATGCTCAGACCACAAAGCTTTTTCAAACAGCTTAGGATTATTGCCAATGACTGAATTGGCGGCCTGCAAAATACGCGTACTGGAACGATAATTTTGTTCGAGTTTAATGATGCGTAGATTCGGAAAGTCGACTTGTAGCGTGGTCAGATTTTCGATGGTCGCACCACGCCAGGCATAGATCGCTTGATCGTCATCACCCACCGCTGTAAACATCGGCTTCTTACCTATACCCGAAACTAATAATTTCACCAGTTCATACTGGCAAGTATTGGTATCCTGATACTCATCCACGAGCAAATATCGCAAGCGGCGCTGCCACTTGTCACGCACTTCTTCATTATGCCGAAACAGCTCAACTGGCAAGCGGATCAAGTCATCAAAATCGACCGCTTGGTAAGCCGATAAGGTTGCAACATAGCTAGCGTATATTCGTGCTGCCTGTGCTTCGTCTTCATCCTGTGCTTGCGCCAGCGCTTGCTCTGGGCTGACCAAACCATTTTTCCATAAAGACATCGCGGTTTGTATGCGACGAATTAATTGCTTGTCAGTGGTAATCGCCAAATCCTGTACCAGCGAGAAACAATCATCGCTATCCATAATCGAAAAGCGGTCCTTCAGCCCTAGGGCGCGTGCCTCTTGACGCAAAATTTTTACGCCCAAAGAATGAAATGTCGATACCGTAATTTGCTTGGCTAGTCGCGGCTCTTTCAAGAGTTTTGCAATACGTTCTTGCATCTCATGCGCTGCCTTATTGGTAAAGGTCAACGCCGCGATATGTTTGGCATCATAGCCATGGAGCTCAATGAGATTCGCAATTTTTTGCGTAATCACACGTGTTTTCCCCGAGCCTGCTCCCGCCAACACCAGGCATGGACCATCCATATAATTGACTGCATCGCGTTGGGGTTGATTGAGACCGTGGGACATGAGAACTACCAATTGCTATTAAGGCGCTATTGTAACCGCTTGCTGAATCGAGAGCTGACTCGAAAGATGGATATAGAGATGGATAGAGCTGAATGGAGCAACGAATCAAAGTTCTGCTTGCTAATACTGGCACAGAAAGAATATTATTTTTTAAAGTCTTTAATGCCATTTAAAATGCTATCCAATTTCTGATATGCACTCCATTCATGTCCACAAGGAAACCGTATGAATACGAACACAAGCAACACGCTCCGAGGCATCGATGTTTCACATTTTCAAAGTAGTGTGAATTGGCCTGCAGTCAAAGCTACAGGCATCGCTTTTGCCTTTGCCAAGGCCAGTGATGGCAATACATACACTGATCCGCAGTTTGCCAATAACTGGCGCGGCATGCAGGCAGCCGGGATCTTACGTGGTGCCTATCATTTCTATGAAAGCAAGGACGATCCCCAAACACAGGCGCAACAGTTTTTGAAAGTTGTTGGACAATTGGGCAGCAATGACATGCCGCCAGTAGTGGATATAGAGAGCAACACAGGGTGTTTCGGCACGCAGAGTCTCGCTAGTAATTTGCAAATCTGGTTAGATGCTGTCGAACAAAGTCTGCAACGCACGCCCATCATCTATACCAATTGTGGGTTTTGGAATGCCAACTTAAACGCACAATTTTCCCGCTATCCTTTATGGATTGCACAATATGGGGTGGCGCAACCCAAAATCCCCAATGGCTGGAACCGTTGGACGTTTTGGCAATCGTCAGAATCTGGTAGTGTCGCTGGCATCACTGGAGCGGTCGACACCGATGTCTTTGCTGGCTCAATGGCAGATTTGCAGGCGCTCATCGTCGCGTCACAGCGCTAAGTTCTGGACTTATTGATTCAAAATTTTGACTTATCCCAGAACGAATAATCACGCACTTTCTTCTTACCAAAGATTTCCATTTTTAAAAATTTCTCCAGCTCAGCATGATCCTGCGGCAACATCGACAGTCGGATCATGCGCGCTTTGATTTTGGAGTTCCAAAAAATCTCCTTCTTATAACGCGTTCTGATCTGCGTGATAATTTGATTGACGAGTGCTGTTTCTATATCTTCAAAATCACCAACCTCAACTTGAAAATGGCTTTGCTCAAGTTGTGCGTGTAAGAAATTTGGTGCGAGGTATTCCGCTTTGCTCGCGCCTAATTTGGTAATCACGATGACATTGTTATCCATCTCACCAATTTTTAGCGACTCGTTTCTCTCAGACTCAGCAACTAAACTAGTGGCGGGCTGTGGCATCTCTTCGCGTCGCTCGGTAACCGGATTAGGCACGTTCAACACGGGTAATAGATTCGCAGGAAAATCGCGTTCTATCGTGACGGCCGGCGGAACGGACTGATTCACAGCCAGACGCGCGAGCGGCGATTGCGTCTGCGGAATTGGCGCGCTCTGTCTATTGGCGGAAGGAGAGAGCGCGCTTTGTTTGTCCGGCGCTGAGGAGAATGCTGGCGCAACTGACACGGGTGACAGGGTGATTTTACTCAATGGCATCGCAAGCATAGTGACTGGCATCAGACGCACAATCGATTGTCGCAACGGTGCTTGCGTCATAAGCAAACCCAGCAACAACAAATGCAAACCAAACGCGATGGAGAGTGGCGCGAATCTGTTCTGCGAAAAAAAACTGGCGGTATTGGCTTCGCCAATATCACCAGATCGTGTCCTACCTGAAATTTGCGTTAGCGGTGGATGCGCTTTCATCTTAAATCCTTCACACTTATTTACACCAAACATGACTTATTCAGTTGAAGCACCGCAAATCGCCTTGAAGCAATTTATCTCCTTGGTAAATTGTATTACTAAACTTTAATGAAAAACACATCCCTCGTCATTATTCTGCCGCAATCAGTCGCCCTTGCCGGAAATCATCAATTGCTTTGAAGATTTCTTCTTGCGAATTCATCACGAATGGGCCGTATTGCGCAATGGTTTCCCCCAAAGGCTTACCGGCAATCAAAATAAATTTCGCATCCACATTGGCATGGATTCTGACACCATCCGCACTCGGCCATTTTTTCAGAATGGCCATTCTTTGCAAAGGCACTTGCTGCTCACCAATCTTGACTTCACCGCGATAAACATAAATGAAGGCATTGAAATCAGCCGGAATGCTTTGACTGAAACTTGCTCCCGCTGGCATCTGCACATCAAGGTAGATCGGCTCTGTCGTCGCTCGCTGCATGGCGCCTTGCACACCGTGACTTTGCCCAGCGATGACACGCACGCCAACGCCTTCTGCCGTCGTCAACTCAGGAATATCCGCGCTCTTAAAATCGCGATACCAAGCGGGATTCATTTTGTCTTTGCCGGCCAAATTCAGCCACAATTGAAAACCTTCCATGCGGCCATTTTCTTGCTCCGGCAATTCTGAATGGATCACCCCTCGCCCAGCGGTCATCCATTGCACACCGCCGTTTTCCAATAAGCCTTCATTGCCAGCACTGTCACGATGGCGCATGCGCCCCTCAAGCATGTAGGTAATCGTTTCAAAACCACGATGTGGGTGATCGGGGAAACCGGCAATATACTCGTCTGGATTATCGCTACCGAATGCATCGAGCATCAAAAAAGGGTCGAGCCGGTATTGATAAGGCTGGGTCAAAACGCGCGTCAGTTTCACACCAGCGCCATCAGAGGTCGCTTGTCCAACGACTAATTGCTCAACTGCGCGCGATAAAGTGATGGTTTCTGGTGTGAGATTGGTGTTCATCTAAACTTCCTTCTTTTGATTTGATTCTTGAATGATAACGAGATCGTTTTCGTCTACTGCTTTAGGCGAGGACTGCTTCGATCTGTGCCTGCGCATCGCTGATCGCACGTTGTTCGCCTTCAGTTCCCATCGCCAAACCCTCAGCATAAATGAATTCGACATCGCTCATACCCAAGAAACCCAAAAAGTTTTTCAGGTATGGCATCTGCGTATCATTTGGCGTATTGCGATACAGGCCGCCGCGAGTTAATACCACGTAAACTTTCTTCCCTTTCAACATTCCCTCAGGGCCAGTTGCCGTGTAGCGGAAAGTGACTTGGGCACGGGAAATCGCATCGATCCAGTTTTTCAATTGAGATGAAATACCGAAGTTATACATCGGTGCACCGATAACAAGAATATCAGCAGCCTGCACTTCTGCGATCAAAGTATCATCCAAAGCGACGCGTGCTGCTTGTTCGGGCGTGCGCTGGTCTGCCGGTGTGAAGAGCGCCTGCAATGCTGCTTCGTCCAGGCTCGGTTGTGGGCTTACTGCCAAGTCGCGCAAGATGAAGTTAGCATTGGCGTGTTGATCACGTAAGCGTGCGCTCACTTGATTGGACAAATTAGTGGAATGGGAACCGGCTACGCGGGCGCTGGAATTGATTTGCAAGATGTTCATGGTCATGCTCCTTGAAGGTGGACTACGTTGTTTGGTGAATGTGCTGTCACTTTATACGTTCCAAAATCAATACAGAAGCCCATAAAATGGATATGATTGTTCCACTATCGGAACAATGCATTTTTCTCAGGAGTAGCCATGCAGCTCGATCCTAACGATCTTTTATTGTTTTCCCGCGTTGTAAGCGAGGGAAGTTTCAGTCGTGCCGCGGAACGTCTGAACATGCCAAAATCGAGTTTATCGCGCCGCATTACGGCGCTAGAAGCGCAGTTGGGCGAGCGCTTACTACTCCGTACAACCCGTAAATTAGTGGTGACTGATTTTGGCAATGCGGTATTGGCACACGCTCAACAAGTAAATGCAGAAGTCGAAGCGACACTAGCGCTCACCCAGCAAAGGCAGGTACAACCAAGTGGTCGTTTGCGCGTATCGATGCCTGCCGATTTTGCGAATGAAACGATGACCGCCTTAATCAGTCGTTTCCTACGCCAATATCCAGCGATCACCTTAGAACTAGATTTATCGCCGCGTCGGGTCGATTTGATCGGTGAGAATTTTGACCTCGCAATCCGTATGGGCAGTTTGCCCGACGATGCCTCACTAGCCGCACGACGGCTGGCAAAATTTTCCGCTGCGATTTACGCCGCACCCAGTTATTTAGAAAAATTTGGCGAACCGCAAGAACCCGAAGCATTGATGGAACATCAAACCTTGCGCTTATTGGCACGCAACGGAGAGCCCGCCAGCTGGCGGCTGAAAAGTGGCGACCAAGCGTGGGAAGGAGTCCCACCCGGGATCGCGACTGCCAATTCACCGGAGATCTTAAAACGTCTGGCACTTGCGGGTTTGGGGATCACGTTAATTTCCGAACACTTCGCCCGTTGTCATTTGCACGATGGCAGCCTGATCCGAGTTCTGCCCGATTGGCATTCGCCTGAATATGATGCTTGGGCAGTGTTTCCTGGTCGACGTTTAATGCCGGCGAGGACCCGGGCATTTATCGATGCCATGCTAGAAGAATTTGAGCAAGGCAAACATTTTAAGTAGTAATATGGCTACTTTTAAAAATAATGAAGGCCGTGAACTATCCTATGAGACACAATAAACTCACAAAAAAATGTCTAAGTTTTGCCATCGTCTGTTTTTTCTTCAGCGCAAATATCAGTGCAAGCACTGCTTACGATCTCATACTCAACCAGTTGGACTTTAGCAAGCCAATCAGGATCGAATTCAATCTGGTGCCAGAAAAATACACACAGGGGCTCAAGTTATGTCAGATCAAGAGCCCGCATAAGTTTGAATGCACGATAAATTTTTCTATCTCGCCCAGTAAAAAAGAACATAGCGAAGTGCACTTCAAAATGCAAAGCAACTTCACACGGGCAGCGCTCGAAGAGTTAATCCAGACTACACAAAAAGAGTTTGAAACTTACGGTAAATTTTCGGTGACGTTGCAGCAAGAAACAAGCGCCAAATAAATTTCAAAAGTACACAAGAAAACGCACGATCAACCGTCGTGCGTTTTCTTGTCAGTCAATAATCCATCAAGAATCAGGCAATAATTTTCAGAGGATTCGTGCTCTTCCAATCGCCACGAGTAAAATCCGGAAAGACTTGAGAATTGCCATCTTCCGCCACCGATTTCTCACTCAGTGGTCCGACTGCCGACCAGAGGCAGCCTTCGTATACGTTTTGATCCAGCGCTTCACCTTTGCGCAAACACTCAATGATACGGTAGAGCATCAAGAAATCCATACCGCCGTGACCACCCATCTTTTTCGATAACTCACCCAAGCGCACGTACAGCGGATGTTCGTATTGGGCGGCAATGTCTTCCCACTCTTTGCCCTCGGCCCATTTATGATAATTACTGGTAATGCCTTCGACGGAAATCCGGTTCGGGAAGCCCGCTAATACACCATTCACACCCATGATCATATTGTGACGAGAATACGGACGTGGCGTGGTTTCATCCCACTGCACCATGATGGTTCTGCCCATGCTGGTTTTGATGATGGAGGTATTTAAATCCCCGCCTTTGAAGTCAAGTTCTTTGAACGCCGGCGAAGTCAATTTCGTCGATTTCTTGGCATATGCAGCGCGCCCTTTGGCGGGGGAAGAAAAAGAGGAAATACGGCCAAACGTGTCTTCACCACGGGCTAAGTTCATATATTGTGCGACAGGGCCTAAGCCATGCGTAGGATACAAATTGCCGTTTCGTTTAGCATACTCAAAGGTACGCCATGAGCCCGTCGAATCGCCGTTTTCCATTTGAAAACGTAAGGCGTGGATGTACGATGCTTCACCATGTAACAGATCCCCCAGCACACCCTGTCTTACCATGTTCAAATACAGCAATTCTTCGCGGCCGTAATTCACATTTTCCATCATCATGCAGTGGCGGCCCGTCGCTTCAGACGTGTCGACGATATCCCACATATCTTTCAGCGTGGTCGCAATCGGTACTTCAACGAATGCATGAGCACCGGCTTGCATAGCGGCGATCGCCATTGGTGCATGTAAGCTCCATGGGGTATTGATGAAGACGGCATCCGGCTTGGTTTCTGCCAACATTGTGCGCCAGCCGTTTTCATCGCCGCTATAGACTTTGGGCGTATGACCGAATTTACTCACAGCTGCTTCCGATTTTTTTGCACGCGCTTCGACCACATCCGCGATACCCACAAACCGCACACCCTCAATCGCAGCCAACTGTGCCGCATGACCAGATCCGCGCGCCCCAACACCAATGATCGCCACTTTCACCTGCGCTAAGGGGCTTGCACGGAAATCTCCCATATACTTGGATTTAGCAGCACGTTTGCTGGTCCCTGAGTTGCCACCCATAGTCATTGCCTCACTTTGTGCCTGAGCGGTAGCGCTCAAACTAAGTCCGGTCAGGCTGGCAAGGCCCGCGGTCAGGCTACTCACGCTTTGCAAAAAGCCACGGCGAGAAGCGGTAGTCGAAGATGTCATCTTTATTGTCCTATTTCTGTGATTACTTGAATTACCCAATACTGCACTATGATGCTAAGGTCGATAAATTCTACCGAAACTCGACACGGGCAACAGCGATTAATATTCAAGGCTACCTTTAATTAAATTCAAGGAAGCTGCTTTTCGCGATTTTTACTGGCTGTACCAGAACCACTATCACTTTCAATTTCACGGCTTGATTCAATTTCCCTATGTCAAATCCCACTTTAGCGCAATTACAAGAATTCTTACGGTCAGAATTTCCACAAAGCAGTGTCACACTCGAGTCCATCAGTGATTCTGTGACATGGGTACGACAGAAGGTTGATAGCACCCATTTACGCCCTGGTGGCACGGTCTCTGGACCAGTCTTAATGGCGGTGGCCGATGTCGCAATGTATCTAGGCTTATTGGCAAAAATCGGCATCGTACCGCTGGCGGTCACGACCAATCTCAGTATCAATTTCTTACGTAAGCCCGCAGCAGACCGGGATATTTTGGGCGAATGTCGATTGCTCAAAGTCGGCAAAACTTTGGCAGTAGGAGAAGTTTCGCTGTACTCAGAAGGGAATACAGAGCCAGTTGCCCATGTCGTCTGCACCTATGCAATCCCGCCGCGAAAATAATTGCATAAAAACCAAAATCCACCGCTATGCCAAAGCATGGAGCTTGCACACAGAGTTTTGTTTTTAATCTAGCTAATCATTTATATCATTCACACATATCAAGCTGAAGATAGCTTTTGACAAGCCAGAAACAAGTTCGTATGCTTCGCTTGCCACTTGGAAATTTTCGCTGGCCTATCAGATTTTTAAGATTGCATGATGAAACACAGCCTTCGATTTTTAGCCTGCTTTACCTTTTTCTGCGCTGCGACTGAGGCAGTAGCGGCAGATACGCTGAAACTTTTGTATGAGATTCGCGAGCCCATGGCATATCGCGATAGTCGTGGCAAATTAACAGGATTAGCGATTACACCAGTTACCCAGGCGATGAACAGCGCTAGCATTAGCTATGCTTGGGTGGAAACTCCTTTCAAGCGTCAACTAAACTTGGTCGAAGCGAACGACGAAGCGGTTTGTGCCGTTGGAATGTTTAAGAATAAAGAACGTCAAAAATTTGCCAAGTTTACGTTCGCGATTTTGCGCGACACGAATCGTCCGTCGATTATGTTGACACACAAGGATTTTCAACCAGACAAAAATCTGGATTTGATGCATGCGCTCAGCCTGCCTGGTATCAAGATGCTCAAGAAAGACAATGCCTCCTATGGCAGCGTACTCGATGACGCTATTGAACGCTCGCATGTGACTGTGGTAACGACTACCGCAGAATCCAAAAATATGGCAATGATGATCGCAGCCAAACGGGCTGATTTTATTTTTGTGCCAGAAGAAGAGGCCCTCAATATGATTAAATCGATTCCGAACGGCGATCAATTACACATCTTCAAACCGCTAGGTATGCCGCAAGGACCTGAGCGTTTTCTGATGTGTAGCCAACTGGTGTCGGATGAGTTAATTCAAAAATTTAACAAAGCCCTATCCAAATAGGTTTCATGTAGATAAGCAAATTCATAGGCAACGTTCATGATCAGACGACGCATCAGCTCAGGCTCCAGTTTTGAAGAAAACATTGGCTACTCACGCGCTATCGTGCAAGACAATTGGGTGTTTGTCTCAGGCACAACGGGATTCGATTACAACACGATGACGATTGCGGACGATATCGTGACGCAAACCGATCAGTGCCTGAAAAATATTATCGCAGCCTTAGCACAAGCAGATGCCACCCTAGAAGATGTCGTCAGAGTAAATTATGTCGTCCCTGATGCCTCTGAATTTTCCGCCTGCTGGCCGGTCTTACGCGCCTACTTTGGTGAAATTCGCCCCGCTGCGATGATGATCGCCGCAGGTTTAGCCGATCCGCGCATGAAGATAGAAATCGAAGTGACGGCGATTAAACAAGCATCACGTTAACAGGCCAGCACTGAACGCAGTGCGAAAAAAAGCACCGCGTCCATCAATAAGATGCGAAGACATCCGCTGCACTTGTCCTGTGCGCTGCACCTAGCGATGCAATTAGAAGATGCGTTACCCCCAATAGCTGGGATGCTAAGGCGTGGGTCGCTGCCTAAAACAGGCACTTGTTTATTCAAAGAAAAATCTGCGTTGAAGTTTGTCGGTGCTTAAGAACTAGCCGACTCTCAGAAAAAAACCTTATGGACTGTGCGCTTGATCCAACATGATTGTTTACTAAACATACTAAACAATTGTCCAAAACCATCTGCCTGTTGCAGACGAATATCCCACGCGGTATAACAGCAGCTATACGTATCAAAATAAACATTGTTCGAATTTGTTTATTAAACTCGGGGTCTGTGATGCAAACTCTCTCTTTACGCCTCTTTCATTTTGTTACTTTCATTGCACTCATAAGTCTGAATTTTGCGATGTCGGTACAAAACAGCTTATCTGTGTTGACGCTCTTGTCAGGACCAGTGAGTCCTTTCTATTTCAACATGCAAACAGCGAAGATAGCCTAATGCCTGCCACGATTCGAGAAATTGCTAAAGCCACGCAACTTTCTGTCGGTACAGTATCGCGCGCATTAAAAAATCAGTCGGGCTTAACCGAAACGACGCGCGCCAAGGTGCAGCAATGCGCACGCGCGCTTGGTTATGACTTTGGCAAACTTAAACAGGGTCGTCTGCGTCGCATTGCATTTCTCTTGCATAGCCAACACAATACTTTATCCAGCAGCCCTTTTTATTCTCCTGTCTTGCATGGCGCAGAAGAGGCTTGTCGGCGCGCGGGTTTGGTATTGTCATTTATCGCAGCGAGCCCGACCGAGCCGGTATTAGAACAAATTCGCCTCCATCAAACTGACGCTATTTTATGCGCGGGTTTTTTTGAACCTGAATTGCTGGCAGCCCTACGTGATACAGGCAAACCCATTGCTTTAATTGATCTGCATGCCCCCGGGTATAACTCTATCAATCCGGATCATCGATTAGGTGGTTACCTAGCCACCAAACATTTAATTCAATGCGGCCGCAAACGCATCGCCATGCTATCTGGCTCTTTGGCGCACTATAGTGTGCAGGAACGTTTGCACGGATTTCGCAAAGCCTTATACGACGCCCGCATGTTAGCGAATCCGGCGTTAGAAATTTGTATTCCAGCGCAGGTGAACCATGTGCAAGGTGTCAACAGTGCGATGCAAGAATTGCTCGCACTTTCCCCACGCCCCGATGCCATCTTTTGCTACAACGATAGCACTGCGATTTTAGCGATGCGGCATTGCTTAGAGGCGGGCCTAAAAGTACCGCATGATATTGCCATTATTGGTTTCGACGACATTAGTACCGCAGCCATGAGCGTTCCTCCACTCTCGACGATAAGAGTAAATAAAGAAGCCTTAGGTGCCGCGGGAGTGGAACTATTACTGGAGCCGACCAGCGTATCGGCCGTACAAAAAATTTCCCCTGTCGAACTCGTCATGAGAGAAAGTAGTTCAGATGAATAATCCTTCCAAGCTGCCTGAGCTACCTGAGCTACCTAACTTTAAGTGTCCCCATTTTCTACGTGAACATATCGCCAAAACGATGGCGTTTTATCATCCCAACTGCATCGACCCCAGCGGTGGTTTTTATCATTACTTCAAAGATGATGGCCAAGTCTATGATCCCTACTCACGGCATCTGGTTTCAAGCACCCGTTTTATCTTTAATTATGCGATGGCCTATCGTCACTTTCAGAATCCTGAATACCTACAACAAGTTGAGCATGGAATCCATTTCTTGAGATCTGTTCATCGCCATTCAGATACGGGTGCTTATGCCTGGCAATTGACTTGGAAAAATGGTGAAAGAAATTTGATCGATGCGGACAATCATTGTTATGGTCTGGCATTCGTGATGCTCGCGTATGCGCATGCAATGATGGCGGGCGTCACCTCCGCCCGGGAGTATCTGGCAGAAACGTTCGCTCTCATGGAGGAAAAATTTTGGGATGCCGATGCCGGTCTGTATGCCGATCAAGCCAATGAAGATTGGTCTGAACTACGACCGTATCGCGGCCAGAATGCGAATATGCATAGCTGCGAAGCATTGCTAGCCGCTTTTCAGGCAACGGGTCATCTGCCATATCTGCACAGAGCAGAAGTCATCGCGTATAACATCACCGTACGTCAGGCCAATTTAGCAGATGGCATGATCTGGGAACATTACCACGCCGACTGGCGCATTGATTGGGAATTCAACCTGCACGACAAAGCGAACTTATTTCGGCCATGGGGATTTCAACCCGGACACTTCACGGAATGGACAAAATTACTCCTCATACTCGAGAACTATCGAGCGCAACTGCGACATGACACAAGCTGGATATTGCCACGGGCGCGCACATTATTCGATACCGCCTTCTCCGTTGCTTGGGATCAGCAACATGGAGGTATCCACTATGGATTTGCGCCCGACAAAAGTATCTGTGACGGTGACAAGTATTTTTGGGTACAGGCAGAGAGCATGGCGGCAGCGGCTTATTTAGCGCAACGCACGGGCGAAGAAAAATATTGGTCGCATTACCAAGACATTTGGGAATACAGCTGGCAGCACATGATTGATCATCAATATGGTGCTTGGTTCAGAATATTGACCGTTGATAATCAAAAGATCAGCGATGAAAAAAGTCCTGCAGGAAAAACTGACTATCACACCATGGGTGCTTGTTATGACATTTTAAAAGTGCTGGCAACATGAGCGCACCACGCTTTCCCAGCACTATTTGTATTGGTGAAGCACTCGCCAATATGCACCACATCATGATAGAGGAATGACGCAGCGCGAGAATTACATGAAGTCGAACGACAACCCAAAAAAATAGGGTGATGAAATTTAAGACCAGGTCACACTTACCCAGATCACACTTACCCAGATCAATCAAGAAACGCTAAGAATGGAGAAACTATGCAATTTAGGATGCCTGCAAAACTGACAGTCGCTTTGGTGTTAGTCGCCTTATTGACGACCTCGGCCTCCCTCGTGGCGGCGCAGCCCGCTGCACAAAGCAGCAAGGATATGCGTCCGGTTGCGGCGGTCAATGTCTTCATTGGTACTGGCGGCGATGGCCATACATTTCCAGGGGCGACGCGACCGTTTGGGATGATCCAACTGAGTCCTGACACGCAAGTACGCCACTTTCGCCAAAGTTATCCCTGGGCTGCAGGCTATCGTTATGAAGACGATAGTATTTTAGGTTTTTCGCATACGCATTTCTCAGGCACAGGGCATTCTGATTTGGGTGACGTTTTATTGATGCCCTACACCGGTGAAACCAAACTGGAACCAGGCTATCCTGAACGTGCGCATAGTGGTTATCGCTCACGTTTCAGCCATCAGGATGAACAAGCCGAGCCGGGTTATTATGCCGTCAAATTATTGGATCATGATATCAAGGTTGAGCTCACGACTAGCGAACGCGTGGGCTTGCATCGTTATCGCTTTCCGCAAGGTAGTGAAGCAAAAGTGATCATGGATTTGCGCAACAGCATTTACGATTACAAAACAAAAAATCTGTGGAGTAGTGTGCGCATGCGCGATGCGCAAACTATGACTGGCATGCGCATCACACGTGGTTGGGCTGCGGGTCGCCAGCTCTATTTTGCCATGCAATTCTCGCGTCCGATACAACAGCGCGCGATCTACAATCGCGAGGATGCGGTCGAATATCGTGGCTTTGCGTCACCCGGCAATGGTGCCAATGACAAAGTTCGGTTTGAGGGTAAAGCATTAGTCGGGGCACTTGAGTTTGGCATACCTGACAATCAAGAACTCTTAGTCAAAGTCGCGATCTCTGCAGTCAGCGAAGAAGGCGCACTCGATAACTTAAAAGAAATGCCCGGCTGGGATTTTGATGCCGAACGCACGAAAGCCAGTCAAGCGTGGAATCAGGCACTGTCCAGTGTAGAAATTCAGGCGGCACCAGAAATGCGCACGATGACGTATACCGCTTTGTATCACAGCATGATGGGGCCAACTTTGTTTATGGATAGCGATGGTCATTATCGTGGTCCTGATAATCAAGTACATCAAGCCAAAGACTTTCGCTTTTACTCGACTTTCTCGCTGTGGGACACCTATCGCGCATTGCACCCCTTGCTCACCCTGATTCAGCCTGCGCAAAGAAATGCCGACTTCGTCAATTCGCTCATCGCCTCCCAACAAGTCAGTCCAGAAGGAATCCTGCCCGTGTGGCAATTTCATGGTTTAGAAACGTGGTGCATGATAGGTTATCACGCCGTGCCAGTGCTGGCCGATGCGTATATGAAAGGTATCCCCGGCTTTGATGCGGAACAGGCCTTAGCAGCGATGGTTAAAAGCGCCGAATATGGCCCCTACGGCGGGTTACAGCATTATATGAAGTATGGCTATGTACCGATTGATTTAGAACCAGAAGCCGCCTCTAAAACGGTGGAGTATGCGTTTGATGACTGGACGATTGCGCGCATGGCAGAAAAAATGGGGAAAGCGGATGTCGCTGCCAAATTCTATCAACGTGCGCAGAATTATCGCAATGTGTTCGATACAAAAACGGGTTTCATCCGCGCCCGAAAATCGACCGGGGAATTCCGTGTTCCTTTTGATCCTGCTGTTTCCAATTTCGGCAGTGATTACACCGAGGGCAGCGCTTGGCAATATTCGTGGTACATGCCGCATGACAATGCAGGCTTAATTAGTTTGCTCGGTAACGAAGCGGCCGCTAGTGCAAAAATCGATCAAGTATTCGATGCCAAAGTCGATGAAAAAATCTATGCCCACATGGAAGATATTTCTGGTCTAATCGGGCACTACGCCCATGGCAACGAGCCTTCGCACCATGTCGCTTACTTGTACAATTATTTCGGTGCGCCGTGGAAAACCCAACAACGACTGACACAGATCGTACAAAGTCAGTATCAAAATCGCCCTACCGGTTTGGCTGGCAACGATGACTTAGGCCAAATGTCGGCATGGCTCACTTTTGCAGCGCTAGGCTTTTATCCCGTTGCCCCTGGCAGTAATGAATACATCATTGGGCGACCATTCTTAAATAAGGCGGTGTTGCATTTGCCGAACGGGAAAAATTTTACTATCCGCGCCAATAAATTGTCCGATAAAAATACTTTTATTGCTAGTGTGACGCTGAACGGCAAAGCACTAGAACGCAGTTATCTGACCCATCAGGAAATTTTAGCGGGTGGCGAATTGGTATTCGTGATGCAAGCGCAGGCAAATACTTCTTGGGGCAGTAGTCTGGCGGCTCGGCCTTATTCGCAAACGGCTTACCGGTAATGTAGATCTAAGATCAGAAAAAAAACGCAGCAGGCCAATTGCCATGCTGCGTTTTTTGCGCACTGAACTGCTTTCGTCGTGCTCGCTAACGATCGGTCGCTCGGAATCGCGCGATTAGGCGTCTAATTCACTCTGTTGCACAATAATCCGTGAAACCAGCCCATATTCTTTTGCTTCGACCGCGCTCATCCAATAGTCGCGCTCGATGTCATTGGTCACGCGTTCTAAAGTCTGACCAGATTCTTTCGCGATCAATGCTGCAATACGCTCGCGGATCTTCACAATTTCACGTGCCTGGATCGCGATATCCGTTGCCTGACCGCCAGCGCCACCGCTAGGCTGATGAATCAAGAAACGCGTATTTGGCAAACACACGCGACGCTCTTTTGGCACCGACAGAAACACGTTCACCGCAGCGCTACCGACCCAGCCTGTACCCACTACCCGCACTGGTGCTTCGATAAAACGAATCATGTCATGAATCACGTCGCCCGACTCCACGTGTCCACCGGGTGAAGAGACCAATAAAGTAATCGGCTCTTTCGATTCGGCTGATAAGGCGATTAAACGCTTACTCACTTCTGCTGCCAATTTATCGTTAATGGTGCCAAACACTAATACCGTGCGCGATTTAAACGCTTTTTCTTCTAAAAATGGGCTTGCGGCTGGTGCTTGTTTTTCGTTTTCTTCGGACATAAATTTTTCTCACTGAAACAATAAGGGACTAAACCGACATGCTACTCGATTTTGTGTTGGTTGCGCTCAGCAATGCTGCATTTGTCGCAGGCTGTTGCAAGTGCAACCAAGCTTTTTCGCTTTGCCATTTCTCTGCCCATTGCATAAATTGATCCGCTGGCATAGGGCGTGCGATACCGTAACCCTGTGCCAAGTAGCAACCTAACGCCAGTAAGGCTGCACCGTGTTCCAGCGTCTCGACGCCCTCGGCGATGACTTCGCGATGAAACGCGTTGGCGAGCCGGATCACGCCTTCAACGATGCCCAAATCCTCACTATCTAGCAACATATCACGCACAAAACTCTGGTCAATTTTGAGCGTATCTATCGGCAATTTACGCAGATAAGTGAGCGACGAATAGCCAGTGCCAAAATCGTCTAGGGAAAAATGTACGCCAAGTTGGCGACAGCCATTCAGAATATCGACAGCTTGCTCAATATCAGCAATCGCTGCGGTTTCCAACACTTCCAATTCAAAGAACTGCGGTGGAATTGTCGGATGTTGTGATAAGGCAAATGCGAGGTGATCGGTGAAATCACGTTGAATTAAATGATCGGCACTAATATTCACGCTGATACGCAGTGGCAAACCTTGTTGATGCCAGCGTTCGCCTTGGATCAGAGCTTGTTCTATCACCCATTCACCAAGCTTATGGTCAAGCGGGCTGCCTTGAATATACGACAAAAATTCCGCCGGGGGCAAGACTCCCCGCTCAGGATGCACCCAACGTATCAAGGCTTCTGCACCAATAATACGACCGTCACGTAAATCTACTTTGGGTTGGTAGTACAGAACGAACTCCTGATTCGTCAACGCTAACATCAATAGTTCTAAATAGCTACGGTGGAATTGTGCTTTTCTGTCGCTTTCTGGATCAAATAAATGATACCGATTTTTACCCGCATTTTTTGCGATATACATGGCCTGATCCGCATGCCGCAATAGACTGTCGGTATCCACGTTATCGTCAGGATAGAGGCTCACGCCAATACTGGCAGAAACATTCAAGACGACGTCATCCACTTTAACAGAGCGACTTGCAGCAATCAAAATCCGGTTCAGAATTTGCACACTTTCCATAGAATTCTTAATGTCGGATAACAGAATCACAAACTCGTCACCACCCAATCGCGCTAGCGTATCGTTAGATCTCAACACGACTCGCAAGTGTTCGCTAACACCAATTAACAATTGATCCCCGACGTGATGACCGTACTGATCATTAATGGCTTTGAATCCATCCAAGTCAAGAAAACATACGGCCAATAAACTTTGATCACGTTGCGCGCGTATCAGCGCTTGCCCTAAACGATCACCCAACAGACGCCGATTCGGCAAACCAGTCAAGGTGTCGTAATGTGCGATTTTATCGAGCTCTGCTTCGTGTGCTTTCAATTGACTAATATCGGAAAAAACACCGATAAAATGCAAGATGACTCCGAACTCATCACGCACTGTCGAGATGGACAGCAACTCTATATATTCCTCACCCGACTTACGACGATTCCAAATTTCCCCGCGCCAGAAATCTTGCTTAATCAGATCAGTCCACAAATGACGATAGAACTCTGACGTATGTCGACCTGATGACAGTATTTTAGGACTACGCCCGATGACTTCCTCTTCGTGATAACCAGTAATCCGGGTAAACGCCGGATTCACCTTACTGATCAAACCATCGATACTCACCATCATGATGCCTTCATAACTACTGGCAAACACGGTGGATGCATCTTTCTGCACTTGCTCTAATTGTTTACGCTCACTAATGTCGGTGTGCGTGCCTGACATCCGCGAAGGTTTACCGTTGGCATCCCATTCGACAATACGGCCGCGCGTTAGCACCCAACGCCATTCACCCGACTTCGTCAGACAGCGTAACTCCATCTGATGGCTGGAAGTTTCTCCAGCCAGATGCTTCTGAACAGATATATGTGCCTTTTCCAAATCTACCGGATGCACATATTTCGCCCAGTTGTCGAGACTAGTGTCTAGCTCGCCAGGAGCATAACCGAGCATGGTTTCCCAGCGCGCGCTGACATCAAATTGATTAGTTTCAAGATTCCAATCCCAATAGCCCTGATCCGTCCCCTCCAGCACACGGGCCAATTGCTTCTCTCGCTCCTGAAGAGCATTTTGTGCCAATTGCATCTCCGTCAGGTCGCGCCCAAATGCCATATAGCGGCCATCGGGCAACCGTGTGGTAATCACTTCTACCTGCACTTGGGTGCCATCCCGCCGAACGATAGGCCAATCACGACGAATGAATTTTTCTTGCTCTAATTGGCGTAAATGGGCATCCAATTTCAGTTTGCTAGCATCGACTAGGAGATCAGAAATCGACATACCTTGTAATTCATTCAAACTGTAGTCGATGAGACGACAGGCTGCGGGATTGGCAAATAAAAACTGGCCTTGTGGATTCGTGATCCATATCGCATCACCCGCTTCTTGCAATACCAGTCGCAAATCTTCTTCGATACGTTTTCTTTCGCTGATATCATGAGAAATGCCAAACAAACCCACAACTTTGCCATCCTCATCGAATAGAGGGCCTTTGGTCGCGAGGTAGATATGCTTTTTGCCAGAACGGGTGTGGAGATAGGCTTCATGCGATTGCGTCACCCCATGTTCAAATATTTGCTTATCCTTTTCCTTGATAAACGCCGTCGTTTCTTCATCAAAAAAAAGACTGTCGTCAGCGCCCAAAACTTCCTCTAAAGGGCATTCCAAAAAACTAGCAATGGCTTGATTCGCCAGCACATAACGTCCTTTTAAGTCCTTCACATAGACCGCGTCAGTCGTGCCTGTGACAATGGCGTCAAGTAAGCGTCGGTGTTTATCATCGGTCGCTTGTGAACGCTTTAATAACTCACTCAGAAAGCTAATCGCTAATCCATTCAAAACGAAAAAGAACCAGCGAAATTGCTCCCATGGGTTAGCAAAACTCGAATTGCCATCAGCGTCGACCGAAAAAAAGTAGATGCCAGAAGCGGCCAAACTGGTTGATAGTAGACCTGGCCAGAAACCACCAAGCATGGCACTCAGCACAATTGGAAAGATGAACAGAATTAGTGTGGGTCTACCTTGCATACCAGCGAGTATGGTTCGGTGTAGCATGAACATGGCAAGCGTCAAAATGAGCGTCAATCCATACACCAGCCATGGTGAATGACGGCGCTGGCCAGCACCTTCTGCAAGAATATTGAGCAAGCTACTTGAACGCGCCCGTTGCTCTGGCGGTACCGCATGTAGAGAGAAATAAAATAACGTGGCAGTTGCGATTACAAAAAAAATGCCCTTGACCGTCGATAACCACAGCATCTCGCTATAGTCGACAAACAATGCCAACAGATGGTCGGACAAAAAAATCCATCCCAATGCGAACACGATATAAATCAATGTTGCAAACAAAATAAAATGTCGGCGTGTTAAACCCATCGTAGACTTTTTCCGGTAGAAAAGTATCAGGCTTAGATTGCCTGAAATCTTGCTACAGGTCTATGATTAAATACAAGCAATCAAAAGCAATTCAACTAAGACGAGGTTGAGAGCCAACATAAGGATTCATATTTCACCTTCTCCAATATAAATCTTGTTATGTAATGACAACTTTCACGCGGCGCACGGCTCTGGTTGATTCGTAGCATAATTCGACAATCAATCTTATCACTGCTTTCAGACTATTATTTTATGCAAATACGCCCCGCCACAATTGACGACGCAGAAGCACTCAGTCAGCTGTTATACAGCGTGACTTCTTATTTCACTATTCATCCAGATGGCAAGGGTGCAGAGCAATTTTTCGAGACCATCACGCCAGCCGCGATGGCGCAACGACTGCAGTCTGCGCAGTTTCAGTATTGGGCAGGTTGTGATCTCAACGGACGCCTGATCGGTGCAGTTGGCATACGCGATAATACGCATCTATATCATTTATACGTGGCAGCAGATCAGCATCGACAAGGCTATGCCAGCCAACTCTGGGCGCATGCTAAGCAAGCGGCGATGGCCGCGGGTAATCCTGGAGAGTTTACGGTCAACTCGTCCTTGTATGCAGAAAAATTGTATCTGGGCTTAGGCTTCGTACCCACTGCAGAAAAACAAGAAATGCACGGATTAGCATTCATTCCTATGCGCTTGCAAGCGACATCCACCAATCAACAAGATCAACTCCCCTTGCCAACAGCAATATGATGCGTAACAACAACCAATCCCAACCATGGAGGACAACCCTGATCGGATTAGGCTTAGGGTTTAGTTTGATGTTAATCGCTAGCTCTTTGCCAGCCCAGGTATTAACCCAGACCGACAAAGATCTCGGACATGGCTATCACTTTCAAGAATCGCGTCAGATCAATGTGGCGGGACGCTGGCATAGCGACCGCAGTTTCAAGTTTTTGTATTTCGAGAAACGTCATCTGTGCCAATGTACAGAATTTAGCATCGCCGATGATGGCAGGTTTGCCATCTATCAAATCAGCGGCTCAAAAGAAATCATGAGCTTTGAGCGTGATAAAAATAAGGTGCGCGCTTATCCCAAACTACCAGCAGGGAAACTAATTCAGGTGGTGTGGGGGAAAAATCCCAGAAAAGTGGAGCTGCATATTTTGCCACCAGAAGCTGCGGCGACTGAGCTCGATAAGATCATCAAAAAAACGCTGTCCCTACGTTAAAAAGAAACATTGAGAAAGAATACGCATGAAGACACTAGGCTTAATCGGTGGCATGAGTTGGGAATCGACGATTCCTTACTATCGTCAAATTAATCAAACAGTGAAACAACACCTCGGTGGTTTGCATTCGGCCAAAGTTATCATCTATAGCGTAGATTTTCATGAAATTGAAATCCTGCAACGCAGCGGTGATTGGGATCAGGCTGGCAAAATGTTGGCCGACGCAGCGTTGAATTTACAGCGCGCTGGTGCGGACATGCTAGTCCTATGCACCAACACCATGCACAAAGTCGCCGCGGCAATTGAAGCTGCGGTGAACATACCCTTGTTACATATTGCTGATCCGACTGCCAAGGAAATCAAAGCGCAAGGACTACACAAAATTGGCTTACTCGGCACGAGGTTCACGATGGAACAAGCATTTTATAAAGATCGCTTGCATAGCCAACATGGCCTGCAAGTACTGACGCCCAACGCCGCCGACCGCGATATCGTACACCGCATTATTTACGAAGAACTTTGCCTGGGAACGATCAACCCATCCTCACAGCAAGACTATATTCGGATCATGAACGATCTGGTGCAGCAAGGGGCGCAGGCGATTATTCTGGGGTGTACCGAAATTTCACTGTTGGTACAAGCAGAACACGCGCGCGTGCCTTTGTTCGATACCACGGTTTTGCACGCCCGCGCAGCAGCCGAATGGGCTTTGCGCGACCATACATCATTTAGTTAATCATTCTCGATCTGGAGCCTTCATGACTGCATCTAAACAACCCGCCATCTTCCTCGGTCATGGTAGCCCGATGAATGCGCTGGAAGACAATCAGTTCACGCAAGCCTGGCAAACCCTGGGGCAGCGCTTTGGTAAGCCCAAAGCAATCCTAGCAATTTCCGCCCACTGGATGACATCGGCGGTCGCGGTCACTGCCATGACGCAGCCAAAGACTATCCACGATTTTGGAGGCTTTCCACCCGCACTGTTCGCTGTGCAATACCCGGCACCTGGCGATCCGGCACTCGCGCAACGGGTTTCAAACATGCTGGCACCACTGGCGGTTCAACAAGATCAGAGCTGGGGACTAGATCACGGCACTTGGTCAGTTTTAGTGAAGATGTATCCTGATGCAGACGTGCCTGTCGTGCAGTTAAGTTTAAATATGCACGAAGGCGAGGCATTTCACTATGCCTTGGGACAAAAGCTGGCGGCTTTACGAAATGAAGGTGTGATGATCATCGCGAGTGGTAATGTTGTCCACAACTTGCGCCGTCTCGATCCGCGCGCTGGCGACGGTCACGGTGGCTTTGATTGGGCACATCACTTTAATGATCAAATCCGCAATGCAATTGAACAACGCGATTTCGCGGCGGTGGTCAACTATCAGCAATTCGGAGCCAGCGCTGAATTGTCGGTGCCCACAGTTGAGCATTACTTACCATTGCTGTATGTGCTAGGTGCGGCCAGCGCGAACGATCAGTTAGAAATACTATGTGATGCGTTGGTGATGGGATCGATCAGCATGATGTCGGTGGTCGTACACGAGGAAGCCGCAACGTAAACCTGTAAGCTAGCAAGCGAACGCGTCAACTAAGATGGTGTTTAGAATTGTGTACTTAGCACTTAGCGTTTAGGCTTGGCGAACTCTGGGAATTCTTCCAGCATAAATGCTTCTAATTCGGCACTGTCTTGGACTCGCGCCGACAAATTCACGACGCGTCCGAGGCGGTTCGATTCCCAATGGAAATCGCCTTTGTAATGGGTACGTATAATTTCTATCATCTTACGTACCATTGCCAGATCCAGATTGCCACCGAGACCGGCATCCACTTCTATCGTTTGCTTCCAGCCATTGGTATTTACCTTCCAGCCTCGGAAGGTGAAGGTTCCTACCCGTACACTTTTACTGACGATTTGGAAGACACCGCTGGTGCCATCTTGACCACTAGCTTGTTGCATACTGCGACGCACGTTGGCTTCCGCGATTTGTTGTGCGCTCAAGCCGCGCTGGCCTTGTTCGGCAGCACGATTTTCAGCGGCAGCGGTCGCCTCAGCTTGTTGCCGCCGTTCGCGTGCGGCGTTCAACATCGCCGCCATATCGGGCACATCTTCGTATTTTTTGGGTGGCTCAACGACCACATTCGGATCCACAATCGCATTCGGATTCGGTGGACTGGTGATGGTTTTTTTTGCGGCACTAGATTTCACTGGCTGTGATTTGGCAGCCGCTTTTTTGGGCAGAGGTTCACCCTTTTTGACTTGCTTCAGTTTCTCCATGATAAACACCATCGGTCCACCAACCGGTTTTCCATTTTGTATATCAGCCCGGATTTTTAGCATTAAATAGAAAAACAAGGCATGCATCAGCAATACAAGCGCGATCGCGATCAGGCGGCGTGGCCTGATCCTTAGCTGGATAAAAATGACACCCTGTTCGTCTAGCTCGCGCTCTCTTGCGTTTGTGTACAACTTCATGCGTTCTGATTCAAATTGCTATGCTAATGGTGAAAAATACGTGTAGAAAATTCGCATGGGATTTTCATGGAAGTTCGCAAGGATACCTCAATCTGAGCTGCGTGCTTGTATCAAAGCATTGCAGATGAGAGATTTACTTACAATTTCGGACTTTTCTTTGGGCATACCAATTGTGTTTTTACGCAAGAGATATAACAAATGGTGGTGCCTAAAGGGTATTACGACCAAGAATGAAAAGGCCGCTACCCCAGCGCACAGTACTGTCACAATATTCACGACACGTACACCTCACATTTGCTAACAATGCATGACTTGTTACCGCATGTGCTCATCACTACGCAGTAAACACATGCAAGCCACCATTTCTCATCCCTATTTCATTGAGCGGGACACGATATGTTATGTGAACAAGACGACAACAATGATATTGGCGATATCAAAAATGCGATTCAATCTGACCTTGCACGAACTAGTCAGTTCACATGGCACTTTGCGTCAGCGCATTTACTTAAGTTTGTCTGAAATATTGGTCGTCAGTATCGAGGGATTGGTCAATGGCGGTCGTTGGAAAGCCTTCACCGCTGCCAACTATCTGGATTTAATGGAAACGCATTGCTTTGGGAACTACAGCGACACAGATTTAGTGGATCTGTTGTCCAATTTGAAGAATTTAAATTTGAACTGGCGCACTCTTTCCTTTTTGTAGCCGGCTTCAGCGGGCTAGCCCATGCTGAACGGAGCAATTCATTTTAGTTGTGATTGACAACAACCAAATCAACAGTCTATGATTTGGTTGTCATATACAACTAGATTGGAATCATTATGCAAACCCTAGACTCTTCCGGTTCTCTGGTGCGAGAAGTCAGTCGTTTGTTCGTGCGTTCACAGCGAGCCCAGACCGCCTGTGTCGATGGCGCGTCAAACGTGCAATGTCATGTGTTGACGGAATTATTGCGCGTCGATGGCATTACGCAACAAGCCCTGGCCGAACGTTTATCTCTCGATAAAGCCTGGATCAGTCGTGCGGTGGAATCACTGGTGAGTGATGGCGTGGTATCAAAACTCCCGAATGAGCAAGACAAACGCAGCGTGCAATTAAGCCTGACACCACTGGGTCGGGTGCGTGCCGAAAAACTAGAAAGCGCATTGAACACCCATGCGGCACAAGTCTTTGATTTGATTCCGAAAGACAAACACGCTCAACTCACAGAATCCTTACACATCTTAATTGATGCCCTACGCCAAAATCCATTTGTTAGCAACAGCAGCAGCGCTACCGCTGATCCTGCTAACACGCAAGAAATGCGATAGCACCAGTCGCATTTTCACTGTAAACGACGTCGCCTTCGAGCGACTTCAAGCGGCGACAGGCCTCCGCCACATTTTGCGCAACAGACTCAGGATATGATGTTTAAGCACCCCTCTCGCTACAAAACCATAGGCATACTCGCGATCACGCAAATTCTGTCTTGGGGTATGTTGTATTACACCTTCACTATCCTTGCGCCAGCAATCCTGAAGGACACGGGCTGGCATCCTGAAATGATTTTTGGTGCGTTTTCCTGGAGTCTGTTAGTGGCCGGTATGATCGCCCGCCCAGTCGGAGCTTTTCTGGATAAGCGCGGCGGCAGACTAGTGATGAGTAGCGGTTCTGTCGTATGTGCATTGGGCTTATGGATGCTCAGTAGTAGTCATGCGATGTGGATGTATTTTCTGGCATGGTCAGTGCTCGGTGTGTCGATGGCATTAACGCTTTATGAAGCCGCTTTCACCACCATCATCCAGGAATTTATGGCGGATAGCCGAAGGGCAATTTCCACATTGACGCTGTTTGCCGGCTTTGCCAGTACGATATTCTGGCCGCTGACTTTGCAGTTAAGTCAGCATTGGAGTTGGCGCGAGATTTTGCTGTTTTATGCGGCATTACAGCTATTCGTTTGTTTCCCCTTGCATACGCAATTGAGCCCACGCCGCCAATCCAAGTCACTGACCGCCCAGACCTCCGAATCAGGCACGCTTAAAGCGAAGGGCAAAACCGATCTCAGTTTAAAAGAAGCCTTACAACATCGCGCGTTTTGGAAATTGGCATTGGCGTTTGCCGCAAATAGTTTTATTTTTTCCGCACTCTCAGTACACTTGATTTCACTCTTAGTACGCGATGGGCATAGCGCCGTACTGGCAGTCACGTTGGCGGCATGGATAGGCCCCGTACAAGTCGCTGGCCGTATCGCTGAAATGACTTTCGCCCGGCATCTTTTACCGCAGAGTGTAGGAAAATTCGCGTTCTCAGCATTGCCCCTAGCACTGCTAGTCTTGCTGTTTTTTGGTCAGCAAGCCTGGATTGTTGGACTGTTCTGTCTGCTGTACGGACTAAGCAATGGGATCATGACGATCGTGCGGGGGACGATCCCGCACGCGCTATTCGGCTCAGAAAATTACGGTGCAATTTCAGGTGCGATATCTGGCCCAGCCTTGGTGGCGAAAGCAGCAGGTCCATTGCTGTTAGCATTATTGATGGAAATGAATAGTACAGCCTTGCCCGCATTGACGGTGCTACTCTTGTTTTCAGTGATTTCTTGCTTATTGTATTTGGCCGCAATCGCGGCTAGTCGACGTTGATCGACACTTAGTAAGATTAATCGAGATTCATTCCCGTATCTGCAGGGGGTCAAAGTGACTGGCCACGCTCTTGACTCAGTGCCGCCAAATAACGCTGTGCCTCTTCCCAGCTGACATTACTGACTTGCACCCGATCTAGCGATTCTGGCTTTAAGTTCTCGCGCTGTGCGGTTTGCAGCAGGCGCAATTCCGCCGCTTTTTGACGTCGTTCCGATTGCGCCAATTGTTCCAAACGCTCAACATCTCGCAGACGTTTTTGTTTTTCAACCAAAGCATGCAGCGCCGCGGATGCTTGTTGGCGGCGCTTTAGTTCTAATTCTTTACGTAAGCGTCTTTGCTCTGCCCGCTGTTGTGCCGCGAGATCGGCTGGCGATAGTGATACAGACATTTCAGTGTAAAGTGCAGCACCCGCTTGCTTAACCTGCTGAGGATTAACCGAAGCCGACATCGCTTCTAACAAAGCTAAAGCACTTTCTGGCCGCTCGCTCGCAGCGTAGGCGAAGCCACTTTGCAAGACGCGCCACTGGGTCGCACTCAGGCATGCCGGTGGTTTAGCCTGTTGCTGCGAATGATGATATTCACCGAACGGCAACACGCCTTCTACTAATTGATAAATCATGATCGCCATGGCATACACATCTAAAGCGGGCGTAAACTGCGCTTGCTGATTGCCAGCTTCCGGTGCGCGATATCCCGCCGTTCCGGCATGGGGAGATTGATCGCGGGCCAAACCCGACGTATGCGCGCCGGCGTTAGTTTGATGATGCATACGCACCAAACGTGCCGAAATTCCAAAATCAAGTAGCTTGACCTGCCCTTGCTTGGTTAAAAGCAAGTTGCCCGGTTTCAGATCTCTGTGCACCAGTTTGTGTCTATCCCACGCATAGTGCAAAGCATGCGCAACTGGGAGCAACATTTGCAATACTTGCGGCCACGTACAGCGTTGATGTTTGCGCAGATAACTATCGAGATCTTCACCCTCTAAATATTCCATCATGATGAAATAGCTATTGGTCGCCGGATCACGTCCCCAGTCATACACTCGGACAATATTTTCGTGCGCGAGTTTGCGCACCAGAGATGCTTCTTCAATCAGCAAACGCGTATGCAGAATACTTTGGGTAAATTGTGCTGGCAGGATTTTTAGAGCGAGTTTTTCACTATGGCCTAAGGCCGCTTGCGTGGCGAGATCTGTGACCTGCCAGACTTGCCCCATCCCGCCCTGACCGAGCAGACGCTCCAGCTTGTAACGCTTAGATTGCGCGCCAATTTCTTGTCCGGCAATAAAACCTAGATCAGTGTCATCGCCAGAAGTCTCATGATTTGCATTCGCGCTTAGTCTGCCGTTCGGCGCGAATTCACTATCGAGGATGGCATTTTTTCTTTGTTCAAACTCGTGCTGACTGAGTAAGCCCTCATTCAACAGATCACGCAATTCTCGAATTTTTTGTAAAGGCTTTTGCATGATTTGAATAAACTTAAGAACGACATCGTGATACACAACTAATGGACTGCAGATTTCGACTTAGCTGCAGCTTATTGGAAGCTTATTGGAAGCTTATTGGAAGCTTAGCGTCAACCCAATTTCTGCTCACCCAAGCAACTCTATTTCTGCCCGCCAAATTGCCAGGCACTGCGCGATTGACCAAATCCCTGTGCCATAGTCAAATCAATTTGATGTCGTCTTTGCAGATCAGTTTCTCTTTGTTCGCGCTCATCATTCAATCGTTCTTGCAGCATTTTCATGGCTTGCTCCAGACTCATGCCTTGCTGTATCTGGGCCATCGCACTCATCGCCTGCGCAGCGTGCGCAGATTGCCCGGCCTGCGTTGCCAAAATCTGCTCCGCACTCATATTCGCCTGCGTCTGCAATTTCATGATGTCGGCGAGTGCCGCCGCATTACCGATGTCGGCGGTAGCGATCTTGCCGGTTTCGCTAAAATTGGCGATCGCGCTCATGCGTTCAATCTCCGCTTTCGCTAAAAACAATTGATGATCGCGTTCCCTTTGTATCGCTTGCAGTTGCCGATCTTGCGCCTGTTGTTCAAAGCGGCCATGCGCTTCTATCGTCCGTAATAATTTTTCTTGCTGCGCCAGAGCGCGTGCGTGTTCTTCCTGCCGTTGCAAACTCACCAATTGATCTCGGGTTTGTGCCACTTTCAAATCGGTATCAACATCTTTCACACGCGCTTCACGTTGCAAATCACGCTGACGTTGTTGGTGTAATTCTTGTTCCCAATCCTGCATACGCTGAAATTCACGTGCTCTGACTTCAGTCTCCAAACTGATGACGATCAAGCGATTCTTTTGACGCTCGTCTTCCAGTGCTTGTTCTGCCTGTTGCTGCCGCAGTTTTTGTTCACGCTGCGCTTGGGCGGCATATTGTGCCGTTTGTTGCTGTTCGTGTTGATCGGCAATCAAATAGGACTGCGCAATCTCATGTTGCAATTGATTCTTTTGAATTTGTTGTGCAATTTCTTGCTGCAATAATTGCGCCGCCTGTGCGCTATGCAATTGCGTCAGTTCCGATTCCGAACGCATTTTGATGCGCGCCAAGGTTCGCACATGCAACCATTGATCCGCCTCATTCTGGCGTTGTTCAGATTGATTTTTTAAGTGATGTTCAAGCGCACGAATAGTTTCTGCGGCACCACGGTCTAGCGCCTGTTGACGCGTCGCCGCTTCAGCCACTTGCGCATACAGCGCTAATTCGCGCAAACGTATCGTTTGCAAACGTTCAGATTCATCTTGCTGCAACTTGGCACGACTCAGGCGTTTCTTCGCCTTATCATGTTCGCCCTGCAAATACAGCCAGCCCAGATCTTTACCAAATTGCTGACGCATTTCTTCATGTCTGTAGCGCAATCGGACTTGCTCTTCTTGCTTAGCAATCCTTTGCCATTCACGTTCGCTATAGGAAGCGTCGGCCAGCTTGCCTTGCTCAACTTGCTGTTGTTGCGCATCGAGCTGTAAGCCCTTCAAGATAGTTTGCTCACTCAGCTTTTCGCGTTCGGCAGATAGCTTTTCATGGCGTAATTCTTGCGCCGCAATTTCCGTCGCTGCAAAGCCATAAGTAGCCAATTGCTGATTCATTGCCGCCAGCAAGTGTTCGTTCAATTGTTGACGCAAACCGGACTGATCTTCAATAGCGCGCAAGCTTTGTGTGCTAAGCCATGCTTGCATCGATTGCTGCAACATGGGCAGCAATAATTCCTCGAGCTGACGCGTCGTCAAGCGCCCTGCAACACCCATAAAATGTCTAGCAAATTGCTCTGTCTGTTCGATTTTGATACGCATCAGACAAGCAGCTTTGACTGGCAAAAATTCTGCCGTATGTAAGCCTTCTACGGAAAAATGCAAGGCGAAGGGCAAAGAACGTGTAATCAAAATCTGTATGGGCTTTTCTTGATCTAAAGCGTGGGTTTTACGCTGTAAACCCGCGACATCGTAATCGCCAGCAAACAACTCGAGGCTGCGTCCATTTTGCAAAACAAAGGCCCGTGCTCGCGCAGGTATTTCGAGTGCGCTTTGCGTCAACTTGCTGACAGAGCGCAAACCAAAAAAAAGTGCGATCTCATCATCCGCAGGCAGCCAATGTTGTTGCCGCATGATGGCCTGATGCGTAGGGCTACCCAATTGCAATCCACATTGCGCGCAAAAATCTGTATTCGCCAGATTCGCATGATCACAGCGCACACACTTTATCTTCGACAAACCAAATAGCTTGAGCATACCGAACTCCATCCTGCCAAAACGACACTAAGTTGATACAACAATGGCACTAAAACCCATCTTGCACTGAGGAAAAAGAATAGCATTCGGCCTCAATTTGATAGGCTCGAATAGAAGGAGAAAAGCCTCTCAAATCATGATTAGTAACGTTTACACATCCCGCAAAGAAATCCGTCGCAGGCAGGTAGATTTACCGCAAAAATATTCTTTTGATATCTCGAAGCCGCCTATTTAGGGCCTAAATAGGGTTTTTTAAGGTCAAATAGTGAAAGCAATTAGGTAGAAACCGTATCTAAGAGTAAACTACGGCCTTATGCTTTTTCGTATCCTGCGAGAAACGCGCCTCTTGTACCCGATGTTCCTCTAGTGAGCCCGCCCCATGTCTGAAGCCAACCTATCCCCGACTATCACCTTTGCCGATCTGCAATTGAGTGAAGCCATCCAACGCGCACTGCGCGACGTTGGTTACGAATCGCCATCGCCGATTCAAGCCGCAACTATTCCAACCTTGTTAGAAGGCCGTGACGTCTTAGGTCAGGCGCAAACAGGTACAGGTAAAACTGCTGCGTTCGCGCTGCCGATTCTGTCGAACATTGACATTCGTCAAACTGCACCGCAAGCACTGGTCTTAGCACCAACGCGTGAGTTGGCGATTCAGGTGGCGGAGGCATTTCAGACTTACGCTAAACATATTCCTGGCTTTCATGTCTTGCCGATTTACGGTGGTCAAAGCTATGGTCCGCAATTATCCGCATTGCGTCGTGGTGTGCATGTGGTGGTGGGTACGCCGGGTCGTGTGATTGACCATTTGGATAAAGGCTCACTCGATTTATCTCAGCTCAAAACCTTGGTGCTGGATGAAGCCGACGAAATGTTGCGTATGGGCTTTATCGATGACGTAGAACGCATCTTAAAAGAAACACCAGATGGTCATCAGACCGCATTGTTCTCCGCGACCATGCCTTCCGTGATCAAGCGCATCGCCCAAACGTATTTGAACAAGCCTGCCGAAATCACGGTCGCAGCGAAGACCGGCACTGCCGACAATATTCGCCAACGTTATTGGTTAGTCAGCGGCATGCACAAGCTCGATGCGTTAACACGTATTTTGGAAGCTGAAACTTTCGACGGCATGATCATCTTTGCTCGCACTAAACTAGGCACTGAAGAGCTGGCTTCCAAATTGGCAGCACGTGGTTTCTCAGTCGCTGCGATCAATGGCGATATTCAACAGCAACAACGTGAACGCACGATTCAACAATTAAAGGATGGCAAGATCGATATTCTGGTCGCGACTGACGTCGCGGCGCGTGGTCTGGACGTAGAACGTATCAGCCACGTCGTCAATTACGACGTACCACACGATCCAGAAAGCTACACACATCGTATCGGTCGTACTGGTCGTGCTGGCCGTAGCGGTGAAGCGATTTTGTTCATCACGCCACGTGAAAAAAATCTCTTAACAGCGATCGAACGTGCAACGCGCCAAAAAGTGTCGCCTTTGGAATTGCCGACCATACAAGCAGTCAATGACGTGCGTATTTCGCGTTTTAAAGATCAGATCACTGAGACTTTGGCACAGGGCGAACTTGAACAATTCTTGAACGTGATCGCAGAATATGAAAGCGAACACAATGTCCCTGCATTTGAAATCGCCGCTGCATTAGCGAAGATGGCACGTGGCGACGAGCCACTGCTGCTGGACAAAAATAAACGCGAAGTCAAGAGCGACGATAGCTGGCGCGACGAGGCGCCTTCACGTAGCAGCCGTACTGAACGCGGTGATCGTCCCGTACGTGGCGATCGTGGCGACAGCAATGAGCGTGGTAGCCGATTTGGCGACCGCAGTGATCGCGAAAGCCGCGGTCCACGTCGTGAGCACAGCCCACGTACTGCTGAACCTGGCATGCGCACGTTCCGTATCGCGGTAGGTCATGAGCACGGCGTCAAGCCAGGCAATATCGTCGGCGCGATTGCGAACGAAGCGAACATCGATTCCAAACATATCGGCCGCATTGACATCTACGACGATTACACGGTCTTAGATTTACCGGAAGATTTGCCAAAAGATATGTTGTCGCATTTAAAGAGCGTGCGTGTCGCGGGTCAAGCACTGAACATCCGCGCTGATGGTGAAGCTGCAAGCAGCAACGACGACGCACCACGTAAGTTTAGCGAACGCAGCGATCGCACTGAGCGCGCTCCACGTGCCGAGCGTACAGAACGTAGCGACAGTTTCGAGAAAAAAACTGACCGCAGCAAACTCGACAAAGTCGTCGAACGTGCAGCCACATTCCCAGCCGATGAAGCCCCAGCCAAAGCCGACAAAAAACGTGCAGACAGCAAAGGCAAAGTCGCAATTCCTATGCAAACTTTCCGCATCGAAGTTGGCAAACAACACGCAGTCACACCAGGTAATATCGTTGGTGCGATTGCGAATGAAGCTGGTTTAGATGCAAAGTTGATCGGTCATATTGGTTTGTTTGACGAGTACTCAACAGTTGATCTGCCAGTCGGCATGCCAAAAGACATCCTCACGCATTTAAAAGGCGTATGGGTCGCTGGTAAGAAGTTAGACATCAAAGAAATGGGCGCTAGCACCATGTTGGTGAATGCCAAACCAGTGCCTTTGAAAGAACGCATTGCCGGTGGTAATCGCCGTGTTGCTGAAAAGGATGCAGCACCACGCGTCAAAAAACCAGCAACAGCACGCGGTGGTAGCAGTAGCCGTTTTGAAACAGTTAAAGGCGTTAGTAAGGCGAAGAAGTATTGATGTTCTAGTGCCGTATCTGTAGACAAAAAAACCGCCTGACTGGCGGTTTTTTGTTATTCAAGTTCATCGCTAAGTTAGGTTGCTGGCAGTCCCCAAACTGTCAAACTGGATATGCCATCTTCACCAATCCGCGCCTAGGCTCAAGACGTACCAAGCCTACTTAGCTCTAAAATCAAACAAATCCATCAAGTCCCCAATGGCCGGGCGATTGAGTGGTACGTAAGGATTCTTTTTATCGCTCACCGGATTAGGAAGATTATCCCTGCTGCGCTTAGACAGCGGTGATAAACGCCAATTACGTTGTATGAATTTCAAAATGGAGGCGTGATTGTAATAAGTGTGATCAACATGTCCTTTCTTGGAGAACGGTGATACCGCAATTAATGGAATCCGTGTACCGTCACCAAAAAAATCAATCAACTGAACATAACCAGAGTCATAGTAACCGCCACCTTCATCAAAGGTCACTAAGATAACCGTATCTTTCCAAAGCTCGGGGTTGCTTTGAACGCGTGTCACCACGTCCGCCACCAGCTCATCAAAATTGGGTTGGGTGGCGTAACCAGGATGCCCCGATATGCTGTCGTAGGGGGCGATAAAAGATACAGCAGGAAACGCCTTGGCATCTTTTACGTCGACGTAAAACTGGCTGAGGTCTTGCAGCTTTTCCTTATCCGGTCCTGTCATCGTCGAGGTAAAGAAACTCGGTGTATCGCACATGGCGCAATATTCTTTGTCGACGGTTTTGCCGTCATTACGACCGCCGGTATACCATTTCCAAGACACGGAAGCGGCGCTTAAGGCGTCACCGATATGTGGCATGGTTTGCGGTGGTATCGTGAAGATCGTATCGCCAAGCGGCATCGCCGCGCCTAGTGGCGTATATCCTGGCTCCATGTTATTGACCATATAGTAGGTGTCTGGTTCGCAGTTGCCCTGTCTGAAAGCAGGATAGGGCAATTTTTTCAATAAGGTCTTGATGCCGATGACACCTGGCTCTTGATCATCCGCACACTTCACATAAGTGCCGCCACGATAACCGTCTTCGGTGTACCAATTATTCGTGTTCGCTTGTGCGTCTGGGTTCTCGATCTGCTTCTTTGGTGGTGTCGCCGCCTTGATGCCGTCGGTATAAAATGCCACATCTGCGGTTGCCAGCGCAAAGTAATTCGCGGTCGTGCCGCCCATGATAGGCTGATGATAGTTGTCAGAAATGGCGTAGGTATCTGCTAGTTTCTTAAAATACGGTGCATCGCCAGTTGCCATATTATAGAAGCCCATCGCGATAGCGCCTTGATAGGTACGCCCCGCCGCTATCGGTGCTGGTGCGTTGCTAGGACCAACACCAACCGTCTCAGCGGTCCATACAAACAAATCGTTTTTGCCGCCATTGACTTGCTGCCACATCTGAAAGAAACGATGTATCGGATCACCGGTATGCGCACCATAGCTGACGTGATGGGTGATTTGAAACGGACCGTTTGGCATCTTTGCAGGGAAGCGATTGTCTGGAATATCTTTGCGCTGTCCAAAAGCACCCGCCGCATAAGGCTGCGGCAAATGGGTATAGCTTGCATTGACTTCGGGTGTCGGACTGTAGGTCCCAAAATTACTTGCTAGTTTTTGGCTGGCTAAAGCAAAGTTCGGCCCCGGTGTGCCGTCCTTTTTGACGATGCCTTTGGACAGTAAATTCGCAATACTCTGTCCTTTTTTCGGCTCATATACACCGTACAAATTATCAAAAGTCCGATTTTCTCCGACGATGACAATCACATGTTTGATCGGTGTCGTAGTGTCTTTGTCGCGCGTAGCGGTAGTGCTACTCGTTTGCGCGTGCAACCATGCTGGCATCAATGCGACCCCGACCACAGAGCAGATCAATGACCATTTGGGATTTACTATTTTTTTCATGTTTTCTATCCTTCGTGCTCAAATCAACAACGCCGGCTTTCATTTTTTAATGAAAGCCGGCGCTCGTTTCAGTATTGACTTTGAAAAAGTTTTACAGCTTCGCGGACAAACTCAAAAATACTTGACGCGGTGCACCTGTCAACAAGGTAGCAAAGCTACCGGTTGTATCGGACGTGGCGAAACCATTCGAGCCTATCGTGCTGTAGTACTTGGTGTTTGCCAGATTCGTGACGTTGACTTGAATCGATACGTCTTTCAAACCAGCCAAAGTTTTTTGCTTCACACCAAAAGCCAAATTGCTCAACCAGAACGATGGTGCATTGCCATCGTTCAAATACGTGTAGTAACGCTTATCCGTAAACTTGGTGCCGATACGTGTGAAAAAGCTCTCGTTTTCCCACGTCAATTCCGTATTGAACATGGTCTTAGGTGCATCAACGACTTGCTTGCCTTTGACAGGAATGATCACTTTATCCAGATAGTTCGATTGATACTGTGAATCATTGTAGGTATAGGAATTAAACCATGACAATTCGTTCGACAACTTCCAGATCAGCACCGCTTCCAAGCCGTTGGTCGCCACTTTACCCACGTTAACGAAGGTATTTGGACAGCCTACGATACCTGCACAGTTAGCGACATTCAGTAAGCGATCTTTGAATTCGGCATGATAAAGCGCGACGGAGCCTTGTATATCGCTACGTTTGAAACGATAACCAAGATCGATAGAAGTCGAAGTCTCAGGCTTCAATTGTGCCACGCTAGTATTAAATGCCGTTTGCGTTTGCGAGAATGGACCAGAGACGCCTGGTTGATATGCGCGCATGTTTTCGGTTACAGACGCGAAAATTTCATCCTCTTTGCTGAGTTGATATTTCATGCCAACCTGCGGCAAGAAATTTTCTTTGGCAGTGATGGAGCCTTCTGCACGTGTGCCGACCAAGTTCTTCGCATCGATCTTCACTTTTGGCGTCTTGAAGCCAAAGTTCAACGCCAAAGCTCCGTTCAACAATTCGACGGTATCTTGGACATAGAACTGGGTCGTGGCCGTATCAAAGTTCTGCTTAAAACCAGTTGCAATTGGATTCCGTAGGAAATAATTTTTGTTTGATCCATCAGTGACAGCATAAAAATTACGCGTCAAGGTATGGTCACTATTTTCCAACCAAAAACCGGCCTTAACGAAGTGCATGCCAATGTCCATATTCAGATCACTGATCAACCCTGATCGATTGATTTCATACTCAGTGGTACGAATCGAAATGGGATCGGTCTTCGAAGTGGCTGTGTAAGGTGTGTACCAATGACCTTGACCTTCATTGCTATGGTGGTAAACCGTTGTTTTGAGTTCTGTGCTATCACTTAACTTCCAGCTGAAAGTCGCACCAGCCAGCTTATCTTTACGCAAACCACTTCCTTCATAGTAGGCATCATCAAGATTGTTAACGCCACCAGTAAAGATACCTTTTGCCGCGTTTACAGCACGCTGCCAATCTGGTGCATAGTTATCCCAGTCCCAACCTAAACGTTTAGTCATTTCCAAAGACATATCTTGGTAATCGACTTCTTTGCGGTCGGAATAATTGAAGAACGCATCCAAACGGTTATCGCCGAAATTCTGCACTAACTTAGAATTGAATTGGTCTTGATTTTGTTCGCCCGCACCTTTGGTTTTTTCCGTGCGATGACGAGTCACGCTAAAGGCAAATTTTGTACCGCTATCAAGTTTTCCTGAATCGAGACGCGCAAACGTATGGGAGGTTTTGTTACTACCAAATGTTTGTTCACCACTCAACGTAAACGTATCACTAGGCTCGGCAGAAAAGAACTGCACGGTGCCGCCTAAGTTGCTAGTCGATGCCGTCGACAAAGAACCTGCGCCTTGCGACAAACTCACACGACCTAAGTTTTCTGCTGAGATCGCACGACTAATGTGCAGACCGTTATTGTTACCGTAGCTCATATCACCGAGCGGCACGTTATCCAAAGTAAAACCCAATTGATTTTGACTAAAGCCACGTACACTAAAACGCGTCGACCATTCATAGCTGCCAAATGGATCGGCAGACTGAAACGATACACCTGGCAATTTGTCCAAGGTCTTTAGAGGGCTAGTACCAGGCGTCACTTTGGTTAAGTCACTGCGATTGATATTTTGTACCTGACGCGATTGTCCTTGACCTAATACCGTGACCGTTTCGACTTTCACGTCGAGCTCATTGTTATTGCTGACATTGGTATCGATCACCGCCGCATGCGACATGACCGCTATCGCCTGTATGACCATGAAGCAAAGTGGCTTTAACATCAATTGAGGTTTCATTTTCTCGTCCGAATAGGAATTGTTATGGTGGAATAATTTCTCGTCTTTGAGCTCTGTTTTTGATAAAAGCAAAGATGCAAAACAAAAGCCACGGCGATGCGGTTTCTTTCAGTCCACAAAGCTGACGAATCGTAAGAAAGATAGATGACGACTCAGTGACAGGCAGTAGAGAATTCGCTCTAAGAGAAGTCATGGCTGCGTCATCTTACAAGACTAGAAATTCAGATGAGTGACAGCAACTCGGAATAAGAATGTGCGTCATACCCAATTCATGACGCAGCAATCAGCCATATAGCGACGGAAACGCGGCTAGGGCTTAGTCGAGGAAAATGGCAGGCAACATCGTGTACGATTGAACGAACGCATTGGCCGTGGAAATTGTCGTTTATCGGATGAGGGTGCGATACCGCACATAAAAAACTGATAAGCGGTTTTTCTATTTTTTTGGAGCAATTTTAACTATTGAACCACCATACGATTCTTAAACCCATCGAATTCGACGGATTTAAACTATGAGATTTAGATTTACATTCAACTACATTTGAAATGCAGTTTCTTCGTCGTTAAAACTACGCAACATAATACGACATGAGGAAAAGAAATTTTGAGCGACGAATTTAACATGTAAAAATTTGCGAGGATGATTGACTTTCCACCTCAATCGAAGCGTTTTTCTTAAATTGAGAAACTGTTAAACTGGTTTCACATTAATTCAGCAATAAAAATTTTACATGTAAAGCAAAAGGCCGCATGTAGCGGCCTTTTCATTTGGTGCATATTTCAGCTTGTTAGCGTCCACAGCACATATCCCAATCAACTAATGGTTTGGACTTTAATTTAGGTTTACTTTAAAGTCAAACCCTTATTGATTTAATTGGATCTTGGAGTGATTTATGTTGCACAAAATGGCTTACCGTCTCGCGCTCGATCTTGGCTCTACTTCCCTCGGATGGGCAATCATTAGACTAAACAGCGAGAACGAACCATGTGCCGTTATCAAAGCTGGAGTTAGAATATTTTCCGACGGTAGAAACCCAAAAGATGGCTCATCTCTCGCAGTAACTCGACGTGAGGCGCGCGCGATGCGACGTCGTCGTGATCGACTTTTAAAGCGCAAAAATCGCATGATTGCAGCTTTAGTCGAGTATGGATTCTTTCCACTCGATTTAGACGAACGCAAGCAATTAGAAAAACTTAATCCTTACGAGCTTCGTGCAAAAGGATTGTACGAAGTTCTAGAACCAGGTGAATTTGCCCGCGCCCTGTTTCACATCAATCAGCGACGTGGTTTCAAAAGTAATCGAAAGACCGATAAGAAAGACAATGATAGCGGTGCTCTCAAAACTGCGATTAATCGACTTCGCGACTCGCTTGCTACGGAGAACTGTCGTACTGTTGGTGAGTGGCTTTTTAAACGCGATAGTCAAGGCCAAACTGTACGTGCTCGCTATCGCGAAAATAAAGTATTGAAAGACGACGGAAAAACCCGTGTTGATAAGAGCTACGATTTATACATAGATCGCGCAATGATAGAAGCGGAATTTGATGCACTCTGGACGAAACAATTTGAATTCAATCCTATATTGTTTAATGAGGCGGCAAGAAACTCTCTCAAAAATATTTTATTATTTCAACGAAATCTAAAACCTGTTATTCCAGGTCGTTGTACGTTGTTGTCAGATGAAATGCGCGCACCTCTGGCGCTGCCAAGTACGCAGCGATTCCGAATTTACCAAGAAGTCAATAATCTAAGGATTTTAAAAGAGGGTTTGAAAGAAGAGGCTCTCAGCATCGATCAACGAGATCTCATCGTTGACGCATTGGAAAAAAACAGCAAACGCAGTTTCACCCAAATTAAAAAGTTACTTGGTTTGGGTGACATCACTTTTAATATTGAAGATGTAAAAAGGCAAGAATTAAAAGGAAACACGACCAGTGCGATTCTGAGCAAATCTGATTACTTTGGTGATAGATGGTTTTCCTATGATGAAAAGAAACAAGATGAAATCGTCATGCAACTTTTATTGGAAGAGAATCTTGGAAAACTCATCCAGTGGCTAATAGATCAGACGGAAGTGAGTGAAACGCAGGCTGAATCTATCGCAAGTATTGGACTACCACCCGGTTACGGTAGTCTGAGCAAATTAGCTCTAAATCGCATTTTGCCAGAGCTACGAAAACAAGTTATTCCCTTCTCCGAAGCAGTCATACTCGCAAAATTTGAACACCACAGCAATCTACATCCGTCTGCGGCTGGCGAAATCTTGTATGAGCTACCTTACTATGGACAAGCACTACAGCGCCATGTTGGTTTTGGCAGCGGTAATCCAGATCACTCAGATGAAAAACGTTATGGGCGCATCGCCAATCCCACCGTACATATAGGATTAAATCAAGTTAGGCTGGTGATAAATGCTCTCATCAAACGCTATGGTCATCCGAGCGAGGTTATCGTCGAAGTCGCGCGAGAGCTTAAACAGAGCAAAGATCAACGAGACGAAACGAATAAACGCCAGGCAGAAAATCAAAGAAGAAACGCGCGCTTACGAACGGAGGCTGCTAAGGTTTTGAACATCAGTGAAGAACGCGTAAAGTCTACTGATCTGCAAAAAATGATCCTGTGGGAGGAATTGAGTTTTGACCCAGCAGATCGACGTTGCCCTTATTCTGGCGTACAAATCAGTCTTCACATGTTGCTCGGCGATGAAGTCGAAATCGAACATATCTTGCCATTTTCGATAACACTCGATGACAGTCTCAATAACAAAACAGTGTCACTACGCCAAGCTAATCGTATCAAAGGAAATCGAACGCCCTGGGAAGCATTCGGCAAACAAAACATACAAGGTTTTAGTTATGAAAACATTCTTGCACGTGCCGCGCACATGCCTAAAGCTAAACGCTATCGTTTTGGTGAAGATGGCTATCAACGTTGGTTGAAAGAAGACGCGGGATTCTTAGCCCGTGCGCTCAACGATACCCGTTATCTGAGCAAAATCGCGCGTGAATATGTGCAATTAATCTGTCCAGATACACGTGTCATTCCTGGACAAATGACGGCTATGCTGCGCGCCAAGTTTGGACTCAACGATATCCTTGGTTTGAACGGTGAGAAGAATCGTAACGACCATCGACATCATGCAGTCGATGCTTGTGTTATCGGTGTCACTGATCAAGGACTCTTACAACGCTTCGCGCAAGCATCAGCTAGCTCCCGCGAAAAGCAACTCAATCGACTTGTAGAAACGATGCCGTTGCCTTGGGAGACCTACCGAGAGCACGTCGAACGCGCTGTACAGCGCATTTGGGTTAGCCATAAACCCGATCACAGTCATGAAGGTGCGATGCACAATGACACTGCCTACCGCATCATTGGCAATGGCAAGGTCAGTGTGCATAAATTCGAAGATGGCAAACGTATCCGTGTTGAAGATAATCTCAAAGTAATTCCTTTTTCTGATGTCAAACAAAACGATAGACATGGCGTATTAGACAATGGCGATCCAAAACCCTATAAAGGTTATAAGGGAGACAGTAACTACTGTATTGAAATCGTTCGTAATGAAAAAGGAAAATGGGAAAGCGAAGTTGTTTCGACCTATGACGCATACCAAATCGTAAAAATTTCTGGTATTCAGAAACTTCGAAACGATACATATGGTACTTGTGGCAAACCACTCGCGATGCGTTTAATGATCAACGATACTGTTCGATTAGAAGTTGACGGGAGAGAACAAACAATGCGAGTTGCGACTATTAGTGGAAATGGTCAAATTTTTATGGCTGCCACTAATGAAGCAAACGTCGATACCCGCAACAGAAATAAGGATGATCCCTTCAGCTATGTTTCAAAAATGGCTGGATCATTACAAAAATCAAAAGCTCGTCGAATCACCATCTCGCCTCTTGGAGAAATCCGAGACCTAGGATTTAAGGAATAGCCATCATGATAGGCCGCATAGTAGAAATCGCTGATGATCGACGACATCTATTTCTATCGCGCGGCTTTATGGTAGTTCAGGACACGGAGGGTGAGCGGAAGGAGCTAGGCCAAGTACCGTTAGACGATATTGCAGCAGTCATCGCCAACGCCCATGGGTTAAGTTATACAAACAATTTACTGATAGCCTTAGCGGAACGCTGCGCTCCTTTCGTTCTCTGCTCTGAAAATCACAATGCTGCAGGAATGCTCTTACCTATTGAAGGCAACTTCCAGCAAGCCAAGCGATTTGATGCACAACTCGCTGCATCCCAACCGACGATCAAGCGGTTATGGGCAGATATTGTTAAATCAAAACTTCAACAACAAGCCGCTGCATTAGAAGCTGCCAATGTCGCCAGCATCCCCCTCTCATCTTTAGTAAAAAAAGTTCGATCTGGTGACCCGGACAATTTTGAGGCACAAGGTGCAAGACGATATTGGACTTTACTGTTCGGCAATGATTTCAGACGAGATCAACAAGCAGGAGGTCTAAACGCCATGCTGAACTACGGCTATACGATTTTGCGGGCAACAACAGCGCGCGCCATCGTCGCCGCCGGATTACATCCGACCATGGGGCTGCACCATAGCAATCAAGGTAATGCTATGCGCTTAGTCGATGATTTGATGGAACCATTTCGACCAATGATTGATCTAAAAGTATGGCAACTGTATCGGCGGGGTGAACAAACAATTACACCAAATTCCAAACGTGCACTCGTACACACTATGTATGATGATATGCAAACAAATGTCGGCGTTACGCCAGTCATCGTATGTACGCAAAAGCTTGCTACCTCACTGGTGCAAATTTTTCTGGGTGAAAGAGAAAAACTCGATTTACCTTTACCAGGATTACCACTCAACTTATCAGCCGCTTTACAAGACGAATAATCCAATACTCAAACATCTTTTTCCTGCGAAGTTTTTTTAAGTCCAAAACATTATGCTAAGCGGATATCGTATTATGTGGATGATCGTTATGTTTGATTTACCAGTGATCGAGAAAAAGGAGCGTAAAGCCGCTACTGACTTCCGCAACTCATTACTGGATATGGGCTTTGAGATGTCGCAATTCTCCGTCTACATGCGCTTCTGCACGAGCCAGGCACAAGTCGACACCTATTGTAAAAAAGTTGAGAAAGATTTACCAAGCGGTGGCAAAGTCAACATCCTCCAATTTACCGACAAACAGTACGAACGAATCATCACTTTTCAAGGGCAAACCAAACAAGCGCCCAATAAAACACCTGACCAATTTAATCTTTTCTAATGAAAACAGAGATTTTTCCAAGCACAAAAAAGCACAAACCCTTGAATAATCAAGGGTTTGTGTTGTATCTAGTTTAGCAGATTGGGATATGTGCTGTGACCGGAACTACAAAGGCTTAACTTCTAATTAAGGAATTAGTTTAGCAGATTGGGATATGTGCTGTGACCGGAACGCAGCTCAGGCGAGTGTGTCAGATACCACGAGTTTAGCAGATTGGGATATGTGCTGTGACCGGAACTACAGAGCAACAATGGCAAAAATTGCGAGAAGTTTAGCAGATTGGGATATGTGCTGTGACCGGAACTCTCAAAAAGCTCTGGAAAACCAGTCTTATAGTTTAGCAGATTGGGATATGTGCTGTGACCGGAACTCGTGGCCTGGCACTAATTGATTTTCAATTAGTTTAGCAGATTGGGATATGTGCTGTGACCGGAACTCGGTGATCAGTGTAGCAACGGCGGTTAGCAGTTTAGCAGATTGGGATATGTGCTGTGACCGGAACTACATTTTCACCACAGCCATCAGCGGGGAAAGTTTAGCAGATTGGGATATGTGCTGTGACCGGAACACGCCAACCACTGATGCAACAACTGGTGCAAGTTTAGCAGATTGGGATATGTGCTGTGACCGGAACAGAAGGAGGTTAGTGATGGAGATAAACACTAGTTTAGCAGATTGGGATATGTGCTGTGACCGGAACACAATCGACTGTGTAATACCGCCAATAGGCAGTTTAGCAGATTGGGATATGTGCTGTGACCGGAACTACGTTTCTAGCGCAGAAACAACAGAACTAAGTTTAGCAGATTGGGATATGTGCTGTGACCGGAACAAAGCGAGTGTGTTGGTTTCTGGTATGCCGAGTTTAGCAGATTGGGATATGTGCTGTGACCGGAACTCACGATCAGCGGCATGTTTTTGCCATACGAGTTTAGCAGATTGGGATATGTGCTGTGACCGGAACTCAGCCATTTACAAGATGTTCAAGCGCCCTAGTTTAGCAGATTGGGATATGTGCTGTGACCGGAACCCTGGGATCAAGCTGACGAACTTCTAAAAAAGTTTAGCAGATTGGGATATGTGCTGTGACCGGAACCTGTAGATTGGGAGCCCTACGAAGTCTCGCAGTTTAGCAGATTGGGATATGTGCTGTGACCGGAACAGCGGCTGTGTTATTGAGCGGTGGCATGGAAGTTTAGCAGATTGGGATATGTGCTGTGACCGGAACTGGAGGCGTAATACCAAGTAGTATTGAAAGAGTTTAGCAGATTGGGATATGTGCTGTGACCGGAACCTCAAGCATGTGCTCGAAAAATACCCACATAGTTTAGCAGATTGGGATATGTGCTGTGACCGGAACTTGCTATTAATTATTAAAAGCGGACAAACAAGTTTAGCAGATTGGGATATGTGCTGTGACCGGAACAGTGTATACGAACTAGAGAAAAAGAGGTAAAGTTTAGCAGATTGGGATATGTGCTGTGACCGGAACTACAACGCCAGGTGAATAAGGCCTAGCGCTAGTTTAGCAGATTGGGATATGTGCTGTGACCGGAACTCAAAGCTTGGCTCTACAGAGCGGACGACAAGTTTAGCAGATTGGGATATGTGCTGTGACCGGAACAAAATTGATCACGTATTACATTTAAAATTGAAGTTTAGCAGATTGGGATATGTGCTGTGACCGGAACTCAGCTGCTGTCTTGACGTCGGTCATCTTAAGTTTAGCAGATTGGGATATGTGCTGTGACCGGAACCGATTCGGGATCGATGAAGGCGCAACGGGTAGTTTAGCAGATTGGGATATGTGCTGTGACCGGAACACCGCCACCGGCAACGATTAAATAGTCAGCAGTTTAGCAGATTGGGATATGTGCTGTGACCGGAACTGATACACCTTCGACTCGCCAGTCGTTATGAGTTTAGCAGATTGGGATATGTGCTGTGACCGGAACACTCATGTAAAATTAAGATTATTAAGACAGAGTTTAGCAGATTGGGATATGTGCTGTGACCGGAACTGCAGAGCATCGCCAGTGCACCACGATCAAAGTTTAGCAGATTGGGATATGTGCTGTGACCGGAACTGGGAAGACTGCGCAATTCATGGCGGATTCAGTTTAGCAGATTGGGATATGTGCTGTGACCGGAACTATCGGCTTTGGAAAGGTATCGAAGGGCGAGTTTAGCAGATTGGGATATGTGCTGTGACCGGAACCTAGAAGAACTTATGCTTGAGAAGTGCCGAAGTTTAGCAGATTGGGATATGTGCTGTGACCGGAACTGCGGCTGTTTTGTTGCCGATTGACCGAGTAGTTTAGCAGATTGGGATATGTGCTGTGACCGGAACTACTGCGGCGGCTCATCACCCCATTTTGATAGTTTAGCAGATTGGGATATGTGCTGTGACCGGAACAGCACGACATTTACTAAGCCAACTGGGTATAGTTTAGCAGATTGGGATATGTGCTGTGACCGGAACTTGGTCATCAGTTGGAGCCTTGTCGATTTCAGTTTAGCAGATTGGGATATGTGCTGTGACCGGAACAATCTGACGGTATTGACGATACAGTGACAAAGTTTAGCAGATTGGGATATGTGCTGTGACCGGAACTGGCATCAACTATTCGTCATAATCGCGCTAAGTTTAGCAGATTGGGATATGTGCTGTGACCGGAACTTGCACAGCTAGAGACAGATCTAGCGGCAGAGTTTAGCAGATTGGGATATGTGCTGTGACCGGAACAGCACGACATTTACTAAGCCAACTGGGTATAGTTTAGCAGATTGGGATATGTGCTGTGACCGGAACTTGGTCATCAGTTGGAGCCTTGTCGATTTCAGTTTAGCAGATTGGGATATGTGCTGTGACCGGAACATTACTCCCTTAGTTGACATTTTCTTTGGCAGTTCAGCAGATTAAAATGGCTACGAATGACGACAAAAATTAGCTAAATTCATTAGCACCTTAAACCCGTCAAGTTCGACGGGTTTAGATCATTAGCGATCGCAATATTTCAAGCTATATCACTCAGATAAACCACAAAAATCTACTGACTCACTTGTGGTTTATGCACGGTGACGGTATAGCTCTCGCCGCGCTCTGATGGGGAATAGACGACGATCAATGCTTGTCGGGCGCTGTATCTTTGTCCGTAAGTATCCGTGCCGTCTTTGAGGTAATCGATCTTGACGCGTTCACCAGCTTTGTAAGGTCCCATGATTTTTTGAAATGCGATGGATGAGGAGCCGAATGCGCTGTGCATTTGATATTGGTTGCCAGACATCCAGATTTCCCATTTTAAGTTCTTTGCTATGCCAGCATCAACCGTGACGTCAAAATGCGCTGGTGCGTAACCGGAGTACCCTTTTGCATCAGGCAATGAGGTGTAGGGTACGGTCTTTACATGGATTTTGCCTAAGCCAGCTGGGCTTAATGCATAGCCCGCTTGCCAATCATCGCCACTGCCAATTTTGTTTTGAAAAACTTGGGTACTGGATTTAACTTCTAAGGCTGGGTCATGGAAATTTTCTAACTTGGCGTAATCGCTTGGTCCTACATGTTGAGCGACAATATTGCCACAACCGAAAAGACCGCTGCTAATGATACCTACGGCGAGTAACTTAGTGAAAGAAGTGATGTGAGCTTGCATGATTATTCCCCTTTAATGGTGTGCAGCGACATGATTTTCATGTCGATAGCCGCGTGATATTAGTTCGTAACAATGCTATGCTACGAGTCTGGTTTGACTACTTTTTTTACTGGTATTAAGTTCTATTTAGTTTTGGTATTTTCTGGATCAGCGGCAGCTAGCATGGACTTCAACTCGGCGAGTGTTGCTTTCAAAGCGGGCCACAGTTTTTCAGAAATAAGATCGGATTCATTCGACATATAGGCACGTAGCTCTTCTAAACCAGGGTTACGCTTTAAAAAATCCTGCTGCGAACGCTCTGCTGCACGTTGCTCATTGGCGACGTTGGCTTCGGCGTTTTTCAATTGCGCTTCCAACATTTTTTGATTTGCCAATGTATTTTCGCGCACCATGCCTTTGAATGTGGTTTGGTCAGAATACGAACCTCGGCTGTCTTTATAGCGTATGACATCTGGGCCGCTTCCCAGTGCTTTATAGAAATTCGCATTGTTGGCTAAGGCGCCTTGCAATGAATTAGTATTAGCCATTTGGGCCTCACGCAGGCGTTCGTTTTGCTGCCCCTGCACTTTGACTAGTTGCGTGTAATTGGTTTTTTTGCGCACGACTTCCATGCTTTTTAGACGATCGATAATGTCGGATAACTGACTCTTCAATTTGGTTTGATTCACCGGCAATTGAGCGTAATAAGCATAGGTCGCCTGAGCGCGTTTGCGATCACCTTTGAACTCATCAGTCATGCCATCGACACGCTCTTTTTCCGTTCCTTGATAGAAGCGAGCTTCATTGAGTTGCCGCAGAACCGAGGCATTTTCAGTGATGAGTACTTCGCTGATTTTAATGTCCGCGAGCAGTTCGTCCGACGGACCAAATTCTGCCCCTTTTAAGGTCGCTTTTGCATTCCCGATTAAGGGGTCATGCACGGCAACGCAGGCATTCAACATAAAGATGACGCAACAAAAGCACATTGCCCGAGTAGGTAGGCGCTGAAGGAATAACATGATTTTTCTCCCAAATAGTTTGACCCGCACTTACACCTCATCTGTGGTGATTCCAGCATCATCTGATTAGAAAAGTCGAGGAGGAAGGGTGCTTAATACGTAATGCAAGATTTCTCGTCAAACTGGCTCATGGGATCAAAAATAAGATGAAAAATATTTTGTAGGCGGGCGCAACTTGTGCCGCCAAACCACTGGACACCTGAGCAGCGCGGGTTTCACCCGCTCTACGAAATCACTTATTTAGATGGTCGTGTTGGATGGACGTGAGAGTAGTTCTGGAATAGCAAAGTTTTGGATGACTCGACATAACACCAAATGAAAGCATTTAAAGTGCCTAATAATGTCATCTTAATTTGGACCACCCTCATCCCCGCCCCTTCTCCCGCTTGCGGGAGAAGGGAGTGCCAATCCAAAGGTATCGGGAAAATTAGTCCGGACAGGGCTGTGCCTGCGCGGGTGTAACGATAGGTTAATGTTAGCTTGAGTAGATTTTAGGCTAGGGTCATCCGATCGAGTCCAGTATGCCTGCCGACCAGCCGGAGCTCTATACCAGCACCTACGGTGAAGCCGGATGCAAAAAGCCCTGTGCTTCTGTAACCCATTTACTGCCAGGCTCTTTCGTAAAAATATCGGGATATTTCTTGGCGAGTTGCAGAAAAATTTCAGCGTGTTTGCTGGCTTCTTGCCCATTTTTTTCTGCAAAGTAGGTTTTGCTCAAAAGAAAACTCGCCTCACCTTGCTGACGTCGCATGTGGGGCAGCACATCGATGGTGTCGGCGAATCGCCAAAGCGCGATACTTTTCAACAATTCTTGTTTCGCTTCGGGCGCTTGTCCTAGCGCTAATAACACGCGTCCAAAGTGCGTGTACAAACGGGCGTTTCCACTCAGTATTTCTATGTTTTCAGTATCGAGCTTCATTAATTGATTCGATACCACCTGCGCTCGCTGCAGACGGTTAACGACCTCTTTCGCAAGCTTGGGATCGGCGATAAATTGCTCCATGGCGCTATTCATCAAGGCGGTTCGTTTATGTAATAGATGGTTGAAGTTATCAGGCTCGCGCGCTATCCATTGGTCGATGATCGTGATTTCTGCATCCGACAATTTCAAGGCCGCCTCCAATCCCTCGAATGCCATCGCTTGCCGATATTGAATGCGATACATAAACATTTGCATGTTGTCGATTTCTTTATCGCCGGGTGATCGATCGGCTTTCCAAATCGAAAATTGCTCTTGCGCCTTGGCTAGTAGCGGTGCCGCCGTTTTGTCGTCATTTAAGGTGGCCGCTGCTGCTGCCAGATAGGTGCGTATCAATTCAAAGCGAATATCGCCATTTTTGTCTGGTCCTTTGAGTGCCAAGAGATAGTGCTTGAACGCCATGTCAAAGCGTTTCAGTGCTTGCTCAACATGGTCGGTACTGCCTAATATGGCGGCGACGTCCGCATCCACCGCTGCCATTTCGGCGTAGGCGCTCGTATTATTGGGATCGCCACGAATCACTTTTAAGAGCAATTGTTCTGCCTTGAGGCGGGCGCTGTCACCGCCAGCTCTATCGCCAAGACTGGCCATATTGCGGCCATTAAACAGAACTTCGCCCATCTTTCTATAACCGGTGGCGATATCGACGGCTAAGCGTGGATCGTAATCTGCTTCTTGTGCTAACTCGTCAAGAAAAACCAAGGCGTCTTTCACCATATCGCGCCGTACTGCCACTGTGCCCGCGATGGTCTCAATGCGGTCGTAGTATTTGGTAATCACACGGGTGGGTATTTCTCTTACTTGTTCGTAACGCGCTTGTGCTTTATTTTTTTGAACGATCGTGCCGACTGCACCGGCGGTGATCGCACAGCCGGCCATGACTGATAGCGCCGTGCCAACTCGATGACGACTGACAAATTTACGGGCTAAATAGCCCCAACTCGGCGCACGCGCTGCAATCGGTCTTTGCTCCAACCAGCGGCTCAAATCATCGGCCAAAGCCGCCACGGTGGGATAGCGTTCCTGCTGCGACTTGGCACAAGCTTTCATCAGGATCGCATCGAGATCACCTTTGAGTTGCGGCGCAAATGCGGGCATCGCCTGTTTTGCCAGTGAGCTGGCCGTCGCGATAGTATCTTCTGCCACCACTCGCATGACTGCTGCAAAGTTGGTGATGTCGGTGTTGGTCATGCGCGGATAAGGGCTGGTTCCCGCGAGTAGTTCATAAAGTAAGGCACCTAAACCATAAACGTCGGTCGCGACACTGACCGGCGTGCCATTGACCTGCTCTGGGCTGGCATAACGCGGCGTGAATAACATGGCATCGGCCTGCGTCAAATCGGAACGGCCTTCACTCTGTTCATTGAGTTCATTTTGTTTTTTACTCGCCTCCAATAATCGGGCGATACCAAAATCCAGCAGCTTTGGTTTGCCATTGGCATCAACCAAGATATTAGATGGTTTGATATCCCGATGGATAAGTAATTGCTGATGCGCGCTCTGTACCGCATCACAGACCATTCTGACCAAATCAACGCGTTGCGCCACGCTGAGTGCATGGTGTTGTGCGTAGCGCTCTATGGTGTCACCTTCGATATATTCCATCACCAGAAATGGCGTTCCACCTGCCGTGGTGCCGCCATCGAGCAAACGCGCTACAAAGGGATGAGTCAAACCGGCCAAGGCTTGTCGTTCACGATTCATGCGAGCGACATCTTGACGTCCGGCGCCGCGCAATAATTTCACGGCGGCACGTTGAGTGTATGCACCATCAGCGCGTTCTGCCAAATACACGACACCCATCCCACCACGCCCAATTTCCTCCAGTAAACGCCAAGCACCAAGCACTTGTCCAGCCAAGGCTGATTTCTCTTCCAAACTAACGGTGGGCACTTCGATGGGCGAATCAAGAAAACCAGAGCGCTGCCCTTCCACCGTTTCTACACCCAACAAAGATTCAACCTCAGCACGCAAATCCGGAAAATCCTGCAATTGCGCTTCGACAAATGCGGCGCGCTTATCGGTATTTAATTCAAGCGCATCGGCGACGATATTTTTGGCACGTTGCCAATTGTTGGCGGCGGTATTCATCGAGACATGGCTCTCTTTAAAAATAGACGGGCAACAGCCCATTCGCGTTTGACGGTGGCGACCGATAGTTTGATCGCATCGGCGGTTTCTTCTATCGTCAGTCCGGCAAAATAGCGTAGTTCAACAATCTCTGCCTGACGCGGATCGAGTTCCCCCAAGGCCTTTAGGGCTTCGTCCAAAGTCAGGATATCTACAGCCCCATCGACTTGAGCTTCGATCTCAGGCTCAGCTCCGGTTAGTGTCAATTTGATCCAATCACCGCCACGCTTTTCAGAGCGATGTGCCAACGCATAGTTCACCAAAATTTGACGCATCGCTCGGGCTGCAATAGCACGAAAATGTGGGGCGTTTTCCCACTTCAAATCAGTTTGTACTAGTTTGAGATACGCCTCGTGCACCAAACCCGTTGCCGACAAAGTATGATCGGCACGTTCTAAGCGCAGACGTGACGCAGCGATGCGTTTTAATTCGCTATATACCACTTCCACTTCACTCCCTACGGCGGGAAATAAGGGTAGGTTCATAGGCTGACACCTCTTTGTATGGGTTTGATTTCCACGAATAGATTTATTCAGCGTCAATCGTGGAAACAATTAAACTAACATAGATCTTTATTAACAAGGCATGAATGCGCGACGATGTGGTTTTCTCATCTTGTGACACGGCATAGCACGACTTTATTCTGGACTTAGTCCCTGCGGTTACGACGCTCGGCGGTAACCACGTGTAAGTAAGGAGTAGACATAAAAAAACCGCCACGAAGGCGGTTTTTTTATATAGTAAAACTGTGACCAAATTACTTGCTAGCTGCTGGTGCCGCTGCTGCTGGCGCAGATGCTGGTGCTGCTGTCATTGCTGAAGCCGATGCTGAAGCAGATGCTGCTTTCTCGCCGACGATGTCAATCTTCGCTTTTTCTTTCAAGCCATCCAAAAATTTCTTCAAGCTTTGTTGTTGCAGTTGCTGAGTCAAACGTGGTTTGACTTGTTCTAAGCTTGGCGCTTCTTTCGCACGGCTGTCGTCGAGAATAATCACGTGGTAGCCATATTGGGATTTCACTGGTTCTTCAGTAAATTTACCTTTTTCCAATTTCGCTACGGCACTACCAAATTCTGGCACCATACCGCGTGGATCAAACCAGCCCAATTCGCCGCCTTTGTCTTTAGAGCCTGGATCTTTCGATTGCGCTTTTGCTAAAGCTGCAAATACTTTAACGTCTTTTTTCAATTTTGCGATGATCGCTTTTGCGTCGTCTTCTTTTTCTACCAAAATATGGCGTGCAGAGTATTCATTGCCAGCTGTTGTTGCTTTGATTTTGTCGTATTCTGCTGCGTATTCTGCATCAGTCACTGGCGTGTTTTTCAAATAGTCTTCCACAAAACTTTGTGCCAATACATTGGTTTTCATCATTTCGAGTTGATCTGCAACGTCACCCGATTTGTCCAAACCTTTTTTTACCGCTTCTTGCGCGACTAAAGATGCCATCGCCAGATTGTCGATAATCATTTTGCGCATTTCTGGATTGTCTGGCATACCTTGAGCAGCTTGCTGCTTCATAATCATGTCGACTTGCTTGGTACTGATAGGCTTGCCATTCACTGTGGCAGCGATCACACTGGCTGCACCTTCAGCTGGCTTGTCTGCATTTTTTGTACAAGCGGATAAAGCCAATACTGCTACAGCACTACCGATCATGAAACGGGATTTAATCAACATCTTGGTCTTCCTTTATGATTTTCTATATTGTAATAAAGCGGCGTTAGCCGCTGGTGTTTTGGATAAAGCAATTATTGAAACAAAAATTTGTGCTGGCGAATTTTACCTGTGATTTTGTAATTGCACTTAGAATTTGCGCAGATTCTGGTGATTTCTAAGACTTTTTGAATGTTTTTTGAGCATTTATTGACGTGAAGAAAATCATCAACACTCAACTCGTGGAGATGGAAGTAATGATCGATTTTTCAGAAATGCTGCCGGTTGGTATGGTGGCGCATGGTGGACAGGTTGCGCAGATCATGGCGGAGCTTGCCAAACGACAACGTGGTCTGGCAGACTGGGAGGCTTTTCATTATGAAAAAGTGTCAGATGTGGCCGTCGAACTTACCGGTGGGATTGTGAGTATCACGAATGGGGCGAAGCGATGGTTAGAGCCACATGACTGTATTACCATTCCACTCGCCGCAGTGATCTCCGAAATGCAAAAACAAGGATTGTTGGAAACAGCACCCGAACCGCCGATCACACAGCTTCCCGCTCAGCGGCAGACGCAATCGGGCAATCAAACAAATATCCCTGGCACCAGCAACGCAGATTATCCCTATCTGCATTTAAAATTGGCATTGCCAGTCGATCCACTCAGCCGCCAAAAGTTGCTGCAAACACTACACTTACAAGCTGATTTGATGGGGGCGACGATTATTGCTTGCAGCTTGGAATAAGCGTTTTCGCGCGGCACACTGTCATCGTACGGTCACAAAATTTGCCTACATTGGGAAGATGATTTTTATTTCCCACCGCCAACTTTATTTGCGGAGTCTGTATGCAATTTTTATTCTCCCCTGCAATTACACTGATGCGGCAACTGCGTCTGCTACCCAAATTTTTAATGGTTGCCTGCCTATTTGCCCTGCCGGCACTGATCGTCTCCGGTTTGTTCGTGTATGAATTAAATAAGGCAATTGGTTTGAACAAACTTGAACAGGGCGGTCTGCAAAATCTGCGTATCGTGCAAGAGTTAAGCCTGCAGACGCAACAACATCAAGCCTTGCGACACTTGGCGTTGGCAGGCAACGTGAAGGCCAAACAAGCGGCACTGGAAGTCAAGCGAGAAATAGACAAAGGCTTCCAACGTTTGGTGGCATTGCAGGCGCAATATCCCGAACATGACCTCGCCGACGCATCCATTAAGGCGCTCATTGAGTCCATCAAAAATGTCCAAAGTAGCTGGACTGCGCTGCAACAAGCTCTCGATACAAGCAAAGCAAAAGAGAGTTACGCTGCACACAATGGCGTATTGCTGCAATTAAAATCGCTGTCCAACATGATCGCCGATCAAAGTAACCTCAGTTTAGATCCGCAGGTCGATACCTATTATCTAATCGCTCTGTATGCAAAATCCTTACCTGAACTCACCAGCGTGTTGGCAGATACTGCAGCGCGTGGGGCTCCCTACATTGATACTGGATTATTAGAGGCCAATGAAGATGTCTTGATCAATGCAAATGTACTATTGAGTCAACGCGATCTACCGAAAGTACAGGCGCAGTTAGAAGCGATTGTGAAAGCCTATCCGGCACTGCAAAATTTACAGCAACAACAGCAACAAGTCATTGCCAACCATTTGGCTTTTTTAGAGCGCACCAAAACCGAGATTCTCAATACCCTCAATCAGACTAGCGGCACCGACTATTTAGCCGCAGGACAAAAAAGTATTAATGCTTGGCATGATTTAAGCGTAAGTCTGGCAGATTTAATCCACTCGCAATTAGAACAACGCCTCAGCAATCATGTATGGAACCGGAATGCAATCGTACTGGCAATCGCCTTAATCATCAGCATTGCCACCTATTTGTTAGCGGGATTTTATCTGGCGTTTGCCCGTGAGCTAGGACAATTGACAGTTGCTGTGCATAGAATCAGGGATGGTAACTTGAGCATCGCCTGCGAGGCGCATGGCAAAGATGAAGTGGCGCAGCTTGTGTTTGAATTCGAAAGCATGCGGCAGGTTTTAATCGGTCTGGTGCAAAGAATACGCAGTAGCACAGAGCAGATCGCCAGTTCATCCAAAGGAATTGCGAGGGGGAATGCCGATTTGTCTATGCGTACCGAGCAACAAGCGAGTTCATTAGAGGAAACCTCCAGCTCGATGGAAGAATTAACCAGTACCGTTAAACAAAACATCCAGAGCGCGCAACAAGCGAATGCGATGGCAATTGAGGCGACTACTATCGCTGGACATGGCGGCAATGCAGTCGCGCAAATGAATGCCATGATGACGGGAATTCAGAATTCATCCAAACAAATTACCGACATCATTGCTGTGATCGATAGCATTGCCTTTCAAACCAATATTCTGGCGCTCAACGCCGCCGTGGAAGCCGCCCGTGCTGGCGAACAGGGGCGAGGCTTTGCAGTGGTTGCAACCGAGGTACGCAATCTAGCACAGCGCTCGGCTGGTGCCGCGAAAGAAATCAAAATTCTCATCGGTAATTCGGTGCAACAAGTCAATGCAGGTCATCAGCAAGTGCAGCAAGCAGGCAATACGATGACGCAGATTGTTGATGCGATTGCCGAATTGAATCGTAATATGCAAGCGATTACGGATGCTAGCGTAGAACAAGGTGATGGCATCCAAATGGTCAACTCAACGATAGGCCAACTCGATCACATTACGCAGCAAAATGCGGCTTTAGTCGAACACGCTGCCGCGGCGGCAGAAAATATGCATCAACAGGCACTGAGGTTAAGTGAAGCAGTTTCCGTCTTTGTGACCGAAGATCAGCTTAACGCACAAGAGAAAGATATGCAGGAATTTGAAGAGCATTCTTTCCCTTCTGCACCCACTTCGTTGCAGGTGCCTACACATAGAGCACAGAAGCAATCGGCGCGATCGGACAAGCGAAAACGCAAATTAAATGACCGCCTTAAATTAGCATGAATGATTTGACTGTTTGACTGATTGAATGGCTTGAACTTCCTACACAAGCTTCATCGCAAGCTTAGCAAAAGGCGGTCAGACATAGTGATGTTGTGCGATATATCTTATGCCATATTTTGCGGCATATTCCATACGTAAAAAAGCCCCGAACTTGTCGGGGCTTTTTACATGCAGTGATGACTTCGATCAATTAGCAACCTGTAGTCGTCAACGTCAGTGTTGGAGCTGTGGTTGCCGAGGTTGGCTCAGCATAAACCACAGAACAAGTGGCTGCCGTCGGAGCAGAAACTGGGGAAACCGTCAAAGTAGTACCTGCCGCCGTCAACGTGTAGTCAGCTGCGTTCAATCCTGCAGCAGCTGCAAACGCGGTATCCGCTTTTGGGTAACCTGATGCGAAAGCCGTAGAGAATGTAATCGTCGTACCTTCAAATGTCACCGTAGTTGGTACTGGAGAAGTTACCAGAAATTTGCCATGTGCCATCGCTGCAGTCGCCGCGATGGAGCCTTTAGCTGCATTAATGCTAGCAATGCGCGCATCTTTGCCTAAGTCCGCAAATTTTGGTAAGGCAGTCGCCGCCAAAATACCTAAAATCACGATGACCACGATCAATTCGATCAAAGTAAAACCCGTTTGTTTTTGTGAATTCATTTTTCTCTCCAATTTTCGTTAATAGCTTTGCGTATTTGGATCGCTTTTAAGCTTGGTATTTTGACATTTTTAATGTCACTAACATTGTCACTTATTGCTACTGTCGTTCGCACTAAAGACACCTAGTACCAGTATCACACACAGCCCCCTTATCTACAAGTAACATTTTGTGAATTCGTTGTATTCAAAAAAAATTTCAAAATTACAATTTTGTTCGCAACTTTGTCTTTAGAAAATACAAAAAATTCACTGCCAAACTAATTATCGGTCAAAAATAGGTGAACATGAACTAGCATGACGAGCATGGCTTACACCGCAGCCTGCATGTTATTAGACTCGGTTAGAATTTAACCTGTGTTATCGATCTGACGCACACACTTCACTCACACTCTATGCGCACACCCCTTCCCGCCATCGCAGAATTTCATAACGTCACTTATGACCTATTTCATCAAAAGATTCAGCCGCTGTATCGTCCCGCAATCTTGCGCGGACTGGTACAAGATTGGCCTTTGGTCCAACATGCAAAGCGGGCGATGCCAGATTTGCTAAATGACTTGGCAAAACGTGACAGCGGTGCTGCAGTCGATGCCATCATGCTGCGCCCCGAACATGACGGGAGAATTTTTTATGATGAGACGATGGATGGTTTTAACTTCATCAAAAATCGCGTACCGATAACGGCCGTACTCGAACAATTGGTGCGCTATGCACAGTTTGCGACCCCGCCCTCGGTGGCGGTACAAAGTGCACTGGTCGCCGAATGCTTACCTGGCTTGCAGCAAGATCATCCCATGCCTTTACTGGGCGACGATACTGCGGCTCGCATCTGGCTTGGGAATCACATCGTCACGCCGACACACATTGACGGTTCTGACAATATTGCCTGCGTAATCAGTGGACGGCGCGAGTTTGTCTTGTTTCCACCTGAGCAGATCGCCAATTTGTACATTGGCCCTTTAGATTTTGCACCAACACCCTCGCCGATCAGCATGGTGAATTTAGCGACGCCAGATTTCGATCGATTCCCACACTTTCAGACAGCATTGGAACACGCACAAAGCGCCATTTTGGAACCCGGCGACGCGATTTATATTCCGAATCTGTGGTGGCATCATGTTGAGTCTTTGGACAAGATCAATATTCTGATGAATTATTGGTGGGGTGGATCGAATTTTTCGACTGAGAATAAAACGTCACCGTACGGTTTGTTATTGCAAGCACTCTTAAGTTTTAAAGAATTACCACTCGCACAGCGCGCTGCCTGGGGCAGTGTGTTTCAGCACTACGTGTTTAGTACAGACGACCCGGCCGCACATATTCCTTCGCATCGCCGGGGTGTTTTACAAAGATTAGGAAAAAAACAAAAATTCAGCTAGCTGCGAACGCTGCATCTAAGCGTTTCAGCAAATCTTTATGCGTAGAAAAATGATGCGACTGCCAATGTTTTTTCATTTGTTCTATCTGTTCGCGTTGCTTCAATGCCGTACTTTTGTCGCCCTGTGCCAACGCCCAAACCGCATGTTCCACATAAGCTTCAACACTACCGTGATCGCGTGTCGCTTTCGTAAATTCTTCCCCTGCAGCCTGATGTTGCCCTGCCAGCGCATAGGCTTTCGCCAACAACAAAGCGACTTGTTCTAAACGGAAATCAGCATGGTGCTGGCGTAGCTTCAGCAATAATTCTATCGCCGCATCGGCTTGCCCGTTTTGCAATCTGGCGCGCGCCGCACCCAGTAACATTTCTCTTTCATTGGCGAATGGGCCTTTCAAACAAGCTTCATATTCATGTGCCGCTTGTTGTGCATCACCCGTCTCCAGATAGGCTGCCGCCAAACGCATTTGATTTTGTGCAGACGGTGTCAACTCAAAAGCTTGTTGCGCTTCACGCAATTCTTTGCCCGGATCGAGCGCTTTTAAAGTCGCAGTCGTTATCTTACGTGCGCCATATTGCAAACGACTGTCCGGCAAATAAATCGCAAAGAAATACACGACACTACCCAATAAAGGAAAGGCAAATAAAATCATCAACCAATACAGTTCACGTCCATGGCGTATCGCGTGCACTGCAAAAAAAATCGCGACCAAAATATGTAAGCTAACACCAATATACGGCATGTTTTCCTCTGCAAATGTTGAAATAATCTGGATTTAAAACTTCGCTACACCCGTTCAAAAATGAACGCAAGCGAAACAAAAAGTGAAACTATACCTATTTTATACACACTAGTCTGACCTGTTTCATATCGGTGATACCGGACAGCACTTTTTCCATACCATCCATTTTCAGCGTCAGCATACCGTCTTCCAAAGCTGCGGTGAACAGCTGCGCTACGCGCGCATGTTCTTGTATCAGCTTCTTGACGGGATCGGTACCGACCATCAATTCATGCAAGCCTACACGACCTTTATAACCACCGTTACATTTGTCGCAGCCTTGCGGACGATACAGCGTCAATTGCCCTTGCGGATTCGCATATTCTTTCATCCACCGCTTCAACACTTCGCGCTTAGCTGCATCGGCATCAGCCTGAAAGGCGGCGGTCGCTAACAACTCTGAACAATATTCATTGAGCAGCGATTGGATTTCTTCCGGTGCTGGCTGATACGCGACTTTGCAATTGCTACATAGGCGTTTAGCCAGACGTTGCGCCAAGATACCCAACAGGGCATCTGCGAAATTGAACGGGTCCATCCCCATATCAAGCAGGCGAATAATCGATTCTGGTGCGCTATTCGTATGCAAAGTAGCGAACACTAAGTGTCCAGTCAAAGATGCTTCGAGACCGATAGAGACCGTTTCTTTATCGCGCATTTCGCCGACCATAATGATATCGGGATCAGCGCGCAAGAATGCCCGCATCACCGTGGCAAAATCCATTCCCGCTTTACGGTTAACTTGCACCTGACGCAAACCTTTCTGCGTGATTTCAACCGGATCTTCGGCGGTCCAGATTTTGGTTTCTGGCCGGTTTAGATAATTCAAGACCGAATGCAAAGTCGTGGTTTTGCCTGAGCCAGTCGGCCCACATACGAAGAAAATACCATAGGGTTTTTCCACGACGTCTTTTAAGCGCTGCAAATTGTGCGGCAAGACCCCCAGCTTATCGAGTGGAATCGGTTCACCCGCAGCCAAAATCCGCATAACGACGTCTTCCATCCCTGCCGACGATGGTATCGTAGCAACCCGCAATTCAATGTCCAAGGGACCATATTTCTTGAACTTAATCTTGCCGTCTTGCGGCTTACGTTTTTCAGAAATGTCGAGGTCGCACATAATCTTAATCCGCGCTAGCAGGGCGTTTCTATAACTAGCGGGAATTTCTATATAGGGCGACAAAGAACCGTCTTTGCGAAAGCGGATCAAGGTTTTTTCTTTACCTGGACGTGGCTCGATATGAATATCCGATGCTCCTTGTTGATACGCATCGACAATAATTTTATTGAGTAATTTGACCAGCTCATTTTCTACTGCTGCCGATACTTCTGTATTACCACTTCCACTATCGTCCTCTTCACCTTCCATACCTGACAACAACTCACCAACACTAGCAGATTCGCCGGTTTGTCCAAAGAATTGGTCAATGGTCTGCGCAAATTCACGCTTAGTGGTGACCTTATAATGCAGGCGCGCTGTTGGGAAAATCAAATTCACAACGCGCGTCGTCTTCACTTGTTCAGGGTCAACCGCAAGTATCGTCATGCCGGTTTTATCGTCCGAAATCGGTAGCCACAAATTTTCCTCGACATACTGACGCTTCAGTTTCTTGACCAATTCAACATCGATCACGCGTTCAACTTGCCAAGCTTCATACGGCACACCGAAAAAGCGCGCGAGCGCCTTGCCAATTTGATCTGGCGAGACTTGAAATTCATCGATTAAGACATCTTCTAAATCAAGTTGTTTTTTACGAGCGGAACTAATTGCCAATTCAAATTCTGGTACCGAAAGAACGCCATCGGACACCAATCCGTTAAATTTAGAAGGCGGGATTTGCAATGGCTTGTTCTTTTGCGTAAAGGCAATCGCCAAGGTTTCACATAATTCGCGAACACCTTCTTGCGCTATCGACGTAAATGCTTTTCCATGACGGCTATTAATAAATTGTATCGCGCCTAACAGTTCGTCTTTTTCCGCATCAATAATCGGCGCAACTAACATTTCTTTGGTGCGATAACCCGTACGTCCGTCAATCGCTTTTTGAAAATGTAAATGCGGCGAGATTTCTTTTAACTCAGCTTCGTCATACACGTCATTCAGACACAAAACTTCTTTATGCAAAGCGACAAAGCCGGCAATACTTTGATCAGAAATTGGCAGGCGAATATCTTTAAACGAATTTAAACCTTTCTTCACCTTAGAAATCAGATTATTGCCATCAGGTGCAACCACGTAAATAGTCAAGCGATCGCAATCAAAGAGATCGCAAATATCGGAGGTCAAATCGAGCATGATTTGATCGACAGCGTGGGTTGCATGTATCTTATTTGTCAGTGTCTGTAATCGTTTAAAAAAAATCAGGCGCTGCGCAGCGCTTTCTGCTTTTCCTGCATCACTGACTGGTTTGACCTGCATCATGTGCCTCTTTCCTGAAACAATATGGCGTCTAATTTGGTGCAAAAATAAATGTTAAAAACGAAGGTAAATGCTTGCACTTGAATTGTTATTTTGCATTGCTGCATTATCACCCAATCCCAGGCAATTCGATTCCATTAGCGAGCGATCCGGTGATACTTGGGGCACATCTGCAACAATTCTCCGCGTATCAAGGCGTGAACGCGGTAGATGCTGACAAATATTCAGCGATGAGCTTCGATGTTAAAAAATTTCAAAATAAACGAAGTTAGCGCACTTTATTGCTTGATGTTTTACACAGCTGTTTTTTTAACAATGAAAAAAAGATTAGGTGATTTTGGATAAAGCCTGTATATTCCGGTTTGTACTTGTATCAGGTCGTAATATTGTTGGTCCCAATTCCGCATGGCTGTTCTCTTCTAGTCGTTCTGTTTTATCTCCTTCGGTTTCATCTCTTGGTTTTAAGTGCCTAATAGGCAATATCGCCTTTTGGCTACTACCTTCAGCTGCGCAAATTATCATGTGCGTGCTGAGTTGGTCGCCATCCATAATCTAAAGAAATAAAGGAAATAAAATGAGCAATCAAACTGGAATCGTAAAATGGTTTAACGACGCTAAGGGCTTCGGCTTCATCACACCTGATGCTGGTGGTCCTGACTTGTTCGCCCACTTTCAAGACATTCAATCTTCTGGCTTCAAAAGTCTTTCAGAAAATCAACGCGTTTCTTTCGAACGCAGTGCTAGTCCAAAAGGCGACAAAGCAAGCAATATTCAGATTTTGTAATTTACAAAGTCACTAAAAATTTGGTGTGTGATCTCAGCATGACACACCAAGGAATGCAGATTCATCGTTCGCTAAGGCGTATCGATGCTTCCTCAGTGAGCATTGCACCATGCAGATAGCACGGGTGATGTTTACTTAGAAAACTGGATTCAACCGCAAATGGTCGACGTGCACGCACACAGACCGCACAAACTGATTCTAACCGGCTTGGCCCACTTTGCAGATAGCATTGGGGTGAGGAAAATGGTTTAGTCAGGCGTAGTGAAAATCAAGATGAGCGCAGCATGCAAGAATCCTGCGCTCGCTTTAAGATACCTTGGACACCACGCAAAGCTAAAATTTCGCAAAATAAGATGCTGATTTGTGTTCTTTGTGATTTGACGATTTATCGTCCTACGCAAAAATTTGCTGCAAATAATTTGTACTTTGCACTTCACTGGTGTGATCAAACCAGTCTAGTCGCATAATTCCAAACGCACACCACGCAGATAGCATGGGTGCCGGAACCTTAATGACACTTGGCAGATAGCCTTGGTGATTAATGAATTATCGCAATGCATGAAGAGCCCGCCTTTGGTGGGCTTTTTGCTTTTGTGCGTTGAGATTCGCCTCCCTGAATTTATTTTTGTTTTTTGTGTTTGCTTTTTTCAATTTGAATTTTGCATGCTATGGCAAGTGTCGGAGCGGCTGTTGGTCGCCGGCGTCATTTTTCGCAATCAAATTTGACCAGCATCGTGGTAGCAAGGATACTAAGCGCCTGTTCAGAATATCCTCACGGCAATTTCTTTCCCCCTTGGAGTCACAGATGAAAAAAACAATTTGTTCTACCCTAGTGGCAGCGGTATGCGCATTCACAGCCAACGCATTTGCGAGCGATGTCTTGATTACTGCCAGCAATATGTTAGATGTACGCACAGGTAAAACCATCGCCAATCCACAAATTCTGGTGCGCGACGGCCGCATTGTGAGCATCAAAAATGGCGGCGCAGCTAATACCGACGCGAATGTGCAAAAAATCGATTTGCCTGGCATGACCTTATTACCTGGCCTGATCGACATGCATGTCCATCTCGATTCTGATCCTACTTATGGCGGCTATAACACCTTGCAATTTGGTGATCGCTTTTGGTCCATATTAACAGTGCCACATGCTAGTCGTACTTTGGATGCGGGATTCACAACGGTTCGCAATGTTGGTGCGGATGCCTGGAATGATGTCGGTTTACGTCAAGCGATTGAGGAAGGCAAAGTGCGTGGTCCACGTGTCGTGACAGCGGCGTATTCATTCGGTGCGACCGGTGGACATTGCGATTCCACATTCTTCCCACCATCGATGAATCAGCAAAGCGCATTCAATGCCGACAATCCAGAAGAGGGTCGCAAGCGAGTGCGAGAATTGCGTAAATACGGTGCGCAAGTCATCAAAATCTGCGCAACGGGTGGCGTATTTTCGCACAACACCGAACCAGGCCAGCAGCAAATGAGCTTGAAGGAAATGACTGCGATTGCCGAAGAAGCGCATCAATGGGGCTTACGTGTAGCCGCGCATGCGCACGGCACTTCCGGGATTAAAGACGCAATTCGTGCGGGTATCGACACGATCGAGCACGCTAGTCTGATCGACGATGAAGGTATCGCGCTGGCGAAGAAACATGGTGCTTATCTGTCGATGGATATTTACAACACCGACTATACCCAATCGGAAGGTAAGAAAAACGGTGTACTGGAAGACAATTTACGCAAAGACCGTGAAATCGCAGATGTGCAACGAGAAGGCTTCCGCCGCGCAAATGCGGCTGGCGTGAAAATGGTATTTGGTACCGATGCCGGTATTTATCCACATGGTGACAATGCCAAGCAATTTGCCACCATGGTGAAATACGGCATGACGCCAGTCCAAGCGATTCAGTCTGCAACTGTGGTGGCGGCAGATGCCCTCGCGAGTAAGGATGTTGGTGTGATTGAAGCAGGTCGCTTTGCCGATATCATCGCCGTCGTTGGCGACCCTGCTAAAGATGTACGCTTATTGGAAAACGTGGCCGTGGTGATCAAAGGTGGTGAAGTGGTGAAGTCAACGATGAAGTCAACTAAGTAGGACAAACATACATCGCGGCATGACCTGAGTCCGGTCCGAAAGGACCGGTACAACTCACGGCGTCAATACATTACGCACCAGAACAACGCGGGTCGCACCTGCGATGCGAAATCGCTTAACGAGATAGCTGCCTAGATAGTTTGGACGCTCAGGTCGGTGTAGATAAAACCAAAACTATGAGAATGATTATCCCTGCCTATGCTGGGATAATATCCCGTTATTTCCAGCTTCAAGAATGGTTCACCCATCAACTAGATTTTTTCTTGAGTTTTAGTTCACCTAAAATTTGCGCAGCCCGCTCTGCAGCAGCTTGCTTCAATTCGGCGCTAGAATTTTGCGCCATGTCAGTTCGTCGAAACCAGTCAGCACTGATGTCATCGCCAAGTTGATCCGACACTAAGTGCCAAGCATAGGCTTCTAAGGTATTTTTTTCTTGGTAATACAGTTCAGCGATAATGCCGGCTGAACGAATATTGCCAGCAATCAAGGCATCTTGAAACGAGGTTTTGGCGGCTTTAGCGTAATCCATATTTTTGTCAAATTCAGGATGACTAGGCTGACCTTGCAATTCAAAATAATATTTTTCGCCCATGTGCATCATGGCAAACGCGTCGCCGGTTTTTGCCATTCTTTTCAAAGCCTTTAGATCTTTGGTGTAGTAATCCGGTGGCAGCATATAGCCTAGCTGTTCTAGTTTTTTGCGGCGCGCAGCCTCGGCTGGCGAAACCACTTCTGGCGCTGGCATTTCCAGCATATTTTTCGTTGCCGACTTGGATTCTCCGGCAATCTGCTCGGCCATTTGCGCACCCGCATTACCCAACTCAAAAGGAGAGGCATGGACGCCTGTTCCATGAGTTGGATCAAGCGCTGCTTGCTTAGCATTTATCGCATCATGGGTCGACGAGTTTGCCTCTGTGGAGGAAACAGTGTGTTCAAGAAGTCCGCGCTGATTGTCATCGCCTTTCATCAGCAAATACAGCCCAACTGAGGTCAGCAAGCACGCCATGCCTAGCGCTACCACGCTCATTTTTTTCATACAATTTCCCTAGTGATAGAAATTCGTTCGCAGCATCTGACTGCGAACGAAGCTGAGGCTTATCATTCACATAGAATGGTCCTCTATTTATGTTCACACACGTGGCAAGCTACCAAGACATTTCGTGATGCCATTGGTGTAACCCCAACGTGTGTAGTAATCGCGTTGCGCTGGTGTACCGTGATCACCACCGGCATAAGCACGTGCTGTGTTCACTGCAGTCGTCAGAAAATTTGCGTAACGCAGGGTATCCACCGCATAACGGATAAAGGAACCGCCAGCACAATCCGCTTGCAATTCCATATATGGCGCAGTCTGTCTGATATTGCGCGTAAATTGAATCGTGTGACCCCACTCATGTCCAAGAATTGCCTTGGCTGCGTAGTTACCATAATTACTCTCCGCGCCTTGCAAGAATGCCGTACCCACACTGATCGTATAAGGGCCACAGGCAAACGCAGATAAACTCGATTCACCACAGGCGCGGCGATCGATATAAATCGTCGGATTTGAATAACTACCAAACACCCCGCGGATTTCAGTCCCGGTTTTGTTGATATAGGTCGCATTCACAGTTACTGCATTAGCGCTATGCGCAATACCTGCTGCTGCCATGGCGGCGAGTAACAAGCCGTGTATTTTTTTCATAAAATTCTCCCAAAAATGGACTTTGTTTTATTGAATTACCAATGAATTTATTGATAACCATTTGTAGTTAAGTCGATTTTTTGAAACATGGGGAATATTTATTACTAGAATAATTGACAACCAGAAACGGGCATATTAAACGAATATTAGTTGCCGGACGATTTACCTGCGGGCGAGCATATAATATTTTTGAACGATCACAGCTTCTCTATAAAAATTTGTTACTAAATGACTTTTGATCACAGATGTTTTGACTAAAACAGCGCTGCAATAAAAACCACAGATTCAAATTATTTACACTATATTTTCCTCAAAAGCTAAATTTTATTTGGCAATTGCTTTATTTGTGGTGGTCGAACAAAATTTCCCACGTGAATTGCCTTAATCTGATGAGATGGCAGTTGGGCGGCGGTCATGCAGTTTTGGGCGGCAAACTCGCTCTAGTTTCAAGTCGGCACCCAGAAAATACTTAGTTTCAGCTCTGCAATATCAGAGTCGGACGCAAAAGCGCAATGGCAGCTTATGCCTGTTCGCGCCTCCATAAAGCAAGCAAACAAAGCATGCTGAACAGAATAAATGGCCAGCTCGGCAAGCGTTGCCGTGACCCAGCAAGCTGAGTTGCCGATTGCGGTAATTGCTGCCCATACTCTGCACTTGCCAGACGTTTTTGTTGCCTTTGCCAGGTCGGCCAATCGTTGGTGTTGTACACATAAAGTGCTCCCGCACCCTGCTCGTTGTTTTTATCCGTAGTCGATGGTTTTCCATCTGCAGGCACAACCTGCCAATCGTGCCAACCCGCCGCTTTCGGCCAGAATCCGGCGCACTGCGCTTCGGCTTTCGCGGCATGTGCTCGCAATGGCAAGCTCTTGCTGTTGGCTGCACTTTCAGAAGTACTGTTCGCCGCTGAAATCTGTATCTGCGCTTGCGCATACCCTCGCCCGCAAATTTGCCAACTTTGACCGGCAAGCGGCATGCGTTGCTGTGCCTTATTTGAATCCCATTCCGAACTCTGCGCACGCGTCACTGCACTTTGATCAATCAGTGATTGCCACCATTGCTTCAAAGCTGGAGTATCACTAATCAGTGCCTGATGCCAGCCCGCTGCCGCAATCCAGACTATTTTTCCCTGCCCCCATAGCCGCGAAGCTAGCCAGGGCTGAACTGGATCCAGTTGCCAGCCCGACTGTGGCGTATTCTGCGGCATCCAAGCAACCGAGTGTAAATGCACAGCTTGCGGCGTTTGCCATTCTTGCTCTTCGGCCACACTTGCTTGTTGGCGCAAATTCAGACCCATGGCATTTTTCCAGACTGCCACTTGCTGCGCGTTCGCACCGAGTATGAGTAAAGAACGCCCCGCTGCAACCTGCGCCAAAACCTGAGTGCGCTGTGGCACTGACATTTGTTCAAAATAGGCGGCATCTTGCACCAGCAAATCGGCTTCCATTTCGGTGCGTGCGGTTTCGCGACGCACTAAGCCTTTACCAATTTGTGTTTGCCAATCTATCAGCGCATGACTTTGCACCAACAATTGATTCAATGTCTGGGTATCAAATGAAGGTGCTGCAAAGCGCCCTTGAACTCGTAGTTCGGGCATGGGTATGACATCGAGTGGTATCGGCCCCTGGTCTATCAGGTGATTTTTTTCATCTAAAACCCGCGCCCGTAACACCATGCGCGCAGCAACAGGTGGTAACCAATGTACGCTGATACTCGCACCCTTGCCAGTCTGTTCTGCTAGGACTTGATGATTTTCAGCGATCAATTGCACACGCCAGTCACCTCGCGCTTGCGGACGTTCCACCTTCAGCTCGAAGATACGACCAAACGGTATTTGTTGCGAAAAATTCAGACTCAGGCTTTCGGCTTTAGACCAGCTACTCTTATCCCAGATCAGTTTTCTCGGTGGCAGGTCGCGCCATTCGCTGGCGAAAAGGCCATCACCTTGCAGGCGTAAAGTTTTCGCTTGCGCAAGTTGCGATCGAAGCCTTACCAGATCTGGATGTTCCTGACGAGTATCGATCAATAACTCCTGCTCTGGGTTACGCTGATATTCCACTGGGAGCATGAGTAAGATCAACGACAGGCTGGCACACGCGATCAAGAGACTATCGAGCCGTCGCGCACGACGCCAATACAAAACTACCGACATGCTGCCAACAGCAGCAATCGCCAACACGGAGGCGAGTGGCCACCAAGACCAATTCCCCATCACCAAGATACCCGTCATGGCTTGCTCCCCTGCACTGGTTTTTGTGTTGGTCTTTGCGTAGTTTTTTGCGTCATTGCGGAGGTCTTTTGAGATTCAACCGCAGGCAGCGAATGCGCATTCCAGTAGCGATCCAATGCGCCGGCTTGGCTTGCTTTAAATTTAGATGCCGCTTGCAAACTGATACCTTCGTTAGCGATTCCCTGACGCAACCATGCAGCAAGTTCAGCGCGACAAGGCTGGCAGCCATCAGCCACATCTTGCAATGCGGATTGCGCTTTCAAACGTTGTTCATCATCCGAAATATGCGTCGCAATCCACGCGCGTGCAGTTTTGCTCCACAAAGCCGGCAAAGTATCTGCTTTAGCCAGTGCGCTTAAAAGTGCGGTCAATTCTGCCGGCACACCGATTTCGGATTCTGCCTGCATTCTTTGCTGATTTTTAACGTCGAGTACATCACCGCTTAACCGCTTTTCTTCTTTAATTGCGGGCGGGGTGAACGCCGCTTTATGCAAATAAATCCTATCAGCCTGCTGCAGTTGTTTAATCGCTTCTAAGGCCTTGTTTTCAGGCGCTAATGCTGTTTTCGGCGTGATCGCCCGTAGCGATTTTTCTGCGTCCCACATCGCCACTAAAGCCCGCCGTAAAATCTTCTTAGTTGCTTCATCAAACAAGGTGGCGTTTTCTTCCTGATCATGCGCATGGCCATATTGTGCGGCTAAATCGCCAACCGGTTTTTCGTTGGCATGCGCACCATCTTCATGTTCATCGCCGAATAGACTGGATTCTTCCCCCAAGAATCGACCATAACGTCGACGCAGGGCGGCTTGATCATTGGCAATCATTTCACTACGGTTGCGTATCAACGGCGGATTCAATTTAGGATTAGCCTGCATGTCTGTCACCAACTGCTCGGTATCGATAATAATTTGGCGCTGACTGCGCAAGGATTCAGGTTTAACCAAAATCGGTAGCACTGACGTTTCTTCCTCCAGCGCATCGGGTGCTGGTAGACGCAAGGTGTAGGTTGGCGAACGCACGATATGTGGATTCTTTGCCGCATTGTCGCTCGCTCGCACAAAGAAATATAATTCGTCACCCGGCTCCATGCCTAATTCTGTCAGGCTCCAGCGCTTATTCCACTGACGTTGACGTTGATCACTCCCCTGCGGTATCACTATTTCTTTGTCGCTGAAGCGAATGTTTTCACCACTACCCCGTGCCAGGGTCATGTGCACGCTCGCGTTCGCTATTTGATAGTCATCCTTGATCTGTATCGACATCGTGATATTTTGCGTCTGTGTGGAGAGTACTTGTAACAACTCTAGCGGCTGTAACACGGCGATCTCGGGCGCTTGATCCTGTGTGACTTTGAGGGTGTAGCGATGCTGTTTGGTATCAGCGCTCCAACTCCAGAATACCGTTTCACTCGCTTCCCAACGTGCACATGTCGTTCCTGAATCTTCTGCAAAACTCATTTCCTGCCCATTGCTGAGGCGTATATGACTGGTATTTACTTGATTCAAATATTCGGCGTTCAGCAACGACTTTGCGATACACCATTCGATCTGGCTATGTTCCGGCACCTGCAAGTCTTGCGCCACAGACTGTGTTGCGGGTACTTGTGTATAGGCTGGCGGATTGACCTTCAAGCTTAATGTCAAACTCAATGCAGACACACTTGTGCTCTGAACTACCGATGCCACAGCGCGCGGTGCCATGGTCTGAACCGGATGGGTATAAACGGTAAGCAGCGCAGCGAGCGTCGCACTCATGAAAAACAAACCGGCTAAGGTCCAGCGGCTGAACCGCAATTCCCGCGCACCAAGTTGCTTGAACGCGGCGGGTGTCAACACGGTTTCTAGTCGTTGTAACAAACGCGCCCTTTGCAACTGAATCAAGGGCGAGTTCTTTTCTGCGTGTTCTAGCAATTGCAAACTATCTTCGAACGCAGGAAATGCCGCATTAAGCCAACTCAAAAAGTGGATTTGCGATTGACGCCAAATCCAGATCAGATCGCAGGCTATCAGCAGCAGACAAACCAGCAAGCCAGGCCACGAGCGTGCAATGATCCAAGGTGCGCACAATCCCAGATAGGCGAGCAAGCGATGACGCACGATCTGCATGAGCAAACGTGTCGGGATGTGTTTAAGAACGGCGGACATGGGCAAGACTCCGTTCTACGATAAATAATAAGGCAAGCAAGGCAAATAAAAACTCACGCAGGTGATCCTTGGAACCAACCATAAAATGCGCTGAGAGCGTCACTTTAGTGGCTGGCAAGTCGAGCGAATTTTGCACACTTAAGGGCACAATCTGACTTTCCGCGCGCACCGCTTGCAAGGCTTCAAACAAAACTTTGGCCTGCTCCAAATCAGCATCTTGCAATGGCCAGTCAAATTGCGGATCCTTTTTCCAAATCAAGCCGCGTGTACTTACTTCCGAATGGATGTGCAATTTCTGTAGCAATGCCGAAGTTGACTCATTTGTCGACGCATTTATTGACGCATTTGTTGAGCTACCATCTGGCCTATCGCCTGACAACACGTTCGACGCCACCGTCATCTGCTCGGTTTTTGCTGTACGCCAGATGAATGGCGCATGCCAGTTTTGATCCGGCTCTTTTTGCTTATCCCAAATTGCCAGCCAGGTATTCGCTTGAATTTTTTCCGTCAAATTAAACTGCAGATTCTCAACGCCAGCAAGTTCAAACAGCTTGAAAACACGACGCCATAAATCGACCCGATCAGTCTGAATCGCGACCTGCAAAGTTTGTTTGTCGGCTGGAATTTGGCCTAAGGCTTGATGCGCTGCAAGCGGCGCGATTCGTACCGAAATAGTGTGCCCAACTTGCGGCACCCGCGCGCTCATCGCTAACTGCTGGTCTTGCGCCAATATAAGCCAGCGTGCTTGCGTCTGCCATTGTGCTTGTTCCTGTTCCAGCCACAATAGCAAATGGTCCGTCTGGATCTCACATGCCATCGCCGGACAATAACTAATCCGTTGTGCCTGCTTAAAACCCGCTTTATCAATCTCAGCAGCGACCCATTGCGGATCAAGATGCTCGCCGACAAATACCGTATCACCGCGCCAGCTCCACAGTGGCTGGACGAGTATCGCCAGCATGGTGATCAGCATCAGGCAACGCAATAATAGCAATAAGAGATCGCGCCAACGCCATACCCGCAACAATTGCGGTGAGGTCGCAGACAAAAATTTTGCGGTTGCCAAGACACGCATTTTTTGTGTTTGACGTCGTTGACGATGCCACCACAGTGGCAACCCCACGACTGGCAATAGCAACCACCAATACGGTGACAGTCCCATCAGGCTAACTAAACTCATTAAACTCATCATCGCAGACTCGCCAGACGCAACCAACTGCGCACAACTTTGGCAATATCTTGTTCGATATTCGCCTGTAAATAAGGGATGTCGGCGCGTTTCAACTCGCCGCGTACCTTGTCAAAATGTTGGGCGTATGCAGCCTGATAAGCGGGCTTAATTTGTGGCGTAAATTGCACTGTGTGAGCCACCTGTTCTGGATCGCAATAGCTCGCCTCCAAAGGAAATGCAGCATTGCGCTCGGCCTCCGTATGTAGGCTCAGGGCACGCACGTCATGCCGCATACGACGTAAGCGCAGCAAACTTTCTCCGCTGGGGGACGGCCAGTCTAAAAAATCACTGACCGCAAACAATAAACTCGGCGCTCGCACAAACTGCATCTGCGCCTTGATTTGCAGGGCGTCCGGCAATTCTTGCTCAGCTTTGGTGCGATTTAAATGGGCCAGCACACGATGCAATTGCCGCGGCCCACGCGATACCGGCGTCAAATGGATCCGCCCCTGATTAGCAACGATCAGGCCAAACGCATCGCCTTGACGTTGTGCCACCGCAGCAAGGCAAGCCAGCACTGCGCGCGCATAATCGAGTTTCGTCACATCGGGATAAACATAACTCGCTTCACGCATTGACGCGCTGGCATCGAGCCATAACCAAGTCGCGACATGGCTATCACGTTCCGCTTCGCGCACATAGTATCTATCATTGCGCGCCAAGAGTTTCCAATCAACGCGACGCCATTCATCACCCGGCGCATAAGCGCGATATTCGGAAAACTCGACACCGGCTCCACGTTCGCGACCGGCGTGCAAGCCATGCCCTAATCCCGCCAATACATGACGAATGATCAGGTCAAGATCCTGGCTATGTGCCAATAAATAACTGGTGTCGATCATCTCATTGAATTTTTCTTGTGAGCCGGCGCTTGGTTGATGAACTCGTGTCCATAAACTATGACTGACTAATCGATTTGTATTTCACGACGCAAGGCTTGTAAGACTTCAGCGATTTCTACACCATCCGCTTCTGCCTCAAAATTACGCAAGACCCGATGCGCCAGTACAGGTAGTAGCATCGCTGCGATATCTTCACGTGTCACCGCCAGGCGGCCGTGCATCAAAGCCCTTGCCTTGGAAGCGAGCACCAAAGCCTGACCAGCGCGCGGGCCTGCACCCCAAGCGATATGTTGTTTCACAGCGGCGACCGTTGTCACTTGCGGACGGGTCGCACGAATCAGGCGCGTTGCATAACGCAATAAATGCTCGCCAATTTCAATCTCGCGCACCAATTGCTGAATGCGCAGTAAAGTCTCCACATCCATCGCTGGACTCGCAGCATCAAGACTATTTTGTGTCGTACGCGAGACCATTAAAATCTCTTCGTCTTCACTTGGATAGACGACATCAATCCGCAATAAGAAGCGATCCAACTGCGCTTCGGGCAAGGGATAAGTACCGGCTTGTTCAATCGGATTTTGTGTTGCCAATACGAAAAAAGGTCGCGGCAAACGATGGGTGTGTCCAGCAAAAGTGACGCAGCGTTCTTGCATCGCTTCTAGCAAAGCCGATTGGGTTTTCGGTGGCGCGCGATTAATTTCGTCAGCAAGTAATACCTGCGTAAAAATCGGACCTTGTTGGAAGCGAAACACACGCTGACGTGTACTGGTATCTTCTTCTAAGATTTCGGTGCCGACGATATCTGAAGGCATCAGATCAGGCGTAAACTGTACGCGTCTAAATTGCAAGTCTGTCGCTTCTGCCAGTGATTTCACCAGTAAAGTTTTTCCCAGACCAGGTACACCTTCAACCAGCGCATGTCCACCCGCTAACAAACAAATCAACAGCGAATCAATGACTTCATGCTGGCCGATAATCACTTGCGACATGCTTGCGCGCAAAGCCGCAATTTTTTTACCGAGTTCCGCAATCTCTGTTTCATTCCAAACGGCTTGCATACTACGCTCCTAAGGCATACTGAATAATATTGACGGCGAAGCGGGTGTTGTCGACCGCTAAAAACCGCTTGTTCCGAAAATCGTAATCCCACTCGCAACCATAATCTTTATTGCTGTACAGAAGCCGAATTCGGCCTTGTACTTCGATTGCTTTTAAATAGTCGTGTACTAGATCATCGCCCCAGCCATTTAGTTCCACACTCGTATTCGGCGGACCATCAAAATGAAAAAAACTAGAATATAAAGGGTGTGAATTCGGAATTTTTTTGAGTGCCTTGCTGCCAAAAATGCGCGCTATTTCAGCCTCAAATGATTTCGCGAACAGTCCATCAATATCGTGATTACAATCATCCACAAATAGAAATCCGCCACCTTTGATATAGCGCTCCAAATGTTTGCGTTCGATTGGACTTAACTGGACGAGCTTATGTCCAGCAAGATAGCAAAACGGGGCGCTCAGCATTTTTGGATCAGAAAGGGCAACCACGCGCTCAACCGTATCGACGCGCAAAGTCGTGTATTCAACTAGCGAGTTAAGGATATTACTAGGCGTGCGAATATCGACATCCCAGTCGCCGGAGTCATACATTAAACGGGTGAAATAAAAATCGTAGTTAGACATGAAGAGCTGCGTTAGCAGAAATTTGAGTAGGCTGAGTTCGCTGAAAAAGACAAGCATTCATGAACTCAGCTCAACAAGAAAAAACGTATTAGGTTACATCAAACCGTATAAGCGTTTTACACCGCATCCGACAAAGAAGTGAAATTAAAATCGCGCAATTTCATTGCAGGCACAACCGATTTGCGACCATCACCAAACACCTGCGTTTTACCCAGATCATCAATATTATTCAACATGGTGACCGGGCTTTCGTTGAAGCGGAAATTCTTCACTGGATGTTTCACTTTGCCATTCTCAATATAGAAAGTTCCATCGCGGGTTAAACCCGTCACCAACAAAGACTGTGGATCAACCGAACGAATATACCAAGTACGCGTGACTAAAATCCCTTTCTTAGTCGAGGCAATCAATTCTTCAGTGGATTTATTGCCACCCGCCATAATCGTATTACCAGCGCGACCTTTCGCGGCGACGCCCTGCTTCTTGGCCCAGAAATTTGAATATTGCAGCGATTCAATTTTACCGCCTTTTACCAGCGACATCGGTTCACGTGCCATCATCGATCCGCTATCCCAAGGATTCACCGGCGCATCCGCATTCCATGGATCGGTCCAGATATTCACCTGTTCATCAAACATCTTCTCACCGAGACGATTACCACCACCTTTCTTCGATAAGAAACTGCGACCTTCATCGGCTTGGCGCGCATCAAATGCATTGAACATGAAATTCAAAATATCTGAAGAAGCAGCCGGCTCTAACACCACGGTGTAACGACCCGGCTCCAACGCTTTCGCATCCACCGAGCGCATAGCTTTTTCTATCGCGACTTCTGAAGCTTCGCGTGGATCAAACAAACGCGCATCATTTGCGGTTCGTGTAACCCAACCAGAGCCACGTCCATCTTCTGTTCTGGCAGTGCAACTAAAACTCAGATTAGAAGATTCTTGATAGCCGAATACGCCGTTTGAATTTGCAATCACTTCAAAGCCTAAGGTGTCGAGAAAGAAACCCGCTGCGATCAGCTTGTTTTTCTTCGCGAGGCTGATACTTTGCGCCGCGACCTCGGCGCGATAATCGGGATCGATCGCTGCGGTTTGTTCAAAGAATGTGGGAGTCGCTTTGAATTCTTGTTTGCCGACTGCTGGCATGAATTCTGGATTTTCTGGTGCCAAGCGTGCGATATCTTCGGCGCGGCGTACGGCCTTTTCCAGAGACTTATCGTCGAATTCATTAATCGTTGCCGTGCCTTGACGTTTACCAAATGCCACGCTAACCGACAATTGCGTGTCTTGGTTTAATCCTGCGGTCGACACACTATTTTGCGCATAGCGAATATTGCCAGCACGATTGCCAGAGATCGCCACGCGGCACTCATCCGCTTTGGAAAAACTGATCACGCGCTCACAAATGCGCTTCGCTTCTTCCTGGGTCATTTTCTTCATATTAGTCTTCCTTTTATTTTTCTTGAGAATTTTACAAAATCAGTTAAGCAATTTTGCGTGCGGTATTAATCACATTGATACCATTGAAGCGGGCTGTACTGGAGCCATGCGATACTGCGCTGACTTGACTCGGCTGACCTTTACCATCAAAGAAAGAACCACCCATGCGCCAATCTTTGTCATCACAAATCGCGCTGCAGCTATTCCAAAATTCTTGCGTATTTGATTGATACGCAACGTCTTCCACTGGGCCGACAATTTTGCCGTTTTTGATTTCGAAAAATAGCTGGCCACCGAATTGAAAGTTATAACGTTGTTGATCGATAGAGTAAGAACCGCGACCTAAAATATAGATGCCTTTCTTGACGTCTTTGACCATTTCATCTGGCGTCAATGCGGCTTTGCCAGCTGCCAGTGAAACATTCGGCATACGCTGGAATTGCACGCTGCTCCAACTGTCGGCATACGAACATCCATGCGATTCTTTTTCATCGATGATATGCGCCTGATCGCGGGTTGCCTGATAGTTGACCAACACGCCATCTTTAATGATGTCCCACCGCTTGCAAGCAACACCTTCGTCGTCATAGCCCACAGCGCCGAGTGAACCCGGGGTCGTTTTGTCGGCGAAGAAGTTGACGCGGTCAGAACCAAATTTGAATTTTTTGGTACGCCATTTATCCAAAGTCGCGAAGCTGGTGCCAGCGTAATTGGCCTCATAGCCGAGCACACGGTCCAATTCGGTAGGATGTCCAACGGATTCGTGAATGGTGAGGAATAAGTGATCAGGGCTCAAGACCAAATCATACTTGCCTGGCTCGACTGATTTTGCGGCGAGTTTTTCTCGTGCCTGACGACCGGCTTCGCGCGCCTCTTCGATCACATCCAAAGAATTCTTATATAAGGTTGCGACACCGCCTGCGGCTTTCACTTTGTCTTCTGGTTTCACGTCGAAGAATTCAAAGCCCATACCGACTGGCGACGATAAGCTTTCACGCGTACGGAATTTATTGGTCGCTTTATCAACGGCAGTCGCCGTCATCGGCGCCCATAAGCGATGAATATCTTGGTCGATGTACGAACCGTCGGTCGAGGCGAAATATTTCTCTTGATTGACTTGGAACAAATTCGATTGCATGAAATTCGCACCGGCTTCCAAACCTGCGCGGTTTGCCGCAATTAACATATCGGCTTTTTCTTTGACTGGGACAGTACGCCAATCTTTCGTAAACGGCGTGGCCCAACTGACTTCGCCTACGCCCTTTACCGGCGCTAGGATTAGTGGTTCTGTCTGTAACTTGGCATTCGCTTTAGCAATCGCCACGGCTTGCTTTGCCATCGCCGCCACAGCATCTAAGGACAAATCATTGGTCGAGGCAAAACCATAAGCACCGCCAACAATCACACGCACACCGACGCCCATGGACTCCGTATTCACGATATTCTCAACGCGAGTATCACGGGTGGTGATGAATTGATTCACATAACGCCCGATGCGTACATCGCAATAACTAGCACCGGCCTTGGTCGCGGCATTCATCGCAGCATCCGCCAAACTTTTCTTAAACGCACGACCAACCGGATTGAGTAATTCTTCTGCCGCGATCGCGTTACCACAGACCGGAATAATTAAGCTACCGGCAGCGATACCACTAATCTTTAAAAAGCTACGTCGTTCCATAGCAACTCCTGAATAGAAAACTTAAACAGTTGAACTTAGACGGCGGTATTTTCAAATACCGCCGAACCTACAATGCCACTTACAAAGTCACCTACACCGGCAAATTTACACCGCATCAGATAAAGAAGTGAAATTAAAATCGCGCACTTTCATCGGTGGAATCAACATTTGATACGGCACTTCATCACCTGCAATGACGACTGGTTTGCCGATTTCTTCAATATTATTCAACATGCTGACTGGGCTTTCATTGAAGCGGAAATTTTTAATCGGATACATGATCTTGCCGTTCTCGATATAAAAAGTGCCGTCGCGCGTTAGGCCTGTCAGTAAGACCGATTGCGGATCAACCATGCGGATATACCAAGTACGGGTGACCAACACGCCTTTCTTGGTATTCGCGATCAATTCGGCCGTCGATTTATCGGTACCCGCCATGATCATATTGCCGTGACTGGCGAGCGGTGCAAGCTTTTGCTTTTGCGCCCAGAAACGGGAATATTCGAGGGCATTCACTCTGCCGTTTTTAATGACTTCAGTACGTTGACGCGGCAGCATAGAGCTATCCCACGGCAAGACCGCGACTTCCGGATTCCATGGGTCAGCCCAGATATTCACTTGCTCATCAAAAAGCTTTTCACCGAGGCGATTACCGCCACCTTTTTTCGATAAGAAGCTACGACCTTCATCAGCCTGACGCGCATCAAATCCGCTCAACATATTACCGATTAAGTCGGAAGTTGCAGCCGGTTCCAAAATGACAGTGTAACGTCCCGGCTCTAAGGCTTTTGCATTGACTGAACGCAGTGCTTTTTCGATCGCCACGTCCGCGGCTTCGCGAGCGTCAAAACGCGCTGCATCGCCAGCCGAACGTTTCACCCAACCCGAACCACGACCATCTTCGGTGCGTACAGTACACGTAAAATCGAGCCCAGTTTCTTGCTGATAACCGAACACACCATTCGAATTGGCGATACTGGAAAAACTGCTGTTGTCGGTAAAAAAACCGGCAGCAACCAGATTTTTCTTACGACAAGCTTCTATCGTATACGCTGCCACTTCGGCACGAAAGTCCGGATCAATCGCAGCAGTTTTTGCGCTAAAAGTAGGTGATGATGGATAAGCTTGTTTTGCTACAGCCGACATGAATTCAGGATTTTCTGGTGCCAGTCGCGCCAGGTCTTCAGCACGACGCACCACTTTTTCTAAAGACGCATCGTCAAATTCATTGATGGTGGCGATCCCTTGCTTCTTACCAAAAGCAAGGCTAACTGCCAATTGTGTATCGCTGACACTACCGGCTGTTGAAACCGCATTGCGCGCAAAGCGGATGTTTCCAGTATTACTACCGCCCACTTGCACATTGCATTCGTCGGCTTTTGACAGACGCAAAACTTTGTCGGTAATCGCTTGCACTTCGGCTTGACTAAGTAGTTTCATGATCGCGCCTCTCAAGCAATTTTACGTGCAGTGTTAATCACATTGATGCCGTTGAAGCGTGTTGTACTCGAACCGTGCGAGACCGCACTCGATTGCGAAGGCTGACCTTTGCCATCGAAGAAGGAGCCGCCCATACGCCAATCGCGTTCATCGCAGGTTGCGCTGCAAGCATTCCAGAATTCTTGGGTATTTGATTGGTACGCGACATCTTCGAGTTGCTCACCGATCTTACCGTTCTTAATTTCAAAGAACATCTGACCACCAAACTGGAAGTTATAACGCTGTTGATCAATCGAGAAAGAGCCATCACCAATGATGTAAATGCCTTTCTTCACGTCCTTGACCATTTCATCTGGCGTCATACGTTTTTTGCCAGCAGCCAAGGAAACATTCGGCATACGCTGAAACTGTACGCTGCTCCAGTTATCCGCATAGGAACAACCGTGCGATTCGGTTTGGCCGAGCATGTGCACCTGATCACGGGTGGCTTGATAATTAACCAAAATACCATCTTTGATAATATCCCAACGCTTAGTCTTGACACCTTCATCGTCATAGCCTACGCCGCCCAAGGAGCCCTGCGCGGTTTTTTCGGCGATGATATTGACTTGCTCGGACCCGTATTTGAATTTTTTACTTTCCCATTTATCGATGGTCGCAAAACTAGTGCCAGCGAAATTCGCTTCATAGCCGAGTACGCGATCAAGCTCAGTCGGATGACCAACGGATTCATGGATAGTCAGCCACAGATGCTCAGGGCTGAGTACCAAATCATACTTACCAGGTAACACAGATTTCGCCGTGAGTTTTTGACGTGCACTAGCACCGCAAGCGCGGGCGTCCGCGATCAGGTCATAGGAATTCTTGTACAAAGTAGCGACGCCACCAGCTGCTTTTACCTTATCTTCAGGACGCGCATCGAGGTATTCATAGCCCATGCCGACTGGTGCAGACAAACCTTGACGGGTGCGGAATTTGTTCGTTTTTTGATCGACCGCTGTTGCTGAAATTGGCATCCACAAGCGATGTACATCTTGGTCGATATATGAGCCATCCGTAGAGGCAAAATACTTTTGCTGATTAACCTGGAACATCACCGATTGCATAAAATTCGCGCCACCTTCCATACCCGCTTTATTCGCGGCAATCAGCAAATCGACTTTCTCCTGAATCGCGACGGTGCGCCAGTCTTTCTTAATTGGCGTAGCCCAACTGACCTCGCCCACACCTTTGACAGGCGCTAACTGCAACGGGGAAGTTTGTAATTTAGCGTTAGCTTTGGCAATCGCAACCGCCTGACGTGCTGCGCTAGCGACACTGTCCGGCGACATATCATTGGTCGCGGCAAACCCGTATGCCCCATTTGCAACCACGCGGATGCCGACACCAGCCGATTCGGTATTGGCAACGTTTTCGACATTCAAATCGCGGGTAGAAATAAATTGGTTCAAATAACGACCTATGCGCACATCGCAATAACTAGCACCAGCGCCAGTAGCGGCGCTTAAAGCAGTATCTGCCAAGGCCTTACGAAATTGATTGGAAACTGGTTTGAGCAGTTCATCGACCTCGATGGCGCGGGCAAATGCTGGCATCAACAAGCCACCCAGTGCGGCTCCACCGAATTGAAGAAAATCACGTCTTTGCATTTTGTCTCCTGTTTTATAAGTCGCTACGGATTGCTCGATTCTATGCCAAATGCGTTGGTAATCTGAGCTTGAAGGAAGTAGGACTAAACTGGAGGAAATAAGTTCCGAAACGAGACAGGATTCTGCGGCCAAGGGCGGAAACGGATCATCAACCGGTTATGCTTGCAAAATGTAGGATGGGTGCAGCTCGCACCGCCTAGCCTTCGATCATCTTAGCAGCGCGGGTTGCACCGGCCCTACCACATCGCTACTTTGATAGGAAAAGGTGTGCCCTATGTCGAAATATTTTAGAAAGATCAGTGCTTTTATTTTTAAAAAAGCTATCTAATAAAGTCATTAGATTTTATGTATTCGCATTGCGATAGGCACGACGGGCAAATTCTTCAAATTCGGGTAGCGCTAGCGGTCGGCTATACAGGTAGCCTTGATAGCCGCGACACCCTTGTTGTTCTAGAAAAGCTTTTTGTGCCAAGGTTTCTACCCCTTCTGCGACCACACTCAATCCCAGACTCTCAGCCAGCACGATCACCATTTTGGCGATGGCCGCGTCGTTTGGATCGATCAAAATATCGCGCACAAAGCTTTGATCAATTTTTAATTGGCCCAAAGGCAAGCGTTTCAGATAAGATAACGATGAATAACCCGTACCAAAATCATCGAGTGAGAAGCTGACGCCGTATTGCCGCAGGGTCGACATTCTGACGATCACGTCTTCAATATTTGAAATCGAAAACCCTTCAGTCAATTCAAGTTTTAAGCGACGCGGATCGGCGCCAGTCAATTGCAAAACATCCACCACCTGGTCAACAAAGTTCTTTTGATGAAATTGACTAGGGCTGACATTCACCGCCAAGGTGAGCTCCGCAAATTCTGGCTGGCGCGCCCAGACTGCTAATTGCTGTGTCGCCGTATTGAGCACCCAATACCCAAGAATCGCGATCAAGCCGGTATCTTCGGCAATCGGAATAAATTCGGCTGGTGAAATCATTCCGCGCAGTGGATGGTGCCAACGAATTAATGCTTCTGCTGCGAACAGGCGTCCTTCGTCATTGAATTGTGCCTGATAATACAATTCAAACTGATCATTCAACATCGCATCACGCAAGTCTTCTTCCAGCTCCGCTCGTTGCGTGACCATGGCTTGCATCTTTGGATCGAAGAATCGGATCGTATTGCGTCCTGCGGCCTTGGCCTGATACATCGCTAAATCGGCACGCTTGAGAGGCTCGGCAATTGTCTCCTGATTTTCACCAAACAGGGTGACTCCGATACTGGGCGAACTATGATGTTCACTCACTCCCAGCCAATACGTTTGATTCAATTCCGATAAAATTTTAATGGCGACTGTTTCGGCTTGATTCGCAGCATCGAACACGTCTTCTTCCAGATTTTCTAGCATCACCACGAATTCATCACCACCTAAGCGCGCCACGGTATCGCCTTCGCGCGTGCATTTGCTCAAACGCTCTGCGACCTGTTGCAACAGAAGATCGCCATGATCATGTCCCAAGGTATCGTTGAGCGTTTTAAAATTATCTAAATCAATAAACAATAGTGCGCCCTTGCGATGATGCCTGTTACCGGAAGCTAATGCTTGTTCCAGTCTATCCATCAACAAACGCCGGTTCGGCAATTGTGTCAAGGGATCATAGAATGCCAGATTGCGGATCTCATCCTCGGCGCTCTTCCGCAAAGTAATATCGTTAAAAGTGCCAACATAATGCGTAATCGCCCCCTGCTCATCGGTGACGCTAGAGATATTTACCCAGGCATGAAAACTCTCTCCATGCTTGCGTTGATCCAATACTTCACCTTGCCACGCTCCGCGTTCCGCAATGCTTTTGAGCATGTCAGCATACGCAGTATCTTGTCGAAATTGTGCACATAAAAACCGTGGCGGCGCACCGACAGTTTCTTCTGCCGCATAGCCAGTAATTTGACTAAACGATTGATTGGTGCGCAGGATATTCCAGTTCGCATCCGTCACAAACATGCCTTCTTGTGATTCAAACGCGGTTGCGGCTATGCGTTGCGATTCTGCATGACGCTTGGCTTCAGTCATGTCATGCCATGCCACATACACCGAAGGCGCACCATCGAAATCGATCAACGCTCCTTGTGCCATCACGTCGATCGCGCTACCGTCAATTTTCACAAATTGCATTTCGTAACTTTGATCATCGCCACCCGGCTCATTGATCGTCTTGATCCGATTTTTCAGTAGATGATGATAGCCCGGATGAATAATTTCGCCGATAGGGCGGCCGATTAATTGATCGGCGGAACTGGCACCGAGCATACGAATCGCCGAGGCGTTCACATAAATCAGACGCCCTTTGCGATGCACATTAATACCCTCTGGCGACCATTCAACCAAAGTTCGGTGGCGCTCTTCGCTCGCATGTAGCGCAGATTCGACTTTCTTGCGCTCAGAAATATCGCGCACACTGGCTTGTATCAAACTCTTGCCATCGAGCTCAACCAGATTTAATAAAACTTCGGCATCAAAACATTCACCGGTATCGAGGCGCTGGTGCACCCATTCACAGGCAAAGGTTCCATGTTCTCTCGCTTGCTGTATATAGGTTCTCGCCAAATCGGCGGAACTCACACCAGGGTGTTGCCATACCGGTGACATATCCACAATCTCACATTGCAAAAGATGCTGGCGATCACGCGCACCGAACAAGCTGATCGCCGCCGGATTACAATCGACCATGCGTCGCACATCCATCACAATCACAGCATTCGCAGTAGCATTAAATAGCGTCAAGTGGCGCGCTTCAGACCATGCTAGTTCCTGACTACGATCAGCAATTGTTGCTTCTAGCGATTCCTGCGCGTTTTGCACCGCATCGGCCATGCCGTTAAAAGCGCGCGTCAAGACTTGAATTTCATGTGCCTGATAGTCTTGCAACACCGCCCGCACATGCAAATCACCATGTCCCAGTTGCGTTGCAGTTTGGGCTAGCCCATGTAAAGGTCGCGTTAAACGACGCGCCGCCATACGGATCAGACTCAATGCCATCAAGGTGATTAAACTCCCCGCGACGAGCAACAAATTGACGTTATCTAGTAGCCCCGCCAATAAATCGACTTTCGACACGACGTGCACCATGCTCCAGCCTTGCCCGGGACTCAAAACTAGGTTTCGGTATACCGCGATTAATTCCTCGCCAGCCTGATTACGTTGCGACAAACTACCTTCTATTCCTGTCAGCATCTGGGGGTCGGGTGCAAAGGTGGACTGCATACGAGATACTTTCGGGAAGCTGAAGATCAGATTCGCCTGCGCATCGAATAACATGGTGCTGCCAAATCGACTCCATGCTTGCTGCTCAAGAGACATATGTCCCTGAAAAAATTCCTCGACGTCCAGAAACCCAACCAACACCGCCTGCATTTTGGCATCGACCACGACAGGCAAAGCCACCGCGAGCAAAACTGTATGTTGCGCTGTCAGCCAATTCACCATTCTAGTTGGCGTAGTAGCCGTTTCTATGAGTGCATGTAAACGCTGTGGGGTGAGAGTCTCAGGCATACCCAAAGCCACATGGGCAATACTGGTCTTTTGTTGGGTATCGATTAATAGCAGGCCCGAAAAGCGCTTGTCATGTGCCTTTTGTAAGATCTGAAATTTCTTTTCGAGAAAGCGCTGTATATTTTGCGACGCTGGTTGCAATGCGGGTTGCGAAGATTGATTCGGCGTTTGTTCTTGCTCCTGCTTTTGTAGTCGCTTTTGCTCTTGTCCAAGCGCCTGTTTTAGCTCCTCACTTTCAGCAATAAACAACATATCCGCGCCACTGTCGTGTAAATCAGAAGCGATCAGATTTCTTTGTAAATCAGCCTTCATTTCTAATTGCGCAATTGCGCTGGCGATGCGCTCTTCGCGTGCCCCAATTAATCCTAGGGCGGGAACGCCAACGTACCAAAGAAAAAACAGGATGCCGAGCGCTGCTACCAGCACTGCAGCAAAATACCCTGTCATTCGATTGGAAAAGGAAGTAAACATAACGCCTTAATTAACCTAAGCCAGCCACAATATCGGCTTAGAACAGACACAAAACAGCGGCATCATCAACACAAAAGCAGGTCAAACCGCCGCAAAAAATTGCTGACGTAACTCGGCATATTGTTGTGCCTGCAAGCGCGGTCCGTATTGCGAGACGATGGTCGCAGCAGCACGATTTGCGAACTCAGCTGCACGGGAGAATCCGCAGCCTTGATTGATACCGTACAAAAATGCACCAGCAAACATATCACCGGCGCCATTCGTATCTATCGCAGGGACTTTAGGTGCAGGAATTTGATGATATTGTTCTCCATCAAACACCACCGCACCATCTGCGCCACAGGTGATGGCAAATTGCTTGGCATATTTTTTCAAAGACTCACACGCTTCTTCAAAGCTAGCAGCATCCGTAAAGCCTATCGCTTCGTCGCGGTTACAGAAAATCAGGTCAACGCCGTCGCCGATCATTTCAAGCAAACCTTCACGGAAAAACTGCACCATGGCGGGATCCGATAAGCTAATTGCGACCGCCGTGCCATGCTGCTGCGCTGTTTGACGCAACTGTATCGCAGCCGCTCTACCAGTTGGGGATGTCACCAGATATCCTTCAATATACGCAAAGCGTGCATTCTTTAATGCGTTCAGATCAAGCTCGGCGACACTTAATTCCGCACTAATACCAAGAAAGGTATTCATGGTGCGTTCGGCATCGGGTGTGATCATCACCAAACACTTGCCAGTGATACCAGCGCCCGGCACGATATGCTGCGGAGTGCTAACACCGGCGGCTTGTAAGTCCGCCAAATAAAACGCGCCGTTTTCGTCATTCGCTACTTTACAAGAGTAGAAGTTTTTGCAACCAAAATAGCTGGCGGCGATAATCGTGTTTGCAGCTGACCCTCCACTGGCTCGCTTCGATGCCACTAAATGCTGGTCAAGAGCCGCGATCAATTCAGTTTGTCTAACCTCATCCACCAAGGTCATGATGCCTTTATCGACTTTCATTTCGATTAAATCAGCATCGGTTAAAGTGATTTCGGTATCGACTAAGGCAGCACCTAGTCCATAAATTGCATAAGTTTTGTTCATACGTGACTCTAAGGGGTAAATAATTTATAAAATACAAATCAATCAGCACTATCAGCTTAAAACGGAGATTAAACTTCGCCTATCTACGCGCAACGTGGCTGAAAATTTTGGTGCCCATTCCATGGTTCTCACCGCGTTGCTCTCACTGCGCAATAGCCGCATCAAGGCAACTTTAGGCTTAATTCTGTCTTTTTGGAGGGGATAATTTCACTCTCAGCGCGAATACTTGGTCAGCGCAAAAAAGCGCACCCGCTATTTTGAACTCAAAATGTTGCATTTTCGCGCAAATTCACGCTTCTCAAAAGAAATATTTGATTGACGGCAATATCAAAACACCGCAATACTTGAAAATCATCAATCGCATGTCAACCACATGTCAACCGCATTACACAGTATGGACGGTGTTGCGTGAAGAATCTCCGACTCAAAAAGCAGTGGCAGCCCCCTCAGTATTTGCCCACCGCGATCTTTATAATTGGCATGTGCTTCGCTAGCGCTGGCACCTGGTGGCTCAATCTTAATGAAAAAAATAGACTCGACAATGAATTTAACAACAAAGCCGATCGTCTTAGCAATGAAATTGAACAACGCTTATCGCAGCAAATCTATGGATTAAATGGCGTCAAAAGCCTGTTTGGTGTTGATCAAAACCTCAGTGCTAGTGCTTTTCATACGGCCATCGGTACCCATAAATTAGTCGACGAATATCCGGGTGTACGTGGTTTTGGTTTCATCGAAAAAATCAATAAGACCGATGTTGAGAAATATCTGGCGCATCAAAAGAGAAATAATAATAGCCAATTTTCTCTACAAGAATTTGGCCAGAACAACACGGATGCACGTTATCTGTTGAAATATTTCGAAACACCCTACACGAATCATTTTGTAGCAGGAGCCGATTTCGGTTCAGATAAACGTCGCCTGACGGCGATCGAAGAAGCGATCAATACTGGCCTGCCAAGCATGACTCCGCTCATTTATGCCCCCCCAAAGGCTGAAAAAAGAGCCAGCGTTTCGCTGTTTGTTCCAGTCTATCAAAATGGCGCCTCACTCGAATCTTCAGCGGCACGGAATAGAGCGATATTAGGCTTGGTGTATGCACCTATCATGTTAGACGAATTAATGTCCACAATTGCCGAAGTGGACAAAGATATAGTTCAATTTCAATTATCTAATACACAAGCCTACAATCAAGACGACATCACCCGCTTTTTTAGTAGCAATGCGCAAATAGAGCCGGTTAAAGAAGGAAGTGCAACACGTCAGTTAAAACCTTCGATCTGGTCAACCACTCGCCTGTTCACTTTGCACCAACGTGCTTTTCAAATCACGATTGCGAGCACCAAAAACTTTGAAGCGGATTTTCATCGCGGCGTGCCGATCGCCTTCTTTATTGCGCTCAGTTTAATCAGCGCTTTACTGGCCTCGCTCCTGAGAACTCAATTGAGTTTCAGCAAACAAACACAGACCAAACTTGATGCAGCGGTGCGTGATAACGAAGCTTTGTTAAGCACACTCAATATGCATGCGATTGTGTCGGTCACTGATGCCGGTGGCAGTATCATCGATGTGAACGATGCTTTCTGTCGTATTAGTGCTTACCCGCGTGAGTCACTAATCGGTCAAAACCACAGAATTATCAGCTCGCGTGAACAGTCTAGTCAATTTTGGAGTGATATCTGGTCGCAGATTTCAAGTGGAACTCCGTGGCGCGGCGAGGTTTGTAACCGAGCACGTGATGGTTCTCTGTTCTGGGTCGACACATTTATTGCACCGTTTAAAAACAGCCAGGGCGTAATCGAAAAATATATCGCAATTTGTACCGATATCACAGACAACAAATTAGCTGCGCAACGCCTGCAGGCAGCTTTGCGTGACAGTGATGCTTTACTAAGTACCTTGAATATGCATGCCATTGTGTCGATTGCGAATGGTGCAGGCAAGATTATTGATGTCAACCAAGCTTACTGTCGTATCAGTGGTTACACCCGTGAAGAAATTTTAGAAGGGAATCACAAAATCGTCGCCACCGGAGTGCAATCACCAGATTTTTTATCGAACATGTGGCGCACAATTTCCTCCGGAACACCGTGGCGCGGGGAAGTTTGCAATCGCACTAAAAATGGCAGCCTATATTGGGTCGATACTTTCATTGCACCATTTAAGAATGTGAATGGCCAGATCGACAAATTCATTTCGATTCGTACGGATATCACTGCCAGCAAAAAGTCCGCCAGCCGCCTGGCAAATCAACGCTCGGCGCTCGCCCACATTATTGAAGGTACCAACGTCGGTACTTGGGAGTGGAATGTTGAAACCGGTGAAATGCGTTTAAATGAACGCTGGGCAGATCAAATCGGTTATGAACTCAATGAGCTAGGTAGTCCCAACATACAAATCTGGGATGATTTGACTCATCCTGAAGATTTACTCAAAGCGAAGCAATTGATGCAGCAACATTTTTCGCATGATTCGTCCTACTACGAATGCGAGAATCGCCTAAAACATAAACATGGTCATTGGATCTGGGTACTCACCCGTGGTCGGGTCTCCTCCTACACACCTTTAGGAAAGCCTGAATGGGTGTCAGGTACGCAAATGGACATCACCGAAAGAAAGACCGCCGAAGCCGAACTGCAAAAGAGCACACAATTGCTCCTAACCGTACGTGATCAATTAACCAAGGCAGCCAAGGTCGCCGAGTTGGGTATCTGGAGCTGGGATGTACGTAGCAATGAAATGATTTTCAATGAACGGATGTACGATATTTATGAAGTTCCGAAAGCATTGAGAAATGAAAAGTTATTTTATGATTTTTGGCGCAATAAGATACATCCTGATGACCTAGCAGAAACCGAGGAACGCTTGCACGGCGCGATCGCTGGCACCCATATTTATAGTCCGATTTTCCGTATCATCAGTCCGGCCAATGGAGTACGCTACATTCAGGCGGCAGGAGGTGTGGAACGTGATGAACATGGCAATGCCATCTTAGTTACCGGGATTAATCGCGACATTACTTTGCAATATCAAGCAGAAGAAGCACTACGCCAAGCAAAGCAAGCTGCAGACGATGCGAATCAGGCAAAATCCGCATTTTTGGCGAATATGAGCCATGAAATTCGTACCCCGATGAATGCGATTTTGGGGATGTTGAGCCTGCTACGCAAAACGCCATTATCAGCCCAACAAAGCGATTACGCCTCCAAGACCGAGGGTGCAGCACGCTCTTTGCTCAATTTGTTGAATGATATTTTAGACATTTCTAAAGTCGAAGCTGGCAAAATGAGTTTGGATCCGCATCCGTTCAGACTCGATCAATTGCTGATGGATTTGTCTGACTTGTTATCGATCAATATTGCTGAAAAACCAGTCGATATTTTATTTGATATTGATTCTAAAATACCGAATCGTTTGATCGGCGATGCCTTACGCTTGCGACAGGTATTGACTAACCTTGGCAGCAATGCGGTGAAATTCACCGCGCAAGGAGAAGTCATTATCGTAATTAGGATGCTGGAGAACAACCACGACACCGTGCGTCTGCACTTCGCAGTCAAAGATACGGGGATAGGCATTGCTCCTGAAAATCACAAAAAAATATTTACTGGATTTACCCAAGCGGAAACGTCGACCACGCGACGTTTTGGTGGCTCGGGCCTGGGGATTGCGATTAGTCAGGGACTAGTTGAAATGATGGGTGGCAAGCTTGAATTAGAAAGTGCACTTGGTGCTGGTGCCTGCTTCTATTTCAGCATCACGCTCCCGATTGCCAACGAACAGAAAGTGCGTACGGAAGACACTCGCAAAACGCAACAGACGACGCAGTTACTCATTGCTGAAGCAAATCTCTTTGTGCGTGAAAATATTAAGTCGGCTTGCACGGATCTGCATCTTGGAACCGAATTTGTTGACAGCAGCGAAGCAGCGTTAGAAATTTTACGCGCGGGCACTAGTCAGTATCATGCCATTTTGATTGATTGGGATAGCATAGAAACCGATGGCTGGGGCAGTATCCGAGAAATTCGTGACATCGCCAATCAGCGTTCATTACCTATGCTCCTGATCATGCGCGAAACCGAACGTGTTCTGCTTCAAAGAGCATCTCCGAAAGAACAGCTTTTGTTCGACCAAATTTTACTCAAGCCAGTCAACCTAAGAAAATTGCAGGATAGCTTAAACACCACGCAGGAAATTCAAGCACATGGGCTTGACTCTGCTTCCATGCCGCTACAAAATTTGCGTATATTGCTGGTGGAAGACAATCTGAATAATCAGCAAGTTGCCCGTGAATTGCTGCAGGCAGAAGGTGCCGTGATTGTGATCGCTAATCATGGTCTGGACGCAATAGAAATGATTGCAAATGAACGTCTTCCGTTTGATTTAGTTTTGATGGACCTGCAGATGCCAGTCATGGATGGATATACAGCAAGCAAAAAAATCCGCAGCGAACTGGGTCGTACCAAATTGCCCATCGTCGCGATGTCAGCGAATGTCATGGAAGCCGATAAACAAGCCTGCATCGCGGCAGGCATCGATGATCATATTGGCAAACCGTTTGATTTGCACAATCTGATCCAAGTCATCTTGCAGCATACTTCTCGTAGCCCTCGAGTACATGAACCAATCGCAACCGCAACGACACAGGAAGATATAGAATTAAATAACACCGCCGCACAGCTGGGTATCGACATCTATCCAGCCCTGAACCGACTCGGTAACAAGCACGATCTATACTTACGCATGCTAGATATGTTTCGCAACGACTTGCAACTTATCCCCGAGCAACTACATACCTGTATTCCCGATCATTTAAGCGTAGCATTACGTCATTTGCATACGATGAAAGGTTTATCGGCGACGCTGGGGGCAAACGAGCACGCCAAGGTTTTTGCTGGAATAGAAAAGCAATTCGCAGCTGCGGTCAGTCAAGATAACTTACCCGACTGCCGCCCTTTGATGCAACAAACCTGCCAGACCATTGTTGAATTAGACCGCCAACTTGCAGAACTAGCAAAATACTTGCGCGGAAAACAGCTTCAAGTATTAACACCAGATAAAACGGCACCGCAAGAATTTGACCCAATCGCCTTTCACCGTAAGCTGGTTGAACTTGCAGAACAACTAGAGAATGCGGATATGGCAGCAACCGAAACCATACTTGAACTGCAGACGCTGTTTGGATCAGATCTACGTGATAAGCTGCTCCCTATAGAAACCGCCATTTCAACGCTCGACTTTACACTCGCCCAAGCCTTGTGTGCCGACTTATTGGAGCAACCCTACAAGTGACGCCCGCTGCCAACGCCTCTAGTTATCCTTCTGGTAATCCGAACGAGGATTTGTTCCCGTTACCGAGCCGCCCACGCCTATTAGTCGTGGATGACCAAGCAACCAACATCCAGGTCTTGTATCAGATTTTATCTAGCGACTATCAAGTATTGATGGCGACCAGTGGCGCGCAGGCATTGGCTCTATGTGCATCGAAACAACCAGATCTGGTGCTACTAGACTTGGTTATGCCTGATCTGGACGGCTATCAAGTTTGCCAGAGACTGAAAGCCGATGCCGCCACGCGCGATATTCCTGTGATCTTTGTCACCGCGCAAACCGACGAGTCAGCAGAAGAAAAAGGCTTCGATCTGGGGGCGGTTGATTTCATCTCGAAACCCATCAACCCACGTATTGTGCGTGCCCGCATCAAAACCCATCTGATGCTCAAGGCGCAATCCGATTTATTACGCAGCTGGGCCTATTTGGATGGATTAACCGGCGTTCATAACCGACGCTTTTTTGATGAACGGGTAAATGCTGAAATGGGGCGTGCGATCCGGAATCATACGGCGCTGAGTCTAGTCATGTTGGATGTCGATTTCTTTAAAAGATTCAATGACCACTATGGACATCAGGCTGGCGACGATTGCCTGCGCCGCGTCGCCAAAACCTTGAAAAGCAGTCTGATGCGCTCGAGTGACCACATTGCCCGTTATGGCGGTGAAGAGTTTGTGTGTTTATTACCCGATACAGGATTTGCCGGCGCAATGCAATTAGCCGAGACCATACGCAAAGATATTAGTAACTTACAGATAGAGCACGCTGAGTCATCGGTCGCACCGTATGTTACCGTAAGCATAGGCGTGGGTTGCAAATCTGAAAAAGCCCACGGCACAGCAAATAGTTTAATTAAGCTCGCCGATATGCAACTCTATAAAGCGAAAGAGCATGGCAGACACCGGATTTTTGGTGCTGAATTAGCACTCGATGTGGAACATGGCTTAGAACATGGCAGCGGGCTTAAAGAGAGTTAGCTCACCATCTACATCGAAGAAATTTGCTATTTGTTCACTGCACATAAATCAAAATTTTCTCTTTTACAAACACCGCTGGGGCAAGCTTGGCGTTGAATGCGAATAGTGAAAAAACTTTGAGTTATACACCTGTTTTATTTTAATCCGGTCAGACTGCTATTCCTGAATAACCAGCACTAATTTAAGAGTGTGTTAATTTTACTGGTACCGCTCTGTGACACTGGCGCTGTCACTTGAGACACACTCTTACATGCATCAAAATCATCTTCATTCTTTTCTTCTCGCTACACAACGATCGACAATCAACGCGCTGCACGATCTTGTGCATCCATTGCCAATTTTTGCGCTGGGCTCAAACGCTTGGCACTGATCACCACGGTTTGCATACCGGTCGTTTGCAAGTCAAATGCCAATTTTTCTTCAACACTCATACGTTTCGCTGCAACTGTCACTTTTTGCATTTTTTGCTTGGTGATATTCACGCCAGAGCTCGCTGCTTGGCTAGGCTGAGTGGCTTGATAAGCGGTTGCTGCACTGATGACGGCGACTGCACATACGGCAGATAAAATCAGTTTGCTGGTCAATGTGGATTTCATTTTGTGGCTCCTTTTCTCATACATCGTTAATAGTGTAAAACTGGCTCTTGCCTTGTCGTATCGGATTCGATCTGAATCGATGGTTGAACTATAGCGAGGCTGGTTTTCACTTACCATCGACTTGCGACGAAATGCAAAAACGCAGGGATAAAGTCACCAAATGCGCTGGCGAGAATACTTTTTCACATCAGAAATGACGGTCTGAATACACAGTCTCAGACCTGCCAGCGTACAATGACACTTTTATGGGATCGCACGCCAGCTCCCACCTGCTATTCCAGCCTGAACGCTACACCAGACCACACTTATGACGATTTTGCTCTCCACTTTAAACGCACGCTACACCCATGCTTCTATGGGCTTACGCTATCTTTATGCCAACATGGGAGAATTGCAGGCGCAGACGCATTTGCAAGAGTTTGTGATTGGCGCGAAGACCACCGATTTACTAGAGCGTTTATTAAGTTGGCAGCGTGCCGATGAGAAACTGATCATTGGTTTTGGGGTGTATATCTGGAATGTGGAAGAAACAACCCGTCTAGTCGCTTTAATCAAACGCGTCGCGCCAGAAGTGATCATCGTACTAGGTGGTCCAGAAGTCTCGTATGAGACACAAGAACAAGAAATCGTGCGCTTAGCCGATTATGTTATTACGGGCTGGGGCGATATCAGTTTTGCCACGCTGTGCCAACAAATTATGAACGGCCCGCAACCTTTGATGAAGGTCCATGCTGGTGTCCAGGCGAAACTCGATGATCTGCAATTGCCTTACGCCTATTACAGCGACAAGGATATTCAAACCCGCACGCTGTATGTGGAAGCTTCTCGTGGTTGTCCATTCAAATGTGAATTTTGTCTGTCTGCGCTGGATAAGACTGCCTGGCCTTTCGATATCGACCGCTTTCTGGCAGAAATGGAAAACCTGCACGCACGCGGTGCCCGCTTGTTTAAATTTGTCGATCGTACCTTTAATCTAAACATCAAAACTAGTTTAAAGATTATGCAATTTTTCCTCGATAAACTCGCGGCGAATCCAGATGATCCGGTCTTTGCGCATTTTGAAGTCGTGCCCGATCATTTGCCCGATGCGTTGAAAGCAGGGATACAACAATTCCCTGAAGGCTGCCTACAATTTGAAATCGGCATCCAAAGTTTCAATCCGGAAGTGCAAAGTCGTATCAGTCGCAAGCAAGATAATGCCAAGGCAGCAGCCAATATCGAATGGCTCTGTCAGCATTCCACGGCACATCTGCACGTCGATTTGATCGCAGGATTGCCAGGAGAAACGGTGGAAAGTTTCGCCGCTGGCTTCGATCAATTATATGCATTGGGGCCACATGAAATTCAATTCGGCATTTTAAAACGCCTGCGTGGTACGCCCATCATTCGCCATACCGAAGACTTCGGCATGCGGTTTGATCCCTATCCACCTTACACCATCCTGGCAAACAAAGATGTTCCATTCGCCGAGATGCAAAAGCTGATCCGTTTTGCCCGTTATTGGGATTTAGTCGCGAATTCAGGACGCTTTAGTAACACCTTGCCCGTTATCTTGGGCGAAGCCCCCTTTGCAAATTTTATGGCTTTGTCGAATTGGATCTACGCACAAACCGATGCAACCCATAAAATCGCGTTGGACCGCTTGGCCAATTTGGTCACTCGCTGGCTATGTGAAGAACGTGGCATGCCGCAACAACAAGTACTGACGATGATAGGCAAAGACTATGCGGGTGACGCCAAGCATAAGCAAAGCCCAGAAGTATTGAAGAAAGAACAGAAGAATCCCCCCCAATCTCATGACAGACTGGAGCCGACTGGCAAATCGATTGCCAAACGTCAGCATCGTCATTTAGCAAATTAAACTGGTCGCATTTGTTGCATATTATTTAACTGATAAATCAGGAGCCAACGAAGACAAGAAATGATTTTTTGTGCGATCTGTATCTTTTCCCAGAAATTTGCCCTAAAGAATGTTTTTTGACAGATGTTTCGCGCATAATGTAGAAATTATTCTACGTTTAAAGAAATTCGCATGTCGCATTCCCAAGCCTTGCCGTTTCAACAGAGTCCTCATCGTCTGCGCCTAGGCTTGCGTCTGCTGTTCATCTTTCTTGCCTATTTTGTTTCTGGCAAGTTAGGTCTACATTTCCCCTTTATCCCCCCCAATATCACCCTGATCTGGTTACCAACAGGAATCGCCGTCGCCGCCATTTATGGCTGGGGCTATCAAGTCAGTATCGGGATTTTTCTGGCAGCGCTGGCGTTAAATCTTGGTACTGGGGTTTCTTGGTATGCAGGAACCATGATCGGCTTGGGAAACACCTTGGCACCTCTCGTAGTCGCCTGGTATCTGAAACGTAAGAATTTTTCACTGAATTTCATCCATCGCGATGATGTCATTCATTTTTGTATTGCCAGTATGCTGGGCATGACGATTTCGGCCAGCTTTGGCAGTTTTGTGTTGTGGCAAACTGATTTATTCACTGATCCGAAATTTGCCTGGATTAGCTGGTGGGCTGGCGACACGGTCGGGGTTTTTCTGGCGACACCTTTTCTATTTGCTCTGATGGGAAGTTATTCAAAAATTCGTCAGACCTATGAAGAAAATTTCATCTTCTTATGTATTTTTGGCGTCGTTCATTGGGCAATTTTTTTATCCCAATCTAGCCTGCTGCACTTAACCTTTATCGCGATTGCTATCATGATTTGGGGCGCGATCCGCCTCGGTAACTTCATGGCATCAGTGACCGTGATCGCCTCATCTGCATTTGCCGCAATCGCTACCTATCGCGGACTTGGCCCCTTTCAATCCTTTAATCCTGCCGAAAGCTCGATCGTCTTGTGGCTATACATGGCGACACTTTCTATCACCGCCTTACTCATCACGGCCTTGCAGGCAGAACGGATCGCCGCCACTAATGAATTGCGCGATGCGTTTGAACGCATCAGCAAAGTCGCCTCACGCCTGCCTGGCGTGGTCATGCAATACCGGATTCGACGTGACAACAGCACCAATGTGTTGTACGCGAGTGATGCCATCGAGGGAATGTTTGAAATCACTGCCAGAGACATCAAGAACAATGCATCTATGCTGGTAAAGCGGATTGATACTGCGGATAAAAAAGCGTTCTTACAAAATCATGAATATGCGACCAAGCATTTAAGCCCTTACCAGATGGAGTTTCGTTATCACCGCACCGATGGCACCGTGCGCTGGTTGTTTTTAGATGCCTTGCCGGAACTCGAGCCAGACGACGATAGCACACTCTGGCATTGTTTTATCAGTGACATTACCGAACGTAAAGCGGCGGAGCAAGACTTACGCGTAGCTGCAATTACCTTTGAATCGCAGGAAGGGATTTTCGTCACGGATAATCAGTGGCGAGTGCTACGCATTAATCAGGCTTACTCGCGCACTACGGGCTTTGACGCGCACGAGCTGATTGGTAAACCTTTGCCGCGTCACCTCACTGCGCAGCAGGATGAAATTTTCTTTAGCAATATTTATCAAGCCTTAGACCAGCATCGCTACTGGCAAGGTGAACTGTGGGCAGAGAAGAAAAACGGAGAAATCTATCCGCAGTTGATCACCTTGACGGCGATCGCCAATGACACGGGCATGATCACGCATTACATCGGTTCATTCACCGACATCAGTCGTCATAAAGGCTATGAAGATGAAATTCTGAATCTGGCATTTTATGACCCGCTCACACATTTGCCAAATCGTCGGTTATTGATGGATAGATTGCAGCATCTGATCGCGATGAACCAGCGCGACGATGCCCATAGTGCGATTCTGTTTATTGATCTGGACAACTTCAAAACGCTCAACGATACGCGCGGTCACGATGCCGGCGATTTGTTATTGATCGAAGTCGCGCAGCGGTTGCAAACCTGCGTCCGTGAAAGTGATACGGTAGCGCGCCTTGGCGGTGATGAGTTTGTGGTGGTGTTACAAGCACTCAATCAGGATAAAGATGCGGCGGCAGTTCAGGCCGATAAGATCGCAGAAAAAATTCGTTTGCTATTGAACGAACCTTATCAAATTACCGACTTCATCCATCATGGCGCGGGCAGCATAGGCGTGTGTCTCTTCCAAGGTGGTGACATCACGGTCAAAGACTTGTTCAAACGTGCCGACACCGCGATGTATGAAGCGAAAACGTCGGGACGTAATGCAGTGCGCTTTTTTGATCCGGCAATGCAAGCGGTGCTGGTTGTGAAGATGATGCTGGAATCAAACCTGCGGGTCGCACTCGCATTGGAACAATTCCAATTGTATTACCAGATACAAGTCGATGCTGACGGCAATGTGATCGGTGCCGAAGCTCTGTTACGCTGGATACACCCTGATCGCGGGTTCATCTCTCCATTAGAATTTATTCCGATTGCAGAACAAACAGGATTAATTATTCCGATTGGTACCTGGGTCCTAGAAACCGCTTGTCATCAATTGAAAAAGTGGGGACGCAATCCGCGTACGGCGCATCTCAGTTTGGCGGTCAACGTGAGTGCCAAACAGTTCCAGCAAACCAATTTCGTCGAAACGGTAACCGAGATTGTGCGGCTGCATAATATCAATCCTAGTCGTCTAAAAATCGAACTTACAGAGAGCACCATTCTCGACAACGTCGATGCTACCACCGAAAAAATGCAGCAATTGAAAAAACTCGGTATCGCGTTTTCTATGGATGATTTCGGTACTGGCTATTCTTCGCTCGCCTATTTGCAAAAACTGCCACTGAATCAATTGAAAATCGATCAGTCTTTTGTGCGCGATTTAAGTGATGATGAAAATGATGCGACTATCGTGCGTGCGATTATTTCTTTGGGTCTGAATCTCGGCTTAGATGTGATTGCCGAAGGAGTAGAAACAGTAGCACAACGTCGCTTCCTGATTGAACACAATTGTTTAACCTTTCAGGGCTATTTGTATTCCAAACCCATCCCAATTGAAGGCTTAGATGCATTGTTGGCGGGTGACTCTAGCGATCATCAATTTCTGTTGACGCCGCCTGATCCTGACGAATGATAGTAAGCAATTAGCAGATTTAAGACAGCGGCGTTTGTTGGTTTTTGAGTTGTATCCACTGCGACATATATTGCGTACTTTTCAGACTGTGATGACGGAGCATCGCTCCCGTGAAATTCTGTAAGCGGCGCTCTTGCTGTTGCGTACGAGCTTGTAAAATTGCCTGCATAAACTGCGTCGAAGCCGCAGTTCGATCAAAGTAAGTCTGTAAAATTTCTTGCCCGCGCTGCTGTGCCAATTGCCATTGCTGGGCATCGTTCATTAGCATCACCGCAGCATCAACAAAAGCCTCAAGCTCATCGGTCACGACGCCCGCCCACGGCAAGACACCGCACATCGATTCGGCGCCGATACTCGTAGTCACACTGGGCGTACCACATGCCATCGCATCGGCTAGCTTGCCTTTTATACCCGCGCCAAAGCGCAGCGGCGCTAAACAAACACGGGCCGCCCGCATTACGGCATGTGCATCTTCCGCCCAACCACGAACATGAAAACCTTGTGCCGGCTGATGCAGGGTCATCGCTTTTGGTGGAGGATAAGAACCATATACATGCAGTTGCGCCTGTGGCAAACGAGCGCGTATACGCGGCCAAATAACTTGGTACATATAGAGCGCTGCATCCCAATTCGGTGCATGACGAAAATTGCCTATACTGACAAAATGTTGACGCTCATCAAAGCTTGGCAGGGTTGACGAGATTGGCGTCATCAACATTAAGTTATTGCAGCATAAAAGATCGTCTGGAACCTGAAAATAATCGCGTAGTAAATCGACTTCGACCTGCGAAATCATCAAGCTCAAATCACAACGATAGATCGCCGCGATTTCGCGTTGTGCGATTTCGTCCTCACACATAGCACGATACAATTCGACGTGGTTCGTGGCACGCACCAATAGCGCCGCAGATGTGCCAGTGTGCGCCTCAGTTGGCGGATGTAAAGCCTGCTTCAATAGCCGATGTCGAGCTTCACGCAAACTATGCAAATCACAAGTATCGAGGACGCGCAAAGCTTGCGGACAGTGACGTTCAATCCGCCAGCCAAATTGTTCTTCGGTAAAAAAGCGGTCAAATACAACCAGATCAGGTTGATAGCTGAGTATAAATTCATCAAAGCTATCGCAGTTGAGCGCCAACTGTTTTTCTTCGATTTGCAAAGCTTGTAGGTCGGCGCGGTGCGGCGATAACGCCGCCACGCTGGCGAACACGACTTGCCAATTTTGTAGGCGAAACAGGCGCAAAAATTCCATCGTCCGACTGCCCGCCGCAGACGAATTCGGTTCAGGCCAAACATAGCCAATATATAAAACTTTGTGGATATTCATGCAGAGACGCGATTTTTTTCTGGTGCCGACAATTTATTCTTCTGGCCAGACGGACAAAACGACTTGCTCAACATCATCCGGATCGCCGACTTTTTTCTTTGCCTCTATCCAAGCTTTTGGCTCAGGAATCACTTTGGAAGTATGAACGGCCGTGTCGACCGCCATTTTGATCGCGAATACCAGAATGCCATGGTCGACTGCCAGAGGGCGCATTTTCTTGATCGACTCAATAATTTCATATTCATAGTATTCGTGCAGGACGGGCTCCATATCGAGCCAGACCGCCACTTCTTCATCTGAGCGTATCGCCACCACAATATAACCGTTGCCGGGCGCTGCCTGTGCTTTCTTCATAATTTTGCCGACTCTAGCCTGCAAATTACGGGTGTACTGCGCCAATTGGTCCTGATCGATCTTCATGGCCTGCAGTTGCTCTTCATTTTGAAAAAAATGCAGGTTGTCGAAACGCACTTGCAGTTCTTTTTCGCAAGCACTCAACATGAGCAAGACGCAGCAGCAAAAAGTGGTCAGCAGGCGTTTCATGATGGATCTCAATTAGTTGGTAACAAACACACCAGCACTACGATCTTTTTGTACGTTGTCCCAAGGAAAAACCTGACCATTCATTGCCACATACACTCCCGCTGGCAATAATTGCGCTACGCCGCAGGCAAAGCCCAAATTAAAGAATGCGTCGGAATTCACGACACCGTAAGGAATCATCGCACCGGTGAACACAATCACTTTATCTAAGTTCGCCGCGCCCAGCACATGTGCTGTTTCACGCATGGTGTCGGTGCCATGAATAATGACGATCGCTTTTTCAGCAGAATTTTGACAGGATTCCAAAATCTCTTTGCGATCTTGATCCACCATATCGAGTGAATCAATTAAAGGCCGTACTTCTAACTCCACAGGCACCGTCAAGCGCGCACGCTTTAATACTTCCGGCAAATGACTTTCATGAAACGTCAGCTTGCCAGCTAGTTCATCATAATGTTTATCGAAGGTGCCACCAGTGGCGATAATGCGAAGTGTCATACAAAATTTCCTTTTACTACAGTAGTGTAGCGCGATCGTTCAACCATACATTCGCGCATGCGTTCGTAGAGAATCGCTCATTAGAGTATCGGCGATGGTCTTAGCTCTGTCAATTTGAGTCTGTGGTTTATTACCCCTACTCAAGCAACTCAGTCTAATCCGCAGCTTGCACTGGCAAATCAATATACAAACTCTCAACCTTGCTTCTGGCCCAAGGGGTGCGTCGTAGAAATTTCAAACTCGAAGAGATACTGGGATCTTTGCGAAAACACTGAATATCCACGCGCTGCGCCAAACCTTCCCAGCCATAGTACTGCTGCAATTCTGTCAGCAGATTTTCCAAAGTGATGCCTTGTAAGCTACGTGCCATGATGGTCTTATTTTTTGATCGACACTAATTCCACTTCAAATACCAAATGCGTATTGGGTGGAATATTGCCCGAACCTTGTGTGCTGTAACCAAGATAAGCGGGGATCAACAAAGTCCGTTTACCGCCGACCTTCATTCCCAGCAAACCCAAGTCCCAACCACGTATCACTTGTTTGGCTCCGACTTGCACCTGCAAAGGCGTACCCGCGTCACGCGAGGTATCAAATTGCGCGCCATGCAAATTCCAGGCTTTGTGGTTATACAACCAGCCGGTGTAATGCACTTCTACCACCACGCCGTTTGTGACTTCTTCACCCGAACCGACGACGGTGTCAATGATGCCTAATTTAGTGATATGCAATGGTGCTGGGGCAGAAGGAATTGCGGAGGCTGCGGTCGGCGCGGCAGCTGGATTACCAGTGACTGGTTCGCTGGTACTTTGTGCCAGCACGGAATTTGTACCGAGCAAGGCAAAAATGCCGATTAAAAAAGAAGCTAATTTCATAATACTATCCAGAATAAGGTGAATAACAATTCAACAGCTCGCATGATAATCGAATTTCAGCGAATATTAGCCGAAATTTGAGAGCGATTCCGCGAGATTTCAGTTGATGCTACCCTTTGGTCTCTGCGAAATTATTTGTCAAATTGAAGTCTATTCGACCCATTGGTTCAACATCAACACTCGAACAACGCAAACAAAAGCTCAACCGACTAGGATGCGAGCGCGTCCAACGCAGACAGAAACAGGCCAACTGGCTTCAGGGCTTAGGCGATAAACAACAAAAATCTCTTCGAATAATAAAGTTAGTGCAATTGTCCGGCCCAATCTGGCACTGAATTAAAGCATGCGATTTAATGTAGTCGCAGAGAGTGCAGAAAACCAAGGGCAAGGCGACTGTTTCGCCAATCCCATGCCAAAAACAGAGTTCGCGCCATGGCGCCAGAGTCATCTACAAGTTCGTTCGCAAAATAACGAGCGCTAGTTTGTGAAATGGATCTCAACCTCTGTTAGCATGCCATTTTCTTCAAGAGAACTACCCTTTTTGCTACATCAATTCCGCAGTAAGCGATATGGATTGACCGAATTTTTCGGCTTGCTTTCGGTCTACTTTCTTGGCCTTCTTTTTGAATTTTTTCTCTCACCCTACACTATGTCTGAACCCAATTACTTCCACGTCGATGTCTTCGCCGATCAGCCATATAGCGGTAATGGTTTAGCGGTCTTTCTGCAAACAGAGAACTGGCCAACGGCGTTCATGCAAACCCTGACCCAAGAGAAGCAACAATTTGAGTCTATCTTTTTATCGCGAATACAAACAGAACATGGCTACTGCGCGCATGCCAGAATCTTTACGGTGGAAGAAGAATTGCCCTTCGCAGGTCATCCCATCCTAGGCGCCGCCGCAGTCTTACATCGCACGCAGGCGGGCGGGCATGCAGAATGTACTTGGACAATTACGGTAGGAACACGTGATATCGCCGTTAAGAGCGTACATTGCGGTGATCATTTTGTGTGCCAGATGAATCAGGGAGCAGCGCTAACTCAGTCAGCACTCTCGCACGCTGAAGTGAGTGGCGTATTGCAGCGGCTAGGCTTGCAACAAGCCGACCTCATCCCCGACTTGCCAGCGCAGGTCATTTCCACGGGCTTAGATTATCTGATCTTGCCAATACACAGTAATGCAATTGACAAGGTGCAATTTTGTGGTGACGATTTAGAGCAAGAACTCGCCAGATTAGGGGCGAAATTTGTCTTTATATTCGATGTACAGGGACGTGAAATTCGCACTTGGGATAATGCGGGAAAGGTCGAAGATATCGCCACTGGCAGTGCTGCAGGGCCAGCGGCGGTTTATTTGTATGAGCATGGTTTGGTACAAGCTAACCAGGTCATCACCATTCATCAAGGCAGATTTCGCCATCGTCCAAGCTGTCTGACTGTGGAGATGAACGCGCAAGATGAAATTCTGGTCAGTGGTGGCGTTTGGGGTATCAGTGCCGGGCGATTGGAAGCACTGCCGATGTTATAGCGCCAGATAGCAAAAAAAATCTTCTAACAAAAATCACACTAGAAAAACGTTATGTACATCATTCTGAAACACCTACATCTGACTTGTATTGCGTTAAGCATTATCCTATTCATCCTGCGCTTCTATTGGCGCAAACAAAACCCTGTCATCCTACAAAAAAAGTGGGTCAAGATTCTGCCGCACAGTATTGACACGCTATTACTTGTCAGCGCCATCAGCATGGCTTGGATCGCCAGTATCAATCCCTTTGCACAGCCATGGTTAGCTGCAAAAATCATTGTGCTGTTCGTCTATATCGTTGCAGGAACGTTCGCGCTCAAACGGGCACACAGTGTTGCTGCGCAGAATCTCAGTTTCCTCATCGCTCTCGCATGCTTTGCATACATTATTGCTGTCGCATTGAGCAAACAAGTTCTTCCGTTCATGAACTAAAACAGGCGACATGCGTCCAACAATAAGTAAGACAAATAATGAAAACCAATAAAGGGGACATAATGCAACAGCAACACCGATTCAGTTTCGCGATCAGCATGGCCTTTGCCTGCGGCGCATTTGGCACATCCGTCAACGCACTGGGCGCAGACGACTTACATCAGTTAAAGTTAGATTTGCAGGCCGGAAAAACTACAGCAACACAGATACTCCAGCAGTATCAAGCGCGCAGCGACAAATTCAATCCACAGATAGCAGCAGTGAGTGCAGTGCGCGCAGAGGCAAAACAAGATGCTGAGCAGGCCGACAAAAACAAAAATCCTCGACTGATCTTGCAAGGTTTGCCGATCATGGTCAAAGACAATATCGCGATTCAAGGCATGCCAACGACAGCTGGCTCACTTGCTTTAGCGAATAATATCGCGAGCAGCGATGCCTTCCTTGTCGCCAAGTTACGTGCAGCCGGCGCGGTACTCGCAGGCAAGACTAATTTGAGCGAATGGGCAAATTTTCGCTCAACAAAATCCAGCAGCGGCTGGAGCAGCGTTGGCGGGCAGACGCGCAATCCCTACAACATCAAAAAGTCCCCCTGTGGCTCCAGCTCGGGCTCCGGTGCAGCGGTCGCAGCGCACCTGATTCCGGCGGCCATCGGCACCGAAACCGATGGTTCTATTGTGTGCCCGGCTGCGGTGAATGGTTTAGTCGGTTTGAAACCCACGTTGGGTTTGGTCAGCCGTAGCGGCATCGTGCCACTCTCGCATAGCCAAGATACGGCAGGACCGATGACATTAACGGTACGCGATGCGGCGCTATTGATGAATGTGATTGTGGGCAGTGATGTGAATGACCCAGCCACGCAAGCGGCAGATCAACATACGACGGATTTCACGCAAGGACTAGATGCGCAAGCACTCAAAGGCAAGCGCATCGGCATCGTCAGCAAACTAGTCAAAGGCTATGATAAGGAAACGCTTGCACTGTTTAATCGCAGTGTTGCGATTCTCAAAGCACAAGGTGCGATCATCATCGATAAAGTCGAGATCCCGCATATGGACGCGGCAGGCAAAGATGAATACACGGTGTTGCTGTATGACTTTAAATCTGATCTAAACACGTATCTCGCTAACACCCCGATGACGGTGAATAATCGCACCATGGTCGAGGTAATGGCGTTTAACAAGAAAAATGCAAAACAAGTCATGCCGCATTTTGGTCAAGAAATCATGCAACAGGCGCAAGCCAAAGGCCCCTTGAGCGAAAAGGCTTATCTCGACGCCAGTGAGCGTGCGAAACGCTTATCCGGTCCGGAAGGAATTGACGCAGCACTCAAGCAACATCAACTGGATGCGCTGATTGCGCCAACCACAGGCCCGGCGTGGGATATCAATTACAAAAAAGGCGATGTGATTTCGGGCAGTGCCAGTTCTCCGGCCGCAATCGCGGGTTACCCACATTTGACCGTGCCTATGGGTTTGGTCAAAGGTTTGCCGGTAGGCTTGTCATTCTTTGCTGGAGCATGGAGCGATGCAAGTTTATTGAAAATGGGCTATGCGTTTGAACAAGCTCGACCTGCTTTGCCGGCGCCACTACTATTGAAATAAAAATTTGAACTAAATATTACTTAAACGTAAAAAAGCCGCAGACCAGTTTGGTGCTGCGGCTTTTTTACGATTCAAACTAATTAGCTTTGCAAACTCATCAAACTCGCATTGCCGCCTGCTGCAGTCGTGTTCACACACAAAGCTCTCTCCGCAACCAAACGCCATAACGGCAATTCGGTTTTGGCATCACATTCTGCGATGCAAACAAGTGCGCCGGTTTGCTGTGCCAACGCCACTTTGTAATTTGCTGCAATATCACGCCCAAGCAAAGCGAAGTGCACGTGCTCGGAAGAACCAACACTGATCGCATCACTCACCAGTTTTGGCAGATCAGCGGGCAACAATGCCTTCATTTTTTCTTCCAACACGACGGTGTTTCCCGTTGCGAGTACCGCGGCGATTTGATTGAGCAAAGTCGCCACATCACTTGCAGCGCAGAACACGCTGCCGCGGGAAGCAAATGCGAGGGTGTTTGTCTCACCGGTTGGACCTGGCAACAGCATCGTCATCTTGTAAGGATTGAGACGCGCGTATTGTTCAGCCAACAAAGCGACATCGGTGTGACCATGGGTTTTCGCCCACACGGTCAGTGCATCGAGTGCGACTGGCGCTTGTTTTTCGTACACAGTATTCCCGCTGAAACTCATAGTCGGATTGTGTTGCAATCGTTTCAAATACAAAGGACCACCGGCTTTTGGACCAGTACCGGATTTACCTTCGCCACCAAATGGCTGCACACCAACTACTGCACCGACGATATTGCGGTTCACATAAATGTTACCAACATGCGCACGTTGTGTGATGAATTCTATCGTTTCATCAATCCGTGAATGCACACCGAGAGTGAGACCAAAGCCTGTTGCATTAATCGCATCAATCAAAGCAGGCAATTGATCGCGTTGATAACGCAGTACGTGCAATACCGGACCGAACACTTCTTTGGTCAATTCAGACAAAGAATTAATTTCGATCACCGTTGGTGCGACGAAGGTACCGTTCTTGCAGCTTGCTGGTAAATCTAAACTGTAGAATGATTTCGCCTTGGTGCGCATGGCATCAATATGCAATTGCAGATTTTTCTGCGCTTCGGCATCGATCACCGGACCTATATCCGTTGCCAGACGATCTGGAATCCCGACGCGTAATTCTTGCATCGCACCGTGCAACATTTCTAAAGTTTTGTCTGCGATATCCTCTTGCAGACACAATACACGCAAGGCAGAACAACGTTGACCTGCACTGTCAAAAGCCGACGACAACACATCATTGACCACTTGCTCAGGCAATGCACTACTATCGACGATCATCGCATTTTGACCGCCTGTTTCTGCGATCAAAGGAATATCAATACCTTCCGCGACAGAACGCTTGGCCAGCGTGCGATTAATGATTTGTGCGACTTCGGTTGAACCCGTAAAGATCACACCTTTGACGCGACTATCTGCCACCAATTGCGCACCTACGACTTCGCCCGTCCCCGGCAAGAATTGCAAAGCACCAACCGGCACACCTGCTTCATGCATGAGTTGAATCGCACGATGCGCGATCAATGGAGTTTGCTCCGCAGGTTTTGCCAACACGACATTACCCGCTGCCAAAGCTGCACTCACTTCACCGATGAAAATCGCGAGTGGGAAATTCCATGGGCTGATACAAACCACAGGGCCCAATGCCTGCGTTTGCGGTTGATTTTCAACTTGCGCTGCGTAGTAGCGTAAGAAGTCAACGGCTTCGCGCACTTCAGCCAATGCGTTAGGCAGGGATTTACCCGCTTCACGAATCGCCAAGGCCATGAAATCCAACGTCTGTGCTTCTAACAAATCGCCTGCTTTACTCAAACAGGCCGCACGCGCTGCTGGCGTTTGATTTTGCCATTCGGCCGCATAGGCTTGTGCTGCGACCAAAGCAGTTTGCACATCGTTCGCATCAGCTTCGATCACTTGACCAACCACGTCGCTATGATTCGCTGGATTCAGGACAGGACGTGCAGAAGTCGCCGATACTTCGCCTGCTAACAACGGGGTCGCTGTCAAAGATTGCTGACTGAATGCACTGAAATGTTCACTGATTTTTTGCAATTGCAATTCATTGCTGAAATCCATACCAGCAGAATTCTGACGTTCTTTACCAAACAAGTTGGCAGGCAAATTGATGCCACTATGCATCTTGCCTGCGAGTTTAGTGGCGATGCTAATCGGGTCTTCAATCAAGGAATCAATCGAAATCTTTTCATCCACGATTTGATTCACAAAGGAAGAATTCGCACCGTTTTCTAACAAGCGACGTACCAAGTACGCCAATAAGGTTTGATGTGACCCCACTGGTGCATAAATACGGCAAGGCTTGTTCAATTTGTCCGCGCCCACCACTTGATCGTACAGAGTTTCGCCCATACCATGCAGACACTGGAATTCGTAATCGGTAACTTTCGCTTCTTGCGCCCAGCTGTAAATCGTCGACAAGGTTAAGGCATTGTGTGTTGCGAATTGTGGGTAGATCACATCGGTGACGGCCAACAATTTTTGCGCGCACATCAAGTAAGACACGTCGGTGTAAACTTTGCGTGTGTAAACTGGGAAGCCTGGCATGCCATCCACTTGCGCACGTTTAACTTCAGAATCCCAATACGCACCTTTGACCAAGCGCACCATAAATTTGCGACCACTACGACGCGCCAGATCGATCAGATAATCAATCACAAACGGGCAACGTTTTTGGTAAGCCTGCACTACAAACCCGATGCCTTCAAAGCCTTCTAAATCTTTATCGAAGGCCAGTGCCTCCATTAGGTCTAAAGACAATTCCAAGCGATCGGCTTCTTCCGCATCGATGTTGAGACCGATGTTGTATTGCTTCGCCAAGACCAAAAGTTTTTTCAAAAGTGGCAGTAATTCGTCCATCGTGCGGGCACGTTGCGCGCGCGAGTAGCGTGGGTGCAACGCCGACAGTTTGACCGAGATACCCGGTCCATCTTTGATACCACGCCCGTTCGATGCTTTACCAATCGCATGGATGGCTGTTTCGTAAGCTTTGTAGTAAAACGCTGCATCGTGCATGGTCAACGCAGCCTCACCCAGCATATCGTAAGAGTAGCGATAGCCGCGCGCTTCATTGTCCAGGCTGTTTTTCAGCGCCTCATCAATCGTTTGGCCCGTGACGAATTGGTTGCCCAACATCCGCATCGCCAAATCCACACCTTTACGGATCAAAGGTTCTCCACCCTTCGCGATCAGACGCGTCACCGCAGAACCCAAACCTTGATCACTATTTGTGCTGACCAATTTACCAGTAACCAGCAAACCCCAAGTTGCAGCATTCACGAATAGCGACGGCGACTCACCCAAATGTTTACGCCAATCCCCTTTGCTGATCTTGTCGGCGATCAGGCGATCTTTGGTCGCAGCATCGGGAATCCGCAACAAAGCTTCTGCCAAACACATCAACGCTACACCCTCTTCCGATGACAACGAAAATTCGTGCATCAAGGCATCCACGCCTGAAGCGCGGGTGCGTTGTTGTCGCACAGAACTAACCAATTTCTTCGCGAGTTCATGAGTGTTGTTTTTTGCTGCAGGTATTTCCTGTAAATTTGCCAACAGCCAAGCAACGGCTTCAGCTTCATCGCGGCGGTAAGCTTCGGTGATTTTGACTCTTAACTCGGTAGGATTGACCAGCAATTCTTGCTGCAAAGTCTGGAATGGGATTGCGTTTGAAGGTGGGTTCATGGAAGGATTCATCATTTATTTATAAAAGCAAATATGATTTAATTGTATAGATCATTCGCGAGGATTAATTCTGGAAATTCTAAGGTATATCGAAATATTGTATTTTGTGAGAGAATTCCACCAAATATTATTAATAACCACTTAAAACATATCTAACTTCTTATGCTAGACAAAATCAGTAAAAGAATTCTGGCCGAATTACAAAACGATGGCCGTATCAGTAATGTAGAACTTGCCACGCGCGTTAACCTGTCTCCGGCAGCATGCTTGGAACGCGTCCGCAAGCTGCAAGAATCAAACTACATTTTAGGCTATACCGCCCAACTTAATCCACATTTACTCGATGTCGCTCTCCTAGTGTTCATCGAAGTGGTATTGGATCGCACCACACCCGATGTGTTTGATGCCTTTAAGCGCGGAGTGCAGGCAATTCCTGAAGTGCTCGAATGCCACATGGTCGCTGGCGGCTTTGATTACCTCGTCAAAGCGCGTGTTAAAGATATGAATGCTTATCGCGATTTTCTCGGCAAATCCCTATTGCAATTAAGCGGTGTGCGCGAAACACATACTTATGCCGTGATGGAAGAAGTCAAAAATACGACCGCTTTGCCGATCAAATAAAATTACTCTCAACCGCAAAAATGATTAAGCGGCTCAGAATACGAAAAAAGCAGTAAAGACAAAATCTTTACTGCTTTTTTATTTGCTTGGTCACTGCGCAGAAAGCGATTACATCATCGATGAAATCGCTTTCATCATTCTTACTTCATATACGTCCAATAGCGCGCCAATTCAACCGCACCATCATTACCTTGAACCGTTTTCAATACTTCAACTGCTTTCGCTTTGTTTCCGGCTTTGTGATACGCGATGCCTAAATGCAGCTTCGCTTCTTCTGGATTTTTCAAACCGCCTTTTGCCAGACCCGCTTCAATCAAAGCGATACCGCGTTCATATTGTCCGTAGGTCACGAAGTTGTAACCCATATTCACCATGCCCAAACCAGTTTTAGCGGCTTTCGCTGCAGTTTCGCCGGCATCCAAGGTTTTTGCATCGTCAGCAGCCTGTTTATTTGCCTTATCTTGCAAAGGCTTATGCTTGGCAACATTCTTACCTTTACCGAAATAGCCACCTTTATAAGCCGCTTCAACAACATTTTTTGCTTCTAAAGGCAAGCCAGCGAGTAAGGCCGTTTCGGCCATTTCCATATACTGCGTATCATCTTCGAGGTTTTCAGTCGCAAACATCAAGCGATACCAATCCATACGCATACGATCGGTAAAGCCTGGCTTACTGATCAGACGGTACATCAGGTCAGCCCAATATTCTTTGGTCGGATGATATTTCACCAATAATTCTAAAGCTTGAGTCGAAGTATTAATGTCTTTCAATTTCATACTCGCACCGTGCATCAAACGCAAACGCTTTTCATCTGGTATGCGACCTGCTTGTTCATCGACTGCGATTTGCGCTTTCACTTCTTTTAAGGCGGTCGTAAAATCATCTGCCAGATAATAATTTTGCACCAACAAATCTTGCATCACCACGTTCGCTGGATTAACTTGCAGATAACGCTTAGTCCAAATCTGCGCATCGCCATACTGCTTAAGGTTATAAAAAGTACCCGCCATGGCTTCCATAAAGCGTAACTTATCTGCCGCAGGTAAGAACTCGCTGCCGATCATTTCTTCGAAACATTTTGCTAGTAAAACGTTGTCGCCCATGCCTGAAGCGATAGCAGCTTTCGTCCGGCTGATGAAAAAGATCTCGTAGGCGGTTTTCTTTTCAGACGCTTCTAATGCTGCAAGCTTTTCAAGCGCTGGTGCATATTGTTTGTCGCCGATCAGTTTTTGAATTTCGGTATATGGTTTAGACCATTCATTACGAATCACTTCTAATTTTGCTTTATCTTTTTCGGCAGTATCTGCAGTTTGTGCCTGCGCAACCGCAGGGATCGTTGCGATCGAAGCAGTACCAAGGGCTACGAGGAGTGCCGCCAAGGCGATAGGAGATTTTTTTATCATGGCTATATTTATATAAATGAGATAAGTGAGCGAATGAAAAGGACAACCCAAATGCAATTTTTGCAGGCAAGGATGACGACATTGTCATGCTTGTACATTACAGTCAAACCAATTGCTGAGCCGCTTTGTCCGCGCATTATAGCGCGATTATTACAACGTTATAGCACGTTTTTGGCGTCTCACTGCCACTAACGCGGCAGGCGCTTTTTGGTTACAAACTTTGCTTCAATTTCAGAATGATTTACATCAAATTTCACGCTTTTTTACAATTTATCAATTGAGACGAATCGGCGCCGTACTACTTATAGACTCATTGAAAACCGCAAGCTGCTGCAAGAAAGGCAATCTAAGGGTAAACTAAGCCAGATTCCAATCAGGTATAAGTATAGTGTCAGTTTCCTCTCCTCCTTTATCTATTCCAAGTCACCCACCTTGCTGCTTCGCCTTGTTAGACGATGCCCAGAGCGAAGTCGCACAATCACGTTTTTATTCCGATTTGATCAGCACATTTAGTTGCAACTCAGACGAGACATGGTCAGCAATGTGGCAGCAGGCCGAGCAAGCTTTATCCGACGGTTACTATGTAGTGGCAGTTTTAAGTTACGAGAGCGGCGCGCAATTGCACGCCATCACGTCACGTCAGAAAAATCAGCAAACTGAAGCGAGTCAGTCCATCTCGCAATTACTGATATTTCGTGAATGCCAGCAGTGGAGCAGACAACAAGTAGCGGACTGGTTGGCACAAGAATGTGCGGGCGAAGTTGCTGGCATACGTCAACTTCGGCCGAATGTGGATCAGGCTGAATTCACGCAGGCGATCAATAAGATCCGCGCCTATATTGCTGCTGGTGATACCTATCAAGTTAACTATACTTATCGCCTGCATTTCTCGACGTATGGTACCGCACTCGCCTTGTATCAAGCCTTACGCAAGCGCCAACCCGTGCCTTTCGCAGCCTTTATCAATTTGCCAGATGGTCGTGCGATTTTGTCTTTATCACCAGAATTGTTTATCCGCCATCGAGATGGACAATTATTAGCGAAACCTATGAAGGGAACCGCTGCTGCCAGCGGTGATGCTGCACGCGACCAAGTCGTCGCAGACCAGCTCAGACACGACCCCAAAAATCGCGCTGAAAATTTAATGATTGTCGACTTGTTGCGCAATGACTTAGGTCGCATCGCACAAACCGGCTCGGTCAAAGTCCCAGCACTATTTGAAGTGCAAAGCTTTACCAGCGTATTGCAAATGACCTCAACTATTACCGCACAATTGCGCAGCGAGTTGCGCTTGGATGCGATCATGTCAGCCTTGTTTCCGTGCGGCTCCATTACCGGCGCCCCCAAGCATAGGACCATGGAAATCATTCGTGAAATTGAAACCGAAGAGCGCGGCATATACACCGGTGCTATTGGGTGGTTTGACCCACCGGCAGCGGCGCAACAGGTTGCCGACTTTTGCTTATCGGTACCAATTCGTACCCTCACGCTGCAAGCGCCCGATGCGCATGCTTGCAGGGTAGGCGTCATGGGAGTCGGGGCAGGCATCGTCTATGATAGTCAGGCCGATGAGGAGTTTGCTGAATGCCAATTGAAAGCAAAATTTCTGACGGGGTTACAGCCAAATTTCGAGTTATTTGAAACAATCCATGCTCAGCATGAAAGTGGCTTTCGCTATCTCGAGCGTCATCTGGCACGCTTACAAATCTCAGCGGCCTTCTTCGAATTCAAATTTGAGCGAGACCGTATCCTGCGGGGATTACAGGATTATCAGCAACAGTTCACCATCGGAAAAGAATACAGACTTAAATTGTCGCTCAAACCGAACGGTGAGTTCATCATACAACATGCTGAACTACGTCCGCTGGAACAGCCCGTGCGTATCTTTCTAAGCCAGCAAGTGTGCACCACCCATCCTGTATTTTTGGCACACAAAAGCAGCCATCGAGCACTGTACGATAAGGCTTGGCAAGAAGCAGAAAAACAGGGCGGCTTTGACAGTCTGTTTTGCAATTCCTTAGGCAAGATCACCGAAGGTGGACGCAGTAATGTGTTTGTCAAAATAAAGGGAAACTGGTACACGCCGCCCTTAAGTGATGGCGTCTTACCGGGGATTATGCGTAGCGTGTTACTAGAAGATACTCAGTTGCGAGCGGCAGAAAAATCATTATCACGACAAGACCTGCAACAAGCCGAAGAGATCTTTGTGTGTAATGCATTGCGTGGTGTTCTGAAAGCGGAACTTGTTTTGGCTACGCTTACTTAGTCCCACACACGACACACTCACCATTTTTACTCACGCCGATGCTGGTCCATTCCATCAGCATGGCGTCGAGCAAAAGCAAACGCCCACTCACGGAATGCCCCAGATTCATTACCAGCTTCAGTGCTTCGGCTGCTTGCATGGTGCCGATGATCCCGACCAAGGGTGAAAATACACCCATCGTCGAACAAGCAACATCCTCCACATCCTGATCGGGTGAAAATAGGCAGGCATAACATGGTGCATCATCCAGACGCGTATCGAATACGCTAAGTTGCCCATCAAAAGAAATCGCCGCACCCGATACCAAAGGTACAGAAAATTCTACACAAGCCGCATTCACTGCATGGCGTGTTTTGAAATTGTCGCTGCAATCCAATACCACACTCGCACTTCGCACGAGTTCTTGCAAGCGCTGTCCTTGCAATCTTTCTTTGAGGGCGACCACTTCCACTTCAGGATTAATTTGCTGCAGACTGATTTTGGCGGACTCGACTTTATCCTTACCGACGCGTTCAGTCGTATGCAAGATTTGGCGCTGCAAATTGGTGAGGTCGACTTCGTCGTCATCGACAATGGTGATCTTGCCCATCCCAGCGCTGGCCAAATATAAAGCAGCAGGCGATCCAAGGCCGCCGGCTCCGATGATCAGAGCATGCGAGGCCAGAATTTTCTGCTGGCCTTCAATACCTATCTGATCTAGCAAGATGTGCCGCGAGTAGCGCAGCAATTGATTGTCGTTCATAGCGTACTACCGGATAGAAAAAATTGATTGTACTTGCATGCTGCATGCTGCATGCACGCCGCACTCATTTCTTACTCGGATTGCCCTTCTTTTTTGTCACCGGCGACGTCGCGTTCAGTGGCTCTACACCTGCAGTTTTTAAAGGTGTCACTTTCACTGGCAAGCCCTTTAAATGGTTGAGAGCCTGCTTTAGTTGGAAGTCGTCTTTGCTACCAAATTCTAACGGCTTACTCTTCTTCGCCAATTCAATCAAACGCTTTTCTTCTTCCAATTCATCGACCATCGCGGATTCAGGTTCAGTGACTTTATTGGTATCTTTGTCGGCGTCTTTATCAGCATCTTTATCATTACTCAGATGCTTCACCAAATCCGCCTCGCGAGAACGCAGGGCATTGAATCCATCACCATTTGCCGTTTCTTCTACCCGCAAATCTGGCTGTATACCCTTGGCCTGAATCGCACGACCCAGTGGGGTGTAATAGCGCGCCGTCGTTAATTTAATTGCCGTATCATCGGTAATCTGATGCACGGTCTGTACCGACCCTTTACCATAACTTTGCGTACCGATAATGGTCGCACGACGATAATCTTGCAATGCACCGGCAACGATTTCAGAAGCCGACGCTGATCCTGTATTAATCAAAACCACCATAGGAATATTTTTGATCGCGGCTGGCAACTTCGCGAGTGGATCACCGACACCACGCTCTGCATAAAATTCTTTTTTTGCAAAATAGGTTCGCTTAGAATCTTCCACCTGACCATTGGTCGAAACCACCGCCACATCCTTTGGCAGAAACGCTGCCGAGACTCCAATCGCGCCGGGTAATACTCCGCCCGGGTCATTGCGCAAATCGAGGACCAAACCTTTCAAACCCGGATCTTGTGCATACAAGGTGGTGATTTTCTTCACCATGTCATCCAAGGTCGGTTCTTGAAATTGTGAGATTCTGATCCACGCGTAGCCAGGTTCGATGAGTTTTCCTTTGACGCTGTATTGCTTGATCAATTCGCGCGTCAAAGTCACAACGATGGGTTTATCTTCAGTCTTACGGGCGATCGTCAAAGTAATTTTGGTATTCGGTTCACCGCGCATTTTTTTAACGGCATCATCAATACTTAAACCCTTGATCGGCACGCCATCAATACGGGTAATCAAATCGCTTGGCTGGATGCCGGCACGTGAAGCAGGCGAGTCTTCAATCGGTGAGACCACTTTGACATAGCCATCTTCCATCCCAACTTCTATGCCCAAGCCAATAAACTTGCCTTCCGTACCTTCACGTAATTCTTTAAAGGATTTTTTATCCAAATAGGCAGAGTGCGGATCAAGCGAATTCACCATGCCGTTAATGGCTTCGTTCAAGAGTTTTTCATCTTCTACTGGCTCGACATATTCCGACTTAATCATGCCAAACACTTCGGAAAACTCACTGAGTTTTTCCAAAGGTAAAGGCATCGCATTCATTTTTTGCGCCAGAGCAGAATATTGCAGCGATGCGGCAACGCCGGCGACCACTCCAAAACTGATTAAGCCAAAACTCTTTAATTTACTACCCATAATTCCAAACCGGCGATCGCCGTACCCAAATTAACTGCACCAATATGAAACACGCATGCAAACCAACTGCCATGTACTTCACGCTAACACGATAAACGCCTTATTTACGCACCCAACTCATAGGGTCAAACACCTGCCCTTTATAGCGCATCTCAAAGTATAGACCCGTTTCTTCATTACCGCCGCTGTTGCCCGCATTCGCGATCGTATCACCCGCTTTCACGATATCACCCGCATGTTTTAAAACTGCTTGCGCGTTGCTATAAAGGCTTAAGTATTGACCACCATGATCCAGAATGATCATATTTCCAAAGCCGCGCAGCCATTCAGCAAACACAACCTTACCAGCAGCGATCGCTTTGACTTCAGCGCCTTCGTTCGCTTTGATGAACAATCCTTTCCAGCTCGGACCATCACCCCGCTTAGTCCCAAAGCGAGCGATTAACTCGCCTTTAACAGGTAAGCGCAACTGGCCCTTCAAACGATTAAATTCTTGGCCATCGAACATGCCCGCTACTGGCGTTTGTTCTATGCTCATACCCTTAGATTCTTTGGTCTCTTCAACGTCTTTCACTGGCTTGCCAGTACTCTTCCCTTGTGTCGCAACCTGGTTCTTTTCGCGCAAGGCTTTTTCTTGCGCTAATTTTTCTTTACGTTGTTTGTCTAATAGAGCCAAACGCGCCTGTTCTGCCTTCGCTTGTTCTTCCATTAATTTATTCAAACGCGTGACCAAATTGCTCAGACGTTGTTCATCTTTTTGTAAGTTTTCAGCTTCTTTTTTCTGCGTGTGCAACTTAGTCGCGAGCTGCGATAGCAAAGCAGTATGACGTTTTTTTTCTTTTTCTAAGCCTTGTTTATGAGCACGTTCTTCTTGTGCAATTTCATCTAACTCATCTTTGGTTTCTTGTGCCGCCTGCTTATTTTTTTCTATCTCATCAAGACTCGTACGCAACGCCTTAATCATTTTGGCTTGTGTCTGCGACACATAGCTCATGTAATGCATTTCACGATTGATGCGATTAGGATTATCGCCAGACAGCAGCAATTTAATCCGGTCACTATCACCATGCATATATTGACGACGCAAAAAGTCGGATAATTGTTTTTTCTGTCGTTCCACCTGCGCCGTCAAACGGACTTGTTCGGCGCTCAATTGATTTAATTTTTCATTGGCTTGCTGCTGTTCAATTTGCAAATCGCGAATCGAACGATTCGCCTCTGAAATTGCCTGCTCTGAGTCTTCTAGCGCATCGCTGGCTTTTTCTTTGGCGGATTCGGTTTTACTAATATCTTTTTTCAGTGCTTTAAGTTTTTGTTGCAACTCAACGCGACTGGCTTCCGCTTGTCTTTTTTCCTTGACGCGATTGGTTTGCGCATAAGCCAAATGATTAACCATGCTAAATGCGCAAAGCAAACAAACCGCTTTTATCTGATGCGATAAAGTCGGTTTGCCTACTGGCTTCACTTGCGACAAAAGAGAATTCAAAGGAGCAAATAACATTGCTTTACTTCGACTTCCCTTGACTTGCCACCGCCGCCAATGCTGCGGCAATGGCAGCCTGATCGCCAAGGTAGTAGCTCTTGATCGGTTTCAGATCAGCATCTAATTCATACACCAATGGCTGGCCGTTTGGAATATTCAAATTCACGATATCATCATCGCTAATGCCATCAAGCATTTTGATCAACGCGCGCAAACTATTTCCGTGGGCAGAAACAATAATCCGTTTACCCGCGCGAATTGCGGGTGCGATAGAGTCATCCCAAGCTGGTACCACGCGCGCTACCGTGTCTTTCAAACATTCTGTTAAGGGAATCTGTTCGCGCTTCAATCCAGCGTAACGTGGATCTTTGAACGAAGTGCGCTCATCATCTTCAGCCAAAGGATTTGGCGGCGTGTCATAGCTGCGACGCCATACTAAAACTTGTTCGTCACCGTACTTAGCGGCGGTTTCAGCCTTATTCAAACCTTGCAAAGCGCCGTAGTGACGCTCATTCAAACGCCAATCATGCTGTACTGGCAACCACATCAAATCCATCTCATCCAGCGTGCCCCACAGGGTGCGGATCGCGCGCTTCAATACCGAGGTATACGCCAAATCAAAAGTAAAACCTGCTTCTTTCAGTAATTGTCCCGCTTGACGCGCTTCGGCGACGCCTTTTTCAGTCAGATCTACATCGGTCCAGCCGGTAAAACGATTATCGAGATTCCAAGTGGATTCGCCATGACGCATCAATACAATTTTATACATGATATTTGCTTATTTACTATGGTTGGAGAGGAACAGAAAGGGATTTACTGCGATTCTAAATTTACCTTTGATCTGGGTTAAATTCAGATTTAAGACAATTTGAAACTAATTTCCCCATCTATTTTATAATGAGGCGCTTGTCTTTAACCACTTATAACCATTCTTAACACGGGAAAACTGTGAATTTCATTAGCGACAATCTGTTTCTGCTGTCCATCGCCATCATTTCTGGCGGTGCTTTATTACTCCCTAGCCTGCAAAGACGCGGCGCACGAGTCTCACAATTGCAGGCGACACAGTATATGAATCAAGGCAAAACTTTGGTGCTAGATGTGCGCAGCGCTGAAGAATTCGCCAGCGGCCATCTGCCAAACTCTAAGAACATTCCCTTGAAAGAGCTGGAATCGAGAATGAAAGAAATCGAAAAATCCAAGAGCCATGTCGTGATTACCGTCTGCGCCAGCGGAGTACGTTCCAGCAGCGCGGTAGCGGTATTAAATAAAGCTGGATTTGAGCAAACATTTAGTTTAGATGGCGGTGTTGCGGCTTGGCAGTCGCAAGGCTTGCCTACAGTCAAGTAAAATTTTGTACGATTTAGCAAGGAGTTGTCATGGTTGCCCATGTAGTAATGTATAGCACAGCAGTTTGTCCATATTGCGTAATGGCCGAGCGCCTGCTGAAATCCAAAGGCGTGGCAGATATCGAAAAAGTCAGGGTCGACCTTGATCCGGCGGTTCGTGAAGCGATGATGCAAAAAACCGGACGCCGTACGGTTCCTCAAATTTACATTGGAGAAACACATGTGGGCGGTTTTGATGATTTATCGGCATTAGATCGTGCAGGCAAACTAGATTCTCTATTAAATCCAACATAAAACGCAGTGCACAAGCGGCTTTGATTGCGGTTTTTTGACTCTGCTTGCTACAATAGAAGGCTAATTCTGTTTCGTCGCCTTGGTTTGCTTAGTTTGTCAGCATCATTTATTTGCATCGATCATTTGCATCGATCATTTGCTTAGATCTTTTGCACGAATTATTCGCAGTACTGATGGAACAAAGCAGAATAGGACTTGAATATCGGCTATTCGTCCTTATGTAAGCAGCTAGTTGTTCCTGATTAATTTATAGAATTTTAAGAAAGTCTCACATGTCCGACCAAAATTTGCAGCCAATTTTCCAAATTCAACGCGTCTATCTGAAAGATTTATCGCTCGAACAACCAAATTCTCCAGCGATTTTCTTGGAACAAGAAGCTCCGACGATCGAAGTGACTTTAGACGTCGCTGCTGAGCCATTGGCTGAAGGCATCGTTGAATCCACAGTGACTGTGACAGTGACTGCAAAAGTGAAAGACAAAGTTGCTTTCTTGGTAGAAGCTAAACAAGCTGGTATTTTCGAAGCACGCAATATTCCACAAGAACAAATGGATCCATTGTTAGGCATCGGTTGCCCAAATATCATCTATCCATACCTGCGTTCCAACGTAGCAGATGCGATTTCCCGCGCTGGTTTCCCTCCGATTCATTTGACAGAAATCAACTTCGAAGCGTTCTACCAGCAACGTATGGCTAACATGGCTGAACAAGCTAAATTAGCAGCAGAAGCTGGCACTGCAGACGCAGCAGCAACTACACACTAATAGCATTTCCGACCCATTATCCTGCACAGGGATAATGGGTTTTTCTTTTTGAACTTCCTCCCAGGGTTACAGGATTTGGTAATGCGTCTTATCTCCAAGCTTTCTACACTTGTTCTATTGGGATTAAGCTCAGTCTCAGGTCTTTCTCACGCTTTAGATTTTCGCTCGGTGGGTGCTGCGCCCGTCGTCATGTATGACGCTCCCTCTGTACGCGGAATCAAGTTATACGTGGCTCCTGCAGGCATGCCTGTCGAAATTATTTTGACCTCTGGCACCTGGTGCAGGGTACGCGATATGAACGGCGATTTGAGTTGGATAGAAGCCAAAGACCTCATTAGCAGACGTACTTTGATTGTTAAAGTCGCTTCCGCCAGAATTCGTGCCGCGGCAGACGAGTCAGCGACGATGATCTTCAGTGCCGATAAACACGTCTTACTAGAAATGGCCGAACCAGCAATTGGCTCTTGGGTCAAAGTCAAACATCGCGACGGTCAAACCGGCTTTGTCCGCACCAGTGAGGTATGGGGTTTATAGCGGTAAGGCGCCAGACCTTCACCATCACTGCTCTCATTTGCTACTGATTTGCTACTGATTTGCGCAACACTTATTTGCTAGATACTTTACAGGTTCATCATGAAAATTACTGTTCTCGGTGCTGGTGCCTGGGGCACGGCTTTAGCCATCTCGCTCGCCAGTAAAAATCAGGTCGTACTTTGGGGGCGCAATCAAGCTGCGATGACGAATGCCCAAAGTGTGCGTGAAAACCAGCACTACCTGCCCGGTTTCTCCTTGCCAGACAACTTGCTCGCAACTGCCGATTTCGACTTGGCGATGCGCCATGCGCTCGACGATGGTTTATTAATCATTGCTAGCTCTGTTTCTGGTTTACGCCCGCTTCTGCAACAATCTAAGGTCTATCCATTACGCCAGGTCGTATGGCTATGCAAGGGTTTTGAAGAGTCCACGCGTTTACTTCCGCATCAAGTGGTAAAACAAGAACTCGGTGAGCAAGTACTCGCTGGCGCCTTATCTGGTCCTTCGTTTGCACAAGAGGTCGCTCAAGGCCTACCCTGCGCACTCACTATTGCCTCCCAATCCCCTGCACTCTGTCAATTGGTGGTAGACGCGGCGCATAGCGCCAGTTTACGGATTTACTCTAGCGATGATGTGATTGGCGTAGAAGTTGGCGGAGCAGTCAAAAACATTCTGGCAATTGCCACCGGAGTCGCGGATGGCTTAGGTTTAGGCCTGAATGCGCGCGCCGCCCTAATGACGCGCGGCTTGGCAGAAATCAGCCGACTTTGTACCGCACTGGGTGGAAAACTCGAAACCTTAATGGGACTAACCGGCGTTGGTGACCTGATTTTGACCTGTACTGGCAATTTGTCGCGTAACCGCAAGGTAGGTCTGGCACTGGCCGAAGGTAAATCTTTGGATACGATTATCCAAGAACTCGGACACGTAGCGGAAGGTGTGCGCTGTGCTCAAGCGGTACGTGCTCTGGCACAAGAACTGAAGGTGGAAATGCCAATTACTGATGCGGTTGCGGGGGTTTTATTTGACAATGTAGCGACATCAGAAATGATAGAGCGCTTACTGTCGCGGAATGCCAAAATTGAATCAATATAAGGGGTAGTCGTTCCGTATCACCCGAGAGATGACCATTTCGGGTACATTTTTCTCACGCAGAAAAGCGATTGCTTTCAGACCACCAAAAGACTCTGCATAGGTCATCCCGAGATCAACCAACATCCGTGTAAGAAGATCGCGGCGGCGCAGCGGTTTTCGAAACTTATTCAAACATTTACGTTTTCTACAGCCTGGCATATCAGACTCCGGTCCTTAGGATAGCATTGCGATTGGGCAATAGCTGAACGAAGTTTAATCCCCTTCTCCGTCAATTGCCAATTTTTTTAATGCTTGTTTTTGCGCTTGTCGCAAAGCTGCACTGTTTTTCTGATGGCTACCAGCACCACCACGCTTAGCCAATGCAGCGACAGGGTTACGCGGTTTCACTTGCGCAGGGTCAAGACGAAACACCAGTTTTTGACGTGTGCCTAAAGTCTTATTTGCCACCCTGCGCTCCCGCTCTCAATCATTCAGCATTACAAAACGTAACGCGACAAGTCTTCATTCACCGACAAAGCTTGCAAGCGTTGCTCTACATAAGCTGCGTCAATCACGATCGTTTTACCACTGTTTTGATGTGCGTCAAACGAGATTTCTTCAAGCAGTTTTTCCATTACTGTGTACAGTCGACGGGCACCAATGTTTTCTGTGGTTTCATTCACAGAATAGGCGATACCTGCGAGGCGCTGTACGCCCTCTGGCAGAAACTCTATCTTGACGCCTTCGGTTGCCAGCAACGCTTCGTATTGACGCGTTAAGCAGGCATCCGTGCTAGTTAAGATGCATTCAAAGTCAGCGATTGACAAAGATTCTAATTCCACCCGAATCGGAAATCGGCCTTGCAACTCGGGAATCAAATCCGAAGGCTTAGCGAAGTGAAAGGCACCCGACGCGATAAACAAAATATGATCCGTTTTAATCATACCAAACTTGGTATTTACGGTTGTACCCTCCACCAATGGCAATAAATCACGCTGAACACCTGCACGTGATACTTCTGCACCACCCGCTTCCGAACGAGAGGCGATCTTATCAATTTCGTCCAAGAAAACGATGCCGTTTTGCTCGACATTTTTGATCGCATCTTGCTTGAGCTCATCCTCGTTGATCAATTTGGCCGCTTCTTCCTCGATCATCAGTTTCAAAGCGTCTTTGATTTTCAATCGGCGCGATTTCTTACGACCACTACCGACCCCAGAAAACATCGCTTTGATCTGGTCGGTCATTTCTTCCATGCCTGGCGGCGCCATGATTTCCATCTGTGGCGCGGCTTCAGCCACGTCGATCTCAATTTCTTTATCGTCCAGACCGCCTTCGCGCAAGCGTTTTCGGAAAGTCTGACGCGTCGTGTTATCGGCTGTCGAACTATCTGCGTTCGCATCATGGCCTATACCAAAATCACGGGCTGGCGGCAATAAGACATCCAAAATTCTATCTTCGGCCGCGTCTTCGGCGCGAGCGCGCACTTTGCGCATTGCTGATTCACGCGTTTGCTTAATACCGATATCAACCAAATCACGAATGATAGTGTCGACGTCACGCCCGACATACCCAACTTCAGTAAATTTGGTCGCTTCTATCTTAATAAACGGCGCATCCGCCAATTTAGCAAGACGACGAGCGATTTCAGTTTTGCCAACACCAGTTGGTCCTATCATCAAAATATTTTTCGGCGTAATTTCATAGCGCAATGGCTCTGCCACTTGCTGACGGCGCCAACGATTACGCAATGCAATTGCCACTGCACGCTTGGCCATATGTTGGCCGACAACATGTTTATCTAATTCGGAAACGATTTCCTGCGGTGTCATATTCATCATCTTGATCTCAATATCGTAGGCGCGGATTATTCTAAAGTTTCAATCGTGTGTGAAAGATTGGTGTAAATACAAAGTTCGCCTGCGATCGTTAGCGATTTTTTTACAATATCTACTGGCGACAAATCAGTATTTTGATAAAGCGCGATGGCCGCCGATTGTGCAAAAGTACCGCCAGAGCCAATCGCACCAATGCCGTCGTTTGGTTCTAACACGTCGCCGTTTCCGGTAATCACCAAGGTAGTTTCTTTATCGGCGACCAATAACATCGCTTCTAAACGACGCAACATACGGTCAGTACGCCAGTCTTTAGCGAGTTCGACCGAGGCGCGCATTAGGTGGCCTTGATGTTTTTCCAACTTGGATTCAAATCGCTCTATCAGGGTAAAGGCATCAGCCGTCCCGCCAGCAAATCCCGCCAACACTTTATTGTGATAGAGCTTACGCACTTTACGTGCGGTACCCTTCATGACGATATTGCCCAAAGTGACTTGACCATCACCACCCAATGCCACCACATTGCCTCTGCGTACAGTCAGAATCGTGGTGCCGTGAAATTGTTCCATAATGTCCTCATTGAATTTCCGCCTATACAAAAGCATAGGCGATAGCGGCGATCAGCGTAAGGCAGACGCGCTCAGAAAAAGAAAGTGGGGTGTTTTTCGCCAATTGCAAGACTGGCGCAGAGATGAGATTAAGATTGCTTACGCGGGAAGATTGCGGCAACATTTTTTAAGCCCATGGCATTAAATAAATGCATCACCAAATAATTAACTTCATGGAATTGTATTGACTTCGCTTTAGTCCCTGAAATTGGCACCAATCCGTTCAATAACTGTGCGGAGGCACCAAACTCTACCCGCTCTAATTGTGAACAATCAAGTATCACCAAATCGTGGTTTTTAGCGTGGGCTGCAATTTGTTTAACCAAGGCATCGGTGCTACCTTCTATCGTTCTTGGCATTATGAAACGATCGGTATTTTCTTCAGCCGCGATAGGTTCTGCAACTGCTGTTGTGACTTTGCTGGTCGGTGCTTCAAAGGCCGGTGGTGATACTTCAAAAGTCACGCAATAATCGATACTGGCTTCTTCAAAAACTTCTTTTAATTGCAGTAACTGCAAAACTTCGAGCAATAATAACCACGGTGCTTCGGTTTCATCACGTCGTCCAACTTCGAGTATCGAGCGTATTTGTTCTGTCAGGTTTTGCGCTGCGACCAAGACTAAATCATGCTTGGTTTTTTTCAAGTTACGCATAGCGCGCAGTAGCAAACCACAACCCACTGGGTCAACCGTTTTCACACGACCAAAATCCAGTTTCAAGACTTTACTGCTATCACTGAGATTATTCAGTCTTTGCAGCAATTTAATGATGTCGCCGTCGAGCTTGGAGGGGAAGATCAAGCCAGGAATCGCGCTCTCGTCTTTGCTCTCCGGCGCATCAATATTCGTTTCTGAATTATGCCAGACTGGTGGAGATGTTTCGTATTTACCAGCGTAATCTAAGGAAAGACTTTCAAATGCGTATTGATTTTTTTCGATCTGATAAAGATCAAATAGCATAAACCAAGCGAGGGTTGCGGCGCTTCCTAAATTATCCAAATCAATCGCACTTCGCAGCATGTGCTCGGCGACTTTGACCTGACTGGTTGCAAAAAGAATTGCAGCTTCTTCCAACAAGGGCACCGATTCAGTCTGCGCCATCGTTGCCGGATTGATCTCGGTATGGCCAAGCAATAATTCGGTAGTAGGTAAATTTAATGCCACCGTACTTTGAAAATCAGTGGCGATGAAATCACTATGAAATTGATTAGGCCCAGTACGAGTCAATGGGCCATCGGTGTTCATTTTTGAGGACAAGGACTTTGGTCGCCCCATATCACGCGACATCTCAAATTCTATCGCGTCAATTTTTCTTTCGGTGGCGCGCGCAATATGCTTTTTCTCGGTCAAAGAATGCGTCAAAGCCTCGTCATCTTGGATCTGTCCAATGACGGTGTTTTGCTTCTTGACTCGAGTTTTCTTGGAAACCGGTTTTTCCGAGCTACTAGGCTCTTCACGATCTGGTTTCTTTCCGAAAAGCTTAAAAATCCCCACGGCAACCTAACTTAGATTTGAATTTGTCAAACAATAATCTACTGCTCAAATATATTTGGAATAAAGATTTTACTACGTGTTAGAAGTATAGACGGAAATCTGATAAATTTGCTCATAAACAATGCTAAAGATACCGACTCATAATTAAAAATTTTAGCATTAGTACTTGACGGCAACTAGTCGCCATCAAGTATTTTTGTGGTTCTTCGCGGATTATTATCTTAATTGCGACTAAATTAGTTCTATTTAACCAACTAAGTATCGATCTAATGCCTCGAAATCAGTTTAGCAAAGATCAAGCAGGGCAAATTTATTTCACATTATTTTGCGTTTGATTCATATCAAAAATTTCTCTTGATACCATCAGAAATTCGCTCTGACACCACAAATCAAACCGCGCATAGGTTGTGGCACAGTTTCCTTCAATACCGAGGTCGCCAAGCGAATATCTTGATTTAGCAGGTTTTTCACTTGGGCAAACCAAGTTAATTGCGCGTTCATATACGGATGAGTGTAGGTGATATTCACGTCTACTTTAGTAAACGACGGTGTCACAAACGTTTCCGAACTCGCCAGTCGATCTTGTTTTTGTGCGTGCAATACGCTTACCGTATTACGCCAAGCGCCGCTGCGATACCCGAGATCAAGACCAATACGGTTGGCGGCTTGCAACGGTAAATTACCACGCTGCTGTAGAGTGCCATGCGAAGTATCTGCAAAAGCACGGATAGAAATGCCTTCACCGATTTGATTGTAGGCAATTTCCGCTTCACCACCACGGATGGTCGCGGCCGCTTGCTTCCAGTATCGTTGGGTGAATTCACCAGTACCATCGTGCTCGCCCTCTTCATTCACTCGCAAGCCATCGATTTCACCGAACACGTAATTGTCGACCTGATTAATAAAGCCATTCACCTTCCAACGAATCAGTCCGGTCGTTTTTTGCATGCTTAGTTCGAGATTGCGTGATTTCTCGCTTTGTAAATGCTGATTACCGATATCAAACGTCAGGGTTGATTCGTGCGGCCCCTTCGAATACAACTCTTCCGTGGTTGGCGCTCTTTCGGCGGTCGATAAACTCGTAACGATAGAATAGCCATCGATCACTGGAATTAATCCACCAACCGAAAATGAACGCAGATTAAAACGTCGTTCGGGCAAGTTGAAAGAGGCTTCTGGTTGCCGTTGTACATTTTCTATGCGTGCACCCGCGCTCAATGCCACAGCACCAAACGACTTTTGTTCTACTAAAAACAGGGCGTTCGATACACTACGTGTGCTTGGCACAGTATCCGCACGTCCAGTCGCGGCAGCTAAAGCGGAGAAGTTCGAGTTCTCAGTTTGTACGCCGAGATTACCTTCCCATCCATGCCAATTGCTATGTGATAAGCCGGTGCGAGTTTCCAAAGTGCGATTTTTGAAATTGGTCGCTGGCGTGCCATCACGCAATTTTTCGGTGTGCTGATAATCCGTCGAGCCTAGTTTAAAAGTCATAGCATCAAAAGCTAGGAAAGGCCGCTGAACCGCCGCATCGAGATCAAAACGAGTTTGATCCAAATCGATGAAAGACATCTCAGCTGTGGGAATACCATAACGATCAGCCATGCTTTGCACCGAAGCGCCAATATGCCCCCAGGATTGAATCAGACTGGCACCAAAACCCAAACTGTGTTCATGCGTGAAACTATTCGGCAAGCGTCCCTTAATGTCGCCGTCGCCATGCACATTTGCATTGCCGGGAATTTTGTAGTCACTGGTATTACGGCTATTACCATCTAAATGTAGCGCAATATCATTGACTGAAGTGTCGAGAAAAAATGACCCGCCTTTTTCTGCGTTCACGCCTGCGTATTTGACTTCAAATTCACCATTGAGTTGCTTACTTAAACTGAGCGGAATGCGACCGTCGACAACATTCACCAAACCACCAATCGCGCCACTGCCGTACAACAAGGCAGCGGGACCGCGCAAAATTTCAATTTGTTGGGAACTCGCCGTTTCACTTGCTACTGCATGATCATTCGACAAACCAGAAACGTCGGCTACCGTCATACCGTTTTGCAAAATTTTGACGCGCGGCCCCTCTAATCCGCGAATGATGGGGCGCGACGCACCTGCACCAAAACCAGAAGCGCTAACGCCAAGTTCACTGCCCAAAGTTTCACCTAAGGAGCTACCAATTTTGGAGCGCAATTCGGATCCCGACAGAATTTTTGTCGGACTAAGAATTTGCATGCTTTCTTCTTTTCCCAAAGGATTCGCTGAAACCGTCACGGTCGTTGTCGAGGACTGGGTGGGTGCCACAGATTGAGCAGACGCAACACTTGGGGCAAATGCGGCGCAAATAGCCGCGGCTAATATAGTAGGCTGTAAAGACATAATAATTCCTGAAAAACACATAGCAAAGAGCATCGCATCGGCGACGTGGATTGATACAGTGGCAGCGACATGAGTCTGGCTGCGGCGTTTTTCAGAATGGCGGGGCGCGGCTTAAAAAATAGACGCTAAGGGAGGCATACCAAGGAAGGATACTGACTTGAATCGATGGCAGATCGATGAATACGGCGGGAACTACTAAAGCAAAACTGTGTTGCAGACCATCGGCAATACAGGCCGCATCAAACAAAATACAAGAATGTATGCTCGATTCATTGGCGTTGCTGAGTTTTTGTATGCCGAGGTAATTTTCACCATCGGATGCCAAGGTCATGACTTCACCAGAAATCGTGGTGATGTGCGACATTCTGTGTGCAAATCCCAGCCATTGCGCCGACAATAGGACGATCAGCATAGTCCACAAAAGGACTATGGCTTTTAGACGTCTATGTTTGATCGACAAATTTGACATGCTGGCTGGATAACTGATTAGAAACCTTATTGCCTACTTATTGGGAAACCGACATAGGAACTCACTTAGAAACTCACTTGGAAACTTATCCGCATAACTTATTTGAAAGCTTAAGCAAGGATTCAAGTGACGAATCTATGTTGAGTTCTATAGAAATCAAGATGACAGATGACTCTGACCACGCAAATGCAACAAAGTTGCAGTCTATCGCCATAAAAAATGCGCAGACTTCTCTGCGCATTTTTCTACCACGATGACCGACGAACTTGCTTAGTCTCCGTACAGCTTTTGCTTTAGTTCACGACGTTGCTGTGCTTCTAAAGACAAGGTTGCTGTTGGACGAGCCATCAAACGCGGTACGCCAATAGGCTCACCAGTTTCTTCGCACCAACCGTATTCGCCCGCATCAATCGCGGCAATAGATTGCTGCACTTTGCGCAACAATTTACGTTCACGATCACGCGTACGCAGTTCTAAAGAATGTTCTTCTTCGATCGTCGCGCGATCTGCTGGATCGGGAACCAAGACGGTTTCACGCAAATGCTCAGTCGTTTCGTCGGCATTCTTCAACAAATCTTTTTCAAGTTGTTGCAGACGGGCTTTGAAAAACGCCAATTGCGCGTCATTCATATAGTCCTTCTCACCCATCTTCACAATTTCTTCTTCGGTGAGGAGAGCTGCAGGTGCACTAGCTGGTGCAGTTGATTTAGATGATTTAGTTGCCACTTCGCTTACTTTCGATACAACAGGTTAATATACGCAAGTGCAGTTGAACACTCTTCTTATTGGAATGCCATGTCCACACTTCCCCTCAAGGACAAGTATATAGCGTGCTTGTTCCGCATACAAATCTATTCAATTGTCACAAGAATATTATGTGATTCAATTCAATAGGGCGCTAGTTTATACCAAACATTGCTCCAAACCCTGAATAAAAATCTCTTTCGGTAAATTTTTACCAATAAAGACCATTTTGCTCTCTTTGATTTCATTTTCAGCCCATTTTCCCCCTATGTCGGTGCCCATAATCTGGTGCACTCCCTGAAAAATGACTTTGCGGTCAGCGTGTTCCATATACAACACTCCCTTATAACGGAGCATGCGTGGGCCATACACCTGTACCAAGCCGCCTAGAAAATAATCGAGTTTTTCGGTATTGAATGGCCTTGTCGTCTTATACACAAATGCAGCAATATCATCGCTGTGATGCGCATGATGATGATTTACATGCGCGTGCTGTTCGTGATTGCAATGCTCATCACATTCACCATGTTCGTGCTCGTGTTCGTGGGCATGCTTTTCCGCAGCCAGAAAATCTGGATCAAGTTCTAATTTGGCATTGAGATTGAAGCCTTTCAGGTCTAAGACTTCTGCTATCGCTACTTTGCCAAAATCGACTGCGGCGATTGACGCACGCGGATTAATTTTGATCAGACGTTTTTTTAAGAGCGCGATATCTTCCGGGCTGACCAGATCGGCTTTTGACAATAAAATCTTGTCGGCAAACCCGACCTGACGTTGCGCCTCTTCGTGTTCATCGAGTTGCGCCATCGCATGTTTGGCATCGACTACCGTCACCACCGCATCGAGCATGTAATGCAAACCGACTTCTTCATCCACAAAAAAAGTCTGCGCCACCGGGCCAGGATTCGCTAAACCGGTCGTTTCAATAATCACGCGGTCAAAGTGAAATTCGCCGGCCAGTTTCTTTTGCATGAGCGTGTTTAAGGCAATGATCAAATCGCCACGCACAGTACAGCAAATACAGCCATTATTCATTTCGATAATCTGTTCATTGCTGTCCTGAACCAAGATCTCGTTATCAATATTTTCCTGACCGAATTCGTTTTCAATCACTGCGATTTTGTAGCCGTGTTGTTCTTGCAAAATACGGTTTAATAACGTGGTTTTTCCGGCGCCAAGAAAACCGGTCAAAATCGTGGTGGGAATTAATGCCATGATATAAATTTCTTAAAATAGATTAGCTAAACGGATAGACTTAAACGCGATTACAACGCTCACACCACCCCTTGATCGTCACCTCAATATCGTGACTCTGAAAACCTTTCAGAGCAGTTGAGGCCAACGTTGCCTGCAATTGATCACGCAAAGTGTGCGCCGCATCCGGCTGTTCCAGGCAAAACACTTTGGCACAGCGGGTACATTGGAAGTGTCCATGTTGATGTTGCTGTGGCAACAGAGAATTGCCGCTGTCTCCCGAAGATTGAATCTCACTCCCGGTACTGAACCGAAACACGCGGTCATCACCGGTAATTTTATGCGCCAGGCTAGCATCTGCTAAACAATCTAAGGCGCGATATAAGGTCACTCTATCCATTGTTGGCAATGCGTCTTGGATTTCATTGTGCGACAAGGCGCGTTGCTTGTTTAACAAAACACTCAGCACATCGACACGAGCATGTGTCACCCTCACCCCGGCCTGTCGCAATTTAAGCTCAGCTAACTCCTGACTGGACCGATCCGCGGCAACTTGTGCTGGGACTTTTGGCGAGATTTTCATAGGGTAGACAAACGAGTGAAAGCAGTATTATGCCCTGAATGCAATTGAGTTGCAAAAAGCAAAGGTACATGAAGTCTTTATTCTCGGAGACAGACTCTCTCTATGGTCGAGATTGGGAATCCACCAGTCACGCCTGCCACCCCTATCCAGAGAAATTCGGCACATCTATTGCACGCGCAGACTAATTCTCCTTAGCTTGGGCGACTATCTCCGTCCCAGCTATTTTTCCTTACTGTTAACAAAACTGTTTATGTCGACAATCCCATTCTCGCGGTCCATCTCTATCAAGAAGTATTTGAAACTGTTTTGTGTCATCGCATTCAGTGATTTCTTGTTGGGTCTCGTTTCTGCTTGTCTGGCGCGCGAGCTACCAACGCTCGAAACCGTCCCAGTCGCGGCAAAGCCTCCTCTGAAAGAAGCATACTTAACGGTTTTTTTGATCGCATCGAAAATGACAGCCTCAACGTCGGTTGGTTAGGAGTTGATGTGGTTGCACCCACCCGCCGGAATGCCAAAGTCGCGGTCTGGCTATTTGCATTGACGATGGCCTATCCGTATCTACCCGGGTCAGGTACCGAAGCCTTTAAGGGCGTGTGGGTCTTGGTCGGCGTAATGATTTCGCTCAGCGCATCTAACTTAATCGCGCAGGCCGCCAGTGGACTGATCCTCACCTACTCGCGCATTTATCGCAAAGGGGAATTCATCCATGTCAGCGGGCACGAAGGCACCATCACTGACCTCGGTATGTTCACCACCCGCCTACGAAACGGCATGGGCTTGGAAATTACCTTGCCGAATGCTTTCGTGCTGGGCAACGTGACAAAAAATTACTCGCGCGCGGTGGAAGGTCCGGGTTTTGTGATCGATACCAAAGTCACAATCGGCGATGACACACCATGGCGGTAGGTCGAAGCGATGCTGACCGAAGCAGCACGCCGCACGCCGAGTGTACTCAGCACGCCCGCACCCAAGGTATTTCGAACGGCGCTCTCGGATTTTTATCCGAGTATCTGTTGATTTGCCAAGCCGTACCCGAAGATCCTATGCCGCGTGCAGAACTCATGAGCCAGCTCCATGCCCATATTCAAGACGTTTTTAACGAATATAATGTGCAAATTATGTCGCCTCATTATTTGTGCGATCCTGAGCGGGAGAAAATTGTCCCTAAAGATGGGTGGTTCCGTGCTCCGGCAAATGCGCCAAGTGACGAAGGCTAAATTAGCGCAGGCGCTTCATCTACAGACCAGATTCGAAACAACAACTTAACAGACCAGCAGATTTTTTTGCGAGACCGGCTTGCCGCGAACAAACCAGCAATGGTATAACGCCCACCCAGCTCTCGGGCAAGATCTTATATCGACAGGAATACAGAATTGGCCAAATTATATTTTCGATACTCGGCGATGAATGCCGGTAAATCCACCGCACTACTGCAAGTCGCCCATAACTACGAAGAGCAAGGGCAAAGTGTCTGCCTATACACAGCCGCCATCGACAATCGTTATGGCACGGGGAAAATCACCTCGCGCCTTGGTCCACAACGCGAAGCGGCAACCTTTAGTGCTGGCTTTGATTTTTTCGCTGACGCGCCCCCCGTCAACTGCATTTTGGTCGATGAAGCCCAGTTTTTATCGCCTGAGCAAGTCAAGCAATTGCACCGACTCGCGCACGTCAGAGGTATTCCCGTGATTTGCTACGGCTTACGCAGCGACTTCTTGGGCGAACCTTTCCGCGGCTCTGGCTATTTGATGACACTAGCTGACACCATAGAAGAGCTCAAGAACATCTGCACCTGTGGCAAGAAGGCCACCATGAATATCCGTGTCGATGCCCAAGGCAAACGCATGACCGCAGGTGAACAAATCGACATCGGTGGCAATGAACGTTATCAGCATGTTTGTGGCCGGTGTTTTTATCAGTAATCCTGTACGCAAACATAGGTATGCCGCCACAAACACGCATGGAAGATAGTTTGATTGAGCCTGTCTTCCATCAATAATTGCGGTCATGTTCCTACAGCAACTCACCCAGTAAAAAAGAGTTAAGCTTGAAAATGGTGTAGAGCGCTGAAAAGCTTGAAGATTCTTTCGATCGTATGAGCCGAGCGTCGAGCGCATGAACGCCATCAGCCTCACACTGCTCCTTAGCTTCAATCCACCGAACCTTCTCATCCTACCGTTTAAACTAAAATATTAACGTTTTATCGTATACCGAAGACGTCAATCAATAATGAAAGCTAAGGTGACGTTTCATTCACTCTTATTCAGCAGCAACATCATGTTTGCGCTGGTCACCATATATGAAACTAACGTCCTTCAAATTTACTAAAAAGCGCACATTCCAACTACTTTTGGTTAGTATGCTTGGCGTTGCCATCTCGATGACTGCATGTCAGTCAATTCCACCACTTGCAGGTGCGGTCACAGAAACTTTTCAGGGCCGTCAACTTGAAACATTTACGCTAGTACGACCCGCATCCAAAGCGGTGATTGTCTTTGAAAACGGTGCGCGGGAGACGATCAATAAATGGGACAAAGTTCTCAATGAAGTCAGCCAGGACAGCTCTGTATTTGCCTACAATCGCCCCGGCTATGGCAAAAGCGATAAAACCAATGCCCCCCGTGATGGCCAAACTATCGTGGCCGAATTACATCAAATGCTGCAACAACGTCATCTCAAACCGCCCTACATTTTAGTTGGTCATTCGATGGGTGGTTTATACGTGCAATTGTTCGCCAAAACCTATCCAGATGAAGTACAAGGAATTGTTTTGGTAGACGCTTTATATCCGAAAATTATCAAAAAACCTGAAGACTTTCCGTGGTTGACGCGCGCGGGGAAAAGCCTTTTTCTGAACAGCACATTGCAGAGTGAAATCGATCAAATTTATGCTACGGGTGAACAAGTACTCGCACTACCCAGCATCGACAACAAACCCATGATACGGCTGATCAACGTCCCCAAATCGGCGGGCGCGATCGCGGTTGATTTTGGGGTAGTCAACGATGATCCGCAAACCATTAGTTTTGTTCGAAAAATATATCCGAACGCGAAACTCGTCATCGCCGATTCCGACCATGCGATACAGACTGCGAATCCAGAACTCGTAGTGGCAGCAATTCGAGAAATGCAAAAAATTGCTCCGCTATATACTGGTGACTAGTAGTCCCACCGAAGATGGTAAGAACATTCTATCTTCGGTAACCATAAATCTGGTTCATCACAGATATCACATCGTGTAAGCGGACAAATTTAGTGACGTCTTTTTTATGTTCTCAATGTTGCTTAACGCACCGTGTTCGGGCATTGATGGGTGCATGGTGTTGCAAGTTGGCGCGAAGCAGTTGCGCCAACGAATGAAAAACCATTACGCCAATTAACCGATCGCCTTACAGGAGAACGCCATGAAACAAGAAACCACAAACAAAAATCCAAAGCAGATGAGCAGTCAGTCGTCAAAAACCGAGGAAGTCAATACGCAAAAGCAGAAGGCTGAAGTAAAAGAAGTCGCTGGCCGACACAAAAATGACGGTCAAAAAGATCATAAGGGCGCACGCTAAATTGGCGATCGCTTCTTCCAATTGATCCGATATAACTGATGAAAACAGACGTTCATGCTTTCATCAGTGCTTCAGCTCAGTTGTTCAATTTAGACCACGCCTTACTTAACCTCATTCGACAAAGTCGATGCTGCGTGCGCGTCTTTTAAACTACCAAAATGGAGCGCATAGTGCCGGGTAAATTCAGCACCCAAGAAAAATATCTGCGCCGAATAATAGACCCACAACAGCAGCGCCACAATCGAGCCTGCTGCGCCAAAACTATTGGCGATACTGCCGTTGCCGATATACAGGCCTATCGAAATTTTGCCTAAAGTAAATAGAGCAGCGGTCCCCAAAGAACCGATAAATACATCGTGCCAAGATAATCGCATCCGGGGCAACATTTTGTATATCACGGCAAACAGCGTAGCGATGACACTAAAGCCGATTCCGCCAGCGAGAATAGAGAGCAGCGGCGCCGCGTCTTTCCAGATCCCGCCCCAATAGCGTTCCAGTACAGCAAGCGCCGCGCTAAGCACGAGCGAAACCATCATCAGGAACGCCAAGACCAAAATCAAGCCAAACGATAGCAGGCGGGTACGCAGCAAATCCCACAGTGAAAATTCACGCAACGCTGGCAGTTCCCAAATTTCATCAAGGCTCGCTTTTAATTCTGCAAACACACTGGTCGCACCAAATAGCAGTAAGACTGTCGCAAGTATGGTCGCGCGCAGGCCTTGCACATGATCACTGGCACCCGCCAGTATCAGTTGTACAGCCTCAGCGCCCTGTGTGCCAACCAATTGCCGGAGTTGCGCCACGATTTCGTGTTGCGCCTCCTGCTCGCCGAAAAATGTTCCCGCCACCGCGATCACCAACACCAGTATCGGTGCCATCGAAAACAAAGTGTAGAACGCCAACGCGGCTCCTTTGCTGGCATCACGATGATTAAACCAATCATTCACAGCATAATTCGCCACATAACGCATTTTTTGTAGGACGCCGGGCAGTTTTATTGTCATTTTTATGTCCAAGCTGATGTTACGTGCTGAGCATTTTTTTAGGATGTCGCGACAACGCAGAGGGATTTCTACAGAAGTCCGAAGTGTTAAGAAGATCGCGCAGTAGTCCACATTGCCGCAATTTGCGAAGTCTATGCATAGCAGCATTAGTAGTCTGTACGGCAACACACCTATACCGTCGTGTGATATCCAGCATAGCGATAGCTACGTCCAGCAGGATAGTCGCAGGTATCCAGAGACGAAATTGAGCGGTCAAGGGAGTAATCTAGGATAATGGCGGGTAATTCACTTTCAACGCTATTTTGGCCGCCTTTTTGGAACACTCTCATGGAAATTAAAGTCAACTTTCTCGATAAGCTTCGCCTTGAAGCCAAATTCGATGATTTCACGGTCATCGCTGATCAGCCTATCCGCTATAAGGGCGATGGTTCTGCACCGGGACCTTTTGATTATTTTTTGGCTTCATCCGCTTTGTGCGCCGCCTACTTTGTGAAGCTGTACTGCAATACACGGAATATTCCGACCGAGAATATTCGTCTCTCACAAAATAATATCGTTGATCCTGAGAATCGCTACGCGCAAATTTTTAAAATTCAAGTCGAATTGCCTGCCGATATTTCTGCTAAAGACCGCGAAGGTATTTTGCGTTCGATTGAGCGCTGCACTGTAAAAAAAGTGGTGCAAGAAGGTCCGCAATTTGTGATTGAAGAAGTCGAAAGTCTCGATGCCGATGCGCAAGCATTGCTGACGTTAAATCCGAACGCGGATGCTGCCACTTATATTCTCGGGAAAGATCTGCCTTTAGAACAAACCATCGCGAATATGTCGAGTTTGTTAGCAGGACTTGGCATCAAAATTGAGATCGCCTCATGGCGCAATATCATCCCGAATGTGTGGTCGCTGCATATTCGCGATGCGCATTCTCCTATGTGCTTCACCAATGGCAAAGGCGCGACCAAAGAAAGCGCACTGGCCTCAGCCTTGGGAGAATACATCGAACGCCTCAGCAACAATCACTTTTATGCAGGTTCGTTCTGGGGCGAAGATATCGCCCATGCAGAATTCGTGCACTACCCGAACGAAAAGTGGTTCAAACCTGGCAAAAAAGATGCGTTGCCAAAAGAAATTTTGGATGAATACTGCCTAGAGATTTACAACGCCGATAAAGAATTACGCGGCGCGCATTTGATCGATACTAACTCAGGCAATGTACAACGCGGTATCTGTTCGCTGCCGTTCGTGCGCCAATCGGATGGCGAGACTGTGTACTTCCCATCCAACCTGGTGGAAAACCTGTTCGCAAGCAATGGCATGAGTGCTGGCAATACGCTGGTCGAGGCGCAAGTGCAATGTTTGTCAGAGATTTTTGAGCGCGCTGTCAAACGCGAAATTCTCGAAGGCGAGATCGCCTTGCCAGATGTACCGCAAGACGTGTTGGCGAAATATCCTGGCATCTTGGCAGGCATACGAGGCTTAGAAGAACAAGGCTTTCCGGTGTTAGTGAAAGATGCTTCACTCGGCGGACAATATCCAGTAATGTGCGTGACCTTGATGAACCCACGCACTGGTGGCGTGTTTGCCTCTTTCGGCGCGCATCCAAGTTTGGAAGTGGCACTAGAACGCAGCTTGACCGAATTGCTACAAGGCCGCAGTTTTGAAGGCCTCAACGATTTACCGCGACCGACTTTTGTCAGCAATGCCGTCACCGAGCCAAATAACTTCGTTGAACACTTTATCGATTCTAGCGGCGTCGTGTCATGGCGTTTTTTCAGCGCTAAATCTGATTACGCATTTGTCGAATGGGATTTCTCAGGTCATGGCGAAAATTCAAATGCGGACGAAGCCACAACGCTTTTCGGCATCCTCGCTGAGATGGGTAAAGAAGTGTATCAAGCAGTGTACGACCAACTCGGCGCGACCGCTTGCCGCATCTTAGTACCCGGCTATTCGGAAGTGTATCCAGTCGAAGATCTGGTCTGGGACAACACCAACAAAGCTCTATTATTCCGCCAAGATATATTGAATTTGCACCAACTCGACGACGACGCCTTAGAAGCGCTGATTGATCGCCTAGAGAACAACGAGCTAGACGATTACAGCGACATCGCGACCTTGATCGGCATCGAATTTGACGAGAACACCGTGTGGGGACAACTCACTGTGCTCGAGCTAAAACTCTTAGTTTATCTCGCCTTAGAACAACTGGAAGACGCGCAAGATCTGACGCAAGCCTTCTTGCAATACAACGACAACACGGTCGAGCGCGGCTTGTTTTACCAAGCCCTCAACGTGGTACTCGAAGTCACCCTGGATGAAGACTTGGGATTAGAAAACTACGAGACCAACTTCCGCCGCATGTTTGGCAATGAGCGTATGGATGCGGCAGTAGGGTCCGTCGATGGCAGCGTGCGTTTCTATGGTTTGACACCAACCAGCATGAAACTCGAAGGCTTAGATCGACATCAGCGTTTGATTGATAGTTATAAAAAATTGCATGTGGTACGCGGGAAGGCACTCGTTAAATAGCCCGAAAAAGTAGTTAGGGCGGGTGCTCCTCGCATTACCAAAACGCCGTGTACTCGCTGACCAAGGTGCGGCGCGCGTGACAGCCGCCCTACATTAACACCAATAGCACTAAGCCGTCGCCACAGAACTCCGCCGAATCTACGACCTACTATGCGCAAAATCACTCTGATCCTCGTTTTCTTTTGCATCATCGGCGTCATCATTCTGCAGCAAAAGAGTCGTACCAGGGCAAAGCTTATTGCTACAGTCAGCGCCAGTGCAGTCATCGAAGCACCGGCCTTTGTTGCTACACACAGACCCGGGCTACTCAGCGTCGCCAACGACCATATCGTGTTTTTGAGTGACGAAGATAAGGTTTACGGTTGGGGAAATAATAGCGAGCGTCAACTTGGTGCTGACTATCATGGCGATCTGCCCGGTGCTATTCCTTTAGGCAACCCTGATCATGTTCTGGCGGTCCATACGGGCAGCACAGCCTCCTATTTGATTACTCAAGATGCGAAATTGTGGCGCCGTGGTTTTGCTGATGTCGAAAATCATCTCACGACCCAGTTTGGCGTCTACCAGCCAGTCTTTAACGCCAAACTTTGGCGTAAGGTGGAAGAGCATTGGGGGCTTGTCGTTGGTATCGATAACAACGGACAACTGTGGGCATGGCGCGATGCCGATTTTTTCAATGGTACTTTGGATGCGCAAGGTAAGCGCGCAGCTTTTACGGTTGAACTAAAGACGATGAGTATTGCAAGCGAATGGCGCGACTTTTGCGTGAGCGAAGGCAATTTCAATGCGATCGACGCACAAGGCGGCTGGTGGCGTAGTGAACCTAGTGCAAAATTAGATTTTTCGGGGAGCGTTGTTCGCCCAAATGAGCAAAGCCCGCGGCCTGCAACTATCACCTTGGTCAGCGTACCGACACAAGCAAAAATGCAAAGAGTGGTTTGTCGTGACAACGCCAATCATGTCATCGCCCTAGATGAAACTCACAAAATGTGGGGCTATGGCCGAAATCGCTATGGTGAGCTTGGGAATGGTGACGACGATCAGTTCAAAGAAACGCCTGCAATTGAACCATCACACGCAGTACAACTTAACCAACAAACCTGGATCGATGTCGCAATTGGTACGGGCTTTACGATTGCCATTGCGCGCGACGGTAGCCTGTGGTCTTGGGGTTTAAATTCAACCAAGGCACTCGGTTTGGCAGACGGTCTATCGCACTCTAAACCCCAATTAGTCGACAAAACGCACATCTGGAGCGCGGTCGGCGCGGGCTATGATTTTGCCATTGCAATGAATCACAAGGGCGAGCTTTATGGCTGGGGCAGCGATGGGCACGGACAGCTATCCGATGGCAAGATTGTCGAATCGATGCTACTGCCCACCATGATTAACGGCCCGAAAAATGGCAAGATCAGATGATACTGATCCATACTTTTTCGGCTCAGCGGAGTCCTCTACCGAGTATCACATCGATGTCATCAATGATGAAGTGAAGTGAAAATACGCTTATGCTAGAATAAAACTCCCCTACTTCATAAGCGCTCTTGTGATGACATCCTTCACGATTCCCGGATTGACGACTAAAGGTGTCGACGAATTATTAGCGATTGCGACCATGCGCAAGTTTTCGCGCAATGCGATCATCGTCAGTGAGGGCGACGATTCAGATAGCGTCTATTTCATCGTCGCGGGAAGCGTTAAAGTTTTTTTATCTGATGAAGACGGCAACGAAGTCGTGGTGGCGAACATCAAGGCTAATGACTACTTCGGTGAAATGGCTCTAGAGGAAGGCTATCGATCTGCTTCTGTCATGGCTCTGGAACCGGTTTCCTTAGCGATCGTCAACATTGACGATTTCAAACTTTTTCTGAGAACACATCCGGATTTTGTTTTCTCACTGTTGGCCAAACTGATACGACGGACACGCGTTGTCACTAAGAATTTCAAAGGGATGGCGCTGCTGGATGTGTACGGCCGACTTGCTGAATTATTGACGGAACTTGCCGAACCTATCGACAGGCGCATGATGATTATTAATCCCCTCACCCAGCAAGAGATGGCGAACCGGATCGGGTGCTCGCGAGAGATGGTAAGTAAAATTCTCAAAGACCTAAGCGTCGGTGGTTACCTAGTCTGTTCGCGACGACAGATTGAAATCAAACGACGCCTGCCTGCTTCTTGGTGATCACTTCTCTGCAATCCAATTTTTGTTAACACGGCTCTCAACTAGTGTTAACAGACCTCTCTCGCGTTGGCCTCACAACATAGTCCGTTTTTCAATTTTCCTCACATCGGGTAAGAAAAGCGGCGTTCAAAAATCCCTTTTCATTACGAAAAAAACCATTTTGGTAATTTTTCACATTTCTTTAGCGGAATTCCTCACAGAAACATTTTGAGGATTTTCGTACTATCTCTTTACGCGCTGTGAAACAAAAGCGCATTACTCAACTATCGATTCAATGCCAAGTTTTCGCATTGCAACACCTTCCGAGTAATTATCGACTAGCACTTACGTAAAAAATTTCTTAACCGTTTTTAGGAGCAATAAAAAATGAAGTCCTTTTTCAAAAAACATATCGCATTCCCTGTAATCGCGCTTACATTGTCCACAGCCGTCGCAGGTGCAGCGCATGCCGATAACTATCTCACCCATGCCAATTTTGCAGAACAATTGATCACCTTTGTACAAGCAGCGAACAACGTTTATGACAGTAATCCTACCGTTGTTACTTGGGCGGGGATCAACGGCGCGAACATTTACCAAAATCGTTCAACTTGCTCTCCTTTCGTCACCCGTGTCATCAAAACAGCTTATGACATCAGCGACACCAGTTACAAGAATTGGTTTGGCTCTACCAGCCCTAGTTCGTCTCAGTATCACGCCGCCATCTTGGCGCAAAACCACTTTCAACGCATCATGACGCCTGAAGGCATTCAACGCGGTGACCTGATTTCCGTCAATTATCTACCTTGCGCAAATAAAGATACCACCGGACACATGATGATCGCCATGTCCAGTGCGATCAAGAGAAGTATCGACACCGCGCCGATCATTGCGGGCACAGAACAGTATGAGATCTCAATAGCCGATTCATCGAGCTCATCCCATCAAGCAACTGACGCAGGCGGTAAAATCTACAATGATACCCGCGGCGAAGGCAGTGGCGCTGGCATTGGCACCCTACGCTTATACAAAGACACGCAGACAGGTCAAATAGCGGGGTATACATGGACAGTATCGTCCGCATCCGTTTTTTATAGCACGAATAGCTGCCGAGTCGTTGCGGTTGGCCGTTTGCAATAAACCACAGTCTGCGAGGGAGTCGAAATGAAAGCCACTTTACACAACAGCTTGCGATTGCTGATCGTTTGTATGTCGGTATGCACATTCAGCGCTTGTACTGTCGACACACATAGTTGGTCAGAACAAGCCGCCGTGATCGAAGCTACGGCAAGCTCAGCACCGGCAAGTTCATCGTCTTCCTCGCGTTCCTCATCTTCCAACAAAGACAGCGATCACGGCAATGGCGGTCTAGGCGGATTTGTACAAGTGTGGTCGACCAGCAATCCGTCCTCTGCAGTGGGCGACGACGGACAACAAGTCAGCACCCAAACAACAATTTCTGCCATTTACGCAAGCCAGGAATATAAACAATTGCGCGTCATGATGAATGCCAACAACTACGAACGCGCCAAGCAAATTGCAACAACGCCGACGTTGAAAGCTATCGTTGAGCAGGAATATCGTATGCATCTAGAAATGCTGAACACAGAGCAGATCACCGCCAAAGCGGATCAAGTGTTTGGATCCGTAGAACTATAATCCCAGAGACAATACGCAGCAGTTTTCGGTGCAGGGAATGCTGCAAAATCACTGAATGAGATTCGCGCGAATGGAATCGGCAGAGCGATTTTCATTTGTTCTGATTTGTTCTGCTTAGGCGCTGTATTGGTTCAAAGTTCAAGGTGCAAGTTCTAATTCAAGGTCAAGTCGAACTCACTGCATCTACCTTGCTCGCACATCCACACTGTTCTGAATTTACATGTTGAGCACCATGCGGTTTGACATGTAAAACTGCACGAATCGCGATAGTTGCCCTCCGAATTCAGTGCACCGTGATTCCACCGCGCGGTTTTCACCACTCCGCTGTCCAGCTGCATCTACCCCCGTATGCCACTCTTTGCCCTGCGTTAACACTGTCGACTGTTCTGTTGGCACGATGCTTGCTAAAAGTTAATTTCAGTTTCACCACAAATCCTGTTTATGAGCCTTCCCAGTGATCAAAAATTGAGACGGACTGAGATTGATGAGACTGAGCAATTCCCCTAGGTTCTATCGAGAATAAGCGCCACTCCTTAGGAGGGATTGAGTAGTCAGCTTCAACAGCCTTGCTAATGCCGTTCAACACCTTCAACTGTCATGTTTTCTAAAGGAGACTTAACGATGTCCATTCCGCAAAACCCTACCCCTCCGTATCCAGAGTATTCCGACGCGGTTTTAAATGAGCCGGCAGATTATGGTCTCTTGGAACAACTGATAGGCACGTGGGTCAATGTCAACCCGAACAACAATAAAACAGACTGGGGCTTACACACCACCTGTATGCCTTCACCGGGCACCAATACCGAAACCATTTTCGGTATCTTCCATTTTTTGTGCGAAGACTATACCGAAGAACTGACTTTCTCCCCAGTCGCCGGTGGCGTGCGCAATCGTGGTGGCACCAATGAGCAATTCACTGGCGCGGTGGAATATAGACAAAGCGTACAGCGCGTCAGTGATGGTGTCGGCATTCACGAAGAAGTGGGGATGTACTTATGGATTGACCAAATGTATAACCATGCGGCAACCGAGGAATCCGTGATTGAAGACAATGGCTATCCACTGATCTCGATCGGCGCTGGAGCGAATGGCCCGAACGACGTTCCGCCTTACGCAATTGCGCGTAGCGGCAGCATTCCACACGGTAGTTCCATTATGTTGACTGGTAGTTTCGCGCAAGACGTCGTGGGCAAGCCACCATTTCCCGCTGGTACCGATAGCTGGAGTCAGCCATTTATCACTTCTTGGCCAGCGCTACAAGTTGCCAATGCGCCGAATCTCGCTTCATCGCCGCTGGCTATCTCACCGAGTATGGGCGCATCTGCTTTGTTGACACCACCCGATGGTTCCACTGCGGTTCCACTCAATCTCGATGAACCAGCGCCACCTTGGGCATTTGACAAATCATTGCCGGTGACCCAACCAGACAGCAATCTGACCTACTTCCAACGCATCGTCGCGGACTCGCATTATCCGTATTCAGTACGCCCAGATTTGCGTTTGCGTGACGCGATCAAAGATCAAAACATCAGCAAATACACTTTGATCCAATTGACCAGTAAACACGATGGCGGCCCACAAGGCGGGATTTTGAATATTCCCTTCGTTAAGAAATTTGCCGACGTGACTGAAATGAGTTTAAACATGTGGCTGGAGACAGTCATCGAAGAAGATGGTAGCGAAGTCTTGCAGCTGCAGTATGAACAAATCATCTTCTTTGAATTTATGGTCGGCTCCAATGGGCAAACCACATGTTGGCCTCATATACAGATCAATACATTGCGAAAAAAAGCCTGATTGGGTCACTGGACCGAATAGAGCAAAGTTCACTGAGCGTTAATGCAGCTCAGTGAAGCTTTGCCGCAGATATCAGGTGCTCCTAAACACTAATAGGCAAGTTGCTCTGAAAACGACGCTGGCAAATCCTTTGCTGTCTGCAGTCGCTTCCAACGCAACTCCAAAGCGGCAATACTGAGCACATACATCGCCACCACAATCACTGGCTGCAGTACGAAGCTGTGTTCGGGATACATGATCCAAGCCAAAGTGCATAAAACAGTACGAACCACCGCGTGAAAAATACCCACCCAATGCTGGATCAAAATACTGAGCGGCAACCACATCAAACCCGTTAACACAGCCACGGCAAACGGTAAGCTGCGATAGTTTTCCAAGAAATAAGGGATCGCCAGCGCGTAACATAAGAAGCTCATCGCCACCGCAGACAAAAACAGCGTATCGAAGAAATTGCGCTTTTTATTTGACTCAAATTTCAATTGTTCACCCGTCAATTTCGACAAGAACATTGCTACATAAACGATACTGCCTGTGCCAATGAATACAGCCAACACTTGCGCTTTTGGATTAAACAACATGCCTGTCAGAATCAGCACAGACCATACCAAGATGCCAGCCAAAGGCATCGCTAAAAAACGACGTTGACGAAATTCGGCTAGTTGTTGATCCAATGAAATCGACACATTTGAAGAAATTGAAGATGATGACATGGTGGACTCCCTCTCAAAGTTCTGCCACACGATCCGTGCAGCGATGGAGACATCATGAAGGACAGAACACTTACCGTGTAGTAGCGTTTGTCATGACTTCACATGACATTTGTCACCAGATTTTTGCATCGATCACTAGCACACTCTATAGCTGGCTGGCCCTGCCAACTTGCAAACCTGTGCGATGCACACCTGGAAAATTGCGTTGAGGTGCTACGCGAAGTAGCAAAATATGAGACTTTTGATAAAGACAGAGCGACCTAAGTAAGTTCAAGATAAGCTGCGCAATCCATCTCACTACGCCAAGGACAATATGAAAGCCCTCAAGTTTCTAAGCGGATTGACCGTCGTGCTTTTCACCGTATTTTCTCTCGGTGGATGTGCAAGTATGGCTGGGCCACGCGAATCCAAACAGTCTGCCAGCATCGTCGATTATCTGTATCCCAAAGCGACACAAGCACCACAACTTGCACCAAGCATCACCTATCTAAGACCGCCAATACGGGTCGGTATCGCCTTCGCACCGAATGATCCAAAAGCACGCACACTTCCTGAAACGGAAAAAATAAAGCTGATGGAACGTATCAAAGCAGCTTTCGCTGGACAAGCTTTCATCGGCTCGCTTGATATCATTCCCTCTCAATACTTACAGCCGGCTGGCGGCTTTGTGAACATGGAACAAGTCGCACGCATGTTTAATGTTGATGTGATGGCGATGGTGTCCTACGACCAAATTCAGTTCACGGATAGCAATTCACTGTCTTTTTTGTATTGGACAGTGATTGGTGCCTATATCGTCCACGGCAATGAGCACGATACCCAAACCATGCTCGATATTTCTGTGTTTGATGTCGCCAGTCGTAAGTTACTCATGCGTGCGCCTGGCACAAGTCAAGTGAAAGGCGGCGCCAATTTATCTAACTTCAGCGAACGCTCTCGCGCCGCACGTACGGAAGGCTACAACAAAGCGGCAGATCAATTAATCCCCGCCTTGCAAGCCGAGATCACTAGCTTTCGTGAGCGCCTCAAAACAAATGAGAGTATGCGAGTTGAACCGCGCCCCGGATATCGTAGCAGTGGTGGTCAAGAATAGATCTTAAAGCTAGAAGGGTCACGCGTGGGCACAGAAAGTGTGCCCATCCTAGGGATCAAATTACAGCAAAGATCGCAACTCACGCAATACAACTTCCCATGCCGTCGTTGCAGGATCGATCAAAGCAAAGTGACCACAGTCGGGCAAGGAAATCAAATACGTAGCAGGAAAAGCCACACAATATGAAGCAGTGACCGCTGGCGGCACGATCTCATCGTCATCGCCTTGTATGATCGTCACCCGCGTAGACGGAGCAGGCAAACACAGAGGATTCACATCCGCACGATGCATGGGGTCTTGCCCTATAAAACGCTGCACCGCGCCCTCGCCTAAATTCAAAGCATGCGCCATCTGCAAATCCGCCGCTGGAGCCAAAGCGACCACACCTTGTAAAGCAAGGGGCAATTCACGCTGCGCACATCGCGCGGCCGCCCACAACACCAAATGCCCACCCGCAGAATGTCCGATCAAGATCACTTGCGCATTATGACGTTCCGCCCGCGCTGGCAAAGTGGTCAAGGCAGTCATTACATCATCCAAGGTCAGATCCGGCTCGCCCGACACGCGACGATATTCCAACGTCAAGGTCGTCCACCCAGCGTCCGCCAAGGCACATGACATCGCTTCGGCATGAGCGCGGTCGTATTCTGGCTTCCAAAAACCACCGTGGATTAAGATCAGCAAAGGCAGTTCGCTGCCTTGGCTCCCATAACGAACATCAGCGACTTGATCGGCGTGGTCGCCGTAGCTGAGCGTTAAGTCTGGCGGTTTGGCGGCGCGGCTAAGGATGGATAGGTCTTCGGACATTTTATTTAATTTCTTAACGTGAGAATTTCGTCAATTGTGATTGGCAGATTATTTTTCTGAGCATTTTCCGTTCACTGAAGCACAACAAGTTCAACTGTCACTCCCGCATAGAAGGGAGTGATCAAACACCTTACTTCCGCCCCACAAAATACTTGCAATCATCAATCCAATCCTGCAATTTGTTCTGGGCATGCGTTTTCTGTTCCTGCGTGGATATGCGGATGATAGCGCCAATCAATTGTTGCATGGCGACCCGCGAGGCATCCGATTGAGCACGTCGATCGGCCTGTTCTGAAGGTTCAAAAGCGGCCAAGATCATGCGCTGTACCATCGTTTGCGCGACCTCACGGCTTGGTTTCTCGGTCTGGATTTGCGTCAACAGCTGCAAAACGCCTCGTTGACGCGCGATACCATCGTCTAACCATTGTGCATAGTTTGGCGGGTGCTTATCAAGATAACGCGCGATGATCGCCTCTTGCTCGCGGCTCACGCTGCCTAGCCATTCATCGGCTTGCTTCACAATCTTTTTAAAACGCGCCTTGGCTTGTTTCTCTGGCGCTAGGTCCATGTATTTATCGCGAAACTCTTCATTGTTCTTTTCAAATTTACGCGCCAGATAGGCCTTTTGCGACTCATCCATCGTCAGCACAAAATCCGTCAATTCCGGCAATGCCCTCAGTAACACCACTTGCGAGAATTGTTCGACCTGTTTGAATGTAGCCTCAATCTCAACTGATCCCGGATTAGCGACAAGCGTGGACTGTATCTGCGTCAATGCTTGCACATATTGCGGCAACTGGGTACTGCGATGCCAGCTTAACAATCTTGCAATATCCTGTTTAACCTTGGCTTTCTGTGAGGATCGAAAATCCACATAGCCATCTAGCCACCAATATGCCAAGGTGTCTGCATTGGAATAGCCCAGTCTAGCTGTACTGCAGCTACCCAGCATCGTTAAAGCCGCCAATACGAGCAAGATACGCGCCCTGCGAAACGGGCTAGAGCGCACATTGGTGTGGCGGTTCAAGTTTTGTAATAATGTTGTCGTCAACTTCGGCTCCCTATTTCAAACAAAGCACTCTAGCGCCACACGCACCAAACACCCCAAACAACCAACAAATGCTCTTGCTGTGGTGCCTTTTGCTTGCTTGCTTTTTACTTAGTTTGTTTGATCACAACTGGCACATATCCAATTTCCATGCCTTTCGGCGGTGTGACGAAAAGGGCACTATCTAAAGTCGCCAGATCACCGATGGTTTGTGCTGCCATGAATTCTGTATTGCTTTTCCAATTGGTGTGAATTTTTTCCACGATCGCCTGTAAGCGGCTTTTTTCTGCCTCGCTCCAGCCAAATCCTTGCAATGAAGGTTGGTCTACAAATCGGTACCAGAAATAGGTGGCAGTTGAACCATCATTGAGGACTACCGTATAAGGCCCTGATTGCGCAGCGGGTGTGTTCCAACTGGCTGGGGATGTATAAGCGAGACCGTTTTGGTCTGCGGCTGTGTAGAAGGGAAAGTTCAGCGCCTTGAGCCCGGTTTCTTCTGGCACCTGCGACTCAGGAATCGGACGCATTACGTCACCATTTTTTTGGAAGTATTCAGGATACACGCCGTTCACTGAGCTACCTTTCAATTGAAACGTCCATGCGCTACCACCACCAGGTGTCTTAATGATGCCAGGGACGATCAAATCCTTAAGGCCGCCCTCGCTTGTCATGATGACTTGATTGTCTTGCGAGTGCATATAGATGGGCCCGGCACTTAAACTTGGTTTGGTAGCACCATCGGCGACGAACTTGCCGGATATTGACGTGCCATTATTCATCCAATCCTTAAACGGGTTAAACAAGGCTGCCCCCGAGTACAAAGTGAAATCGGCGACGAGATAACTATTACCGTTGGCATCGATAGGAAATGACATACGCGGCAATTTGACATAGCTAACACCGTTTTTATCTTTACTCTGGTAAAAGGTAATCGCGCCCCATTCCATGGCAAAGTTGCCGACCTTACCTGGTCGCACATCAAGGCCACGGCCCAGCACGGTGGGATAGGACTTCGCCAAGACTTCCCAGACGTCGGGCAAATAGAATGCCGCGGGGCCTTTGAAATTGGTGGAGTTGACAAAAAAAGTCCAGCTTTGCTCGCCGACGGGATTGGCACCCGTTTTTGCTTGGGTCAGTGGTAAAGCCATCCAAGCGATACCAAAAAATTCACCTGCGGTACCCAATTTGAAGGTCAAGCCATCAGGTGGCATCAAGAGTCGATTACTTAGCTGCGCCACCCCTTTGCTACCCATCGGAAGTCCACCTCTTTTTGCAGTACTCGCATCGATGGCGTTTTGACCGAATTCCCAACCCGGAGCAGACAATTCGTCGATATAGCCATTTGGCGTGCCATTGATACGATATTTCGGTTGCACCGAAGGAAAGCGTGTGGCGGTCCAATACGCACCACTGCCTTCGACGGTTTGAAACAATGCGCGATAGTAATCTGTCGCATTAGGATTACCGGCTCGCAAAAAATTATCCGGTGGTAGCATAGGCTGGAAAAAATCATCGTTGTTTGGCTGCAGCCAAGTGCCTGGCAGACCCGCGCCAAAGCCGCGTATCGGTCTATCAATTAGTGGCCAAATTGCGGTATACATACTATAGCCATAAGTGAATCCAGCTGGTACGGTGGTCGCGTCCACACCGGCAACAAAATAGGAAGTCAGGTAAGGAGTAATGCTGATCCCATTGGCACCATCTAGCATGTAAGATACGCCCAAGAAATTGAAACCTACGACTTTTCCATTTTGAAATTCCAGAATGAAATTTTGACCGTTTGCGAAATCCCGATACGGATTGGTACTGCCCGTGATCAAAACATTTTTGTTGAAATCAGGTGTTAGGTCCCAAGATACACCAGCTTGGTTGGTCCACACTAAGGTCGCCGTAGAACCAGATTTAAGTTTGATCGTTCCTATCGACCAGTTATTATCTGGATCATTTTTGACGCGGTAAGTGCCAATCACATTGGGAATTGTGAAGGTTGACACTGGGGGATCGGATACCTCCGGTGCATGCATGGACTGAAAGGGCGTCGGTGCCAGCGTTAAATTAAATTGGGTGTCACCGATACCGAGTAAGGTCTTCGCTTTGCCGACGTCGGTCGGTGTCACTGCAGCAGCAATCGCAACTGATTTGGTAATGCTGTCGTTCGCGTTCAGATAAGTCACGCCCTGTTCAATCGCGACATAACGCCCGGCACTAATCTTATTATCAAGTAAAGCTGGCACCCATCCATAGACAGGGTCATTGGCGAAAGTGCGGGCGGAAGTGAGCATGGTCGAGATCAACACAATCTTGGTCTGACGCCCACTATCGAGCTCGCCGGCCCAATAGCCGACCTCTTCTGCATTCGGAGTCGTGGCACCCGTTCGACCCAAGACATTGGCATAAACAAGCTTCACAAAATCCGCATTGCTCATGCTTGCGGTGTATCCGGTCACATCAGGAAAGGCGAGTCCGGCGTTATAAAAACTTTCCGCGATTTGCCCCAAACTGAGGCCTCCTCGCAGTTGGCTAATCCAGTAAGACATGCCTTCTGCGTCGGGTACCCGATTAAAAAAAGCGATATACAACTCGATCAAAGATTTCAGTTGCGAGTCGGAAATGGTCTTAGCATCGGTACCTATCGACATGCTGATTCGCATATCCGCAAATTGCAAAGCGGTCGCCTGGCTAACGTCTTTGCTACCCTCGTTACCGATCAAATCAATGACTGTCGCACCAGAAATTCCGCGCCGAATTTGGTAATTCGCTCGTTTACCACTAAAGCTCACGCTATCGGTGCTGACGGGTGCTGGATTGTGGTTGACCGTTGATGATCCCGTTGCAGCATTTTTCTCACCACCGCATCCGCTCAGGAGCAGCGAGAACGTGCACAGCAAACCGCTTTGAACAATCGTTTTCATTTGTGTTCGCATCACTATTTTCTTTCTATTCATTGAGCAAAGAAATATTTAGCAGCCTAAGGCCTATTGATTGAAATACGGAATGACTACTGCTGCATGCTACGAACAAACGCTACATATCAGCGCTACATATAAGTGCTACAAATAAAAACTAAAACTAAGCGCCGCTGTAACTATCAGTACGGGGAATTTTTGACTGCAACATCATCTTTCGCAGAGCGCAAGTCGGTTTATCTTTGCCTGCTGAAAGCCTAAAAGGCGATCCATGTCGGTCAAAGTATAACCAACTTCAGCGCACTTGTTAGATTTCATTATCTTGCCGCAGCGCTCAATTATTTATAGGATCTACGCACTATCAATGATGCCATCAAACTTAAGGCCTGCGATGCGTGCAAGATGGTGGTAGATATTGCGGCAATTGCACGATGGTACCGGCTCAACAATCGCGTAATCTCGTGCTTGACCTTGGCTTTATGTAACGAGCGAATGCGCAAATGTACTGCGTGGTCTTGCGACGATAGTCCTCCTAGAATTTTGTTCGTATTCTGAATCAATCGGATTTTTCAAAACGACGACCCAATTCTAATATTCCAACATCAGACAAACACGGAGCCAAATTGGAACTGACCCAAATTTCTTCACAGCAAACGTAGTTTGTACCGAAACTAGCGCTTTTGAACGCGCCCTTATTCAGCAAGCCAGATCGGGTCGATCTGGCTTGTCTCCGTGCATGGCAGGCTATTTAAGCAACTTAGCAGCATCCACCAGCTGCACCTCGTGCATCATCTCTAAATACGCATCGAAGTAAGGCTTATGTGAAGAGCCAACGACCGTCAAGACTTTTGCCCCCGGTTGATTGCCAAATGCACTGCGAATATTCGCAACCATACGCAGGTTACGTGTTTCCCACCAAGCGACATACTGCCGTCCGTAAAGTTCAGGCGTTGCGTGTTTGATCCCGCCCCCAAAGTCCGCACCAATAAATGCCCGCAACTTCACTGGATCATTAAAGTAGCGATACAAGTTCAACACGTCTTCTGACGAATTCAACTTGGCTTCCAAAGCCAGCGCTTCTTTTTTCTCTGGGATATTGATCTTGCTCCACATATCTTGCAAGGCGTCGCCAAATTTGGGACCCGCTTTATCCGTAATATCATCGGCGGTATGATCATCAGTTGCATACACCCGTTCCAGCCCAAGCCTAGCTGCCAACACTGCGGCGACCTCATAATTCTCATTGTATTTTGGCGTCTCACGATTTAAGAATTTCAGCATAGTGTCCACAATACCGTCAGCCGCCTTACGGTCATTCGCATCAAGTCGCAACCACTGTACCAAGGCAGAAGCGCGATCATTTGCCGCCAAAAATACCGCGACTAGTCGGCGCCGTTGTGCAGCGCTCGGCGTCATCGCAGGCTGTTGCGACCACGCCTGTAGTGTTGTTTGAATTTCTACCAGCGCCTCTTGCAAGCCCAGGCCGATCGCTTTTTGCGCGGGCGTGGGGTCCCAGCAATAATCCTTATACACATCAGGATGCGTAACCGCATTGACACGCACAAACTCGCACTGTTCACCAGACAATGCTTCTATCGTAATGATATCGGGCTTGTATTGCGCCAATCGATCGAGCAAACCGGACAAATGCGCTCGGCTCAGCCTATCGCCATAGGCGCTCAAGTGCGGTGATCCCAATACCAATACTTGCGTGGCCTTACCATGTACCTCTTTTTTCCACGTACGCGGATCAAAGTCGGCAGTTTGTGCGTGGACGGCCGTGTGGCAAAAGCTGGCGAAGCACGCCAACGCTAACAAAGATTTTTTCATGTTCAGTCTCCCCAATGATGAAAGGATGTTAGCTTAACAAGAGAAAGCCTTGGCTGAAGTTGGAGAGCGATAGTGTGCAAAAAGGAGGTTGCATTCTGCACATACTGGGGAATGAAGTGCAGTGATTTGTCAGGCTCTCTCAGACTTTCTCTGACTTTCTGAGGTTTCAATTTTTGAGAGAGCCGAGGACGAAGCTTTGCATCGCCACTATTTTCATCATTGCAGTTTGCCGTTTGCCGCCCAAAGTATCTCAAGACTTACGCCCCCTATTTTGCTCACTGGCGATTCGGTTGACATGTTTTTTGGCTGATTTTGAGGTGCTATTTTGCAGTACTTTGTCTCTGTTTCGATGACACTTGCGAATTGTTTGGTGCTTGGTCGAAGGCTTTTGCTCACACTGCATTCACCGCATTACTCATACATCGATTCAGCAATCCAGCTGTGCACACATCCACCCACTAGGACACACCATGAAAACGCACTCACCCACTCGTTCTCGCTTCGTCAGACTCGCCAGCTTAAGCATTATCGCTAGTTTAGGGTTGAGCGCCTGTCAGCAACTGCCTTTGGTTCGCGTTCAGGAAACCGTGCCGCAAGACATTGCCAACGGCAGCCACGTACTGATGGTGAAACAGCGCCAAAAAATCAATAATCTGTTTGCGGATGGCTATTTCGAGATTGGCAACTACGCGATTACTGGCATCAAAAAAGGCAGTACTTCCAGTTCGAGTTCTCAGCTCGGCTTGTATTCTCAAACCAGTAGTAAGACCGATTTTCGCTTTAGCCTCACCGATGCGCAAACCCGTTGGGACGTCCGTTGCCACATTCGCGCAGAAGGAAGCGTGGTGCGTTTGTTTGGTATTGACGGAGTCTCCCAAAAAAGCAGCATGAATTGCGAAATGCAAAGTCTGCAAGGCGCTGCGACACTGAACTTAATGGCAGAAATGGATACGCCTGTAGGACAGCTCGTGATAAATCAAACGCCTTACGCCATTCGAGCTTACTCGTACGGCAATCCCCACCCTGACCGCACACGTATCCCCGAAATCTACGGGTTTAGAATCGATGATGGCAACGGTAACCGTGGCGCCATTGAGCTCGCCAACACACCTGGACGCGCATGGCTTAATGCCGGGCTCACCTCAGAACAAAAAGCGCCAATGACGGCGGCCTTGGCGGCTCTGTTGATACGTTATGGTTCTTGAATTTGACATCGCATGCGTGAATGGGCACTAAATTTTGTTAAAGAGTAATAGTGCCCATTGCGATGCAGAATCTTTTCTTAGCGTTGGTTTAATAGACCGCCCGCCTCTCGGCAATGTTTGATCTAGCCTATCCGTTCGCATCAAATCACATCATATTCATATCTCCTTACTTGCCAAAAAGTTGTGCGATACTCTCGTCAATTCCAACAACAGGAGAACAAAACTATGCAAGCTTCGCGACTTTCACAATCAGCAGCACTCCTACTCTTGACGATCGCAGGAGCAAACGTTAGCGCCCGATCGGTCGATGAACAAATTAAGCGTGTCACGAGCACACTAACGCAGACGGTCGTGATCAAAGGCGCGCCGGTAAAATATCACACGCTAGCGGACAGCATGGCAAAATATAAGGTGCCTGGCGTATCGATTGCTGTAGTTCATGACGGCAAACTCGTTTGGGCACAGGGTTTTGGTGTCAAGACAGCCGGTAGCAAAGATGCCGTCACGCCCAATACTTTGTTTCAAGCCGCATCCATCAGCAAACCCGTCTCAGCCACCGCGATGCTCAGCTTGGTCCAGCAAGGTAAGCTCTCGCTCGATGCACCCGTCAATACTTTTCTCAAAACTTGGCAATTACCCGACAACGAATTCACCAAAACCGAGCCGGTAACATTACGGCGATTGGTTTCGCATTCAGCGGGACTGAATGTGCATGGGTTCCCCGGTTATGTCAGTGGCGCAAAGCTGCCGAACGTGCAACAAATACTGGATGGCAAACCGCCTGCCAACACCAAAGCGGTGCGGGTTGAAATGACACCGGGGTCAACGTGGAAATACTCCGGTGGCGGCACAACCATCATGCAACTAGCGATGGTCGACACCACGGGCGAAACCTTTCCCGCACTGATGCAAAGACTCGTGCTTGGGCCTATCGGCATGCAACATAGCGCCTATGAACAACCTCTATCCAAAGCCAAGCAAGCGCTCGCAGCTACCGGACACGATGACGAAGGCAAACGAATTCCAGGCCGCTGGCATACTTATCCCGAATTAGCGGCGGCAGGGCTGTGGACAACACCGACCGACTTGACCAAGTGGGCAATCGAAGTCACCGAGGCAAGGTCTGGAAAATCAACAAAGATACTGTCACAAAAGATGGCCACCGAGATGCTCACCGAACAAAAGGCATCGTCTGGTTTGGGCCCCATGGTAGGCGATTCAGGAGACGCCAAGTATTTTCAGCATGGGGGCAGTAACGAAGGATACCGATGTTTTGTCGCTTATTTCCCCGCCCTTGGTCGCGGCGCGGTGGTGATGAGCAATGGCGAAGGTGGCTCGTTGATCTATCGCCAAATACTCAGTTCTCTTGCAAAAGAATATCACTGGCCAGGGTACGAAACCCGCGAAATCGAGCCCATCGCACTGACTCCAAGCACAGTGGAACAATTGTTGGGCGCGTATCCATTACCGCCAATGTCACCAACCGACAAACCACCAACGCTGTTCATCACACAGGAAAACGGAAAACTCATGATCGAAGCAGCGAAGTATTTATCAAAGACAGAAATCGTGCTGCTCGCCAATGATGAACTGATCGCACTGGAAAATGGATTTCAATTAAAACTCGTCAGAGATCAAGATGGTCGCATTGCACATTTGGACTTTAACTCAATGAAACTGGTGAAAAAAAGTCGATAGGCTTTCTGACAAGTACAAGGAGCAAAATCTGGTTTGGTCATGCGCTATGAAGTCGAACATGTGGTGTTTTGCGTACGGCGTGTAAGTCGGGTGCAAAAGAATGGGGACAGTAAGAACATGGAAACTGTTCGTCGCTAATATCGCGAAGTTAGAACTGCCTCCTTGCCTCAACAAAATGGTCGCGTATGATTAAGCTAGATTTCAGACCGCTCTAAAAACCCTCAATCCCACCAAAAATACCAAACCTCAGCATTCAACAGCGTCGCGGCGAGGTTGGCGATGGTTTCGCAGCCTTGATCGACGATATCCGTGCAATACCAATATTGCTGCCATGCGAGTTTGATTGCAGTTTCTTTGTCGCGTGGGGGATTTTTGACGATGCACTCGATCACGTCGCCTGAGACGCCGACGATTTCTGCGCCGAATTCTTCTTGCCAGTGTTGATGCATCGCGCAGTGCACTACCGGATCAGGGCAATCATTCCATCCACCAAACTTTAAGGCGGCAGGGAGATGCCAAGGCTGCGCTATTCTTGCTGAGCCTAAGTAGACCTCAGGCCTCACCTCGCTCGTCAAGATATCACGATGCAGTGAGATCGCGCCTTTCTCAGCAATGTCGCCAGGCCAATCGCCTAGCGTGTCGTCTTCGTTGAATTCATATTCTTCGGCTTCGGCACGCCGTTCTTGCAACCATGCCGCCACATCAAACTGTGCTGCTTCCTGAAGAATCTCGTCGACTGTTTGCTCGTTATATTCCGCCGCTTCCTGAAGTCGCTCGACATCGTCGGCTTCACCGGTCAAGAAGGGATAATCACCAGATTGAGGATAGCTGTTTCGTTGTTGCATCAAGGCGGCGATGGCGGAATCGCCTGAGATTTTTTGTGTGATGAATGGTTTGGTGTTCATATTTGTTGACTTATAAAATAGCGGAAGCTAGACGTTAAATCCGGGTACAAACTGATTCCGTTCATTTCGAAATGTGTCCTGTCTCGACTCTACCCTCCACTTTGCTCGATCTTCAAAAAGTTTTATATTTAGAACTAACCACGGACTGTCTAATGAAATGATTCGATTCTACTTGGTGTCGCTTCATGTCGAGCGACTTCTTAGCCTTTCGGTTGCTCTGAGACCTTTTTCAATTTCTCTACACTCTCAGCACTAATTTTCTCTAACTTCGGAATCAGTACTGCCATGCGGTTCTCCATCATTTGCATGGTCATTTGCATCACCAAAGGCATCTTTTTGATCACCGCTTGACCTGCTGGCGATTGATAGAAACTGAGCATGCCATCGATCTCTTTTTGAGTAAAACTCTTTTTGTAAATCTCAAGGAACATAGGTTCAAGCGTTTCCCATGTCATCTCATTTTTCAATAATGTGGTGAGCTCTTTCTGCATCTCGAGCAAGACAGTCTCCTGTTCCGCAGTCATTTTTTGACCCGCTAATGCTTGCTGCATAGAAGGCTTCATCATTGCATCCATTTGCGACATGACACCGTCCAACATCTTCTTTGAGTTGATAATTTCAATCAGTCGCTTAATCGACGCATCACTTGCAGGAGCGTCGGCGGCCAATGCGGGAAACGCCGCGAGATGAAACAAAAAAAGCAAGGCAACAGAAAATTTCTTCATTCGCGAAGTCCTTAGATAGTTGAGGTGGTTTGAGTCGTAAAACGTGACGGTTTAACGTGCATAAAAAATAGGGTCAAAAAAATAGGGTCAAGTCTTGTTATGCAACATCACCATATCTCACGCAAAATTAGCGTCACGGCCAATACATACAAATTAGAAAGAGCTGGAACAATGATCGTGCTTACAATCTACGACTTACTTTACGCCACACTCAACACCGTAATCAAATCACTAATGTGTCATATCAAGACTTGACCCTCGACCTTCCGGCCTGGGTGGTGCGGTGACTTAAATGGAGTTAGACCGCTAAGTTGATCAAGGCGTCGGAGCGGTATCGATATCCTGCTTTTGCTAAGGTTGCTGCTTTTGCTACGGTTGCTGCATTTGCTGCATTTGCTGCATTTGCTGCATTTGCATGTTATAGAGCGCAGCGATGAGATCAGATTGGGTGACGATGCCGCACAATTTCTGGCGATTGTCGACCACGGGAATAGAATGCAAGCCGCGGTCACTGAACAGCGTCACCAATTCAAGAATATTGCTGTCCATCGATGCCGTGATCGGGTTCGCGCTCATAATGTGTCCGACAACTTGGGCGGAGCTGCCACTGATGTCGCGTGCTTGATCTAGAACTTGCCGCAAGCGCAGGTCAAAATCGTGGTAAACATCGAGCCCTGCATGTTTGAGAAAATCGATGAGACTGATCACGCCGATCACAGCATCGGCTTGATCGAGCACTGGTAGGCTACCGATTTTATGTGTGCGTAACAATTGCCAGCAATGTTCTAATGGGGTTTCGAATTCGACCGTGACGATGTGACGCGACATGATATCGCGACAGCGTATGAGGCCATGATGACGTTGGTGGACTTGGATTTCGCTGAGTGTGATGAGCTCGCGTAAATCGACGCGACTGATGTCGAGTAATTTACCATGGCGCGCCAAGGCAGCATCAAGGTCCGCATCGGCAACGCCTAGTCTGCTGCCAATTGCTGGATCACCGGTGCGATGCATGTTGTTCGCATTAGTCGCTTGCTGCGGATATTGCGTTCCCAGAAATCTGTGAAAAAACACTGCGCACAAGACCAAACTGAGCGATTGCAGCGCCACAGGCGCAAGTGCGTAGTGCCACGAAAGCGTGGTGATGGAAGGACCGCCCATCACTGCGAGCAATGCGATAGCACCTCCCGCAGGGTGGAGGCTGCGCAGCATAAACATAGCGAGTATTGCCAAGCCCACTGCCAGTGCCGCTGTCGCTGTCGCTGTCGCTGGCAGACTATGTAACAATTGCGCACAAGCGATACCCACTAAGGCAGAGACGCTATTACCGACGATGACGGGCCAGGGTTGCGCCAACGGGCTTGAAGGAAAACTGAAAATCAAGACCGCACTTGCTCCCATCGGCGCAATCAGTAGCGGGATACCATTCCATCCGAATAGTAAATAGCTGAACCAACTAGCGCAAAGTAAGCCACACAGTGCGCCCAAACTAGCACGCCATCGTTCGCGCCAGCCGATCTTATTGGCAGACGGCGCGAAGCCTCGCAATAGGCTACGAAAATCATCGAGATAAAAGCTGGTCTTCATACGCGCGCCTCGTTGAGAGAGCTGAAATGGCGATTGTTGAATACCTCTTGTGGAAAGCAAGCGAAAGCAGCACTGTGATAGTGATTTTCTTGTCCTGCGTCAAAAAAATGCAGGGCTATCGATTACGCGTATGGTCAAAGCAGAAATTCAGTGCCAGAGTACTGACATGCATCTGATCAAGAAATTTCCTTTACATCCCGCTCATCCCGAACGTTTATGTTGGGGGTGTGATCGTTATTGTGCGGCCGACGCACTGGCTTGTGGCAATGGTTCGGATCGCACCGCCCATCCTGTAGAATTATTTGGCGATGATTGGCATATCGACACTCTGTCAGACACCACATCGACGCCGCAAGCGCAGACACCGACCGCTATCAGCATCGCGGCGAACTGAGTTTGACGCAAAACTCGTGCGTGCCGCCTTTTTTGGCTGACCTATAAAGTCTGACAGATGATGAGAAACCACAAATGTGTGCGTGGCATTATCCTGACACTTTGATCTCGCAATGATCGAGCTATCCTCAACTATCGATGGATAAGAAAGCGATGCGATACATACCGAATCCTCAAGGCGAATTTAAATTGAGTTGGCACACAATCGCTCTTTGCACCAAGATCGCTTTAAATCCTCCCTGAAAAACATGGCCTACCCGTTGATACTGCCGATTGACATATTGGGTATAAGAGCCATTCAGCAATTTCATACCGTCAGACACACTGGCGCGATTTGTCTCAATCAAGAGATGATAGTGATTGTCCATTAGGCATCAGGCAGTAGGCATGGCAATGCCAGTCAAAGCGATCTACTGCGGTTTTTAGCAGAGATAAAAAGCGCTGGCGATCATCGTCATTACCATCAACATTCACTCGCGCATTATCGCTCGCAGTAACATGGTCAACACACCCGCAAACTCAATACGCGAAACGTAACGGCCTCGCCATCTCACTCTCCCTCTGAATTATTTACAGATACATCTAGGATGCTAGTGGATGAATGTCAAATGTATGGACTGACCTCGCGCTTGCGCTCTAAAAAAGACATGTTGGCAAATTTTCTTCGGTCTTCGAACAACAAAACCCATTTATAATCGCCCTATGTAAGTCTCAACCACAATCGCAAACACAACGATTAAGGAAAATAATAAAAATGATGAATACCAAAATCACCCTGGCAATAGCTACTCTTTTGGCTCTAAGTGGATGCGCAGTCAAAAACCTAGCAGCAGACACATTAACGATCAAGGTAATACCACCAGCCAATTACACTGCCAGCGAGCCGATTCACGTGGTGGGCAGTTTTAATGAGTGGGCACTGGATGGAGAAAAGGCGTATGAACTTAAAACCGAAAACGGGACACTAAGCGCCACAATTCCAGTCACTGAAAAAAATGTATTTTTCACCTTGGTAAAAAACAAAAACTGGCAATGGATGCCCGCCAACGAAATGGCTAAAAGCCAGTGCATTTATCTGCATCAAAACACAGGCGGCGCCGCCAAAATCAATGTGCATATTCCGCTCTGGACCGGTGACAAACCCCTAACAAAAGCCGCGCCGAGTTTAAGCGGCAACATAGTACAGCATAAAGATTTTACTCTGCCACAATTTGCCCGCAGCAGTGACATACACGTTTACCTGCCCAAGTCTTACCAACTAAATGCCAAAAAAACCTACCCGGTTTTATATATGTTGGATGGTCAAAATATTTTTGATGCCCACTCAGCACACAGCGATGAATGGCGTATTGATGAACAACTGGAAGAGCTAACTACCAAGGGAACGTTGGCCGAGATCATTGTGGTGGCGGTGCCAAATAGCGCCCAACGCTGGGCTGAATACAACCCCTGGGATTTTAAAGACCGCGATGGCAAGGCTAGCAAAGGCCAAGGTGAATTAACCATTCGCGCAATTAAGGACACTCTGAAACCGTTTATCGACAGCAACTACCGCACCGATCCACAACCCGCTGCCACCGGTTTGGCGGGCAGTTCCCTGGGTGGGTTAATGGCCATTTATGCCGCGCTGGAGCACAGCGACACCTTTGGTTTTACCGCCGCATTTTCACCAGCGTTAGCCATTGAAGATATGGACGGGAAAAATGTGTTATTCGAAGCCATCAAAAAACACAAAAATAGTGGCAATAGCAAAGTCTATTTTGATATTGGACAGATGGAATATGGCAATTACGATCAGATCGAACAGTTAAATAGTTTGCTGCTCAAGCAGGGATTTAAACCGGAAAATCTTAAGTTGGTAAAGGATGATCTGGGCCGACATTGCGAAGTCGATTGGTCACGCAGGTTCCCTGCGGCACTGGAATGGTTGCTGGCAGGTATCTAATATACAACCAGGGGAGATTATATTTCACACTTCAAATGCACTCCGCCTGTATGTCATATCAAGACTTGTTCCTCGGCCTTGCTCTTAATTTCATCACTAGAAATTTCTACACCAACATGACAATAGCAACAGAAATCACACCAACGCCAGCATTCTCAATGTGTCTGTTTATTGCGATACTTCACGTGTTTTAAAGGCTTATAGGTTTAAGATAGAACGTATTCATTGAGATAATCCTCATTCTTTAACTATGCGAATTAAATAATTTCGTTCAGTAATTCAATAGAATCGTGAGATAAATTGTGAATTTAAAGAGGCAGTTCTGTAGTTAGTTCGCTTGAAATACATCATCAAAATGGACAAGGATACTCAGTCTGGAAATGTATGAACAAACAAATGCTCTCGCTGGCGAATTTCACAGAAGATAATCTGCGAGCCATACTTCAAGCACTGCCCGCATTGATTTGGCTGAAAGATGCCGATGGTGTTTATCTTGCTTGTAACGAGCGCTTCGAACAATTTTTTGGTGCTTTGGAAAAAGACATCATTGGTCGTACCGACTACGATTTTGTCAGCAAAGAACTCGCAGATTCCTTCCGCGCCAACGACCTCTTAGCCATGCAAAAAGGCGGCCTAAACATCAACGAAGAATGGATAAGTTTTGCCAATGACGGACACCGCGAGCTAGTCGAAACCAGTAAAACACCTTTACACAATGCCGACGGCAAGCTCATCGGTATTTTAGGTATTTCGCACGACATCACCAAACGCAAACAAATGGAGAAATACGAGAAATTTCGCAGCTCCACCTTGGAACTGCTATCCAAAAATACCCCCTTACCCAGCGTTTTAGAAGCCATCGTGCGTGGTGTTGAGCAACTGCATACCGACATCCTATGTAGCATCTTATTGCTCGATAAAGAAGGCAAACATCTGGTGGATGGCGTCGCCCCCAGTTTACCTAGCTTCTACAACCAAGCCATCAATGGCATAGCGATAGGTTTGGGCGCTGGCTCATGTGGAACGGCTGCATTTTTAGGTCAGCGTGTGGTGGTGGACGATATCGCCAGCCATGCTTACTGGGTGCCGTATGCCGAACTAGCAGCACAAGCAGGTTTGGGCGCATGTTGGTCGCAACCGATACTCTCATCTGATTTCCAAATATTGGGAACCTTCGCCATCTACCACCGAGAAAGAAATGCACTCGCTGATTTGGATGTCTACATCATTGAACAATCGGCACAGCTTGCCAGCATCGCCATCGAACGCAAACGGATAGAATCAAAAGTGGAACGTATGGCCTTCTATGATGCGCTCACTGGCCTGCCTAATCGTAGCCTACTCAACGACAGGCTAGAACAAACCAAAGCCGCTTGTAAACGTCATCAACGTTTTGCCGCCGTGCTGTTCATCGATCTCGATAATTTCAAACCACTCAATGATGAATATGGTCACAACGCGGGCGATTTATTGCTGCAAGAAGTAGCGCAACGCATCAGCCTCTGCGTACGCGAAGTCGATACCGTAGCGCGCTTCGGTGGTGATGAATTTGTGGTGATCCTCAGCGACTTAGATGCCGAGCTAACGCAAGCCGAACAGCTAGCTTGCAGCATCGCAGAAAAAATACTCGCATCCTTATCCGCGCCCTATCAAATCAGCATTCCAAACGCGCACAAAAAAACCAGCATTCAACACCACTGCACCGCCAGCATCGGCGTCGCCCTCCTGCGCCACCTGCAAAACAATGACATCGACATCATCAAATTAGCCGATCAAGCGATGTACCAAGCCAAAGCCACAGGCCGCAATAAGATTTACTTCTTAGACAGCAAACCCTAAGTTCAAGGTCGGCACAATTGACGGGGCACACGATCGACAGGTCGGGCTTTACATTTGCCCACAATGCCATGTCCCCGTGCCTACTCCTATCGATCTACTCTAAGTGATATCCTGCTCCTGCGATTTTTCCTTCAGCATTGATTCTGAAATTCATAATGTACCTATCTTTTTTGAAAACAAGCCGATAGCGTAGGCGTTTCATTTCACCATCGACTTCTCTGCTTAATAATTCGAGTCGATCTAAACTACCTGAGGCTTTTAATTTTCCTCCTGCTTCTTTGATGAGATCTGGAAATAAGAATGCCGCCATTTTTTCATCAAAAACTGCCGCTTGTATGCTGCCGTCGCTAATTTGTTGGACTATCGTTTGAAGATGTTTTGTCAGAACGGGTTCTGGATCCTTTATCGCTTTTGGTGGTTCTACTTTTAAGCCCGGCACATAGTCAGCGGCAACGATGTTGGCAATTTTTTGAGGACTACTGCCAGAGCGATTGGTCAATACGATAACGCTCAGTTTATCGTCGACGTAACGATCAATCGACGTGGTGAAACCCTGCCATGCGCCGCCATGCTCTATTTTTTTGTGCCCATTCACCTGCACAATCTCCCAACCGTATCCGTAGGGATGCGTCTTACCATCATTGAGTTTTACGGGCGTCCAACTAGCGCGTTTTTGCGCTTCGTTCAGAGGTGAATTTCCCATGAGCGCAATGTCCCATTTGGCTAAATCACGTGCCGTTAAATACAAGCTACCATCGGCTGTCGTGTTTAGTTTTGGCGAGACCCATTCTTGGTTTTTCCATTCCCCTTTTACCAGATCATACCCAGCAGCGCGATGCATGATGATGTCGCGTTCATTAATGATGCGGGTACTCATGCCTAAAGGTTGAAAAATGCGTTCGCGTAGTTGATCACCATAGAATTTCCCACCCGCCTCATTGCAGATAAAACCAAGTAAGTGATAGCCCATATTACTATACGACCAACGTTCGCCCGGTTGAAATAACATAGGAATGGTGGCTTCTAAGTCGATCAATTGTTGATCACTATAATCTTTACGGAAATCGATTTTTTGGTAGGGATCACCCAAACCTGAGGTATGCGTCAAGAGATGTTCGATCGTAATGTTCCTCCACGCTTCCGGCGTATTAGAAAGATATTTGGAGACAGGATCTTTCAGAGACAGTTTGCCATCTTGTTCCAACAATAAAATCAAAGCGGCGGTAAATTGCTTACCGACCGAACCCGATTGAAATATCGTTTCAGGTTTGACGCGAACTTGGTGTTCCACATTCGCTAAACCATAGCCTTTTTCACGCACTATTCTTCCATCTTTCACCACGACTAAACTCACCCCTGGAATTTTTTGTCGTTTCATTTCGGCTTGAATTTTGTCATCCAATTGATCAGCGTGAACCCCTGCTGCCATTGCTATGTTCAAGCTAATACCCGCCAATATTGAATACATGACTCGCATAAAAATACTTTCTTAAAAAAGGTGGAGGCGATTTATCAAGAGGAATATCCCGTTGAATAAACCTTGCGCGTATCTTACATTTAACTCATGACGATAGTATCGAAAAAGCATGCATAAAGTTCGTGCCTACTCTTCTATAACTTAGATTACGCCTAACGCAATCACTTTGGTCAAATCATTAATGTGTCATGTCAGGACTTGATCCTCGTATTTCGTTGGACACAAAGCGGTACTGAGATGCTTCTGGAATAGCGGCACTACTTGGGCGAAAACAGCAACACCATTTTCGCTAGAACCACATGGTTGACTGGTGCGATTCACGCAGCCACACATTGAAGCAAAAGGCACGACAGCATTTTGAAACGAATGTGTGATGGCGCTAAAGGAAAAATTTTAATCGCGGTAATTTGCGAGTATTTGGTTCGACTTCTTGACTACCGGGGCTAATGGGTGACCCCGTGCTCTGAATGAATTGATTGAGTAATTGCGTCCAAAGAGAGTATCAGTTTAATTAAGCTTGGATTGTGATTTGCAGAAATGGCAAGCTTATGCTTGTTTTATTTTTATGGCTTTTTGGATTAGATGTCTTCAAATTTTTTTTGGGTTGAACTTACACTTACGATCAGGCGATTGGGGTAGGATATTTCGGCTAAATGCGTTAATATATTAACGGTATACTTACAACATGCTGATTGTGTTGGTTTAATTTCCTATCTTTCTTGGTTAAAGGAAATATGATGAGTGGGTGTCTGTTGTTCTGCGCTTGTTCTGCGCTTGTTCTGATATACAAGATAAAAGTGCGATCTCGATAGCAAAAACTTCAGAGCTAGGCAGCACAAATCAATGGAGAGAAGTTTTGCGCCAGAAGGTATTTTTTTCAACAGTAGGGTTATTGAAACTATCCGAAGTCAAAAGAAAAATGATGCGCTCAGGGATCAACCGATGTTTAGCAACTTTTGGGATCCAATAGGCTTTGAGTGTTAACTTAAGCCCTTTGGTGGCGTAAGCCAACAAGCCTCCAGCTTTGCCAAAGGTGGTTTAATTCATGATTTTTTTGTGCAATTTATACAATAAAGTTTTTAGATAATAGGAAATATGATGGAAACAAATAGTAAAGATTGGCGATATACGGTTATGCCGGCCGTGTTTACATGGCTCAAAGAGTCAGAATCCGGTGCCCTTGAAATTGACTTTGATATAACAAAAAAGCAAGCCGTATCTGTTTTAAAAGCTCAGGGTAAGGGCGGAAGCAGATTTGGTGGATTAGTCGCTTCTGGTACTCTGGGTGAAAATAGTTATCTGAGTCACGAACAGCGTCTCGCTTTACTGAAATCCCTATCTGACGTTGCTAAAGAAGCCGATGTTCCTTTGATCAGTGGCGCTGCAGCTGAAACCAAAGAAGAGCTTGCGACAATCATCGAAGGGCTTGCAGCGGTTGGGGTTGATACCGTCATGGTCATGCCGCCAAAAACCAAGGCAACGCCTTCCGATGAAGAAATGTATGCCTACTATGCGCTTGCTGCAGCCACTGCAAAAAGAGTAGGTATAACAATTATGCCGTATAACAATCCTGATGCAGCCGGATATCATGCACTGTCAACAGATCTGCTTAGAAGACTTTCTGCGCTACCTGAAGTCGCTGCTCTTAAAATATCGACTCTCGATGTTTCGACGATTGAAACGCTGATGTTAGAGAACGAAGATCTAAAAATTTTGGCAGGTGTTGACTCCGTCACTGTGCATGCAGGACTTGCTGGAGCATGCGGTGGAATTACAGGTGTAGGTACTATCTTCCCCAAAGCAAGTATCACGATGCAAGAGCATGTTTTAAAAGGAGAATGGGCTGAGGCAAACAAAATTTCTCGGGCTCTCAATTCCATATCCTATCTTGATGCTCAGCCTTTGCTTATGGAATACCTTAAGCTTGCAATGGGAATTCATCATAACGATACCGAAGGTGGGCTTCGTACCTATGGTAAGAAATTAACGCAACAGCAAATTGACGATGTCCGCGCAAGATATCTTCTTGCAAAAGAAAGACTGGAACTTCTCAATTTGGCAGACTGATCCTTTCAAATAGAGGACTTACGCAAAATAGCGCTAGCTAAAGCCTGCCCTCGAATGCTTGAATCGAGGGCGCGTCGCCGAAGATAGGCTACTTGTACGGCGAGGGTGTAGTGGGGAATTCAAGCAGCAAGCCGCTTGCCCACGAAACAGATAGCACATGCCTGTGCTATCGCGCCCTGCAAGGGACCGCAACGCCACAAACGTCTGTTTTGCGTAAGTCCTAAAATATTCAAAAAAATGAACGTAACGAAAGTCATGAGCAGAATGGGGGCCGAGCCTTACCTCGAGCTGTGACACGTTACAACGCTCTGGAAAATTCATTCCGAAAGACTTCGCCATTTCGCTTTCCCGTTGATTTATTGGTTGATAAATAAAGAATGATGGCGGGTGAATGTCAAATGTAGGCCTGACCCTAGATTTGAGTTCAAGCACTTTGGTTAGATCATTAAAGTGTTATGTCAAGACTTGCCCCCACGCTTTGAAAATCCCCCTTCCGCCGCTCCGCCCACCGTCATGTAATGCACATCAAAATAGTGCGCGTTTCCACCATCGTGTAGGCACCTGATTAGTAGGCTACGACTATTGCGGCATTGCGATTACGTGATATACCACTCCAGCAAATTCTAATCGTAAAGGTCTCGCCATTTGCTTAGCTTAAGCTAGGTTGTTGATGAATGTATTGATGTTAGAAGTGACCCCGCATGTGTTTAGGTAAAACCGATAGCAGCGCTGATGTTTGCATTTAGAGGTATTTAAATTGTCCGCTTAGCACTTTGGCGTCGGGCGTCTGACAAATAAATTTCTATTCAAGTACTATCTTAAAATGGAAAAAATCAGGAGAGATCAAATGAAAAATTTACTAGTTGGTTTAATAGTTTTTTGGGGTGTTGCAATGAATGCATTTGCGATTGAAGAGCCTACTTTTGAGGTAGTTAAACGCTATCCACAATTTGAAATTAGAAAGTACCAAGCCTATTTAGTGGCCGAAGTCATTGTACCCGGGCCAGCTGAGAAAGCTGGAAATACCGCGTTTGAATATTTAGGTGGTTATATCTTTGGTAAAAATAAGGGGAGCAAAAAAATCGAGATGACGGCACCAGTCTCGCAAACACCCGTGCCAATAAAAATAGCAATGACCGCACCAGTGTCGCAGACTGCAACTGATGACGGCTATTTGGTTCAATTCGCGATGCCGAGAGAATTCACGATGGATACCTTACCAGAGCCGAATAATCCGAAAGTGAAATTACGGGAGATGCCAGCAAAAACCTATGCGGTGATTACCTATTCTGGAACCTGGTCTCAATCTCTCTACGAAGAAAAATTAAGCTTGCTTAAAAAGTCTGTGGGTGAGGCTGGATTAAAAATGGAGGGAGAGCCTATTTTCTCACGCTACAACGCGCCATTTTCTTTACCATTTTTGCGTCGAAATGAGATTTGGATTTCTCTTATTCTGTGAGCGAAAAGAAGACTAATACTTAGGACTTAAGATTTAGGAAGGAAAAACGGGGTCAAGGAAAAACTGGGTCAGGTCTTACAATCGACATTCAGTAGTCAATCAACACCACGTTCTTTCTGTTTCACTGCCCGACTAACCGTTGCGTAACTTACCCCAAAATGGGTACCTACTTGCTAGAGTGTGTAGTGCCCACTTAAGTATGCCAGTGCGATGTTTTCATTTCTCGTGTTTTCCAAATTGACAAAGTAATCCAATGGTTTGATCGGGGCTTGTTTTTGTTTTTTGGGGATATTTTTTGAGTGATTGTTCGGGATCGAGCTTGCATTGCATAGTAAGTACAAAATCGTCGTCACCGAGATAAATTTGGTTCTTCAGGCACTGCCAAGAAAAAAAGTGGGGTCAATTCTTGTCATGGAACATCATCACATCTCACTCACAAATTGAGTTACCGCCAATGTATACAAAATAAAAAGTGAGGAAGTAATGAAGGCGCCTACTCTCCGACAACCTACATTACGCCAAATTCCACACCGTGATCAAATCATAAATGTGGCATGTCAAGACTTGACCCCGTGCATGCTAATATGCACCAAAAACTCTGACTAAGGCATCAAGTATCTCTGTTTGAAATGCTGCAGCGGTATCAACTTTTTCCTTCAACTCTATCAATGGAATTGCGGCCAGCTGCGGAGTGTCTAGCAAATATTTTTTGCCATTGATCGTAATGATAGGAAACAAATCTGCGGGCGCTTCTACGTTCTTAAATGCGGTCAAGTTGCGTAATGGGATAACGATACGTGTCGCCAATCCACTGATCACATTACTTTGTACGTCGATCAAAAAAGGCGTCGTCTTTTGGCTTTTGCCCATATTCCCATACACATCAAAGCGTGCCATTTAAAACCCCCGCCACTCTGCTAATGCCACGCCATCTTCTTCTACTTTTTGATTATAGACTTTGATAAATGCGGCATTTTTTTCATTCCATTCACGCTCTTGTTCAGCGCGTATCGTTTCACGCAGACTTTGTTCGCACACTTGTGAAATATTAATTCCTAATTCCTTTGCGCTAAGGTAAACATCCATGGGCAAGCTGATGTTCGTTGCTTTTTTTGGTGAATTTACTTGCTTCATATTTAACTCCAGAATAGCAGAATCCCACAGTGGAATACGCATTCATTATACACAAATCAATGCGCATAAATATTGTTAAAAGTATTCGAAAAATAGGGGCAAGTCTTGCAATGCAACATCACCACATCTCACTCAAAATTAGCGCCACGACCGATACATACAAATCAAGAAAGCTGAACAATGACACTGAGTTTAAGGCAATGTAGCGCGCCAATTCAAGCAGGTAGGATTCTTTCTGCACCAAGATCGCTTTAGATCGCTCCGAAAAAACATGGCCAACGCGTTGATACTGCCGATTGACATACTGGGTATAAGAACCATTGAGCAATTTCATACCGTCAGACAAACTGGCTCGGTTTGTTTCAATCAAAAGGTGGTAGTGATTGTCCATTAGACAGTAAGCGTGGCAATACCAATCATAGCGATCCACCACGATTTTCAACAGCGATAAAAACCGGTGTCGATCATCGTCATTGGCATAAATATTCGCTCGGGCATTCCCGCGGGCTGTGAAGTGGTACAAAGCTCCTGCATACTCTACGCGTAATGGTCTCGCCATTTCAATCCCCCGTCGGGTTAATTACGATAGAGTCTAGGATGGCGAAAGAGTGATGTCAAATGTAAGGTCTGACCCCGTGTTCATGACCCCGTGTTCCTATCATTTCCAGATAATTACCTGTGCCGGAGCGAACGGCTTGCTACGGTCTTAATATCCTTGGCAAGCTCTTTTGCCAAAGCTTTCAGGTTTCCTCTATCCATTACAATGTCCATCAGTAAATTCCTCGCAAGAGATTTATAGAACGTGGACATTTTCAAAGGGCTTCCATAATACCTAGCCCTTTTTTTCTCAAATATTCTCGAATTTACAAATTAAAACTAAGGATGAGTTGGTAAATATTTAGGCGCTTTTCTTACTCTGCTTGCTTGCTCAAACCCATAAGCAATTTCTATTAAAGTCGCCTCACTAAATGCGCGCCCAAAAAATGAAATACCTACCGGTAGCTCATGTATAAACCCTGCAGGCACCGTAATATTCGGATAGCCCGCCACTGCTGCATGGGTAGAGCTGCTTATTAGTGAGCCGCCATTATTAATTAAATCTGTTACCCAAGCAGGGCCGCCTGTTGGTGCGAATAAGGCATCTAGTTTATGTTTATCCATCACTGTATCTATGCCCTCTTGCGTGACCTTTTTAACTAAGGCTAAAGCGTCAATATATTCCTTATCGGTGAGCTCGCCAGTCGCTTGTGCTTGTTCAAAACGTTCTTGTGCAAACCAAGGCATTTCTTTGTCTGCATGGGCTTTATTAAAGGCGATTAAATCTGCCAAACTACGGTGCGGCACAGCAGCAGGTGCGTTAGCCAAGTAAGCAGCAATGTCTGATTTAAATTCATAATTTAAAACAGTGCTTGAAGCAGCCCCATAGGCAGAACGTGGTGGTAACTTAATATCCTCAACTACTTCTGCTCCTTGCGCTTTAAGCGTCACGATTGTGCTTTCTAATAAAGCAGTAACTTTAGGATGATTACCAAATAACTCCCGCACAATACCTATGCGTTTCCCCTTTAAACCATCTACTTTTAGGGCAGCCAAATAATTGCGGTTTGTACTGTCTGGCACTTGCAGAGTGATCGCGTCTTTATCATCCTTACCCATCATGGCATCAAGCAAAATAACGGCATCTTTCACCGTTCTTGTCATTGGCCCAGCTGTGTCTTGGCTATGTGCCAAAGGAATAATTCCCGAACGACTAACCAAACCCAAAGTAGGCTTAATACCAACCAAGCCAGCCAAAGTTGCAGGGCAAACGATAGAGCCATTAGTTTCCGTGCCCACCCCAACCGAGGCAAGGTTAGCGCTAATGGCAGTACCTGTACCTGCACTAGAACCGCACGTATTGCGGTTTAATACATAAGGGTTTTTAGTTAAACCACCAACGGCACTCCAACCACTTGTGGAATTAGAAGAGCGAAAATTCGCCCATTCACTTAAATTGGTTTTGCCAATAATAATGGCACCGGCATCGCGCATGCGTCTCACAATTTCAGCATCTTGTTTTGCAAAATTATGAATTAGGGCAAGCGAACCAGCCGTAGTCGCCATTTTGTCGCCCGTATCAATATTGTCTTTAATTAAAACCGGAATGCCATGCAAAGGACCACGAACCTTCCCTGCTTTACGCTCAGCATCTAATTGCTTTGCAATTGCTAAAGCATCAGGATTAACAATCAAAACAGAATTAAGCTGAGGGCCAGCTTGGTCAAGAGTTTTTATACGACTCAAGTAAATTTGGGTAAGTTGCGTAGCAGTTAGCCTGCCCAATTGCATCGCCAAAGAAAGCTCATCAATCGATTTCTCTTCTACATTCCAAGAATTAGCAGCTTGGTGCGGCTTGGCCTTAGATTGACCAACGGCAGCTTGGTTTAATGTCGTACTCAAAACAGCGAAGCAAATAAGTTTATACACATATTTTTTCACGTTCATATCCTTTGGGGTAGGCATCAATAAGCAAAACTTAATAAGATATGGATAGACCAATGAACGAAGGAATTGTTCAATTAATGTTTAACAGCAAAATAAGTCGTGCATAGATGCAAAGTTCATATTGGTATTTTTAGTGGCATTACCATAAGTATTCGCTCGCATTACCGCGAGCAATAACATAGTACAAGGCACCGGCAAACGCCATACGTAATACGAAAGTGCCTCGCCATCGCAATCTCCCTCTGATTTATTTACAGATAAATGTTGGATGCTAGTGGTTGAATGTCAAATGTAAGGCCTGACCCCGTGCTCTTGTGCATATTGGTATTTTTAGTGGCATTACCATAAGTATTCGCTCGCATTACCGCGAGCAATAACATAGTACAAGGCACCGGCAAACGCCATACGTAATACGAAAGTGCCTCGCCATCGCAATCTCCCTCTGATTTATTTACAGATAAATGTTGGATGCTAGTGGTTGAATGTCAAATGTAAGGCCTGACCCCGTGCTCTTGTGTGACCCCGTGCTCTTGTGGGTTCAAGCAATGCTGTCGTCTTTGTAGTCACCGACCGAGGCTTGTATGACTTCCTGTGCGATGGCGGTTTCTTGCACGGTGTTGGTTTGTGCGACGAGTACAAATTGCCCATTGGCGATGGCGTCTTCGATTAGTGTTGAGAGCCAGCCGGATTTACTTTCTTCGGTAGTGCCAACTTCTGGTTTCATCGCCCCTGCTGCTGCACCGATCAAAGCGCCTAAGCTGGCACCCCAGCCCATCATGACCAATGGCGCGACTAAGGGGCTGGCAATAAATAAACTCACACTGCCCGCCACTAGCGCCACTTGCGCCAAGGCGCCCAAACCAGTGCCAACTGCGGTGCCGATCGCACCATCGACCAAAATGTCCTTCAAAGAGGCGTCACTACCGACTTCGGTCGGTGCTTGATGCGGGGTTGATGCAGCCGGTGGCGCTGGTTGTAGATTGGTGTCGAATATTTGCAATTGTTCGCGTGCCAGACCTCTAGCTACGAGGATGGCGAGGGTGGCTTCGGCATCCTTGCGCTGTGCAAAAAAGCCTGATACGTGGTGACGATGGATGTCCATGTTTTTCTCATTGTTGTGATGCTGATGGGTTGCGACTGGTTTAAATTACTTGGGTCGTGGTCGTGATAAATGTGCCTGTGTGCTCTGCAAATGTCCGGCACGTAATTCGACTACCGCCTTAGCGACAGCTCGCGCCACATTGCGGGTTTCTTCCTGTACCGCCAGATCTTGATCGAGTGCCTCGTGGCTGTTGGCATACGATTCGTAGTAGCCGATATAGCGACCTAAAGAGGCGAGGCTTCCAGCATTAATCAAGCCCATCCAATCTAGCCAATCCGATAGCGCGCGCTTGGCTTCACCGACACCAGCCACATCGCCATGCACGACCAACCCATAGGCGCGCCCAGCTAAATGCTGCGGGTAGGGCCAGTCTGCCAGTTCCAATTCTTTCGCCTTGCTAGCGTTCTTGCCTGACGTTGCCGTCGGGTCGGGGTTACCGCCATCGGCGCACACCAAGCGGTCTATCATCAGTTTTAAGGGACTCGGACTTTGATACCAATACACGGGCGTGACGATGATCACCGCATGTGCGGCAGTCCAGCGTTCATAAATTTCTGCCATCTGGTCATTAGTTTGATTTAAGGCATGATTGGGATAACAGCTGCAAGGCCAATGGCACAAAGGCATCGCGGTGGAGGCGCAGCCTTTGCAGGGGAAAATGTTGCGACCATATTCAGAAGTGATCAAACTCAGATCAAGAACGTCGGGAACGATGCCAGCATGCTCTAGCGTTTCTTTAGCGATCTGTAGTAAACGAAAACTCTTGGACATCTCACCAGGGCAGCTGCCATCATTTCTGGCAGAGCCGCAAATTAATAATACTTTGCTTGGACTAGACGCCTCGGTCCAATTGGATTGCGCCGCCTCTATGCGCTGTTTAGTGGCGATCCATTCGCAAGATAGTTGGTATTCTGGGTCGGCATATCCGACCCCGGCTTGTTGCGTAAACGGTGCTTTGCGACCCGCGTGATAAGCCTGCCAAGCAATCTCTTCTAGTCTGGCAATGGCGAGGTCTTCCGCACCAAATGCAGGATCGATAAAGCTGGCGCGGTAGCGTCGACCAAACTCGGTGCGCGTGAGTTGATTATGTGCTTGACCGGTGCGTACTATAGGTACTATAGGTATGGTGATCGTTGTCGGCTCAGCGTTCGCTAGTGGCTCTACACCGGGAACAGAAGAAAAACTGCTCATGAAATACTCCTACTTTGCTCATCCAATTCTGATGATTGAATGTTGATTGGACCAGCGTAACGGAAGCTGTCAACAGCTTCTGTGCGTTGCCCAACCCACGGGCAGAATAGGATGCGATCTTGACCTCCGGCGTATTCATGTTGCGGCTCGTGCCCTCACAAGCATTACACACAAAGGTGCACGAATTGTTCTTGTAGACGCTGAGTTAGCGGGCGGCGTTGTCATTGTTCCAGCGTGATTTCTTTGAGGCGCGCAAAACCTGATTGAACTGCTTTGCAGTTGCCCACCAAAAGCGACACTTAGGTGCGACCATGTTTAACCGAGATGTTTCATTAGAATTTGCGATGTATTTGCGATGATAAGGGATGTATTTTTCGAGGCAGTTTTGACGAGAATGATGACAGCTCGTCGCTCGAAGGTTTTCAAGTCTGCGTGCAGCAAGTCGTCGTAGCTCGCGTGGCCAGTTTGCAGCACTAGCCAAGCAGTAGTTTGCCGTGGCAGGATCAGCGTGAAAGCAACGCCGCGCTTGGCGGAATCTATTAAGTCAAAAACCTATGATTCGATACCTGACCCCGCGCTTTTGATGTTAGAACTTACCCCGTTTGCACTAATTACCGGATGGGGCAAGAATTCTGAAAGTATCAGGAGATATACCATAGGTCACTTTGAATGCGTTTGCAGCCCAGACTTTAATCTCATCTCGAGAAAATTTGCTTGTCAACCAAAGAAAATCCATTTCAAATTCACCATCCTCTGTTATCCATTGTCGTGTGAGCTCATATGAGGCAACCCACTGATAAAAATCATTGAAGACCTCGTGAACTATTTGCTCGTCACGACAAGGGAGAATTCGCGGATAAACATCCCCGTCAGGTTTGTCAACAAACAGCGCTGCATGTTCGTCAAAAAGCTGCATTGCACGATCGAGGTCTATGGGACCTCGATGCGAAGTAGTGCATATCCCAGGCCAGCAAAAAAATTCAGGAGTCTTCAATTTGTCGCGTTGAAAGCTGAGAAATTTGGCTATGATTATGCGAATTGGAAGGTTGGTTCTATTAAATTCAAACGTCGCATCCTCTTTCAACAAACTTCCCCATCCTTCATGAGATGTACTCCATTCTAAAACTGTTTCCGCTATGAGTCGTGGACTAGGAGTTGCGAGGGCAGTGCTTAATCGATCAGTAACATCCCAATATTCTTCAGACGTGTAACTTTCTATAGCTGACTGAAGTGAGCTGTCACTTTTTACGGCTTCGCAGAATCGGACGAAGCGCCATCCTGGATCCGTTGACATTATTAGTGATGCAGGTGCTTTGAGTTCAGTGAGGAACCCGTCAGCTGGATTCATTGCAAGGTCGCAAATTACCAAGAAAAGACCCACAAGTGAATGATCGGGTGTAGCTGGCCATTCCTCTATTTCAAGTATGCTAAGAAAGCATATAAAAGCATCGATATATCCGCTATCAAGGAGTGCGCAGGATTCGAAATCAAGCCATGTCAAAGTCCCACCTGATCCCCCATATAGATATTGAATCTGAGAAAAGCGAGCCTGACCTTCTAGTATTTCAAGTGCTCCAAGCGGCGCGACTCGAACAGGCGAACCTTTATAAAATCCTTCGCGGCGCTCAGCCTTCAATCTTGCAAATACTTCCTCTAATGGACGTGGATCAGGTAGCCTTTCCAAAGTTTGGTCTACAGTGGATGCTAGGAGCCAACTAGCTGCACCGAGTGCTATTTGATAGGCATGCCCAACCGAGATGAAATATTCGTCCTGTACCACGGACTTCGTTCGCCTTTTTGGATCAATAACCAGCTGCCGGAAAAATTCCATGTCATGCCAATTATTTAGTACATAATTAAGTGACTCATCCTGTGGTAAATCGTCCTCAGCCAACATCTCCGCCAAGCGCTTGAGAGGCTTTATAGGGCCATGAATCTCGGTGACCTTTACCAGACGTTTACGATTGAGGTGCGAATGAGCCGGCTGCAGCAAACTAAGTACGAGGCCCATCGAGGTTCCGACATGTTGCCACCAGTGGATTGTTTCGTGAAGATAGGTAGAAAAGGCTTGCGCTTGTTCAAATGACGTCGACTTGATCTGAATTCGCCCTGAGTCCTCCAATAGCGCATGAATGTCAGGGCGAAGGCGAAGTACAAATCGAAGCGAACTATATGAGCCACGAGCGCTCCAGGCACTGGTCGACTTCCAGCTGGATTCGCTATCCTGAAGCAGATTCCGGTCTAATTTCAATTCGATCTTGCTCCAAAATAATTTGTAATTTTGAGTTCTTACAATCTAAGTGCCATGCGCCGCGATGTTTCGAATTTGCAAAAGAGATCACCCTCAACATTAGTAGCTTTTATCCGCAATGTTAGAACTGCCCCTTTTGCTCTTCCGTTCATGAGCACTTTGGGGTCAGGCCTTACGTTTGACATTTAACATCATCCAACGCCACTCTCCCTCTGATTCATTTACAGATGAATGTCAAATGTAAGGCATGACCCCGTGCTTGAGTATTTGGTTTGACTACTTGACTACCGGGGCCAAATGGGTGACCCCGTGCTCTTTTTATCTATTTATCAGATTTGTGGATAATTCGTGTTTCGACCTTTACCGTTCCAACTTGAAATTTCTGTCGGCTTGCGGCGATTCGTTCAGCCTCGGCGGCACTACTCGCGTCAATTGAATGAGTATTCCCATTTAATCTCCGACCATCTTTATCATAAGCGACTGCCTCAACTCCATACCTAGCCATAATCAATCTCCAAAAAATTAAATAGCAGTTAAAAATAAATAAGTTTAAGTAATATCATGAATTGCTCAACGTCAAAGCTGGCCAAAATTGATCAATCTTTAATTCTTACGTCAATAGCGACTGGTCCCTTATACGAAAATCCTAGACTAAATTCAATGATTGCGCCACTTGCGACTACTGACCAATCGGTTTTACTAAGTGATTTGGGTGTGAAAAAAATATGAAATCTTAATTCACTTGAATAAATAAATCCGTATCCAGCTTGCTTGCTTTGAACTGTGCCAAGATAACGTCGTAGCGCTCCGTCAGGTAAACGTACTTCATAGCCAACTCTATCTTTATTTTGCAAATATGTTTGACGTAAACTTTGGAACTCATCCTTTCCTTTAGAGACATCGCCATACAATAAATTACATCGCGCATAAATTAACCTTGCCTCATAATGACTATCACCATCAGAGAAGCTTCGTCGGAGATGCGACAAAATTGAATCTGGTGTTTCAAACTCATTTTTCTTAATGAGTAATTTGGCTAAAGATAGGCAAGCTTGTTTATCATTAGGAGATACGAGTACCGCACTTTTGAGGACTGCAATTCCTTCATCAATTTTGTCAGCTGAAGATAGCGCCTCTCCTAATACTCTAGTGATCGAAGTGTTTTCAGGATTTCGATCGTGAAATCTATTTAAGACATCAAGCGCTTGCGGTTGCTTACCCATTGCTTTTAAAAACTCTGACCTCAATATGGTCATCGGGCCATCACCGGTATTTAATTTCAAATAATTTTCAATTAGTTGTGATAGCTCGTTCGTGATTCGAATAATTGCTTGTTCTCTTATTTCGCGACGATCCTCAGTCTCCTTACTAAAATCTTGACTGAAATAGTCCTTTAGTTCATCCAATAATACCTGCCCAAGTAAATGCTCTGGATGCGAATTTTTTCTTTGCAATTGAGGCTTTAAAATACTTCTAGCATCCGCTCTATAACGTTCACGCTCCACACTAGACTGTGACGCAAGTGCTTTTTTCCTTAACAAGTTTGCTTTTGTATGTTGGATACCCGCATCACTGAATCCAGTTCCCTTATTCTCAATCTCGGCTTTTCGCAAATATTCAGATGCTAATTCAGTACTCCCCTCACGATGAAATAATTCCAAAATCGCGCGTTGATGCCAAAGGTACGAGGGAGATGGGTTTGCCTCCTCAGCTGCATCAAAAACTGCTATTGCAAATTGTTTTCTCTCGAAAAGATCTGCTAACCGCCGCCCCTTCACGAGTTCAAAATATGATTTTCTATCGCTAGAGTAATCTAAATCAATCTTAGACAAAATTCTTATCAACTGAAATGTTCTCGCCTCAGGATCTGCTATGGCAAGCGAAAATACCATTTTTGCAATCTCATTATGCCTACTTTTATAAACCAGATCTCGGTAGTGCCTATCAAAATTCGCCCGAATAACTCTTGCTAACGGTCCGTGTAAATATTCGTTTAATGTTGAAATTGGTAGGCCGCTTATTCTAGACAACAAACCAGCACGAACCCCAACACCGGATTGATGTAAAGAACAAATGTCTAAATAAAGTTGCTGGGCTTCGCGCGGTTGGATTTTCTCGAATTCACTAATTAAAATATCTTCAAAACTATCTCCAAAGGTTATTTCATGGAGCGCCACTAACAATTGTTGATCGTAGAATTTTTCAATAAATATTTTTCTTTCTGATTCGGAATACTGTTCCAGTGGGCCAAGTATTTTACTTTGTGATAGTTTATCTAAGAGGCTATTAACTTCGTTTTTCTCAAGATCATGAATTTCGAACTCGCGGGAGATCCTTCTCTGCAATTCTTGTCCATAAATATTTAATTCATTTGTTCGCGCACAAACGATAATTGTAATTAGGAGCTTCTGTTGAAACGCCATTTCTACAAATCTTACCAACGACTCTTGATGCTCAACAACATCATCAATGAAGAAATAGATTCGACTTTGCACCAATTTCTGTAGTTCGAATACTAGGCTTGGTCGAATTACTGCCCCCTCATTTAACCAAACCGTAAGGGGTGAATCAAGTAATTGTGATGTTTCAATTGCCACTCGCTTTGCCAACACTGATTTTCCACAGCCAGCATAGCCTTTGATGACAAAAAGTTTTGACTCAGTACTATTCAGACTATCCAATACAGCGTGATTAAGAACTTCGGTTGTCGCATTTCGTGTTATGTCTAGTCCTTCATATATGGGATTGAATGAGACGTCTAGGCCGCAATAAAAGTTTTTAGGGTTGATTGCACTTCCATTTTTAGAATCTGGTGTTACGTGCGTTAACTCGTTAGTTAAATATTCAAGAAGCTCTAGCGATGGATTATCATGCGATGGAATCCATTTGCTGATAGTCAAGTCAGATCTAGAAAAAAGAGATGCCAATTTTCGATTCGTTTCAGGGATTTTTGTATCTAGGGCGTCTAGGAAACCCTTAAAATCTGCCTGAAACGGCGTAATCCTCCTACCTTGCCAAAATCTCTTTTGAATTTCATCGAATGAAATATCTACATACAAATATGAGTCTCTACTTTGACTTGAATCACCTATATCAAAGAGAATTTCTTTAATGTTTTCATCACCCAAGCTGTAACCACAGAAGATGATAGGAGATTGTGTAGCCCACTCTTTAAATGTCCTTACTAGATTTCCACGCCCTTTGGTAAATTTTGCGTATTCGTTGGAATCAAGGACTATTGGGACGTCTTTATCATTGAAATTATTTATACAGCCATGCAGCTTTAAGTATGGCACTGTATTTTGTCCAGCCAATGCCTTTTCTAGTTCATCTCCATCTTTAGTCACTGCGACAAGGTTCTGAAGACGCTCCGGAGAGTTTTCGTAAGCACGTTCAACAACCAAATCGTAGTTTGTCGAAACTATTGCCCTCCAACGAAAGGTCGGTATTTTGAGATGAAATGGTGCTGGTCCTAAATCTATAAATATTTTCCTTATAAAAATCTGAACTTTTTCTAGAGATGCCTCACTTCGGGCATAATCAGCGACGGTCATTAAAGACTTGCTCTTATGTGAGCCGTCGAGAAATTCATCAGAAAGCCTATTTCGCACTATATCTGCAGTAATTCGTGTAGCGCTCCCGCCCAAGATTGCATCGTAAGATGCTCCTGCTCCTAAAAACAGTATTGCATTCCCAGATTCAATCGCTTTTATTATTGGTGACGGAAAATCGTTCGACATTTGTGCTCCTGAATTGAGATGAAGCCTGAAATTATTAGTTGTTATGTATTGAAACGAGACTGAATGCTAATTGAGAAATTTCAATACATCGGAAAAAATGGAAGCAAATCTTGAAATACAACATCATCACACATATTTCACACTGTGAATCTTTACCAATTCACAAAAACAAAAAGGGCGAACACACAATCCGTGCTCGCCCTTCAGGACTCAACAAACTCAAGCCAAACTACGCAACTCCCGCAAAGCCACAGACACCGGCGCCAAATCCGCACCCTGCGTGGTAATCGTCGCCAACAATTGATTCAACTTCACGATCGCTGCTGTGTGTTGTTCGCGCCATGTTGCGATGTCTTCTTGGCGTGATAGCAGTGATTTGGTGACTTGGCTGGCGATGGAATACACGTCGTCGCGGGCGCTGCCGCGGGCTTGTGTTTGCCATAGCGTGTCGGTTGGCAGGCGGTTGATTTGATCGCGCCATCCGGTTAAGCCTAATTCGGCATCGACGCCAAAATAGGTGCGGGCGGTTTTTTCTAAATCACTGCCTGTGCTTTGTGCCAGATCGACTAAATCCAAGGCTGGGAAGATGAATTCCAGCGCGGCTAAGTTTTCTGCTAGGCCTGCTTCGACACCGGCTTTGACCAAGGCTGCGCTGGCTTCTTGTAAGCTGGCGTAGGCGGCGGCTGGTAACCAGGTCGCTACGTTGGCGCGGAGTTCGCGTGCGCCTGGTTGGTAGCGTTGGATCAGCGTTGGTAAGTCGGCGTTCGCAGTGCGGGCGCGTAGCATCCAACGTGAGGCGCGTTGGGCGATGGCGGTCAATTTGCTGAGCAGGTCTAACTGCAATTTAGAATCGACTTTGTAATCGAGCGCATCGATTTGATCCCACAGTGCTTCCAGATCAAAAATCTCGCGTGCCAGCGTGAAGGCGCGGATCACATCGGCAGCGGAAGCGGCGGCTTCTGAGGCGATGAAATTGACGAAAGTTGCGCCAGTGCGATTGACCACGGTGTTGGTGATAAAGGTCGCGATGATTTCACGTTTCAATTGATGATTGGCGATGGCATCGGCAAACTTCTCAGACAAAACTTGTGGGAAATAGGCTTTTAAAGCGCGGCTAAAGAATGGGTCGTCTGGCAAATTGGAGGCGACCAATTCATCAAACACGGCCATCTTGGCGTAGGCTAAGACGACGGCGTTTTCTGGTGCGGTGAGACCTTGTTTATGCGCGCGGCGACGGGCGATTTCTTCATCGGATGGGAGGAATTCAATCGCACGGTTTAAGCGGCCTTGGCGCTCTAAAGTTTGCATCAAGCGTTGTTGACCATCGAGTACATACAAAGGACGGTGGCAAGCGATGTCGAGTGCCTGGCCTTGGTAGTAGTTGTCGGTTAAGACTAAGTGGCCGACTTCATCGGTCATCGAGGCTAACAAGTCATTGCGTTGTTTGAGCGTGAGATCGCCTGCTTCGGTGATCGCGCCGACCAAGATCTTGATATTGACTTCGTGATCGGAACAATCGACACCAGCGGAGTTATCAATCGCGTCGGTATAGATGCGACCACCTTTTTGCGCGAATTCGATACGGCCGTTTTGGGTGCAACCAAGGTTACCGCCCTCTGCCAAGACTTTGCAACGCAGCTCGTTACCATTGACGCGGAAGGCATCGCTGGATTTGTCGCCGACTTGGGCGTGGGTTTCGTAGGTCGCTTTGACGTAAGTACCGATACCACCGTTGTAGAGCAAATCGACTGGCGCTTGCAAGATCGCTTTGAGCAATTCGACTGGCGTGAGCTCTTCAGTCTCTATGCCTAAGACGGCGCGTGCTTCGGGTGTCAGGCTAATCGATTTGGCACCACGTGGATAGACGCCACCGCCCTTGGAGATCAGGCTCTTGTCGTAATCTTCCCAGCTGGAGCGTGGCAGATTGAACATGCGCTGACGTTCGGCGAAGGATTTAGCGACATCCGGATTTGGGTCGATGAAAATATGGCGGTGATCGAATGCGACTAGCAATTTAATTTGTTCGGACAAGAGCATGCCGTTACCAAATACGTCACCCGACATATCGCCGATACCCGCGACCGTGAATGGTGTGGTCTGCGTGTTGTGACCGAATGAGCGGAAATGACGTTTGACCGATTCCCAAGCACCGCGTGCAGTGATGCCCATTTTTTTATGGTCGTAACCGACCGAGCCACCGGAGGCAAATGCATCACCTAACCAGAAGCCGTAATCCGCAGAGACGCCGTTGGCGATATCGGAGAAGGTTGCCGTGCCTTTGTCGGCAGCAACGACCAAGTATGGATCATCTGGATCATGACGCACGACTTTGGTCGGTGGTACGACATTGCCTTTGACGATGTTATCGGTCACGTCCAACATGCCAGACAAGAAGATCTTGTAGCACGCCACGCCTTCGGCTTGATAGGCTTCGCGGTCGCTCATTGCCGGTGGGTTTTTGAGGACGAAACCACCTTTGGAGCCGACTGGCACGATGACGGTGTTTTTAACTTGCTGCGCTTTCACCAAACCGAGAATCTCGGTACGGAAATCTTCACGACGATCTGACCAGCGCAAACCACCACGAGCGACTTTGCCGCCGCGTAAATGCACGCCTTCGACACGTGGGGAATAGACCCAGATTTCGAATAGCGGTTTTGGTTCTGGCACGCCAGGGACTTCGCGTGGATTGAGCTTGAAACTCATGTAGGATTTGAACGCGCCTGTCTCTGTGGTCTGCCACAAGTTGGTACGCAGTGTTGCTAAGATCGTTGCGATGAATTGGCGCAAGATGCGGTCTTCGTCGAGGCTGGCGACTTGGCTCATCGCGGCTTCGATTTGTTCGCGGATGTGCTTTTGTGCTGCTTCACGATCACCGACATAATCTGGTTTGAAACGTGCGCCGAATAATTCTGCGATCAATTGCGTGATGCCACAGTTTTTGTTCAATGCTGCTTCGATATAGTTTTGGCTGTAAGCGAAACCGAGTTGTTTGAAGTAACGTGAGCAAGCGCGCAAGACGCCGATAGAACGTGCGTCGAGGGCTGTGTTCAAGACTAAGCGATTCAGATCATCGCTTTCCACTTCACCGCGCCAAGCTTGGCAGAATAATTCTTCAAAGCGGGCTTTCACTGCAGTCAAATCAGTGGCGACTGGCAATTGCAAACCCAGATCATGAATCCACAATTCGCTGTCGCCATCGGCCACGTGGTAAGGATGCTCGTCGAGCACGCGAGCGCCCATGCGTTCTAACACTGGCAGAGAGTCTGACAATGCCACTTTGGACGTGTTGTAAATCTTAAAGCGCAACAAACCTGCGACTGCGTCGAGTGGGCGATACAACTTGACCGCTAGTGGAGATGCTTTGGACAGATGCGACAAGATATCCGCATCTTCGGCACCGCCTTGCGGGGTGAAATCTTCGCGATAGGCGCTTGGGAAAGCATTGGCAAAACGATTTGCCAGATCCAGACCACGACCTTCGCCGTGCGTGCGCAAGAGCTCGGTGCTGCAATCGTCTTCCCAACGCTGGGCGAGTTTGGCGATGCGGGCTTCGAGTACGGAGACGTTCACATTGGTGCTCATCGGCGCATCGGTTTTGGCACGTACCAAATAATGGATACGCGCTAATGGGCTGTCGGTCAGCATCGGTGTGAATTCGATGGAATGCCCATCTAATGCTGCCATTAATTCGCTACTGATCTTGACGCGCAATTCGGTGTTGTAGCGGTCACGTGGTACGAATACTTGCGCGGAAGTGAAACGACCAAATGGATCACGACGCAAGAACAAACGTACACGCTGACGTTCTTGCAAACGCAAAATACCAATCGCGTGATCGGTCAGTGTTGCGGTATCGACTTGGAATAATTCATCACGTGGGTAATCATCGAGAATCGATTGCAAGGCTTTTGCTGCATGGCTCTCGGGCACGACGCCCGCTGCGCTCATGACTGCCGCTGTGCGTTGACGTACTTGTGGGATTTCGCTGACTGGTGCGGAGTAGGCTGTGGAGGTGTAGAGACCGAGGAAGCGTGATTCACCGATGACTTCACCGGCATCGTTAAAGCGTTTGACCGCGATGTAATCGAGCCAAGCTGGACGATGCACGGTGGCGCGCGTCATGGCTTTGGTGACTAAGACGGTTTCTTCGGAATCGATCAAAGCGACGACTTCTGGTGGCAAGAGCGTTTCGTTGGTTTGGACTTTGCCGCGCAAGATGCCGAGGCCGGAATCGGCTAAGGCGACTAGGCTGACTTGATTGCCACTACGTTTGAGTTCGTAATCACGCGCACCGAGGAAGGTGAAATGGCGGTCTTCTAACCAGCGCAGGAAGGCAATGCCTTCGCCATGACTTTGGTGTGTGCCTGTGAATTTTTCTGAGGCGGTGATCAGTTCTTTGACGCGGCTTAACATCGGCTGCCAATCGACCACAGCGCCACGCACGTCTGCCAAAATATGGGTCAATTCATCGACCAAAGCTTTTTGCTCGGCGGCGCTGACGATGCGGTCGCATTCGACCAAGATCAGGGATTCGACCGCATCATTGCGCCCTGCTGCTTGCGCTGCGGCGACGGTGCTGACGGTGTCAATACTGCCATCGGCATTGCGCGACACGCTCATTAAAGGATGGACAATCCAATGCGCGGTACGACCGCTGCGGTTAATCGCCATCGTGACGGAATCAACCAGGAAAGGCATATTGTCATTCACGATCTGCACGACGGTGTGATCACTGACAAAGCCATCTTCGGCCAAACTAGGATTAAACACGCGGATCTTCGGGCTATTCGCCGCACGGGGCGAATCTAATAAGCGCCAATGCGCGTTCGCCAAGGCAAACAAATTCGCCGCGCCACGCGTGGTGATTTCATCAGGATCGGTGTTTTCAAAATAAGCAGCGATGAAGCCGCCTTGACGTTTACTGGCTGTGCCAGAGTGTTCTTGGGCATATGCCATCAGTTCGGCAAAATGGGATGAGGTCATGCTTGTTCCTTACTTGTTTAAAGTTCAAGAAGTGCCAATTTGTTTTAGTTTTATCGGTTTCGCAGCAGGCGTCTTCTGGGTGAGAAGGCGTGCCACCAACCTTAGTGGAAAGTCTCTAGAAATTCCCATATTGCAAGTATCCTCCATTCGAGAAGGATTGACAAATTTGAGCGAGAAATTTCAATAGAAACCATGCCACTTTGGCGCGTGGCGCTAGTGTAGCTTTAATTGCATCTATCAGGCGGTAAGACCAGTGGGTGGAAGGACTTAGTTTGGCTTAGATCAAATTGCTGATCGGTGATTAGGTATTGCCATTGAAGTCAACATACGAATTGGTAGGGCGGGTGCAACCCGCGCTGCTCAGATGCTCAAGAGCTTGGCGGCGCGGGTTGCACCCGCCCTACGAGATCTGTTGGGGAGTTACAAACTACATTTGTCAAAAATATTGTTCTGGACAGCAGTGTGTCTACGCAGGAATGGCATACTTTACTTTTATTTCGCTGCTGCGCCTCTTAGTTCGGATTGGCTTAAGCCCGTCTTACAGCATCAAATTCCTGCAATGTCCGTCATCAAAAACCCATAAAAAAAGAGCCGCTTGCACATAATGCAAACAGCTCTCAAATGATAGCCGACACCCCCTCGGCTATCGATCACAACGACATGTCACAACTCGAACTCATTCAACCTTACAACCTCATAATTTCATGGGGTTTGGCGAAACTAACTTAAAACTTCTTGTTATATTCGACGCGCAACTTGACAGTCAATGGATCCGCATACTGACGCACGCCGCCATACGTGGAGCCTATTTTGGCGTTGGAACTGCCATAAGTTTCATTACGGGTTAGGGCAGATTGGTCATTCAAGACATTGAATACATCCACACCTAACACCATGCCTTGGAACTGCTGCGGTTTGTAGGTGAGGCTCAGATCTAAACGCTTTTCTGCTGGCATACGACCTAAAGAGCCGCGTGGCGCTGGTTTGCCATCGCAAAAACTATAGGCCGAACCGTAACCCGGGCCACCCCACTCTGCACCAATAGGATAGTTTGGATTCTCACCATGCTCGGAAACCAGATCGGTGCCACGGCAGGTTTTTGGACGACCGGATTGCAATAGCAGATTCGCAGCGATATTCCATTCAGAATTCAACTCATAGAAACCGAATGCTTTGACTTGATGGGTACGATCATTCGGCAAAACCCCGTTGGCGAAGGTCATGAACTCAGGAAAATCCCAATTGGCTGTCACGGCAACGTCGAGCTGGCCTGTATCAGAATTGGTTTGACCTTCCATATTGCCCTTGCTACGTGACCAGGTGTAGTTGAATTTACCGTACCAAGAATTGCTCAAAGGATGCTCGGCGAACATATCAATCGCGGCATATTTGCGCTCAGCTTTTGGATAGCCCATTTCTTTTGCACTAAAAGTCACCCAACGGCCGTTGCCAGTGGCATCGCCTTGATCATTATGGCTTTCTACCCAGATCGTCGATGCTTCACCCGGATTGAAGATCCAGCATGAAAGATAGTCGCGCGCAGCGCCATCTTGTTTGAGACCCGCTTTTTTGGAGTAATCAGCGATCAAACGCGTGTCGCAAGTATCATCGATGCCCGCACCGAGATTACGGTAAGTGAACTTCAAGCCCAAATTCAAACTTGGGTTCACCGCCTTTTCAAAACCCAAAGTCATTTCATCTTGGAAGTTAGGCTTGAGATCACGCGATGCAATCGAGCGCGGATCTTTGCGGGTACCAGATTCACCGTCAGGGGATGAAGCGACGTTAATCGCTTTCAAACCGGTAGGCTGCCCCTTGCTATCGATGCCAGTGTAAGTGAAATCTTGGTTCATAAAAGTAGAACGACTGGCTGCACGGGCGGCTACTTGGGTTGGCAATTGCAAGAAGTAACGACCGGCACTACCAAATACTTTCAAACTTGAATCACCATTGACGTCCCAAGACGCCGACAAACGCGGTGCAAGTTGGTTTTTCATACTGATAAATTTCTCGCCATCACCGTTAGAATTGCTGTACTGATCATTCCGCAAACCAGCGACCAGCAAGAGATTTTTTGTGGCTTGATAGCGATCTTCCAGATACTGCGCAGATTGTGTGGCTTTGGCTCCAGTCAAGCTATCGAAAATAAATTCGTTCACATAATAGCCCTGGGTACCGTAGCCGCCATAATTGGCCACAATCGCCTGACGACCATTCGAGACTTCTGCTGGCTTAGTCGGATCACCATCGACTTTGAGATAAGTCCAGGTACCATTTCCAGAGCTCTTCACACCCGCCATGCCAGATTCAATCGCATTGCGATCCAGACCCGCACGCAAAGTATGCGCCCCTATTTTGTATTCAAGATCGAGACGTAAAGAATCTAACTGATCTTCACCCGGACGGCTCAAACTTCCAGCGTAGCGATTCGCATTGACACTATACAAACCGAGTTTGTTTAAATCAGGCTGGCGTCCGTCGACGGTTGAAGTCACGGTATGGATACTGCTATTGTTTGGATCGCTACCGTAGTACGTCACGCCGCGTGGTGCTTTCAAACGCCCACCCATCGCCGTCAAGGTTAAATCTTGCGTCAATTGACCTGTGTACTTCAGCATATTGGTTTGCGCACCAGCGCCGAGTGCGGCAGGATTGGTCGCCGTGGTTTCGGTGAACTTGACGTTGTTATGGGTATCGCTGACTTTGTCGTAGCCATAAGTCCCCACCACTGACTTGGTTTTGTCGCCGATCGAAGTCAATTCCAGACGATGATCATCGGTGATATTCCAATCAATTTTGGTCAAAAAGCGCACCGTCTCGCTATTGGTTTTTGCCCAGCCATTGTCCTTTAAAGAATTGCTGGAAACCAAATCGCCGTTGACTTGCCCGGTATAGCTATCGACTTTTTCTACCGCACCGAACACGAATAATTTATCCGCAATGAGTGGGCCGCCCAAAGTCAGGCCGTATTGCTTAACACTATCTTCACGTGAAGACGTACGAAAGCGAATTTTGCCATCCGGTGCCGTGACAGTGCCGTTATATGGATAGTAAATATCCGCACGTTTAGCACGTAAAGAATTCGGGCTGATGCTAAAAGTAGCGCCGGCTTCCCAATTATTGGTACCGTTCTTGGTCGTCATATTCATGACGCCACCGATAGAACGACCAAACTCTGCACCAAAGCCACCCGTGATGACGGAAGTTTGTTGTACTGCGCCCCAAGGCAATGCAGTGGAACCTGTTTGTGACAAAGGATTGGTGACCGGAAAACCATTCACGTAGTAAGAGTTTTCAGACACACCACCACCGCCGAAGCTAGCGACATTGCCATACGCGGCATCGCCTTTCGTCGTATTCGGTGCTAACAGAGCGACCGCGGTTAAGTTGTTTTGTATCGGCAAACGTCCCAGATCTTTGGCGGTAAAAATCGCGCCATTATTCGTGTTCGATACGTCGATACGGGACCGGACGGCAGACACGGTGACGGTTTGCGTTACGGCACTCAAGAACGAAGCCTCAATACCTTGGCCGATAATCACGTCGAGCTCTTGTGTGTTCGCGACTTTGCCGTCTCTTAACAAGTCAACTTTGTAGTGTCCTGGTGGTAAGGCAGTCGCCGTGTAGCGGCCTTCCGCATCCAAAGTAATCAGGCGTTTTAAGCCGGTATCGGTGTTTTGTAATGCGACCGAAGCCCCGGCTGCGCCATCGACTTTGCCGTAAATGGTAGCGCTGGCGTTCGATTGTGCATAGGCGATTTGCATACCGCCTATCGACGTCAGCGTGACGCCGAATGCCACCACTAAAGCGTGTGCTAATAAAGTTTTTTTAAAGCGATGCGTCTGGTTCTGCATATTTTTCCTTGATGTGCAATTGATGTGCTTTAGATGTATTAATAACGGGTGTGACAGGTGTGTTTGCTGGAAGTATTTTTAAGCAGCGCTTGCAGCAAAGCCTGATGCTGCAAAATGTCTGCCTTGGCACTGCGCTTGTCGGAAGAGGAATTTCTGGCCGCCATACCTTCGGAGCTGGATTGAAAAGAAACCCGCGTCAAGCCGCCGCTACGTCTTTTTTTGTACATACATAGTCCTGTAAAAAATCAGTGGAGCTGAAGTTTTATATTGACAAAATCACGCGTTTTTCATCACGAGGTTTTTTCAATTATCAAACTTCAACGTCATCCAGCGATGAGAACTTTGGCATAGGGATTTTCATCGCACCAGCTTGGCGGGATGAACATCAATAACTTTGGGAGAGTATTTTTCGAGCTGGGATAAAACGAAAAAACGGGGGGATGAAGTGTAAGAATTTGTGGTGTTTTTGCACGGAGGTTTAGCTAACATCGACTCAACAAAATCGCTTCTAGGAAATCGAGAAATTCTAAGTAGCAAAAACTATTTCTGCTGTCTTACCGAGCTTGATTCCATAGGTACTAATTGACATAAAGCTTGTCATGTATCAACTTCCCTCCCGTTCAAGGCATAGGTATCTACATAAGTCGAATGAACAGCAAATTTGATTCACCGTCACTCCTGCGTAGGCAGGAGTCCAGCGTCTTTTGTTGATCAATGGTCGCCCCTGGATTCCTGCCTACGCGGGAATGACGAGTCTTGCTTTTACTTTTACTTTGCGCTCTCCTCGCACTACAGAAAAACTTGTGTAGATAACGATGCCTTCAAGGGGGCGGAGAAAAACTTGCCTTATCGCGCTAAGATCTGCTTCACTTCTTTGATATGACTATCACTCACCCTGACCGTATCACCGTTGCTCAGCAAAACCACATACGCACCGTCGTGCGAAATTTCTAAAGTGCGAATCGCGTCGGTGCGCACCAAGGCGGTTCTGTGCAAGCGTAAAAACTGCGTTTTTGGCAGGCGTTGTTCCATCGCTGAGATGGTAGTCCTGTGCAAAATCACGCGATCGACTAAATGCAATTCCACATAATTGGCCGCCGCACTTAACCAAATAATTTCATGAATGTCGATACGTTCTATCTTACCGACAGAGCGCACCGCAACGTGACTTAGACTTGGTGTGGCTGCACCGGATTTCTCCGCATCTTTCTCTAAGAAATAATCCTGCATCACCGCACTTTGCGCTAATTGTTGCTTGGTCTGTAGGGCATGTTTGGCGCGTGCCAACATCGCGGCAAAGCGTTCGTCATCAAAAGGCTTGAGTAAATAGTCGAGTGCAAAAATTTCAAATGCACTGACCGCATGTTTGTTGTAAGCCGTGATAAAGACGATCAAAGGTGGCTGCGGATATTGGATCAATTCGCGTGCAAAATCCAAGCCGGATTGGGTCGGCATTTCTATATCGAGTAAGACCAAGTCGATCGCTTCGTTTTGCAAAATCAAGCGGGCTTGTGCCGTGGAATGACAACTGGCGACCAGCATCCATTCTGAATGATCGGCTAAGACGTATTGCATATTGGTCAGAGCTGGCAGCTCATCATCGACCATCATGACTTTATATTTTTTGGTGTCCATTTGCTTGTCCATTTTTGTCCGCTTTTGTCATTCCACTTAGACGCTATGGGGTGTCAACGACGCCTGATCAAATTGACGACATTGAGGAATACTGATCTCGGCAACAAATTCACTTTCGGTCTGTGTCGTCACCAAACTCGCTTGTCCCCGGTACAGTATCTGCAAGCGTTCACGCGTGGAGGCAATACCTAAACCGTGTCCACTGCCGGACTTGGCAGGAGCAAACACCGCATTACGAATACGGAAAAGCGTTTTGCCATCAACCATACTCAGTTCTATCTCAATGCGGCATTGCTCATGGTGCGTTTCTACCCCGTGATGTATTGCATTTTCGACCGAGGGTTGCAGCAGTAAAGGCGGACAAGGTACCGCCTGCCAATCTCTATCTTCCACATGCCAGACGATTTGCATGCGGTCACCAAAGCGTAGTAATTGCATATTCAGATAGTCACGCACAAATTGCAATTCATCAGCCACGCTCAGCCATTCATGTTTACTCGAATCGAGCACGTAGCGCAATAAGGCATTGAGTTGGTTTAAGGCGGTGCCGGCTAATTTTCGGTCTGCACCACGGACTAGTGCGCTAATGCTATTGAGTGCATTGAATAAGAAATGCGGCTTGAGCTGCCCTTGCAAGAGTTGCAGGCGCAATTCCATACTTTCATTTTGCGTAGAGATTAGTTCCAGTTCCCGTGCCACCGTGCGCTGCCACGCAGCAAAACCCGCTTGCAAAAAATAGGAGAACAAAATCAAGAACAAATCGATCCACAAAATAAAGGCCGAGGATTTTTTCAATTCAGATAAAAAGAGTGACAATGGTTGATCCGCGAACAGCAGAGTAATCATCACCTTATTCGCGGTCAGCAATGGCAACCCTAAAACGACGATCAATAAGGCGCTCAGAAACATGTAGCGTGGCTTCATCATTTGATCTGGTTTGAGCCACATGGCTAAGGCGAGCAGGCAATTTCCCAAAGACAGCGGCGAAAAAATCAGTAAGTATTGCATTAGTATCGACGCTTTGGATTGCGTCAGCGTACTCGCTTCGGCATCCAGAAAAACGGCCAATACATGAAACAACGCAATGCAAGTCCACAGGCTAAACGAGAGCGCACAAACCACGAGCAGCGATTGGTAGCTGCGAGTCTCGCGTGTGGATATTGAGCTACTTGCGTTAAGCATCACTGAGCTCCGACAAAGGAAAATCTACTGTTATTCCATGGGCGAACGTCTCGGAAGCGGTGTAGCGCACAAAGCGAATCGCGGCGTCTTTGCCTTGCAATAGGGCGATACGTTGCTGCGCCGCCTGCAGTTCGTCCGTCACGGTTGGGAGCTGATTGGCGTCGCCGCTGAAATCCAACGCCAGGTGTAAAACATTCCGCACAATACCAGCCTGAACACGGAGATGCCCACTCGCATGTTGCAACTGCGCTTGCATATTGCGTACCGCGTAATCGAACAAGGGATACAGTAGCAAAGGCGGAATTTGATGCGCCGACCAATCACGCTCTTCCAAGGCCCATTCAACTTGCAATCGGTCAGCGAAACCTAGATTTTGTAGGCTCAAGTAATCTTTTGAAAAACGAATCTCACTATCAATACTTATTTCGGTCTCTTGCGAAGACTCTAAGACATAACGTAATAGATCACTCAGTCGGGCTAAGGCGCGTGTGGCCGTCGGCCCTTCTGCATTGATCAGTAAATTTTCAATTCCCTCCAGCGAGCTGAACAAAAAATAGGGTTCAAGATGCGAGCGCAATTGCAGTAATTTCAGCGCGAGTATGTCTTGCCGTGATTGACTGGCGATCATCAATTGCTGACGGCTACGTTGCCAATAGCTGACAGCCACATGCGCTGAAAGCGTGAACAAGAGAACCATCACGTCGACCCAAATTTGCATGGGCGACAGGATTTGCATAAGCTCGTCCCAACTCGGTGCATGCTTATTGATACGAAACGCGAGAAATGCATGTTCATACAGAATATGCACCGGCAAAAATGCCAGCACCAGCACAGCAAAAATCTTCAGCGCCAACTGCCATCGAATACCGTTTCGCAAGGTAGAAAAATACAGCATCAAACCCGTACTCAGTAAAGGCCAAGGCAATAAGACCACAAAGAATTTGGACAACTGTCGTTGAATGTTGACCGGCACGCCCACATTGCGCAAATCATAAAGATTCGCAAACGTCGCCAGAAATAGCAAGGCAGTCCACAACAACCAGACAAGCGCAATCGACCGCCACAAACTCCTGGTAGAGCAAGCGGTATCTGGAACAGTGATCAATTTAGCGTGGTCGAAGCTAGCCAGCATGGGCATAAAGACTGAGTACGAGGAGAAAGTTACAGCTTGCCACGACTTAGGGATAAAAGCATCTGCCTTGGGATCAAGTGAGAGAAATTGGGGACGGATTGAGGCTACAAGACGAGTGACTTGATTTGGTGCGGATCAATTTTCTGCTGTGACACAAAACGCGACGTACGATTGTCGATGTGCTTAATGGCTAACATCGCGGTCGAGAACTTCATATTGTTTGCTTGACGCGGTGAGATGACTTGATAGAATGACACCTTTTATTGAACGTCGCTTTTGAAAAAATTTTTAGTACCTTGAAATCTGTCGCATTTTTCTAAGAGTGAGTATTCATGCGTGTTTCGAAAGATTTAAGGAAAAGTGTTATGCGTCACGTTAAATTGTTATGCGACATTGTGTCGCCTATATCTAGTTAAATATCAAAAATGAGAGATCCGGCTCGAATAGACGACATTGTTGAATTGCTTAGCGAAGTTTGGCGCCATGAGCCAGATTTACGGCTCGGGCAATTAGTATTTAATGCTGCACGAATACGTTCTCCAAATATCGATGATGTGTTTTCAATTGAAGATGGTGATCTTAAAAAAGGGCTGATTCGCTATCTCGAAATAGTGAAGAATAAAGGAATGGCCGATGACACCGCCTGATGCAAGTAATCGAATGCATTCATCTGTAGCGGGCCAAATGACGTCCAGCCTGATATTTAACAAATCGTTCGAGACGAGCGCGCGAGATTGCTTTACCTCGATTTATATTTCCGAGGCGCGCGCCTCTCAACTCAATCGTTAAAGAGCTATGCCGTCCATTTCGATTAGAAAGCCCGAAGATGTATTGGTTGGTTTGACCGCCGACCGCTGGAGCAATGCACCGGTGTTCGCGAACATTCCCACTTATTGGTGCGCACATTGCGATGACATTACGCAGTTCAATCTTAAAGTTAAAGAACCTCCTCAATTCACTTTCGCTATTCGCAAAGCGATGGATCAAGAGAGCGGACCAGCCGTTCCATATGAGATTAATTACTGTGATTTCTGCTGCAGAATATGTGGGCAACCAGTGCGCGTGAAGTACGAAGAGCACGAATTCGCCATGTCCTCTTATCGTTATCTTCCAAAAGTCGTGTACTTATATGAGTCAGCTCTTTAACAGGACGGTCGGCGGGGAATCGCCGATGGCAATTTCTCTATTTATTAATTTTATGGTGGCGGCGATCCCGGCACCTCTGCGTTAAATTTAAAAAATGACCTCGACGGTATTTCCTAAGCTCCACTTTCGCGAACCTTTCGAGGATCTCGTTGCGTTTGAAGTGCCGTATAAGGGGTGGTACAACGGTGTGACTGTTGAATTAGAAGATGGGCGGAAATACCCGCTTTTCTTCTACGATCCAATTCGGTTGGCGCAGGATCTAGAGGCGGAAGTAGCACAAGGTTTGCCATTTGTCGCGGAACCGTTCATGATCGTGGTTCCCGAGATCACTGAAGCGGCGATACGCACTGCGATTTTTCTTCTACATAAACGAGGTTGGTTTAATGAGCACAATCCAATTTAACTCGACGCTCGACTGCGAATCGCAAATGACGATAGCTTTCTTATTTAATCCGCTGGCGGCGATCTCGTCAGCTCAGCGTTAGGCCGCAGGCGTCATGCGAATCCCAAGCAGTGTCGCTAAGGCCGTGCTCGTTGGAGCACTTTTCAGTACTTCGATGACGGCGAAGGCCGCAGAAGTAGTGATCACGGCGCGCCTCATCTCAATCGAACCGCAGGCAGGATGCGGGTATCTTCACGTCGGCAGCCTAGCCAAGTACCTAGTTCTTGCAGGGCCACAAAACCTTGTGTCGACTGAAATTGAAGTCTTCGTCCCTTGCGCTGAAATGCCGCGGATCATGTATTCGCCTGATGCGGGCGACCTGCAAAGATTCGAGGTCGGTGCGACACATGATTTGACGCTCTCGCGGAAGAACGATTCCGGAGCGACCTTGACGTTGCAGCAGAATCATTCGGGTATTTACTTCCTTCGTGCGGCGTCATCGAACGTGGAGCGGACGCGTGATAGATAAAGTGCCAAGTTCTCACGTCGGCGTGCACGCCGCTCAGCTCAACCGTTGCGGCCAACGAAAATGAGGATATTAGTACTTCTGATTTTGGGCGTGATTGCAAGTCCCGTTTTTGCTGGAGGAGACTATGTAATCGGAAAATTAACTCGATTTAGTGAATCGAAGGGAAAATTCTCGTTTCATTTTATTCAGTCAGATAGCCGAGTTGAATTGTTACAGGGTTGTCGAGAATTTGACGTGGCCGTTGATTATGAGCGCGTACCTAGCGATTCTTGGATACCATTTGTAAAAACTACTCATCCTACATATGAACAGAACACGAAAGCATCTCTATTTCTGTTGAAAGCATATATGAAAAAAACGCGAAGTATTTTTCGGCTACATGGGTTCTGGGCTAGTCGAAATGAAGGGAAAGGAAAAGTGTTCTTTTGCAAGCCGTGGCTTATTGCTAGATGGAGATGAAAAAATGCAATATGTTCTTTCGTTTTATCACACAGTATGATCATCGCTAACAGGATGGTCGAGCAGACTCGTCGTGATGGAGCGTGGTACTCAATAATTGTGTGTGCGGCCATCCGCTCACCGTTGCGTTATGCATCAATGTAACTCATAGGAAAATATGCCTTTAGCACTATCATTTATTCTTCTCAGTGAACAAGCTGAGCCGTCTGAGTCCGACATTCAAGACTTTGTTGCCACGAATTGGCCAGATCTCCCAGCCGTTAATAATTTTTCTGCCAGTGAAGGATCTATTGCGTTCGATATCGGTGGTTCACAAGTAGCTTTGGGAATTATGCCAGCGCCATTTCCTTGGTCAGATCTCGAAGGACCATGTGCGACCAGCATATTGTGGAAAGATGCAGAAATTGCCGTTAAGGCACATAAGGCGCATATTATTGTTACCGTTAAAGGTGAGCTAGAACCGATCGAATTATCAAAGATTCTGACGCAAGTTACTGCCGCGACAATACATGCTACCGCTACAGCATTGGGAGTTTACTGGGGCAATGCAACATTGTTGATACCAAAGGCGATTTTCAATGACTTTGCCGTTGAAATTCTTCCAAATGAACCGCCACTCCATATTTGGGTTGATTTTCGAGTTGGCAGCAATGAAAACGGACTTACATCAGGTTTCACGACAGGCATGGATGCCCTAGGTCATATGGAGTTCGAAACTGATAATTGCCCAGAAACACCAGGTGAACTAAGAGAACGTTTTTTAACGCTATGTAGTTACGTGATTGAAAATGGACCTGTGATTCGTGACGGAAATACAGTCGGTGCAAACGCAGAAGAAAAGATTCATGTCGTTTATTCCAAATCAAAATTTGGATGCAAAGGGAAGGTTATGCGGCTAGTCTACGAAACATCACAATCAAAAAAATTTAAATGGAAATTTTGGTCGTGAATGCATAACTGGACGTTCGAGGATGAAGCCGTGATATTGTTTTACTATTAAGTGAGCAGCGTCGTGCGGCTTACCTCAATTTAACTTTAAATGCCATGTTGAGAATTGCTACATTAATTTTCTTTTTATTCTCATCCGAAGCAGCGCTATGTTGTGGCTGCTCGAAGCCGCAGGTTCCTGAAGCAGTGAAATCTTATGCGCACATATTTGAAGGTCAAGTAGTCGCAATAACATTCACAAATAGCAGTGATGGAAAGAACGCTCCTTTGGTCGTGGCGACGGTCGAATTTCACGTGCGTAGAAGAATAGCGGGTCCAATGGCGGAAACGATTCAAGTACAATTTGGGGGATCTACTTCGTGCGACCTTGAAGAACCTCAATTTATGGTTGGACAGACTTGGTTGATCTCTGATCACCACGTCTATTTGGAACGGGAAAACCATGGAATTGCTGATCACAAAAAATGGAAGCCCAGTGGTACTTTCCATGCAAATTATTGTAGCTTGCGAAAGCTGATAGCGTCTGAGACAAAGTCAGAATTGTATTTGACATGACACTCGATTCGGAAACTACGCACTTTGCCATGTCGGAATCCGTATTTTTTTCAACCGTCTGCTTTTCGGATGCCGCACATTGTGCGCAGTTCCGATCAGCTTAACCTTAAATATCACAGATGCGCCAACTACTGCCATTTTTCTTCGTTACTATTTTCACGTCGATGGATGCTGCGGCCTCGTGCCACCCAAGTTTTTATTCATTCCTTCATCGATTTGAAGTCAATCCAAGCCTGCAGTTATCACAGACTAAATTCCCATTGATTTATCGCAGTATTGATCATGACGACGAATACCTTAAAATGCAGGAGGTGCTGGTTCGGAAACATGAAGTCGATAAGTTCGAGCGATTTCCTTCAATAGTCGAGCAACGAAAACTGAAAGTTTCAAAGAAATTCAAATCTACAAAAATTAATCAGTGTTCTGTCTTGTTCAATGTGCCAGATTCAGATATCTACGCTTTTGAATTTAAGTTCAAACGTCTCGCTAAAGGTTGGATGCTCATTGAAATTAGGGATAATTCATTGTGATATTTAACTGGACGATCGGTAGAGAATCGCAAATGAAAATTTCCGCTCTATTTTATCCACGAAGGCTATCCCTTCATCTCGGCGTTAGCTGTCTATGAAAGCTATCAATGGATTAGTTTTACTTGCAATAGCTGGTTGCCTTGCAGCCTTTGTCTGGGTCAGCGCACGCGAGAAGATGTGGGACTTAGAGCACGCACCACTGGGAAGTGAGAGTGCGCAAGCTTCTCCCGGTCTATATGTAGCCCAAGTTCGTTCGCTCTCCGAGGGAGACTCGGCAGCACCCTACGGCCAAGGAGTATTCTTGCGTCACCGACAGATGCCACGTTGGTCAACTTCCACTCTTGTATTTGCCGGCTATTGCAAACCCGAGATGAAAGTAGCTTGGGTGTCTGCGCATAAGCTTGCCGTTAAGTGCACGATCGCTGAGGGTAATCCCAAGTTGTTGCCAGCGCCCGCAAATATCGTTGTCACAGTCAACGCTGGCGGCAGCTGACAATTCATTCAAGCCGAACCCGCTTTGCCAGTCGGCTCAATTAAGGCGTCAAAGTAATGAAATTCCTAAAACTAATCGTCATAACGCTTATTTTCTACATGGCTTCATTCTCTGCCGTGTATTGGCATTGTCATTCTCCGAAGGGTTGGGAGTACTCATCTGTTCGGGCGTTAGATTTAGCGACCTTTAGATTTTATTGGCCAATTTATGTGATTGGTCGCAACGTGGATGTTGTTCTCCCACATTGGCTAGATCCTGTTTATGATTATTCTCGCATGCAATATCAGTAAACTAGCCATGTAGACCGGATGCAACCTGCGTTGAGGAACGCTTAAGAATTATCAAACCTTGATTGTGCCGTGTTAGATAAATCCTAGTGAATGCATCAGGTACGTTTCGACCACGGCGCAGGTCACACTCGCCCTACATCGCGGAGCACATCAAAAACCGATATTGATTGTCGCCAAATTAGGTTTGCGCAAATTGACGCTAGGCTCGTCGTAAATAATCTCAATCATAGTGTCGTCACTGTAGGTTTGATCGTGAACTGGCAGGACAAAACTATATTTACCTGCGTTGAGTGGCAGATTTATGCGACGATCGGCGAGCACGAGCGCGACACTCTGCGCACCAAGATAAGGGGTGGGAATACTGACAGTCAATTTGCCAGAGCGACAAAAACCACCTATCGCGTTGAGGAACATTCTGAACACAAACGGCGCGCCGTCTTTTTCCATGGCCCATTCCATTTCACAGGCTAATCTCAGGTCGCCTAGGCGCAATTGATCGCTCGGCAATCCTGGCGTACGAATTGCGGGCTGCCAGCGGTATAGTTTTTTCTTTCGATTGAGCATCAGATCGGCATCGTCAGCATCTGCCTGCGCATCGCGCGGTAACACAAAATAGCCACCTTCAGTCAAAGGAATGGCGAGCGAACTATGGTCGGACTTTACATGTAGGGTCAGACCTTCCATCGACAGCCCCTGGGCTCTTGGTCTGACGACAAATTTCGCCTCGGCCAATGGTGCTTTGGCATGAAAGCGATCAAATGCATCCAATCCTTTGAGCATAGACCGATAGGATTTCCACTCGGGGTTTTTCGTATTACTAATTTCAATTGATTGCTCGGCATTTTGTTCGACGGTCGAGGACGCTGACTCCGCGACCACAGGTTTACTCGAGGCAGCGACTTCCTGCGCCCGCGTCACATTGCTACCGAACGCCAGGCTAAGACTAGCAATCAAAAAAACATTCGAGCTGGCATAGTATGATCCAATCATCCAAAAGAAACCGATTCTAAACTATTGACATAGGCCACACGGAAATGAATAGTTGGTATCGTCACAGGCTACGCATTGAAGGCTAACCCAGTACCCTCACTAGGTTTCCTATAAAAATCAAACCTTCAAATCTCTCTGCGTAGTTTCAATCAAATTTCAGGCAGTCTAAAATGAGGACGTTTCGCTTCAGGCAGAAATGAAATAGCCCGCCGGATAGAATGACTATCTTAGATGAACGGCACTTTTGTAAAATGTCAGTAGCATGCATGCTGTCATGCGTTTCTAACCGTCTATAATCATGCTGCTTTCTAGAGATGTGATGCGAGGTGCTTTGCATCACCCTAAATCATTTTGCGACATAATGTCGCCGATTCTAATCATGTGTGACTGCCGATATGTTCGTTGATTTCAATAAATTACATGCGTTTTGCGGATGGCATGAAGAAGCAGTCAAAGCGAGCAACAAATGTGGCTGCTTTCACTGTATGAACATATTCAGTACCGCTGAGATTGAAGAATGGATTGAAGAACCAGAAGACTGTCCGCGTGGAGCAGGAAAAACTGCCATTTGCCCGAAATGCGGTATCGATGCAGTTCTTCCAGACTCAGTTGATTGTCCCATTACATTAACGTTGTTAAAGGCGATGAATGAAATATACTTTTAGTCCACAGTCGTTTGCGATTACACAGAGCTCGACTCTCACGCTACACGTGAGTCAGCCTGGCGTTAAGAATTCTCGCTAGGTAAATTTAAATGCGTAAATTACTTTTAATACTTTGTTTTCTTTTTTCGGGCTGTGTCTCTAATTCAAACAACCCAATCGCAACCTTTAGTGTGGTCGGAGAAAGGTATGAATTAACTCTTAGTGGCAAACGAGAAAATATGGCTCATGACCCAATTTCATTGATGTTTCGCGGAACTTCACCGGTATCAGAAACCTTAATACTACCTAGAATATCAGGTGAAGTTCTTGGAAATGAAATACCAGTAAAAAGTGGCTCCTACAACTATTTAGGTAAAGTCACTTTTAAAGACAATCAAATGTTGGTTGAGCTTTACTATGATAACAATGACGATAAGATACAACAGCCTACTCAGTGGAATGGAAAATATTTAGTGCAGGAACTTAAAAAGTAATTCATATCAAGTCGTAGCGTCCGACCTACATGTCTTATACCTGCCCCCGACATAAACATCTCTAACCCAACGGAGCACATCATGCCAACTGAACCAAAAGTGAAAGGCCCAGCGTCGTACTTCCCATCGATCGAAAAGAAGTACGGACAGCCCATCGATCATTGGTTGGGGCTCGTCGAAAAACTTCAGGACATGAAACACATGGAAATGGTTGCATGGCTCAAGTCTGAACACGGATTGGGCCACGGTCATGCAAACGCTATCGTTGCCCACGTTCTCGCTAGTAAGTCGAAATGAAGCAACTACTATGCGCAAATTCCTTCTATTCTTTATCGCGAATGTCACACTGACACTCGCTGTTTTTGCTCAAGGTTCCTCTGAGAGAATTCTCAGCAAAAACAATATTGCGGTGCTTGAAACCGAATCTGCCAAGTCACTTGCCGATATTTTCTCTTTCGATTTCAACATCCCAAAGCATGTCAAAATCTCTTCGTGTTCCGAAGTCGACATCGAAGAGATCTTATCGACACTTCCAGCGCACATAAAGTCGACCAGACCAGACATTTACAAAAAACTGGGCACTACGCGCCTACAACTTGTGGCAATCACCATCAATGGCGAGCGATTTGCACTCGTCAGTGGCTTTGCGGAAATACTCACTAGAGATTCTGATTCGTGGCGTCATTCGCCAGTGGTCGTGGAGGATGGAGGTTCATCTTTCTGGCGCGTTCGTTACTCATTCAAAACGAAGAAATTTACAAAACTGTCTACCAATGGAGTTGCATGACCGATTCATGATAATGCGACTTTTTCGGGCTCGAACTGGGCTGGCTACCGCCATGTGACCGGATGCGGCCCACGCTAGCTAGCGCTTGGAAATTAGTGAATTTGCTTGGACTTTGGTAGATACGATTGAGAAGAAATAACGTCTAGCCTCTGCTGCAGCGCGGATTGTACCCGCCCTACATGACGAATGAAAACACAGCTTAGCACCTAGGAGCTTGCTTCAAATCCAGCTAACTTCTATCCAACTCCTCCAATCGCAACAAAATGGCTAGACGCCGCTCTCGTTTGATCTCTTGCCAATGACGATTTTCTTGCGCGCCCATGATCGCGTAGAGCATGTTCAAGCTAGTGGAGGGAAATGTTTGTTTAAGTTGTCGATATAAAAGATAAGGATCTGCTGCGCATAATTTAGCCGCGGTATCGATACCGATTTGCTGCAGCATGGCGCTGGATTTGGGGCCTAATCCAGGCAATTTTTCTAGTGTGCTTGGTTTGGGCGGTTTCATGTTGCAGGGTTTCTCACTTACTGTTCACATGGACGTTTATTATTCAAACCTGAACTGCCTGCGCTTGCTATGCGAGTTTACTACGCTGTCGATCAGCAGGCTGATCGATAGCCTATCTGCGCCCCTAGCCCTCTCCCGCAAGCGAGAGAGGGTTGGTCTACAACATCTCATCTATAGAGATTACACGCCGACGTTTTAGGTCTGACAGAACTAGTTACCCACGCCTTTTTTCAAAGCATCTACCCCACCGACTACCGGCAGTATCAACGAAGTCTGCTTCAAATCAACGCTCAGCTCTGTGCCCGCTTTCGGCCACAAAGTGAAATCCTGATCGCTGGACATAATCATCAACGCCAAGCGCTTACCTGCGGGAATCACTCTGTCCATAGGTTGTAAGTCGAACGTCAGATCCACAAATTTGCCGGGCACTAAAGGCGTGCCGGGTAACTTTGAATCGTAGTTGCCTGGCTTGGTTAATGAACGATAATTTTGCGGGTCTGCCCAGCCACGGGTGACGACACCAACTTGCCCATTCGAGCCGACGACTTTGTCATCGAATGGCAAGGTGACCAACCAGACCGATAAATTGGCGGCGGGTTTATTGGCGGCGACGCGGATTTTAATCGTTGGTGTGCCGGACAAATGCAAAGCTTCGCTGAGTTCGGGTGTGGCGTACAGTAAGCGATGTGGTGATTGCTCGGCCTTGACTAAGACGCCGCCTTTGTATTGCACATCGTCGATGAGTTTTTCTGTCTTTGCTTTACTGGACGATTGCAAACTCAGCATGCCAGCGCTATTGCCGCCTGCAGCCAAGTACAAATTCACAGCACTAGCTTCGGGATTTGGATAGTCCAGATACGGGGTTGGTGGAGTACCGCGTTCAGCACCTTCGCGGACGATCATGGCACGCGCATCGCGTTCTACGCCGTTATCGATTCCGTACAGATAATGTGAGAACCAGCGATTACGCATTTCTAGCGGTGGTGTGCCGCCACCGTGACCACCTTGATGCAAGTAGAGTTGCGTTGCAACGCCCTGCTTTTTAAGTGCGTCATAGATACGGATCGTATGTTCAGGCACGACGTTCCAGTCTTGCTGACCATGTGCGAGTAACGTCGCTGCTTTCACACCTTTGATCTTGGTTAGTAAATCGCGCTCTGCCCAAAAGTCATTGTAGTCACCATGTTTGCGATCAAACTTGGCGGGATACAAGCCATCGCGTATGGTGGCGTTGCAATAGTCGCGTTTCTCTGGCGCACCGCTATAAATAAAGTCATACAATTGATCGATGTCTTCACCCAGATAACCACCCGGATGACGCACTAAGCCATTGCTTCGGTAGTAGTGATAGTAAGAAGTGTTAGGTGCAATCGGAATGATCGCTTCTAGGCCTGCGACACCCGTAGTGGCGGCAGCGAGTGGGATCGTGCCGTTGTAAGAGGTACCTGTCATGCCGACTTTGCCGGTCGCCCAAGTGGCTTGCACTTCGACATTGCCATCGAGGGAGGTATAGCCCTTAGCGCGACCATTCAACCAATCAATCACCGCTTTTGGAGCCAGCTCTTCTGGTGCGCCGCCAACGGTGGGGCAGCCTTGTGATAAACCAGTCCCTGGTGCTTCAGAATGCACGACGGCAAAGCCACGTGGCAGCCAGGTATCGATTTCAGTTTTGGAAATTTCTGGGCGTACTGGGATGAATTTCGCTTGTTCATTCACCGGGCGTGGCGGCGATGCTTCGCCAAGTTCATGTTTGACGTCCCACATCTTTTGATTCTTCATGGTGCCCGCGAAATACGGTGAAGATTCATACACCACCGCGACTTTCAAGCCTTCGGTGTCGGTTTGTACAGGACGCGTAACAGCAACATGCACGCGATCTTTTTTGCCATCACCATCGCTATCGAATTCTGTTTCTACCCACAACTCTTGCTTAATCCATTTAGCTTTATCTTGGAAGCCAGGCACGATTTGCGCTTGGCCGTTAAAGAAAATCGGCACTGATTTCTCAGAGGTTTTCTCAGGACTCATGGTGGAATTTTGCGCGAAAGCAAACCCGCTAAAGGCGGCGGCTAAGGCCAATGCCAGCAAACGTGGTTGAGCAAAGGCTAATGTGTTGGCGGGGAGCTTGGTAAGTACACGGTGCATTTTTTTCATAGTAATTGTCCGAGAGGGATGAACTTAACGATGGCGGCATGCGCTGCAAGCAGCGGAAAAGCTAAGACAGTGATTATGCCAAGAAGTTTAATTTAAATATATCTATAGTTTTGTTTCGCCCCAGCCTGCGTAGATTTGTGCGATTCTGATGCGGAATCTGGCACAGTTGTCATCAAACTAAACACGAACAAGGCTTGCAAGTTGCGCCGAACTTGTTATGCTGCGCGTCCCTTCTATCGTTTTTTTCACTCACTCATGCAACGTCGTTCTGTTCTGATACTGTCTACTGCCCTGATCGTTTCCGGTTTATCATTTTCTGCGTATTGGTGGTTGCAACCTGAAGCAACGCGCCCTGCTATCCCGCTGTTGAAAAAAAAGCCTTTGGCGACCAATTTTGATTGGGAAGCGGAAGTATCCTTGTTCACAGATAGCGCGTACTTTGAAGCCCCCAGTGCGACGACTATCCTGCCCGACCCCGCGTTCAGCGATCCGTTTGGTATCGCCATCGATCGGCAAGGCAATCTCTACCTTGCCGATGCGGGCGAGCATAACCGCATCTTAAAAATCAATAAAGCAGGTGTTGCCACCGTCTTTGCGGGTGGTGAAGAAGGTTACCTAGATAATGCGCAAAACAATGACCAAAAAGACGGAAACGTCACCGCTGCCAAATTCAATACGCCGTCTGGCTTAGCCATCGATCAAAAAGGCAATCTTTACGTTGCCGATACCGGCAATCATGTGATCCGTAAAATTGACCCAAATGGCAAAGTCTCTACCCTTGCTGGAAACGGTCAGGCGGGATATCGCGACGGCGCAGCTACACAGGCGCAATTTAATGCCCCTATCGGCGTAGCCGTCGGCAAAGATGGCAAAGTGTATGTCGCTGATGCTTACAACGACAAGATCCGTGTGATTCTGCCGGATGGTCAGGTGCAAACCATCGCGGGCGGCAATCAGCCTGGTTTTCTCGATGGTGCTAGCAACGCGGCCTTATTTGATACACCGAGTAGCGTGGTCGTGAACAGTCTGGGGGAACTCTTTGTTGCCGATACTCGCAATAACGCCGTCCGTAAAATCGACATCAATGGTCAAGTCAGTACCTTGATCGCTAGCGATCCCAAAGATTTTGATGCCTTACTGCGTCGTCCAGTCGGACTGACGATCACGCATGATGATTACCTGTATGTCGGTGAGCTGTCGCACGGCAGAATTATGCAAATCGCGCCTGATGGCAAAAGTCGTGGTTTGACGGGTGTGGACATCGACATCATTCCTGGCGACGATACTAGTCCGCGTATGAGCAATCCGGTCGCACTCGCGGTCAACGCGCAAGGTAATCTAATCGTCAGTGACAACGCCAAAAACATTCTGCACCAGATCAAACACAAAGGCGTACGTGATACCGAAGTACAAACACCAAGACCAGTCAGACTGGTCGAAGCAGTTGCCCCTATTCTTCAGCCATCACTCTGGCCTTTGCTGCCGCAAGATAAAGCGCATGAAGTGGTCGGTACGATCGGCGAGGTGCGCGGCAACTACGATGGTGAAAGTCGCGACCATTTCCATCGTGGCGTTGATATGCAAGCGGCGATGGGTGATGCTGTCGTTGTAATCAAGGAAGAAAAAGTCAGCTCGCCTGTACCAGCTTGGGGCGCCACCACAATCAATGAAGGTATGCGCGTGAACAAGCTATCGTATATCCACATGAAAGTCGGACGTAACTTAAAGGAAGCGCCGCTAGATCCGCAAAAATTCCAATTCGTCAAAGACGCGCAAGGCAAATTGCAGCAAGTGCGCATACGGCGTGGCACGCGCTTCCATGTCGGCGAAACCATAGGCACGGTCAATAGCATGTACCACGTGCATTTGAACTATGCACCACAAGGTGATGTGATCAATCCCTTGGCGTTGAATTTTATGGGATTTCAGGACAGTGTTGCGCCGCAGATCACGCGCATCGATATCGCCGATAAAGATGGCAAAATTTTAGGCAAACCAGCGGCTCAGCCGAAGCCGATTACAGCAGCGAAAAATTCTAAGACGAACAAGGGAAAAAAGAAAACCGCAGAGCCAATACCGCAGGTTGCCACCACAAGTGGTTCACTGAAACTGGCGCGTAGCCTGGGACAAGTCAGCATCATCGTGGATGCTTTTGATCAAGCGGATGGCAATATGGCTCGACGCCGGTTAGGTTTATACGAACTCGGTTATCAAATTCTGCAAGCCGATGGCACGCCCTTGGCGGGATTTGAGAAGCCGAAAATGACGATACGTTTCAATCATCTGCCTGCCGATGAAGAAGCGGTCAAAGTAGCGTATGCCGAAAATAGTGGCATCACCGTGCATGGCAATGCCGCGACCAAATTCCTCTACAACATCACGAATGAAATCCATGATGGCCACGCGATTATCAATTTTTGGAATATCAAAGATCTGGCATCAGGCGACTATCTGATACGCATCACTGCCAAAGATTTTGCTGGTAATCTGGCGGTAGGTAAGACCGAGTTAAAAGTGAAAATTGAATAGCTTGAACTAGCGTGGAATCACCGCCGCCTTAAATAATCTGTGCATTGATAAGCTACGACCAAGCCCAAACAGCAGCAAGAAAACAGCCGCGCCAACCATGAGCCGTCAAAGTGGACGAATCGGCATATTGGTGCCACGGGCATTCTACGCACCTTAATCTAACTGTGCTAAGGTACTTATGTTCCTAAATATTCCAGTTTATTCAAGAGCCAACATTGTCATGGAACGTAACATTTGAAGACAACTGTTAAGCCGCAACAATTCGATCTTGCGGCCGAAAATAAGTCGTAGTCAGTTGTGACTTATCAACATAAGTTAACAATTTCTATTCACATAAAAATATAGATGGAGACAACATGAAAAAAACAGTTCTGCAATGTTTCATCGCGCTCAGTCTTGCCAGCTTCGGCAATATCGCAACAGCACAAATCGACTTGAACCAAGCACATCGTACGAGTGCTGATAAAGTGCGTGATGTCACCAGCAAGCCCCTCGAAACAATTGCCTTAATGCCGATCAAAGAAGGCATGACGGTGTTGGATCTTTTGGGTGGCAATGGCTATTTCAGCGAACTCCTGTCGCAACAAGTGGGTGCCACAGGTAAAGTCCTATTACACAATAATAAGGCTTACATGCCTTTCGTCGGCAAAGATCTAGAAGCGCGCTTGGCCGATGGCTCGTTGAAAAATGTGGTGCGCTATGACCGCGAAGTGGATCAATTAGGTCTGGCAGAAAATAGTCTGGATGCGGTGTTTTTCGTGATGGGCTATCACGACATGTATCACGTCGGACCGGGTTGGAAAATTGATGACAAAGATTTGATGGGCCAAATCAAGAAAGCCCTCAAACCTAACGGCATGATGCTAGTGATCGACCATTCTGCACCACTCGGCAGCAAACTTGCGCAGACCCAAGACAATCATCGCATTGATGAAGAATTTGTGAAGACCTCACTCACAGGTTTTGGTTTTGAAATCGTGAAGCAGAGTGACTTGTTACGTAATCCTGCTGATCCCAGAACCAATCTGGTTTTTGAACCAAGCGTGCGCGGTAAAACGGATCGCTTTGTGTATGTGGTGAAAAATGTGAAAACGAGCAGCACCGGTTATTAACAGTAACCCATCCCAACCTTCCCCTTGAAGGGGAAGGGGCCGAAATCAATTTGCAGCGCGGTCAAGAAAATTATTCCAGGCAGCAGTGGGAGCTAGGACAAGGTTTTCAACGCAATGCCGAATGCGCGCGCAAAGCCTGCGCCATAAAATCAACAAAGCTACGTACCTTAGCTGAGCCGTCCCGCCCTTCTCTGTGCACTATATGAATAGGCAGCGGTGCTGATTCATATTCGCTCAATACCGTCTTCAATGTGCCCTGTTCCAATTCGCGTGCCACTTGATAGGACAAGAGGCGTGTAATACCGGCTCCCTTTAGCACGGCAGCAATGGCACCATCATTGCTGGTGACAGTCAGGCGCGGTTTGATACGAATCGCAGCCGCGTGATCGCTGTCGCCAAATTTCCATTCGACTGAAGGACTCACGCCCGCAGCGGCTACGATATGATGCTGCTTCAAATTGTCGGGTGTCTGTGGTATCCCATGCTGCGCCAAATAGTCTGGTGAGGCGCACAAAACGCGCCGCACTTGCCCCACTCGTAGCGCACGCATGCTGGAATCGGGCAGCGCGCCGATACGCACACCGACATCGACGCCCTCTTCCATCATATTCACAACACGGTCTAAAAACATGGCCGACACATCGACCGCCGGATAGCGCTGCAAGAATTCCACAATGTGTGGCATGACAAATATTTTGCCAAACAGAACCGGTGCGGTCACAGTCAAATGGCCGCGAGGATCAGCATTAATCCCTGCTGCTGCTTCATCGGCTTCCTGCACCTTGACGAGAATCTGCCGAGCATCATCCAAATAGCGCTGTCCGGCATCAGTCGGTCTGACAAAGCGGGTCGTACGATTGAGTAATTTCACTCCCAGACTCTCTTCCAATGCTGCGACCGCACGTGTGACTGCAGGTGGCGACATGCCCAGACGGCGCGCCCCAGCAGCAAAGCTTTCTTCCTCAGCCACGGCGACATAGACCGCAATTTGATGAAACCTATCCATATGCTTGCCTCCCCACAATTATTCCGAATATTGAAATAATCAATTGTAATCCATGAGTATTCTTCATTTCAATGAGTATAGGCACAATGCATGCATTCGCTGAACACCAACCAGAATACAGGATCGAAGCGATGCAAAACAAATCGACATTCACTTATTGAAAAGGAAATACCATGAGTCGCATTAATCTCGTCACCAATGAAACAGCCACTCAAGAACAACAAGCTTTATTCGATGCGATCCAATCGCAATTGGGCGTAGTGCCTAATTTCTTGAAAATCTTTGCGAACTCACCTGTTGCTTTGAAATCTTTCCTCGGCTTATACGGTGTAGCGAACGAAGGTAGCTTGGAACCTTTAACACGTGAACGTATTGCCCTCGCTTTAGCGCAGCAAAGTTCCTGCGAATACTGCCTGTCAGCGCACACTGCTTTGGGCAAAAAAGCGGGCTTGAGCAACGACGAAATCACAGCAAACCGCGCAGGCAGCAGCCAAGATGCAAAAGCCGCTATCGCTGTGAAATTGGCGCGTTCCTTAGCAGAACACAAAGGTGAAATCACCACCGCAGAATTGATTGAAGCCCGCAATGCCGGTTTCACTGATGGCGATATCGTCGAAATCATTACTCACGTAGGCATGAATTTGCTGACCAATATTTTGGGCAAAGCCAGCCGCGTCGAAATCGATTTTCCAAAAATCGCTTTAGCGTAATCGTCCTAGGCTCATTGAAGATTTTTCATTGAGCCCAACGAACCAAAACATTTAACCACTCCTCCATTTCATGGATTAAAAAGGATACGCCATGTTTCACTCAACTTTACGTCACACCATTTTGGTTTCCACTCTGTTGGCGGCATTTGCTGTTTCCGTTGGCACGCCGCTGACAGCGCAAGCACAGGATCAAAACTCCACCGCTGCAGTCAATCTTGATACACAAGGCGTAGCTTTGCACGGCTACGATCCAGTCGCTTACTTCACGTTAAAGACACCGACTTTAGGTAAAGCAGCTTACACACAGTCTTTTGAAGGTGCGACTTACCGCTTTGCGTCGAAAGAAAATTTGAAAAAATTTAAAGCTCATCCAGCGCAATACGCACCCCAGTTCGGCGGTTTCTGCGCCATGGGCGTGGTCTTGGAAAAGAAGCTCGACGGTGATCCACAAGCTTGGCGCGTGGTCGATGGAAAACTGTATTTGAATGTCAACAAAGACATCCAGAAGAAATGGTTAGAAGACGTTCCAGGTCATATCGTCAAAGCAGGACAAGCTTGGCCTGAGATCAAAAACAAAGCGCCGAAAGATTTGTAATCTGATCCGCATTTTGATCTGAACAAGTGAGCAAAGTTTCAGTATGCTAAAACCGATTTTACACTTACAACAGCGCCTACAAATCTTGCGTCCATTGGCAGATCTGCTAATGCGACTGTATGTCGGCAAGATCTTCTTCATGTCGGGTTTAAGCAAGTTACGCGATTGGGAAATGACCGTTTCCTTGTTTACCGACGAATATCATGTCCCGCTTTTGTCGCCGGAGATCGCCGCCTATTTGGCGACAGGGGCTGAGCTCGCTTTGCCCATCTTATTGGTGCTTGGCATGTTCAAACAGTTCGCTGCTTTTGGTCTCTTGTTAGTCAACATTTTGGCAGTGGTTGCCTACTACAGCGTATTACAAGACATGCCCGCTGCGCTCCACGATCATGTCGAATGGGGCTTGATGCTGCTGTTGATCGCTTGCTCGCCAGCAAATCTATTTCAAGTCGACCATTACTGGGAGAGAATTTGGGCGCGTAATCCTCGTGCTGTTTGACGAACACACTCGACCGGATCGCCGGCAGGTCATGAATAATCCGACTCTGTCGGAAAAAATGACCTGCTGACTTAGGTCAATACATCCTAGTAAGCTAGGCTTATGCTGGCCAAGTCGCCATACAGATAGTCATACATTCTTTGTATTCTGGCGATCCTTTTGGTGCTTCCCATGAGCATTCTTTATTACAGAAATAGTATGGCGGTGGATAGGCAAAAGCAGCACTGCAAGTCGCGGCCAAGATGAAAGCACTCAGTCTTAAAACAATTTTCTTCATGTGAATCTCCAAATGTAAAGAGGCGAATAATGAAACTAGTATGCGTCGCCTTTCCGCAAACCCTTTGTTACGAATACGAGGTGAGAATCTTCTACGCACTATCGGCAGTGAACCTAAGAGGGAGAATGGCGCGGGAGCAGCTTTAACGCGGCGTCAAACTGGTCGGGATGAAAGCCGCGGATTTTTCTGTTACCGATCAAGACGACCGGTACCGATTCGATGCCGATCTGCGCCAATTTTTCTTGTTTGATTGCGGTGTTTGTGACATCGACGTCGGAAAACGCGATGCGATTTTGCTGAAAATATTCACGGGTTTTTGCACAGAATGTGCAGGTTGCGCTGCCATAAACGACAACGCGAGTTTGTTTATCCGGAAAGAACTCAGCGTAGTTTCCCTCCACATAGCCGGGTTTCAACCACTTGTCTAATCGAGGTGCGACGTAGCCTATGGATAGTCCGAAACCAATGATGAATAGATATGGCAGGGCTGACTTAGCATTCATTTTTTTCGCATTGATTCTTTTCATCGAGAACTTTCCAAGGTTGTTCCGCTGCCATTCATTACTTGTGATTTTTAACGCGGCGATAGCTCGCAGGTGGCTGCACAAAGTAGAACGAACTGTGCCATCTGCTTTCACAAGCGACAATCAAAATGGGATAGAAGTAGATAGATTTGTGATGAAAAAATCTAGTAGGGATGACATGGCATATTAATGAGATGAAACCGCCTATTAGGAATTTTCACCACCATCATCTGTGATCTAAGAAACCGCACGGCAACGAATCTAGTCGTCTCCCGCGATAATCAATTGCTTTCAGTGGTGATTCTCTTAAACATGGCCAATCGATACACTGCATTCTCAAGATACACCCGAGTTCAAAATCCCAATCCTTTTGGAGAACAACATGCCACGTGCATTCGCCGCCATTAATTTCACGCCTAGCGTCAAAGCTGCGCAAACCCGTTACCACAGCCGTGAGGCGAATATGGGCTTTGAGCTGGCGGACGACACGCGCAGTGATCTGACACTACGTGAAGCGGAATTCATCGAAGCACGTGACAGCTTTTACCAAGCGACCGTGAACGAAGACGGTTGGCCATACGTACAGCATCGTGGTGGACCAATTGGTTTTCTCAAAGTCTTGGACAAAAACACCATAGGTTTCGCCGACTTTAGCGGCAATCGCCAATATCTGAGTGTGGGCAATTTACAAGCGAATGAACGCATCGCCATGATCTTGATGGACTATCGCGAACAAAGACGCATCAAGATTTGGGGTCGCGTCAAAATCGTCCACGAACATGAAGCACCCGAACTCATCGCCCGCTTAGAAATGCCAGCCTATCGCGCTCGCATTGAGCGCGCTTTCATCATCACAGTCGAGGCGTGGGACTGGAATTGTCCGCAACACATCACGCCGCGTTATACCGACGAGGACATCGAACAATTGCTGGCACCCATGCAGGCAGAAATCGCCAAGCTCAAGCAAATACAAAAGTCTAACGACATTGCGAAAACAGCCAACACGCCGAACACGGCGACCGTGCCTGCTGCTGGTCTTGGCAACGGCCCCTTGAGTCTGGTCGTGAGCGGTATCCGCCAATTGACACCAACAATTCGCGCGATTGAATTGCGTGATCCACAAGGCGCTGATTTACCCAAGGTCGAGGCTGGGGCACATCTTAAGCTTCCCGTCATCTTAAGCAACGGGCAGGCAGCGGTACGTCATTACTCGATCGCCTCCAATCCAGCGCGGCGCGACATTTACGAAATCGCCGTGCTACGCGAAGATCAGGGCGAAGGCGGCTCAGCCTTTGTGCATCAACACTATCAATTGGGAAGCCTGCTGCTTTGCGAACTACCAAAGAATGATTTCCGTTTATCAAGCACCGCCCGACCTGCTCTCTTAATCGCGGGCGGGATCGGTATCACCGCGATTAAACCCATGGCGCAAAACTTAGCGGCAAGCGGCAAAACGTTCGAGATGCACTATGCGGCCGCATCGCAAGGCGAAATGGCCTTTGGTGATCGCCTACGCCGCGACTTGGGCACGCGATTGCATTGCTATTTTTCGGATCAAGGACAACGTCTGGCCATCGACGAATTACTACGAAAGACCAACAAAGGCAGTGACATCTATGTGTGCGGCCCGAGTCGCCTGATTGATGCGGTCATAAAGGCAGCGAGTCGCTATGGCTTTGCTGAGGATCAAGTTCATTACGAACATTTTTCCGCGACAAAAACGACAGACAATCGTCGCTTCGATGTCGTACTCAAACGCTCGAATAAAGTTATTCCGATTCAAGCCAATCAAACCGTGCTGCAAGCATTAAACGACGCGGGGATTGATACGCTCTCCGATTGCGGCGTCGGTAATTGTGGCACCTGTGCGGTCAAAGTGCTGGACGGTGAAGTCGAGCATAGAGACCATGCGCTCAACGCCAAGCAACGACAAAATAATTTGATGTGCGTATGTGTCTCCCGAGCCCATACCGCCTCGATTACCTTAGATCTTTAAGCCAACCCGACACTACATCCGGAACAACACCAGACCACCATCAAGCTGCTTTCGTCTGAAATATAGATTTGGTTTGGTGACTCCAGCGATCATCATGACGATGAAATTCGTTGGAAATTGTTTGAGCACGTAGTCGACTAAGACGAGGTGGCCGCCCCAGGTTCTAGTTAAACCAGGATGAAGTCTCGCTTCCCTGCAATATCGGCAAATAAGGCCTCGCGATTAAGTGCTAGTGATAGTGCTAGTGATAGCGCTAGTGATACAAATACCCCCCAATTCAAACGTCTGCTATTGAGGTACATCAGGCTTTTACGCCGCTGGACTCCCGCTTCATAAGAATGACTCAACTTGAAACAAGGGTGCAACTCAAGGACTCTATCCCTCGATCCGTATTTTTTGATGAGTTTGGATAGGATAAATTGCTCGCACGACGAACAAACATTCGTGCTAAACCACGCAAGCATTGCGCAGGTTTAGCACTCAGTTTTTCGCTCACGTGTCTGAAAATCTCCCAACCGAACAAAAAGCAACTACCGACAAAAAAACCTCTCTCGCACGATATTGCTTTGATTTTCTCAATACGTATCGCTTAACATCAGATTGGCAACAACTTACGATTTGCCTTACCAGGTAAAACTTTCAAACTTTTCCCATTCAACATGGTATAAGTTTTTGATTTCACCGTACTCACATAACGCCACTCAGCACGTGTTTCCGTTGGAGTTGCAGTGACGATCATAAAGCCACGACTCTTGGTGTCGGCATAGACCAAGGGTTCAATGATTTGTTCCAAACCTGCTGCGACTTTAGCAGGGTCTTCCTTGGCAAAGATCTCCTCAAAGCCTGGCGATGTCACCGAGGTCACGCCGAACTCAACACCTATCGCATTGCCACCCATATCATTGAGATCACTCGCCCACGTATTGTGGGTATCCCCAGCTAGCGCAATGAAGTTTTTATCCAAAGCCTTGGCAGTAGCAAATAGCGTTTCACGCGCAACGACGTAACCATCCCAAGCATCAAGGTTATATGGAATCGCTGGCTGCGCCAATATCGCTTTTTCAGTCGCAGTCAATGTAGCTGGTGCTAACTGGGCTTTACCAAGGAGCGCGGTGTAATCAGAAAAATTAATTTTACCCAAGACCAAAGGCGCAGGAATATTCATTCTCGCCATCAGTACTTGTTGGCCCAGAATTTGCCAGACCGCACTCGATTTGGTGAATTGAGATTGCAACCAATTTGTCTGTTCAGCCCCCATCAATTGACGTGCAGGATTACCCATATCAGTGCCAAATTTGACGGCATCGAAGTTTCCACTTGCATCAATATAATTGGTGTAGGAAAGTTGTTTATCACGGCCAATCAAACGTGTATCCAACATGTGCAATGAGGCCAAATTGCCAAAATCAAATGAGCGATAGATGCGATCATTTTTGCTGGCATCTGGCAAACGGATAGGCATCCATTCGTTATAGGCTTGCAGTGCCGCGGCGCGGCGGGCGCTAAACGGTCCTTCCGTCGCTGGATCGTGATTTTCTGCACCACCGATCCAAGTATCATTCGCAAACTCATGATCGTCCCACACCGTAATAAAGGGTAGTTTGGCATGCACGGCTTGCAGATCACTATCAGCGCGATAAATCGCATAACGGCTGCGATAATCAGTCAAAGTAATAATTTCCGTTTTAGGTTCGACTAGTCGATTCAGACTGGCAGCATCCTGGGAAGCGTAACCATCGCGTGGATATTCATAGATATAATCGCCAAGATGGATCACTGCATCGATATCCGCGAGTTTCGCAACCTCTGCATACACATGAAAGTAACCTGCTGGGTAATTTGAGCAAGTAACAACCGCCAATTTCACTTGCTGCACATTGCCAACGGGCAGCGTCTTGGTACGACCCACTGGGGAAATGCGGCTATCAAAATTGAACCGATAAAAATAGACCGTGTTCGGACTCAAACCCGTGACATCCACCTTCACCGTGAAATCGCGACCTGCATTTGTCACGACATTACCGGACTTCACGATTTTAGAAAATTGATCATCGCTGGCAACTTGCCACGTTATTTCAAAATCTCTGCCATCATAGTTAAGCGAAGGTGTGACCCGGGTCCAGATAATAACGCGATCACTCAACGGATCGCCACTGGCAATACCGTGTTCAAAACTAGCGTAGACAGGCGCAATCCCAGCGCCACCGCAAGCAGTCAGCGCGAGGGTAGTGGAAGCTGCCGCAGTGGAAGCCGCAAATTGGCGAATGAATTGGCGGCGAGTATGTTGAATTTTCATAGAGAGTTCCTGAGTGAAGAAGCTCTTAATACTATGAATTGATTATTACTTATTAATGACCTTTGTTAGAGGGAACGCTCCAATCCTTGCCAGACCTGTTCCGCTTGTTGCGAGGTTTGTTGCGAGCCATGACTGCGCTTGAATGCTACGTTAGCGCAGTGGTGAAAATGCCTCTTACGCCCACATAGTTTCGGTGGCTTCTTGCTTTCGCAGGATGACTGCACTAGCATGCTTGACTTAGGTTAACTTTTAGTCCTCTGTCTTGCATGTTTCTGAAAGTCTGCATCAAATATGCCTGCACTCCCAGAATTACTAGAACTTGAACGTCTGATACACATCGGGAAAAACCATCTCGAGGTCAACATCGCGTGCGAAGTGCAAGTCAAACATAAACGATTTCCTGTCTATCAATTAGCACTCGGCAATCCCGATCCGGATCTACCCGCGATCGGTTTTTTTGGGGGTATTCATGGCTTAGAGCGGATTGGCACCCAAGTATTACTCAGTTATTTGCGTGGTTTGCTATCGCAGCTAGCATGGGATAAAAGTCTCCAGCAACTCTTGCAGCATGTGCGCTTGGTGTTTATGCCATTGGTCAACCCTGGCGGCATGTGGAAATCCACCCGCGCCAATCCGAATGGGGTCGACCTGATGCGCAATGCGCCTATCGAAGCCCATGGCAAAGTGCCTTTTCTGCTGGGTGGTCACCGGATAAGTCCCCACTTGCCGTGGTATCGAGGCACCAGTGGTGACGACATGGAAATTGAAAATCAGGCACTCTGTAGTGTGGTTAAAAAAGAACTCTTACATCGTAAATTTAGTATGGCCATCGATTGTCATTCCGGTTTTGGCCTGGTCGATAGAGTCTGGTTTCCGCATGCGCATAGTCAACATCCGATTCCCCATTTAGCGGATATTTTACGGCTTGAAGAACTGTTTCAAGAAACACATCCACATCACCGTTACCTGTTCGAGCCACAAAGCCTGCAATACAAAACCCACGGCGATATCTGGGACTATCTCTATCTACAGCATCAAGCGCTAGCCTCGACGCCTTCTTCGACGACAGTCGCCAATACTTTTCTACCATTAACTTTAGAAATGGGTTCATGGCTATGGGTGAAAAAAAATCCTCGACAATTATTCTCACGTCACGGTATGTTCAATCCAACTGCAGAACATCGCTTGCATCGGGTATTGCGGCGTCATGCGTCTTGGTTAGATTTCCTCGTAAGGGCGAGTTGTGGCTATCAGAATTGGCTAAGTACGGGCCCCCAGCGCTGTCGTCTACAAGAGCGAGCCGTCGCGCGCTGGTATCGCGGATGAGGCTAGCACAATGACGACCTGGGTTTTATTACGTGGCTTAATGCGCGAATCGCGCCACTGGGGCACTTTCCCTCACCAGTTACAAAAAGTGGCGGGAGATGCGAATATTATTTGCATTGATTTTCCTGGCAACGGCGTGCTTTGCGAACAATCCAGCCTAGCGACGATTCCTGAAATGGCCGAATATTGTCGTCAACAATTGTTGGCAAAATCCCTTGCTCCACCTTACCATGTGATGGCAATTTCACTTGGTGCTATGGTGGCGGTGGCGTGGGCCGAACGCTATCCCAACGATCTTAATTCAATGGTTTTGATCAATACCAGTCTAGCGCCTCACAATCCATTTTATCAACGCCTACGTCCACAAAACTATCCACGTTTATTGCGTACCTTAATATTTGGAAACACCCACCACCGTGAAGCGCTGGTTTTCCAGCTCACCAGCCAGATGCACGACCCAATAAGCGCCCGTGCAATCGTTGATGAATGGATACACTATGCACGTGAGTGCCCGATCAAACGTCGCAATATTCTGCGCCAGTTACGGGCGGCATCGCAATTTCAAGCACCCGAACAGGCCCCGAAGACACCGACCTTACTATTGGCCAGCCAGCTCGACCAACTAGTTGACGTCCATTGTTCGCAGACCCTTGCTGAAAAATGGCAAGCAGAAATAAAAATACATGACCATGCCGGACATGATTTACCTTTAGACGACAGTGCATGGGTCATCAAGGCAATACAAGAATGGCGTCACGAGATTCTTGTATAAAGTCACGAATCAACACCAAGACGGCAAGGCGATGAGCAAAATCAAACACCAGACAAGCAATGACACCAGTGCAGCGGTGGATGTTTTTATGCTGAACTTGGCGCACCCACACAAAGAAGTGATCGCTTCTTTACGTGATCTATTCTTGTCATTGTCGGATCAAGTTGCGGAAGGTATCAAATGGAATGCGCCCAGCTTTCGTACCCAGGAATATTTTGCCACGATCAATCTGCGCGAAAAACAGGGCGTGGGTATCATTTTGCATTTGGGGGCGAAGCTAAAGTCACTCCCAGAAGCGGGGCTGCAAATTGACGACCCCCATTCTCTCTGTCGATGGCTCGCACCAGACCGTGCCAGTGTGGTACTGACGGGAATGGATGATTTAAGCGATAAACAGGCAGCTTTAAAGAAAGTACTGCAGCAATGGATTTTGATTGATTGACGATTATTGATGCGCTCAATAAGACGATGATTTTGCTTCGATCAGAACGTGCGGGGAGACTTGATTATGGCTCGACTAAGGCTCAACTAAGGCTCAACTAAGACTCAACTAAGGCTTGCCCAAGCGTTGACCAAGCGCAAAGCCAAGCGCCAAGATCAACAAACTGGGCAAAGCGAATAGTAATAGAGCGCCCCACAAATAGGTCAACTTTTCATCCCCCGCGTGCGCTGACACCAACAAGGCAAAGACGAGCAGTAACAACAATGCCAATCCACCCCATCCAAGCTGGCTTTTTTTGTACTTGCTACGAGCACGCGATCCCAAGTACAAACCGGTACCAAATACGATCGCGAAATAAACCAACATTAATAGAATCGTCATCGCTTTGTCACCGGTTTGTTGAACGCCAATTATTGCTACGACAAGTAAGTATTTTATGAATAGGCAATGTTGATGCTCTAGTGAATATTCCGACGGACATCATCAAAGCAAATAGCCTATCTAAATTCTATCCGCGCGGTGTGCGTCGACGCCAAACTTTTCGAATACCCCAAACAAGCAGCGCTAACATCAAAAGCCAAGGCACCAAATAGGCACATGCCGTAATGGTCATGGAAACGCCTTGCGACAAATTAAGCCCGAAATCGGAAATAGCCAGACGCACGGGTTTCCAGAAACCGCCTTGCCCCTGTGCGGTGATAGTCACCGTCAATAATTCTGTCTCGACTCTTTGCATCAGATGAGCTTTCTTAGCTTCCATCTCTTCCAACTCACTTTGCACCTGCGCCAACTCGCGATTTACTTTAATCAAAGCGTCGACATCATTGCTGGCACGTAAGCGCAGTGCCTCCAGTTTGCCGCGATAATCCAACAGCATCGCCAGTTTCTTCGCACTATCTTCAATCGGTGCAGCCAAATCTTCCGCCGTGGTCGATTGATCGACAACCGCCCCTTGCTGACGCAAAGCTGACATCAATTGTTGAATACCTTCGGGTTTTGCACGAAATTTAATCGTCGCAAAAACGGAGCGACCGCTATTCAATTTCGATTCCATTACTGTACAGGGCGAGGCAGGAGTATCACGACAGGCGGCGATCATGGCGGCGAATACGCCTGCGACCTTGTGCTCCTCAGTTTCTAGGTAAATTATGCGCTGGTAGGCCAGATAGCGCGCTGTTTGACTTGCTGACTTCGGCGTGAGTCCTGATGACATATCTGCTGCTAATTCCGGTTTTGAACAAGCGACGATCGCCAACACCATGCAAAGCAAACTTAAGTAACGTTTCATCTGAACTACCCTCATTGGTATCAATCAAAATAGATTTGGTCGAAGATCCTAACACACAGAAAAGCTATTTTTATGCTTAGGTTAAAAACAATGATTGACGGCGCTTGTGCGGGTTTAACGGCGATCTGACTTACTGAACCCTCAGGAGAATGAATATACGATGAAACAAATCAAACACCTGCCATTGAAAAAAGTCTTGGGTGGGGAACTTCGAATCAGGTATTCTTAAAGTCTAGTGCTTAACGGCTCATTGAGCATGTCAAACACGGCATCAGTTCACCCTCGTTTCAAAGTCACTACGCTATCCATCATGAATGCAACTACCGCGACACGCAAACAAAGAAGTCAATTGATCGAAGTGAATTTTCAAATGCAGGTCGTGCTTGATCTTGCGCAAACTGACCAATGGTTGACCAGTTTCCTCGATGTTGAGGCCTCTGAATTGCATGAAATGATTAGCCGCATCGCCGCTTCAGAATCGCGCCATGACTTCGCCTCGCGATCATGGTTAGCGCGAATTGTGCTGTGCGCGCAGCAACTGCTACAGCTTTGTCGTCTGCCAGTTTTTGATTCACCGATGATTATTCAACATGCGCACATTGATCCTGACAACCGAAAATCGAAGTCCTTGGTGGCGTTACCGTTAATTGAACATATACCGATCAAGCTCTACCAAATGAGTATCTCGGCGGCGATAGAGACGTGTAACAAATTTGCCAAGACGGAATTCAACGATGAGAATGCCGGATTGATTTTTGGTCGACTCCGGGAATCGTTTATCACGCCATTGCACGCGCAATTGAAAGTCGGCAAATCGACGATGCCTGTTCTACGCAAGGCTTATGAGCGTGATATCCCGTTTATGCATTTGAGCACCGGCATTTATCAACTAGGTTGGGGAAGTCGCTCTCGGCGACTTGATCGTAGTAGCACCGATCAAGATTCGGCTATTGGTGCTCGCTTGTCGCACAGTAAAACAGCAATCGCGCAAATATTGTTTTCTGCCGGTCTACCCGCTGCCAAGCACATAAAAATACAGCGTCAACAAGAACTTGCCGACGCCTGTCGTCAGCTCGATTGGCCGTTAGTGATCAAACCAAATGATAGAGAAGGTGGTGTAGGTGTTAGCGTCAACATCAACGATGAAGCGAGTGCCTTACGCGCTTTTGAAGTAGCACAGCAACAGTCAAAAAGTGGCGAAATTCTGGTAGAAAAACAAGTCAACGGCGTTTGCCATCGTCTCTTTATTTTGGGCGATCAACTCCTGTATGCCGTGAAACGCTGGCCTATTTCTATCAAAGGCGACGGCGTAAAGACAGTACAAGAATTAATCGAACAAGCACGGATGGATCAACAGAATAATCCTGTCTGGAATTCGCCGCCGTTTCCCACACTTGATGCGATTGCACTGGAATGTGTATATAAGGCGGGGTATCAGCCGGACTCTATTGTGGTATTGAATTGTGTCGTTCCCTTGCGCCCTATCGAGTCGACAGAATGGGGCGGCATAGATGAAGACGTGAGTCTTCGCATTCATCCCGAGAATAGGCGAATTGCGATCTTGGCAGCGCGTCTATTCGGATTACAGGTAGCGGGAGTCGATATTATTTCCGACGACATTACCCAGCCTTGGTATACCAATCATGCGATTCTCAATGAAATTAATTACTCCCCACTACTCGGTGGCGGCGAAATTTCATTGCGGCATCTCGATACTTACTTTGACTTTCTATTGAAAGATGAAGGGCGTATTCCGATTTGCATTTTTGTCGGTGATCTGAGTGCCCAAAAAGCAGCGCAAGAATGCTGGCAACAATATGTGTCGCAAGGAGCCCATGCTTACCTGACGGATGCCGAACAGACACGTGATTCTGCTGGCAATCTCGTACATATGCCTCTGCATTCGGGCTACGAACGCGCCATGGCGCTGTGCCACAATCCCATGGTAGACGCTATCGTGATGGTGTTGAGCCGACGTGCATATCGAGGTGAATATGAGGAGGCGCAGGTTCCGCTGGGGCCATCGGTTTCGGTAAATTTTATCGACGACTAAACTGGAGTGCGAACTTATTCTGCGAATGACAAACGCTTCAACAACACATAATCACGTTCAATAATATCGCCGAATTGGTAGTCCATCCATCCCACGTGTTGAAAACCCACTTTTTGGTAATATGCCAAGGCACGTGCATTATGTTCCCACATGCCTAGCCACAAATAGTCAGCACCGAAAGTCAGCGCTGCTTTCTCAGCTTCTGCTAACAAGGGTTGTGCGACCCCTTTGCCATGCCATTCTCGCTTGACGTAGTAACGATACAAGGCGACCGCATTTTCCGCATCAATTGATTCGGGCGCTGGTTTTTTTACGACTTGGGCGAAACCTATCAAATCTTGATCTTGATACGCCAAAATCACGGCGTAATCAGGATTGGCAATTTCTGCCGTTTGCTGGTCTAGTCCAAAATTTTGAGCACAATGTACGCGGATTTGCTCGGGCTCATTTTGCTCTGAATAGGTTTCGATGAAGGTCTGTTCAGCCAGAGCGGCCAGGGCGACGGCGTCAGCGCTAGTAGCGCGACGGAACTGCAGTGACAACTGTGGTGTTAGTGTTATAGAGGAAGACATAGGCAGATAGCTTTAAAAAGCACGGCAAAAAATCACAGTGACGAATGAATCATGCTTGCTATCTTACTGGATTCTCTGCCTTACATCTATGGCGCTCAGACCCACTATCGAAAAGCCGACGCTGACATCTGCAGGATGATGAGTCAGCCTATCGATTGCTTGTTGACGACAAGGGCTTATTTCTTAGTCGCCGTTTTTTTTGCTGGCTTCGCGCAATGCATTTTAGGATTCAGAGGACCAAATACTTTATGGGTCCCCGCAAAACCGCCAATTTGTACGATGTAAATTTGCTTTTGATCTGCACTCACGTACAAGGAATGACGATAACCATCACGAATGCGGCCAACATCATTGAGCTGATACAAATGTCCGGGGCCGCTCAAGTCTGGAACCGGATTCGCTAATGGCAAATCATGTTCTAATCCGACGGCACTGACGCAGGGCTTAAACACTTTTACCAGGGGATGTTGATCTGCCACTTCTAATGGCAGGGAAGTTTGGGCGGATGCAGACAAAGCGATAGGTCCTAAAGTCGTTAATGCAATCATGCTTAAGCCGCTCGCTAAGTGTTGAATAGTTCGCTGCAACATCCTCTGCTTCATACGCTTCATATGCTTCCCATGTTGAAAATAGAAAAATTGCACTATTCAACAACATAACAGTTCGCATCGACAGCGGCAAGTCAATTGTCGAACCCAACTTGTAAAGCGCAGCCTACGAAAGTTGCCAGCTACCAATGTTGTTTGCGCACTGGCAGCAAGGTCCACTACAACAAACCCAAATCCATCCCTGGTACACCAGTAAATATACTATCGACTTGCTTTGCATTTAAGCCATACGCACGGGCGAAAAGGCCGCCGAAAACACTACGATATTCGTTTAGGACGGGGTAATCCCGATTCTGAAATAAGCTGGTAGGCGTCAGGGCAATTTGTTCGCCCACCACTCGGCCACCTTTTACACCGCCACCCAATACCCAATACGCGCTTCCATGACCGTGATCGGTACCACGCTTACCATTTTCGCGGAAGGTACGGCCAAATTCACTGATCACGACGACTGTGGTGTTCTTCCACATACTGCCCATTTCTGCTTTATATGCAGCTAAGCCGCGGCCTAATTCTTCCAATTTATTCGCTAATGCACCGGTCGCAGCGCCTTGATTGACGTGCGTATCCCAGCCACCGATATCAATAAAACCTAAGGCATACTTGTCGCGCATCATTTTGCCTATGCGCCTCGCTTCTAGCTCAAAGCCTTTGCTGGAAATCGCATCACGGTTACCGTCGTTATTCGCACCTGCATTCGCACCTGCACTCGCACCCATAGTCGGATTCATAGATTGTCGAGCGGCGTCTTCCGCCTTCATATTTTGTACCACTTCACCCCGCACCGCGAAGCCGTTTTCTACCTGCGACTCAAGTTTGGTATTGCCATACATCTGCGCAATAATTTTGCTTTGTCTTTCGTCCAAACTATTCTTGCCTGCTTTGAGCAAGCCCACATTCGCGACCTTGGTGTCGCCACGCATAATGATAGGTAATTGGTCGGTAAAGGACATCGCGCTGCCAGCATTTAGCTGTGCAGCCAGACGATTCAAGAAACCCGATTGAAAATTACGGCTACCACCCAGATCTTGTCCCATTTCTATACTATCCTGCGTCTCAAAATGACTACGCGATAGATCGTGAGTACCAGCGAATGGAATAAAGGCCGCCTCGCCCGCCTGAAACAGTGGATAAATTGTGTCGCGCAGCGCCGGATGCAAGCCCCAATCTGCATTCAACGCCAACGCCGCATGTGGATCACTGCCCGGTTTGGCAATCGCAATATTCGGACGGGACTCATAATAGAAACTACTAGAGGTAGGAATCACCACATTGCTGGCATCGTAAGCACCGCGCAGAAATACCAGCAAAAAACGCTGCTGGGCAGCAGGGGCTGCAAATAATTGTGTGCTAAACGATGTAGCCGACAATGCAGCGAAAGTCTTGAGTAAGGTGCGACGGTTCATCATAGTTTTGCCTGAAAAAAATATTAAATGAAAATCAATTAACGACGCATCATCTCTGGACTTGCCAGCAAAAACGCATTCCACTCTTGTGCTGAAGAGGACTGGCTCAAGGCTTCCTGCGAGCTAGTGCTAAAGCGACTACTGATACTCTTAACGTAGGCGTTTTGTGCGAAACTATTTTTGGCTAATTCACGATGTTCAGCAGTGGTTTCTTGTTCATCGTTTTTGAATAAATTTGGCGCGCCACGGGCAATCAATTTTGCCACATCAAAACGTGCCGTCATCTGTGCTGGGCTGGCCCATGCCATTTCTTTCAGTGGATAGCCATCAGGGGTCTGATGACCATTCGCTTGCTGCCCCAAGGTGTTGATCCAATTGAGTATCGGTCCCGTGTTGGCAATCACTTTATCGGCATACGCCAAGCGTACCGAGGACAACACATAGTGCATCGGGTCTTTAAATTTTTTGCCTAAAGAAGCGACAAATTCCTGGCTCTCAAACATGGTTTGCAGGACGCTGGGAATATCACCATCAGTCTTTAAAAATTGCGCCGCCATGCGTTGCACCAGAGCGCCGGATGGTTCATCTGCCACAAAATACTGCGCGAGTTTTTGACTAATAAACGTCGCCGTTGCGGGTTGTCGTGTGAGCAGATTCAGGACCTGATCCAGTTCGGCAATCCCCTTACCGCTGATCTTCGTGCCTAAAATCATCTTGTCACCAAAATCGTGGCGGGCGGGGTTGAATTCGGTCAATCCCAGTCGGCCATAACCAACCTGGGTGCGCACCCGAGGACGCGCGTTGTCAGCCCTGAGATTGACGCCCAATCCCGTCAGTACGCGTGCCAATTCTTGCACATCAGTCTGGGTGTAACCGCTGCCGACACCCATGGTATGCAACTCTAATAATTCACGTGCGTAGTTTTCATTAATTTTATTCACAGCATTATGTTCGTTATCGAGATAACGCAACATCGCTGGATGCAGCATGGTCGCACGTAGAAGGTCACGGAAATTTCCTAAGGCATGTGGACGTATCGCGCTTTCCTCAAAATCGCCTAACATTGCACGCAAATTTTCTTTGCGATTGGAGATATTGAAATGGTTCATCCAAAACCAATCCATTTGCTCGAATAGCTGATTCGATGAATACACGGCGCGCAAAGTAGAACGCGCTGCGGCTTCACGTGCAATTCGTGTCAATTCTTGTTGATAGGCTTTGCGCAAACTATCGTCAGTTCCCTTCATCTTGGCCGAGGCTTCGCGTTGTTGATCGAGTTCATGCATCATCGTCACAAAGTTTTTTTGCGAAATCGTCATCGCATCAATTTGCGCTTGAATCGCGACCGGCAACTGCGCCTGTCGAGCTTGCAATTGCTGGATCAGGTAAGCATCTGGGCCAGATTGTTTAAGCTGCGCGAGGCTTGCACTAGTCCCGCCCCAGGTCAGTCTTTCCAGTAAGGCATAGGAATCGACGGGTGTTTGTTGGAAAAACTGTGTCGCCGCCAATGGCACTTGCCGCGCAACGCTCACCGCAGCCATGCTTTCAGGTGGCGCAGCAGATCCTGCTTGTTCAGGCGTTCTGGCCTGATGACTGCAGGCACCGATCGTCAATAGCAAACTGAGCGAGAGCACCCTTTGCATACTTGGGAAGTTATTTGGCATTATGCGTTTCCATCAAATTGAAGATTCAGAATGAAGTCTTAGCATAAATCCAGCATCAGCAAAATGCACGACGTATTTGGTAACTTTTAGCGGCGACTGGTAAGAACTTGTAACAAGCATCAGATATGCCTGTCACAATTCATGGCCTAGCACTGCCTGAAAATCTTCTATACGCCAATAACGTAGTAGTAAAAAAGCAAAAAGGCGACAGAACTTGCTGTCGCCTTTTTGACTTACCTGAAGACTTAAAACATCAGTTGATGAAATTAACCCGACGGCCATTCACATTGCGTTGTGCCGGATTGCCGTACACATTGACGCTACCAGACCCATTGCTTTGCGCATTTACATTTTGTGACACTGCTGCCGTCACAGAGCCAGAGCCATAACTATTCAAATCCGCACTCAAGCTCTTCACCGCAGAGAGATCTGCCGAACCAGAACCGTGAGTCTGTGCGACCAGATTGCGTACGTTACCACTGGCATGGACTGAACCGGAACCGTTCACGGTGATTGCCAATTCATTGCCATTTACTGCGCCCAGGTTCAAAGAACCAGAACCTTGCAAATTAATCTTTGCATCTTTACTCATCAAGCCTAAGGCATTGATGCTGCCTGAGCCAGTATTCACGATGTCGATGCGACTCACGCTACCATCCAGATTCACGCTACGGGAACCATTGTTACGTACCGCTAAATTGCCACCGTTCAATCCGTTCACCATCAAACGGCCAGAGCCGTTGGAAGTAATCTCCGTCACAGCTGGTACGGTGTATACAACACGAATAGGATTAGTGCTATTAAATTTTTCGTCGATCCAGATTTTTTGCGTTTCACCGCTGACCTGAGTCTGTACCAGGTTGAGCAAATTACTATCGCCGATGATTTCCAAAGACGGCGCGGCACCCACTCTGACTTCGACTTGCAGTGGACCGCTGACGTTCAATGCAGTCATGCCATTCACCTGGCGTTTGTCGCTTGTAACATCGCCGTTTCCTTTAATCGCATTGCTACTCCAGGCGGATTCAAAACGGGCATCGTTACCGTCTGGTGCGATGATAATGGCGCAACCAGAGAAAGCTAAAATCGAGCAAAGTGCAAAAATAGTACGCATGGTAAGTCTTCCTAATTAAGTTAATTGTGTGCAGAAATTGCGTTGAGGAGTGCACTGTATCGAGGCGTATAGTCCGTTGCCAGTGCAAAGCGATGAACTGTGGAGAATGAGGTTTGAGTTGCGGAAAATTGGGTTCTAAGGGAAAACCCCAATGCGGTTATCCACAATAGACGCTGCCCGCGCCACTCCTGATAATGGGCACAAGGATCGTTCGGCAATACCTTGTTTGATGTGACGAATCATCCTGTTCACCATGTTCAACATGGTCACAATTATCAGGAGACAAGCATGAAACGCTTCACCGGGCATCTTTACTTTTGGGTTTTACTCGCCATTTTTTGTGGCGGTCTATTCGGCTTCCTCGACGCTACCAATGCCGTCAAACTAAAACCTCTCGGTGATGGTTTTATCGCTCTGGTCAAAATGCTGATCAGCCCCGTGATTTTCTGTACCGTCGTGCTGGGTATTGCTGGTGCTGGTGATATGAAAAAAGTCGGTCGCGTTGGTGGCAAGGCTTTAATCTATTTTGAAGTCGTATCGACACTGGCCTTAGGAATCGGCCTAATCGTCGTCAATGTTATACGTCCTGGCGCGGGTTTTAACGTTGACCCAGCCACACTCGATGCGAAAGCCGTCGCCACCTACGCCAAGGCGGCGCATGATCAAAGCACGGTTGATTTCTTGCTCCACATCATTCCTAAAACTTTTACTGATGCCTTTACCGGTTCTGGCGATCTATTACAAGTCTTGTTAGTCGCCGTCTTATTTGGTTACGCCATGATGCGTATGGGTAAAACTGGCCAAGCTGTCCATCTTTTCATCGAAGAAGCCTCACATATTTTCTTTGGCATGATGAATGTCATTATGAAATTGGCGCCACTCGGTGCTGGTGCTGCCATGGCTTTCACCATCGGCAAATACGGTCTCGCCTCTTTAAAACCTTTGGCCGCATTGATGGGCAGCTTCTACCTGACCTGCGCCCTATTTGTGATCATCGTCCTCGGGTCGATCGCCATGCTCGTGGGCTTTAACATCTTCCGCTTCATTGCCTATATTAAAGAAGAATTACTCACCGTATTGGGTACATCTTCTTCAGAGTCGGCCTTAGTACCTTTGATGAATAAGTTGGAAAAAATGGGTTGCTCAAAATCCGTCGTCGGTCTGGTTGTGCCATCAGGTTATTCCTTCAACCTGGACGGCACCAACATCTACATGACGATGGCCGCCTTGTTCGTAGCGCAAGCCTTAAATATCGAACTCACGCTGACCCAGCAATTGACCATGTTAGGTGTCGCCATGTTGACCTCTAAAGGCGCGTCTGGTGTGACCGGCGCAGGTTTCATCACCCTCGCCGCAACCTTGGCGGTCGTACCAACGATTCCTGTTGCTGGCTTAGCACTGATCCTGGGCATCGACCGCTTCATGTCAGAAGCGCGCGCCCTCACCAACTTCATTGGTAACGGGATTGCGACTGTCGTCGTATCGCATTGGGAAGGTGAATTGCAGCATGATGTGATGCATAGGGAGTTGGGAAAACCAAGTACGGTAGCAGTTACAGTGGAAAACCCTATGCTGACAGATAAATTGCCTGCATAGGTTACCCAAATAAGTTTCCTACTTAAGTCGTAAAAAATATGCCACATAAAATAAGCATTAATGTTTTAATTGCCTATTTTATGTGGCACAAATATTCTAAGCGATTTAAAAAATCTCATCAATTGACTCATATAATTGACAAAATTAATTATTTTGCCTACGATATAAGTCATCATGGCAAAAAAATCTCTCACTCTTTATCCAAACCAAACCGCTCAAATGACGGCCTTAGGCGAACGCATTCGTCTTGCCCGACTACGGCGTAAGCTCACCACGACCTTGTTTGCTGAGCGTATGGGTGTTTCAAGAGAAACCTTGCGTAGGGTTGAAAACGGTGATCCCACTGTTGCATTTGGCTCGTATCTAAGTGCACTACAAACGTTAGGCTTGGCGCACGATATCGATCACCTAGCAAATGAGGATGTATTGGGGCGCAAACTACAAGATGTAAGCCTAGCTACAAAATCTAAGCGAAGCAGCATCAGTTCAACATTAAAACTACCCCGCAATACTGGCGTGACTGAAAATACTTTTCAGGTAAATGCACCATCCTTAATCAATCAAATCATGGCGAAATATAAAAATAAGCCCTCATCAGACGATAAGGGATAAACATGGCAAGTCCGTCTACTCTTGTAAAAGTCTGGTTAAATGATGTTGGCTTCATACAGCCAGTATTGATAGGAGAGTTACGGATTTCTGATCACACAGATGCGCCAGCCTCTTTTAGTTATGAAAGCACATGGCTGCAGCACAAAGATGCCTATGCGATCGATCCTTATCTCCCACTGGTCAGTGGACATCAATATCCAGTTCGCGGCACACTCGCAGGCATCTTTCGGGATTCTGCACCAGATCGGTGGGGCCGCGTCTTGATAGAACGCCGAGAATCTTTAAACGCCATCAAAGAAAAAAGAACCAGCAAGACATTATTTGACATCGATTTTTTACTCGCAGTACAAGATGTCTCTCGCATGGGCGGTTTACAATTTCAGGATGGTCAAGGTAGCTTTATTGCTGCCGCAGAATTTGCCGTTCCGCCTGTCAGTCAACTACGTGAATTACAAGCATTGGCAACACGGATACAAGAAGTTGGGATTGAATCTCTACCAGAATACGAGCAATGGCTGGCGATGCTGATGGCACCAGGCTCATCGCTCGGTGGCGCGCGACCAAAAGCCAATTTTCAAGACATCGATGATAGCTTGTGGATTGCCAAGTTCCCCGCACAGGAAGATCGCTACGACATAGGAAAATGGGAATATCTGGCACACCGCCTGGCAAACAACGCTCGCATTCAGGTTCCCCATGCCCGAGTCGAGCAACTCGGTTCTCAGTATCACACCTTCTGCGTGCAACGGTTTGACAGACTTAATCATCAACGCCGCATGTATGCCTCTGCCATGACCATGACGGGCAAACAAGATGGTGAATCCGGCAGCTATTTAGACATCGCTCAAGTCCTCACAGAACACGGCGCACGCGGCTCTATCGAAACCGATTTAGCACAACTATTTAGACGGCTTGTGTTTAATGTCGCCATTGGAAACAGAGACGATCATCTGCGCAATCACGGATTTTTAAGAGACGATTCAGGCTGGCGACTTGCACCTGCCTTCGATATGAATCCCAATCCAGCAAAGCGCGAACACAGCTTACATCTGGGTATCGCAACGACACCAGAAAATGCGCTAGAAGCAGTTGTTTCTACCTATGAATTTTACCGTCTGAACGAACAACAAGCGGCGACCATTCTTGATGAGGTACTCGGTGCTGTGCAGACTTGGCGGGAAGAAGCGAAGAGTTTGCAAATTGCAGCGGCTGAAATTAAACGTATGGAATCTGTGTTTATGATTTAAGTGAGTAGTTAACGGATGCGATGCTACCTCCCCCTTTTTTATAAATTTGAAATGTCAATTCTTAGCGTCCTGAATCTTAGAAAACTGCCCATCTGAAAATAAATATACCCACTTGGTCACGGATTTCATTAATCCATTGCCAGCGGCTTCATAAGTAGTCAGTTGCAGACGCAGCTTCAATTTAGAACATTGAATTTCTGTGATGGAAGCACCTAGTTTCCTCGAGAGTAAAGCACTTAAGTTGGAGTTCGTTAAATCGACAATCATTGTGCGGTTTGTAAATTGGTGTGTGAATTCCAGTTTCTGGATTTTTGGCAAATATCGAAGTTCATAGTGACTATTCTCACAATCCGCTCTTTGTACTATGGACTTCCCCTAATTTCGTAGACAACACTTAACTTCCAAATTGGCGTTGCTCGAATGCTAGGGGACTCATTTGATTGAGATAGCTATGCCGCCGTTTGCGATTGTAGAACACTTCGATGCAATCAAAAATATCTGATCGTGCTTCTTCCCTTGTCGCATAGATTTTTCGTTTGACACGTTCTTTCTTTAGATTACTGAAGAAGGATTCAGCAACTGCATTGTCATAACAATTCCCACGTCGACTCATACTTGGAACAAGTTGATGCTCTTTACAACAGCGAGCAAAATCATCGCTGCCAAATTGACTTCCCGGCCTTTTTTAGGATATCTCGCTCCTCGGTCGTTCTTTTTAGCTCGGCTTTTAAACGTGACATTTCGGCCTTCAAAGCAACAACATCATCGTTTGACGCTATCGATTGCTTTCCGCTACTTTGCCTTAACCATAGATAGAGACTCTTATCTGAGATACCTAACCTTTGCGCTACATCGACCACCTTATGACCACGTTCCTTTATCTGTTTGATCGCTTCAGCTTTAAATTCATCGGTAAATCGACTTTTTCTCATGATGCACTTCCTTCTCAGTTTTTGACGTTATTAAATGTCTACTGAATTAGGGGAAGTCCATATGGATACATCCTCACATCCTGCCAATTTTTGACAGGATAGGCGGATGAGTACGCTACACTATTGCTTCCGTATAGGTAAAAGTGTAGAAAACCATGTCCCGCGCTCAACGCTTACTAGATCTGATCCAAATCTTACGTCGTCATCGTTTTCCGGTGACTGGTACGCAATTAGCGGAGGAATTGGGGATTAGTTTGCGTACTTTGTACCGCGACATTGCGACTTTGCAGGAGCAAGGGGCGAGTATTGCTGGTGAGCCGGGTTTGGGTTATGTACTCAAACCCGGCTTTATGTTGCCGCCTTTGATGTTTTCAGAAGAAGAGATCGAAGCGCTGGTGTTGGGTTCGCGGTGGGTGGCGGATCGTGGCGATGACAGACTGGCAGTTGCGGCGCGCAATGCTTTGCATAAAATTGCAGCCGTCTTACCTGCTGATTTGCGTGAGTCATTAGATACGACCACCCTGCTCGCAGGACCTGACCAGACTAAGGCCGATATCGACACCGGTTTGCCGCTGTTACGTTCGGCGATCCGCAATGAGCGCAAGATATTTCTAAGCTATAAAGACGGTAAAGGCCAATTAAGTCAGCGCATGATTTGGCCGTTTGCACTAGGCTATTTTGAACACGTGCGGGTCTTAATTGCCTGGTGCGAACTGCGACAAGAGATACGACACTTTCGCAGCGATCGTATCGAAGCGTTTGAAGTCTATGACCTGCGTTACCCCAAACGCCGCCAAGCGCTGTTGAAAGAATGGCGCGCTATCGAAGGCATCACTACTGACAGAATCTGACAGTAGCACCCAATATGATGAAAGCTAGTTCACACCAATCGCGGTGTGAATTCACCTTAATTTTTGTTGATTGGGAAAACCATGCCACATCCAAATTTCATCTTGCTCTACGTTGAAAATCCAACGCTCAGCGCCCACTTTTACGCCGATTTACTTGGTACCGCTGCAATTGAAAGCTCACCGACTTTTGCTATGTTTGCCTTAGATTCCGGCGTCATGCTTGGTCTGTGGGCGAAGCACATGGTATTGCCAACTGCCATCGCGGCGGCAGGTAGCCATGAGCTGGCGCTTGCTGTTGAGAATAATCAGGTCGTCGATACGATGGCACAAGATTGGCAAGAACGCGGCATCCATTTAGCGCAGACGCCAACTGTGTTGGATTTTGGCTATACCTTTGTGGGACTCGATCCTGACGGACATCGCTTACGTGTATTTGCCCCTGCCAACAATTAAGTACGGAGGCGTGTCATGAAATACTGGATTGCTGTCGCGTGTGCCGATCATGTAGCGATCGGCCATGCACAAGGCTTCATGCAAGTCTGCCACGGTAAAGCAGGACCTTTGCGGCGCCTGCAGCCAGGCGATTGCGTTGTCTATTATTCCCCAGCACAGACGATGGGCACAGCGCTTGGTAACAAAAACAAATTGCAAAACTTTACGGCAATAGGGACGGTGCGCGAAGGTGCGCCGTATCAAGTCGAGATGGCACCAGGGTTTTGTCCGTTCAGACGCGATGTCGCTTGGCTGAGCTCGCAGCCCACATCGATCTTGCCACTCTTAGATCAATTAGAATTTTCACGCGGGAAGAAGAATTGGGGCTATCAGTTCCGCTTTGGTCTATTTGAAATCAGTGCTCATGACATGGCCTTGATTGCGGCGGCGATGTCGACCAGCGCGCACATGTCAGCACAACAAATGCATCGGCAAGGCGATCTGTTGTTAGAAATCCTCGAAGAGAGCTAGCTGAGCGAAACTTAATTTGCAAGCAGTCGTATTTGGGTCAGAATGCATGCACCACTCTTCGGGAGCTTTCATGTCATTCTTCTTTCCAGCTACTGCCAAACACAAGCACACCTTGATCGCCGTGCTACTGACCTTGTTTTTATTGATCAGCTTTGCTTTATCCAGCGTGCAACCGCCCGCATCCGCGCTGATACCCACGACGCCGGCTACGAATCAATTCTCTTTAAAGGCGGCGCAAACCCAATTGCATGAAATCACGCGCGAGCGGCATCCGGTCGGTAGTCTTGCGCACGACGTGGTACGCGACTATCTGTTGGCAGAAATCAAAGCCATGGGCTTGGAGCCGCAAATCCACAACAGTTTCGCCAGCTTTGAAAAAGGTACGGCAAGTGGTCAGGTACAAAATATAGTCGTGCGGCTACCGGGTCGCAATGCTACGCAGGATCAAAGTAAAAAAGCCTTATTGCTGGTCGCGCATTACGATGCGGTGCCAAATAGTTTTGGTGCGGGCGATGATGGGGTTTCAGTGATTTCTATCTTGCAGACTTTGCGTGTCTTGAAATCGCAAGCCCCTCTAGCCAATGACGTGATTTGTCTGTTGAGCGATGCCGAAGAAGTTGGTTTGCTCGGCGCGGCTGGCTTCGCGAAAGACCATGCATGGATGAAAGACGTCGGCATGTTGCTCAATTTCGATAATCGCGGCAATGCGGGGCCGGTGTTGATGTTTGAACCATCAGCAGGCAATGGCCAATTGATCGCAGGTCTGGCACAAGCAGTGCCAGGCGTGATCAGTAATTCTATGATGTATGAAGTGTATAAAGCCTTGCCGAACGACACGGACTTTACGGTATTTCGCAAGCAAGGAATACCGGGTTTGAATTTTGCGATGATACAAAATATTTCCAGCTATCACACCCGCTATGATCGCTCTGAATTAATTAGTCCGGCCTCGCAGCAGCAACAAGGGGAAATGATGCTGGCATTGGTGCGGCATTTTGGTAATCAGGATTTGACTCAACTCACCGCGGACGACCATGTGTACTTTAGTTTCCCTTTGCTGGGTTTGGTGCATTATCCCGTCACTTATGCTTTGCCGATTGCCTTATTGATCAGCGCGCTGGGTGTTGCGTGTTTTTGGTTGGCGCGTAAGAACGGACAAGTGCGTAGTTTGGCAACTTTGGGCGCGACTGTCGGTTTGTTGCTTGCGCTGCTGGCAATTGGCTATGTCGTCCAAAAGGTGTGGAATTTGGTATTCCACATGTATCCTGCGTATATGGAAATGCATGATCAAGACACTGGCCATTTTTATCTGCTCGCCATGTTATTACTCAGCGCACTGGGATTCGGATTATTACAAAAAGCCGCCAGTCGCTGGATACGTCTACAAGAATGGGCGTACGGCGCGGCCTTAGTCTGGATCGTAATATTGCTGCTGACGAGTGCGCGTTTCCCCGGAGCTAGTTTCTTATTTGCTTGGCCTTTATGTGGCGTTCTGCTTTCCTGGCTGGTCATCAATGTGCGCAAAATAGGGGAAGAGAAAACCGCCTATGTCTGGATCATAGGTGCAGGTAGCGTGGTGGGTATCGTCTTGTTCGCACCTTTGGTGCTACTGTTCAATATTGCTTTGGGGTTCCATTCCATCGGCGTTCCAGTGCTTTTGTTCATCATCCTATTGAGTCTACTAACACCGCTCTGGCAATGGATATTGCAAGAATTACGGGCAGGTTATTTTTTGCTGATTAGCGTCGTCGCCATTATCGCTGGCGCGTTCACGACAGCCGCTTTCCATCGTGAGTTTCCGATTCCACCACAGTTAGTCTATGTCGCCATGCCACAAAGCCAACTCAGCTACTGGCTGACGCCGCAACAGGAAGTGAACACCCAGCTGTTACCGATGTTATCTGGCAACCCTGAACACCGTGCCGTACCAGAATTATTCGGCAAAAACGTTCCGCGTGGCGAATGGGTGTATTGGTTAAAGCCAGCGCCCGAGGCTGGTATCTCGGCACCGGTCTTGAAGTTGGTTTCGGACCAGATCGTCGGTGAGCAGCGTGAAATCACCATCCATATCAGTAGTCCAGACAAAGCGAATAACGCCAGAATACAAGTTGAAGGTGGCAGTGTTTTATCGGCGCGCTTACAAGACTTGGTATTAACTAAAGAAGCGAAAGAAAAATGGGCGACCAGTGTGCACGCTATGCCTGCCGAAGGCGTCGATTTGCACTTGCAGATCGCCAAAGATCAGGCAGCTGCGAGTATGACACTACGGGTCACCAATAGCTTTTATGTATTGCCGCCTACAGCAAAAAATATCGTTGCGCCACCAGCGACTGCGGTGGATTTTGTGGCACAGACGATCAGTAGCTTACAGATTCCTTAGGGCTGGTAATTGGAGCGCGAAGATGCGCATGATTTGAGCAAGAATATCGTCGCTCCTGCGTAGGCAGGAGCCCAGCATCTTTACTTTCTCAACAAACGTCACTGGATTCCTGCCTACGCAGGAATGCCATACTTTACTGCTATTTCGCGACTCTTCTTCGTTCATAATGTCGAAGGATTTGTATAGATCCCTGTGCCTTGAAGTGGAGAATGTTCACACTTTGTCACTCGCTTTTAAGCGCTTTCATCAATCCCTCTGCCGCATCTTCCAAATAATCCAACACGGTATCGAAACCGCGTCCGCCACCATAGTAAGGATCAGGTACCACGTCAGACGGGCTATGACTGGCGTACGACATCATCAATTTCAATTTATGTTGGAACTGCGCTGGGCAAAGTCTTTGTAAGTTGTTCAAATTGTCTTTATCCATCGCGAGAATCAGATCAAATTGTTCAAAATCCTTCTTCGTCACCTGGCGCGCGCGTTGTGTCGATAAATTGTAACCGCGTTTCAAGGCATATTCTTGCGAACGCAAGTCTGGTGCTTCGCCAACATGATAAGCGTGCGTACCTGCAGAATCGATCTGCAGCCGATCCTGCAAACCCGCTGCTGCCGCCTTGCCACGAAATACCCCTTCGGCGGTGGGCGAACGACAGATATTGCCCATGCAAACGAAGAGAATTGCAGTAGCTTTATGTTGATTCATGGTGAGATCGCGGTAAATAAAATGATTAATGATTCTAGCGCGAATTGGTGGCTGCCGTTCTTGCTCTGTGATCTAATGCCAGTTCCATCGTTTTAAAATTTGATCGCTCTCAATACAAGCATGTCTTCTCCCATTCTCACCTTGCTACAACAAGCCATCAGTCACCACCAGCAAGGGCGCTTGCAGCAGGCTGAAGATCTATACGTGCAAGTCTTACAAATCGATCCACGCCAGTTTGATGCCTTGCATCTAATCGGCGTAATCGCCAAACAGCGTGGCGACACCCAAAGTGCGCTCAATTTTTTCGCAAAAGCCATTGCCGTCGATGCGAAGCAAGCGAAAGTCCATTGCAATCTGGGCGCCATTTTTCAAGAAATCGGGAAGGCCGCACAAGCGCTGGCTTGCTATGATTTAGCGCTGAGTCTGCAACATGACTATGCGCTGGCCTGGAACAATCGCGGCAATGCCTTGCGCGAATTGAAACGCTATCAAGAGGCCTTGGAGAGTTTTACCCGTGCGATGGAAATTCAACTCAATTACCCCGAAGCTTTTGTGAATCGCGGTATCTGTCTGCAAGAACTAGCCGAACACGCACAGGCGTTGACCGATTTTGAAGATGCCCTCAAATTACGTGTGGCGTTTCCAGCCGCACATTTTGCCCGTGGCTTTAGTCTGCAACAAATGGGGCTGTACGAAGAGGCGCTGAATGCTTACACGCTGGCTATGCAATCCCAGACTGCGCCAACCGTAGCGAATTTAGCGGCGCTGCACTGCAACCGTGGCATGGTTTTGGCGAAGTTACAGCGCTATTCAGAAGCATTGCTGGATCTGCAACAAGCACAGACATTGCGGCCAGATTTTGGTAATGCCTATCTGCAAGCTGGGCATGTTTATCGCAGTCTGCAAGAACCGGAAGCGGCGATCCAAGCCTATCAAGCCGCTTTACCACTGGCGCAGGATAAGGCACAACGAGAGCAAATTGAATATTGTCTTGCCAGCTTGGGCGCTGTACCAGCGCCGAGTGTCGCGCCGCCGATGTATGTGAAAGAATTATTCGATCAATATGCAGCGCACTTTGATGCACATCTACAAACATTGGCGTATCAGGTCCCACGCTTATTGCAAGATGCTGTGCAAGCGCTTGACGTCACTGAGGTACACCGTGCGCTAGATCTGGGCTGTGGTACAGGCTTATGTGGTGATTACTTGGCTTCTATTTCAGCGCACCTGACGGGAGTCGATTTGTCAGAAAATATGCTGGCCAAAGCACGCGCGCGCAAGGTCTATAAAGAGCTAATTTGTGACGATATTCTGCATTATCTTGCACTGCCTGCAGCGCACTACGATCTGATCGTGGCAGCCGATGTGCTGGTCTATTTTGGACAATTGGATGATTTATTCGGGCTGATCAAAAATAAGCTCACTCCCGGCGCGCACTTTGCATTTTCAGTTGAAGAATCAGTAACTGGTGACTTCCGCCTGCAAGTTTCACAACGTTATGCGCATTCGGCGGCTTATCTCCAGCAACTTGCAGAAGGACATGGACTACAGCTTCGCCACAGCAGTCGTCACAGCGGACGACACGAAGCGCAGCAAGAGGTGCAAAGTTTAATCGTCGTTTTGCAGAAAAATTAGTGTTCCCGCCAGTAGAACAACAGCGCGCACAGTGCCACGCCAACGATCACTAACAGGCGCGTATCATTTCCGATCAAATAGGGGTAGAACATCAACGCTAAGCCACCCCATTTCAGGCGTGGATTGGGCTTCTTACGCCCATACTGAAAACAGTAAAGCCCGATCACGCCAAAGATAATCGACAAGACGATATACGTGGGGCTGGGTAACATGCCGATCATCTCGGCCAGTAGTGCTTCTTCATTCATCATAGAGGGCATCCTTGGAGAATTGGGGTTCACAGAAAGAAACGCCCGCTATGATACTAAACCAGACTGATGGCCAAGAGATAAAAACAGTCAAATTAAGACGAACGGTCGACGTAATTGGCTAGGGCAGTAAGCGCGCCACCAATTTACGGGTGAACGGCGCAAACAACAGCACTAAGGGGAAAGCGCAGGCCCAAGCCACCAAAAAAGCGCGCATCCAACGTAGTACGAAGCCATAGTCAAATCCGGTATTTAAGGCAGTCAAAATACCAGACATACAAAACGCCATCAGCATAGACATGATGAAGGCAAAACTCAGTTGCTGTTTCTTTTCTTTGGTCATCGTGTAAGGGAACTCAGCAATTATTGAAAAAATAGGGCAACACTCACACCCAGACCACCAAACCAGATCAGCGAACGGAGTGTGGCGCGATTACTCAAGTACGCAGCCACATACAAGCATCGGAAGAGGACGAAGGCTATCGCCAAACCGTCCACAGTCGCTTGGTTCGCCTGTGCCTGCTGCGCAAGCAAAACGCCGGCAATAAACAAAGGTAAGGCTTCAAACCCATTATTCTGTGCGGCGATCGCGCGTTTCTGCCAGCCGTCGAGTTTTGCCTCCCACTCGCGCGGTTGCGCGTTGTCGTATCCGCCGTTGCGGCGTGAAAGCTTGCGTCCACTAGCTTTTGCCAGCGCGACAGTGATCACCGGCAGCAAACACGCCGCTAGCACACTCCAATTTGCGATACTCATTTGATAGTCTCCTCTTATAGATTTAACCTAGCCTGTCACACTTGTCACACTTATCACACTAGGGGCACCTATCTTAATGGAATTTGGCAACGTCATTTCGAGCGTGTCTTCTAATTCACTGACACGGTTTGACAGGGACGACTCCCCTCAGTTCGCTTGTGGAGCTGGCTTACGGCAGCCCGGTAATTCCGCACGCCAAGCTTTATAAGCGCAGGTGATGGTCGCCAATATCCAAACGCCGCTCAACGCCGTATCAATGACACTGTCGCGTGTGCTGCATTTTGCATCTAGCTGACAATCGACGCTGACGAGTAAAGCTCCGAGCAATGAAATGCCGGCAAACGCACCGCAGGCATAGCCAAGCGCACAAAGTACACGGCGTGCGACGGAAGGATATTGACGATCTGAATCGAGTTTGGCATTCATACTTTGCATAGCAGGATTAGAAATTATGGTTACAAATTATCACTATCAATCATTCCATCATAACGCTTTCTCAGGGCGATCGCCAAGTTGCGCATCCGTCTAACTCGCTGAACTTCAACATATTTAACAATGCCACTAAGTCCAGCCTAACATCGCTTCACATTCAGCACACAAACTTAGGGTCTCACTTCATCTTCAGCACATTCGCGTTTTCTATAGTAGCGGCTCTTCTTTCACATGGAGTTCACGATGCAAAAAACCTTATTCATAAAGTCACTGACTGTCGGCTTATTAATGCTCATTATCGGTATTCCATTGATGATGATAGAAAATACGATTAACGCTCGCCTCCAATTTCGCAACGAAGCGGTACGGAGTATTGCCGCGGATTCAGTGGGACAACAAAGCCTGTTGGGACCGATTTTAGTGATTCCTTACAGCGAACATTATGAGGAAGAGGAAATTATTGATTCGGGCACCAAACGTAGTGTGATACGGCAACGCGTGTTAACCAAACGCCTATTCGTGTTTCCGAATACGCTCAAGATGCAATCGAATATCGATACCGATCAACGTTATCGGGGCATCCATAAGGTCCTGGTGTATAACAGCCTGCATAAACTCAACGGCAGTTTTCATCTACCCGATCAATCGGCATTTGTACGTGAAAAGGCTGCCTCGCGCCTGCAATTCGATACGCCGTTCGTCAGTCTGGGCTTAAGTGATACCCGAGGTTTGAAAAATGTTCCCACCATCGCATGGGATGGGCGCAACTACGAATTCCAACAAAATAGTCAACTACATTACTTTAAACAAGGCTTACATGCGCCACTGGAAAAACTCGATCTCAGCATCACCAGAGATATCGATTTTGAGTTTGACCTGAGTATCGATGGCATAGAACAGTTCGCACTCATCCCCATCGCCAAAAATAATCAAATCACCGTGCGTTCAAAATGGCAACATCCACAATTTTTCGGCCGTTTTTTGCCCTCGCCTAAAGACCGCAAAATCGATGTGAATGGCTTCAATGCGACTTGGAATATTTCTTCTTTATCGAGCGATGCACAACAACAATTCTTAGCGACACAATGTTGCCAGGCGGCTGAAAAACCAGCGTCTGCCAATGTCGACGGACTCGTTACCCCAGCACAAAATGTGGGACAAATTGATAGCTTTGGGGTAGCGTTTATCGAACCAGTCAATATTTACAGCCAATCAAACCGCGCTATTAAATATGGCTTGCTATTTGTTGCCTTAAGTTTCTCTGCCTTCTTCTTGTTTGAAATTTTGAAGCAACTGCCTATCCACCCTGTGCAGTACGCCTTAGTCGGGCTCGCACTGGTCTTGTTCTTCTTACTGTTAGTCAGTTTGTCTGAGCATATTCAATTTATCTGGGCCTATGCAATTTCCAGCTTTGCTTGTTTAAGCCTGATTAGTTTCTATCTGTGTTACGCGCTACGTAGCTGGCAACGAGGTATAGGTTTCGGCGCAGCGCTAAGTTTGCTGTACGGTGCCTTGTTTGGCTTGCTGCAATCAGAAAATAACGCACTAATTCTAGGTAGTATTTTATTGTTTTGCGTATTAGCCGCGATCATGTTGGTGACGCGCAAAGTCGATTGGTACCAGGTTGGAAAAACGATTCCCGCGACGCTCACATCAAACGGGGTAGTAGGTTCTTAATATGCCTTAAATTCTGGCACGCCCTCTCCCAGATCTTGCAACATCAAAGGAGAGGGTTTCTCCCTATCATTAACAGCGGATGCCTTTATCCACGCCAACGTGGTTTCAAAGGCAGGATCGCGACATTTCAAATTAACTTTATTTTTCAATATTCCTCTGTGCGCCCTCATACGCTTTTTTTCGAAAAAGCCACGATTCAGAAAATGCAGATGCATCGCCTGCATTTGTGGTCTAAGATACTCATAGACAACCATAGTCTAGGTGCCTTTTGTCCTTAATCTGTCTAGCTCAATCCACACTCGCAAGCATAACTTTTCATGAAGATAAGTTTTCAGCTGTTTCGATTGCTGTCTCACTGGCACCGTCTGTTTGCGCTGCTGGTGTGTACGTTCACGTTACAGCTGAGTTTTGCAGCCAACTTAGGTTCACTGCGTTTTGAACACGTCGGTCCTGAACAAGGTTTTCCCTACCAATCCATTTCGGCGATTACCCAAGATCAATTAGGATTCATGTGGCTTGGAACACAAGCTGGTCTGATCAAATTTGATGGATATCGCGCGACAGTATTTCGAAGTGATCCGCTCGACCCACGATCCCTCAGTGACAATTTTATTTCTGCCTTGTATGTGCATCATGACGGCGGTTTGTGGATAGGTACTCAATCTGGATTGAGTCTTTATGATCCACAGCAGAATCGCTTTACTAATTTTCAACGTCGCGGTAAGAATGCTAGCTTCACTGGAAATTACAAAATTTACGCCATTGTAAATGACGGTAATGATGGTCTATGGCTCGCCACAGATTACGGCCTCATGCATTTTGATATGCGCCAACAGAGCTTTGAAGACTACCGGCATGATAAAGATAATGAAAATAGTTTACGTGATGACCTGATCACCGATTTAGTGCGTGACGCGAATAATCAACTTTGGATAGGCACACCAGTTGGTCTTGATAAATTTGATCCTCGTAGCAAAAATTTTGAACACATCAATACCAACTTGAACAATCGTGCAACGCTGCGCCAGAACAATATTGTCTCGATCTCCATCGATAAGAATCAATTGCTCTGGATCGGCACAGATGCAGGATTGGCAAAACTAGATTTAACGAACCAGGAAAGGACCATTCAAGCAGTTGGTGATCAAGAAGGTTTTGATCTGTCACATATTCAAACTTTGTATCATGATCAAAACGACACCTTGTGGATAGGAACGGTCAATCAAGGGTTGATGCGTTATCTCAAACACAGCGGACAGTTTGAACTATTTCGCCATCGTCCCTTAGATCCCAACAGCCTGTTACACAATCATGTCAGTAAGATTTTTCAGGATCAGACAGGCGTTTTATGGGTGGGGGCACGCTCCTCCGGTTTGAGTAGAGTTGATCTCGTCAGTGGCGGTTTCGACCGCTTTGTACAGCTGCAGGATGATGCTACCGGCACCAGTGATAACCGGATACGCGCGATTACCTCAGCGGGCAAACATCACCTTTGGTTAGGCACCTATGCTGGTGGACTATTAAGGATGAACTTACTGAACCGTCAGGTCGAAGTCTGGCGTAAAGATACGAACAAAAAATGGGGCTTACCAGACAACCAAGTCGCTAGTTTTTTGCCACAAAAAGACGGCAAGATCTGGGTCGGCACGCGCTCAGGCCTAACGCTGTTTGATCCTGTTCAAAATACGTTTTCCCCTGCGTATATCAGCGACGACACCAATGATAACTACATAGAGCGGATGATCTTTGACCATATCGGCACCATGTGGGTCACTAGTCGCGGCGGCTTGCATCGTCGGTTGGTGGGGCAACAACACTTCACTACCTTTCGCCATGATACAAACGACCCTGACAGTCTGGTGAATAACTGGGCGCTGTCGATTTTAGAAGACTCACGCGGCACGATCTGGATAGGTAGCATGAACGGCCTCGATTACTTTGATCGGGAAAATGAAAAATTCATCCATTTACGCCACGATGATAAAGATAAAAATAGCCTGAGTCATAATCGCATCCACGCCTTATTTGAAGACAGCAAAAAGCAACTTTGGGTCGGTACCTCGGGTGGTTTAAATCGCTTGGAGCAGATGGCGGATGGAAAAATTCGTTTTCACTTTTATCCGACCAGAGCCGATGGTTCTGCAGAATCGGTTGGCGGCATCTTGGAGGATAAGTTCGGCAACATCTGGATCAGCAGTACCGCTGGCATTTCCCGCCTTGATGTCCGTACTAGCCACTTCAAAAATTACACCGATAAAGATGGCATGATACAGGGATCATTTTTGATCGGTTCTGTCTATTTGTCAGACGATGGCACCATGAATTTCGGAGGCTGGAACGGTATTACGCGTTTCAAACCAGAGAACATTTCAGACAATGCCGTTCCACCACGCGTCATCATCACCGATTTCTTATTATCAAATCAATCGATCAACAAACTGACAAGAGACGGTGTACCCCGTCTGCAAGGATCGATACACGATGTCAAAGAAATTCATCTGAATTATCTTGATTCGATTTTTTCTATTGAATTTGCCGCCTTACATTTTGCCGATCCTGGCGAGAACCACTATGCCTATCAACTGATAGGCTTTGATCCTAGCTGGGTCGCGACAGATGCCAAAAAACGTTTTGCGACCTATACTAACCTCGACCCGGGGCGTTATGTATTTCGCGTCAAGGCAAGCAATAAAAATGATGTGTGGAATGACGAAGGCATTTCACTCGTCATTAATATCGCGCCGCCGTTTTGGAAAACATGGTGGTTCAGATTAGTTTTGATCATATTGCTCATCAGCCTCACCTATGCGTTTTTCTTGTTCCGGGTACGTCAATTGCTCCAGCAAAAATTGTTACTAGAAGAACAGGTCATTCATCGTACGCAAGAATTGCAGAATCAAAAAATCGCGGTTGAAAAGCAAAAAGAAACGCTGGAGCATGCCCATAGAAATATCTCTTTACTGAGCGAAATTGGTAAAGAAATTACCGCCACTTTAGATACCAATGCGATTATCGAATTGCTGTATCGAAACGTGAATGACTTGATGGATGCCACCGTTTTTGGCATTGGTTTTTACGATCCCGAACGCGCCGTCATAGAGTTTCCTTTTGTCATCGAAGCTGGCAAAGCCTATGCGCCTTATACGCGTGATTTTTCAAATAAGAATCAATTTCCCGTATGGTGTATCGAGAATAGAAAAGAGCTCTTCATTTCGGATCTGTACAGTGAATATCACCTCTACATTCAGGATCTGGCATTTACAGAAAATCCAGAGAGTTGGGGTGCGGTAATGAAGGACGGCAAGAGCACAACGAGCACGACGACCCCGCTCTCGATCTTGTATGTTCCATTTTTCGTTAAGGGCAATATTCGCGGTGTTGTTGGTGTGCAAAGCTATCAAACGCATGCCTACCAGTTAACCGATCTGGATATTTTGCGCACCCTTGCGTCCTACTTCGGTATCGCTCTCGATAACGCGGAAGCGTACCGCCAATTACAAGAGACCCAAGCGCAACTAGTAGAACGTGAAAAACTGGCTGCTCTCGGATCACTGGTGGCGGGCGTCGCGCATGAACTAAATACCCCATTGGGCAATAGCTTGTTAATTGCCAGTGCGATTGAAGACAATATTCACCAGATCACCGAAAAAATTGATGCCGGCCCGGTGAAACGCTCGGACTTCAAAAATTTTGCCAATCGCTGCCTAGAAGCCTGTACGCTCTTGATGCGCAGCCTACACACCAGCGCCAATTTGGTCAGCAGCTTTAAGCAAGTTGCCGTCGATCAGGCCAGTGCACAGGCGCGTACTTTTAATTTGAAGATAACCACCACGGAAATCATCGCCACCATGATGAACCAGGTGCGCTTATCAGAGCACCAGCTGCAGATCGATATCCCCGAGGATATAGAAATGCATAGTTATCCGGGACCGTATGGACAAGTGCTGATTAATCTTTTACAAAACGCGATCCTGCATGGGTTTGAAGGCCGTACGCAAGGCCAAATGAAGATCAGTGCGCAAGTGATTGCGACTGACCGGGTGCAAATCAAATTCGAGGACAATGGGGTCGGTATCAAGGCCGATAATCTGCATCGGATTTTCGAACCCTTCTTTACCACCAAGCTCGGTCACGGCGGCTCGGGCTTAGGTTTGAACGTGACATACAATATCGTCACATCATTACTCGGCGGACACATCCGTGTAGAAAGCGTGATCGGTGAAGGTACCGTCTTCACGATGGAATTACCACTCAATGTAGACGGCGAGAGCTGATCCGCTAAGACTGACCGAAGAGATAGACACCACAGGCGCAGCGCATACTGAGCCTATGGTGCTGTCTCACCAACACAAATTAACTACGACCAAAGATTCGCCAAGACTCAAGCACCAGCAGCTGGCGTGACTGGCAGCGCCAAGCGTTTTTGTTTGGCATTCTGAATTAATTCCAGAATTTGTTTTTCAGCCTGTTGCGACAGCGCTTCCATCTTTTTGCCCAACTGGTCCATTTGCTTACCTAATTCATCCATGGGCTTGGCCGCTTCTTCCATCTTCTTACTCAGTTCTTGCGCAGGTTGCAGTGATTGTTCTAGTCGTTGCTGAGTTTGTAGCTGTTGACGTTGCATCAGCTTGTCGTTCCTGTGCATCTTAGCGGCGACAGCTTGGAATTTTGCTTGTTGCTGCGACAAGTTATCCAATGCTTGTTGACGCGCTTGTGGTGTCGTCGCCTTTTCTACTTTGGCGGCGGCAGCTTCCAGCTTCTCTTCATATGCGGCGAGCTTCTTTTCATACGCACGCAAACTCGCTTCCACTTCGATATCAATTGCACGCTCATCCACTGACAGAGCCGCCATTTCAGCACCCAATTTCTCCATTACTGTGCCGTATTGCTCCATTTTTTTGCCATGTTGTTCCATTTGTAAGCCTAACTCTTCAACTGGCTTATACGCGGCTTCCGCTTGACTCAAAATTTCTGGATCCTTGATCCAATAAGATTGACCCTTTTCAGAGAACCACAAAAATTCTTCCGCATGCTGGCGCTTCAATTTTTCGATTTCTGCCATACCACTTCGACTAGTATGAACAAAAGTATTGTGTTCACCACGCTGTTTCACCAAAGCAAAATTGGTATCTTTATCGGACACTCGACCAGATTTTGTCGGAGTCGCGGTGGGCTTATTGATATCAGGATTGGCGAGATTGGTACTTAAACTTGCCCCCGAGACGACGCTTGAAGTCGGGCTCACTGCGGCGGTCGCAGTAAGGCTCGATGGTGTACCTAAATTGGTGTTCACAGTATGCGCTTGCGCAAATAATGCAAGACAAGTTGCGCCTAAGGCTAAACCCGGAAAGACAATTTTCCAACCCGCGGTATTGACTGTTGAATCGGGTTGAACCAGACGTTTGATACGTAACATAAGATTTCCTCCATGTGCCACTTGGGCTAGTTGAGGGTGGGTGAACTGGTATCGCTCCAGCTCGGATAATGCAAGTGCAAGGCGCCGCGGTTCGCCTAACAAGCTTGCGGCTAAATCATCGGCGATTTGTTCGCGTTCTTGCCGGATTTGACGAGACAACCACCATACTGCTGGATGGTAGAACAGGACAATCTCTATCAAGCTCTGCAACAAATTCACCAGGTAATCAAAACGCTTAATATGTGCCACTTCATGCGCTAGTAAAGCTTCTATCAATTCGACCGGCATCCCCGTCAACAAGGCACTCGGCAAAATCACCATCGGGCGCCACCAACCTGCCGTCACAGGAAATTCCAAACGATCTGACAAGCCAAAACGCAATGTCGTCGTCATTCCCATCGCTGCCGCCATGCGCTGTAACTTTGCCTGCCAGATGGCATCCGGCTGTTGGGCGGCTAGCTGCACTTGCTGCGTTACCCAACGCACCCCCGCCAGCATGCGCATCAGTAAAACCAAAACGCCACTCAACCAACCCAAGACGAGATGGGGAAGGTAGTCAGGCAAGCCAGACAAGGAGGCAAAATTCATTAGGGAATTGATGGACGACTGAGCCGACCCCATCACAGATTCCGTGCCAAGATCTTGCGCTCGCTGCGCGAAAACGTCCGTCGGACCAGAAGCAACATTGCCGATTCCCGTATTGCCTGCATCGAGGATCGTAGGGGCATGCTGCAGCAAATACAGCAGCGGTAACAACAGGCACAATAAGAGAGCGAAACAAGCAAAGGCATAACGCGTTTGCGCTGAATGGCGGCGCAAGAGTCGCAATACGACCGCGCTCGCCGCGACGATCACACAACCTTGCCAGACAAAATGCAGCAGTGCCATCGCTAACACGGCGATCCATTCTTGGAGATGCGTCATGATGATTTATCCTCATGCAAAAAGGCTTGAATTTCAGCACGGTCTTCTTCGCTCACATGTTCTTTCAAGGCCGCCATAATGAGCTCTTTGCCAGAGCCGGAGAATGCACGGTGAATAAAATCTTTGAGCAAATTAGTTTGCAATTTTTCTTGCGGCTGCGCGGCGGCATACACGTGCGATCGGGCGCTTTCGTCGCGGCTTAACAAACCATCGGTGTGCATGATTTGTAACTGACGCAATACGGTCGCCTGATTAATTTCAGGTCGATCTGCCTGCACTCGTTCGAACACTTGTTTCGCGGTGGCAGGGCCGTCACGCCATAAGACGCGCAACAAAGCGAGTTCGGCCGAGGTCGGCTTACGACTGGCCTTGCTCAGTGTCGTGTTCGGTGTCGCCGTCTCGGCAGGTGTGTTTTTTGTGGTGCGCATACTATTTCCTTAATCGATATGGATAGCATAGACCATCTAGAAGATTTTTTCTAGAACTATTTTTCTAGTTGGTGATATTTATTTTTTTGAGGGATAGACATTCAACATAATCTTGATTCTGTGCGAAGCAGAAAGCCTCAAAAAATTAGTCGCCCGAAGCTTGCAAAAATATCTGACAATACGTCTTCGCCATCAAGCAATTTGATTCGTCCGACAAGCACAGTAGAGCCTCATGCAGAATTCAACCCCCACCATCTTGCACATGCAAGGCTGGCGACAATACACACAATCGCTGTCATTATTATTTCAAAATTATGCTATCGAGTTATTGGCGTATCCTGAGTTCAGCGTCTTCCACCAAGAATTGCCACAACCGCCATTTAACAAGTTATTCCATCGTCAGAAGCCTTGGGATAAGGCTGAGCATATTCTTGGCGCTGAAAAAGATCTGGCAATACGTACGATTCCTGACTGCACCGATTCACTCTCGGCTCCCGACTATACCTTGCGTATTGGTGCGCCTTTTGAGCTAAAACCCGCCGAACACGGTAAAACCTTGGTCTTCGCGATCTCTGAAATTGACCGTTTGCCGGAGATCTATTTGGGCTCTACAAAACTGGCCGACATTGCCGATGATCACCGCATCAAGCTATTAACTCCTACGGCTTTTTCGCGCCAAGCCTTGATCAATAGTGGTGTGGCGCCAGAACAAATACTCACCGTGCCATTGGGATATGATCCAGAACTGTTTTTCCCCTTGTCCGAGACAGAAAGAACAGTCTTACGCCAGAAGTTCCAATGGGCAGATCATTTCGTCTATCTGTCGGTCAGTTCAATGTACAAACACAAGGGCATAGATCTTAGTCTGAAAGCCTTTGCACAGATCGCCGCCGAAAATCCCCATGCGCTATTGGTATTTAAGGGAAATGAAAGTACGTATAGCTCGGAATTATCCTTGCGTAGTGCAATCACGTGCCTGACTGCAACGGAATGGGAACGCATCCGCCATCAAATCCGCTACATAGGCAAGGCAACGAGCATGCAACAAATTGCCCAGTTGTATCAAGCAGCCGATGTCTTGATTTCTCCTTACCGCGCGGAGGGATTCAATTTGCCCGTGATCGAAGCAGCTGCTTGCGGCTTAGCCATACTATGTACCGCTGGCGGACCGACAGATGAGACTACGCACACGGATTTCGCGTTGCGGATTCCGAGTACGACGCTCGAGATGACGAGTGGCTTATGGCAAGGCAACTCACTACAACCGGTGTTGCCGGCATATGTAGAACTCATGCACAGAATATTGCATGACTCGGACTTCAGAAACCAAGCGAAGCATGCAGGTCCAAGCTTTGTTGGACAACGCTACACCTGGCGACAGGTAACACGACAACTGGTGGAAGGCATGCGCGCATTCTGACAACGTGGTGCTACCGCAAGGATTTTCACTGGCAGGCTTAGCGGGCCGACAAGAATCCTTGCAACATCGCGTCGATCACTGCTTCCCGCCGTGAACTATCCAGTATCCAGTAAGGCTGCATGCGGCTCTGAATGCCCTTTGCCTGCAGCGCCTTGAGTAAAATTTTATAGTCTGGAGCGAGTGCATAATTACTCTCTTCATCTTTACCGACATCGCTAGCAACACCATTACGCACATCAATTTGCAGATCGGCATCACGATAGAAATGCAGAGAATCTGCTGTCAACATAAACACATGGTTGACGCAGGCTTGATCCTGCCAAACTGGCAACCACGGCCCCGCCCCTTCGCAAACTATGGCTTGTGGCTGCCACGTTTTTAAATAGGCGAATGCCTGCTCAGCCTTTTCTCGCCCCACGGCGCTTCGAGGCCTAGCAATGGGCTCCAGAATGCGTGCTTGCGCAAAAGGCAGATTCATCTTCTCAATTAAATACGCTACATCTGCACGCTTTGCCAATGCCTGACCCTGCTCGTTCGTCCATACTTCAACATTGTGCAAAGTTTGTGAACCTGTACGAAGCAGAAAAGTGTCGCGCACACTGTCTTTAAATATCAATTGGCGTGGCACGACCACATCCACGTATTCACCTGCAGTCAGAGGTGAAGCCTGACTCAACAAGGCACCGTCAGAAAACGCCATGCGATGATTCAATTCACGCGATTGGCTGCTCAAAAAATCCACACCGTCACGTAATCGCATTCCCGCAAAAGGCTTAAATCCCACCGTAGGACAACCCAAGGCATTTAAGACCCGGATTAAGGCCGCCGCCAACGTGGTTTTTCCTGCATTTGTATGAGTGGCTACGACCCAATAGATTTCTGGTGGTTTGTTTTCCATATCTCAGCACACGTTCTGGGCAAGTCCCAACAACATCATATCGCCCACGTTTCTTCTGGCAGTAACTAAATTGAGAAATCGCATTTGCATTTGCATTTGCATTTGCATTTGCATTTGCAAAAATCTACTCGTTGAACGAGCGACTGTTCATCCAAACTCATCCTAACATTTAGCCGTCTTCCGCTTCTTGCCCAAACTGCCACGTTGTGCGACTTTGTTGATGTAATCTGGCGCAAACGGCACTTTGCAAGCAGTGTCACCAACATCAACCGTTACCTCACCAATGGTCTGACCTGCCTGCAACGCCGCTGCGCTCAGTTCACTGACATACGAACCCAGTGCAATGACAAAAGCATTCATGCAATAACAAACCCGATTCGGAGCGCGATGTATGTCGGCCTGCACTTTTTTAAGCAGTTTTTTCAACATACCCATATCCAAATCCGCATCCTCAGTAATCGCGACATAACTACTCAAGGTACACCAGCCTGTTGCAGCGATCGCTTCATCTCCAGAGGCGATCCATGCCAATGCCAGTTCTTCCGCATGCGCGCTCTCCGCCGCCACCCACGCCACGCTAAATTCCCGTATCCCGTGTGAGTTCGCTGTCATAACCCAATGTTGCAATTGATCCGCACTCATCTGACGACCATCGGCCAGCAAACCCGCCATATACTGCGCGTCGTAAATCCCGGTATCAAACAAAGCACAAGCGAAGGCTAGATCGTTCTTAAAGGGCTTCATCAGCTTCTTCATCTCTTCGATCTTGACCCCAAACACCGGCTCTTGCGCACCATGCTTGCGAATCGTATTACGGTAAGTTTCAAGTCCCAAAGCCTGCAGTTGTTCAACCACGGTTGCAACAGATTTTGCGACTGACGGTGATGTAGACTGAGATGCAGATACTGTGCTCATACTGAACTCCCTAGATGAATACCGAAACTGTATTGAATACCGAATTTTAGGACACTGGCAACGCTTTGGCCAAACGTAGACTAGTCGTGGTGTATCCGAGTTGCTGATAAAAAGCATGGGCGTCGACCAGACGTTGATGACTGGTAATTTCGATCAAACCACATCCGATCTCAGCGAAATGCTTTTCCGCCGCAGCCATCAACGCGCGCCCGATACCCTGCCCACGCAGAGCACTGTCCACCACCAATGCAGTCACCCGACCAACTGCCCGTGGTCGGTGCAGTACGATCATGCTATGCAAAGTAATCAAACCGAGCACGCTGCCATCCGACTGCAGCGCGAGCAAAGCATGATTACCCTGCTCAACCCACGCTGGCCAACGCATACGTACCTCGGAATCAGTGGTTGGATGGCCCAGTTCAGTCAAAAGGCGCGCTATGGCGGCGCTGTCTTCACATCTGGCGGAGCGTATGGAATGGTGTGGCATGACTAAGCGCGAAATTGGATTGGGAGTTTTGTGTTTCCGTTACGGGCAAAAGTAATCTTCCGAATTACTATCAATTTTTGCGATTACGCTACTTCCTTACTAGTTACATATTCAAGCAAGTTCAGCGACTTGCAACGATACTTGTTTGCTCCCATTCGCCACCCACTGCGTATCAATTTCTTTAAATCCAAATTTGTCATGAAATTTTTGGGATGCTGGGTTTGGTGGTTGAATATTATATTCACAGGTGACCATCGCGATGCCATGCGCACGCGCGAAATCAAACAAGTCTGTGTACAACAAACTACCAATTTTAAGTCCGCCAAATTCAGCACTGACAACGATGCGGTCGACGTAAATAAAATGCGGATAACGCGCCGCGAACCAGCGATAATTTTCGCTCTGGTACGCGGTGTTCTCTCGCATTGCCAATAAAAAAGCGGCGATTTTGTCATCAACCAGTGCGACCTTATGATAAGCCGACAGTGATGCCAATTGACTCAGCTTTTGAAAATCCATCGCACTAGTTTGCTGCACTTCTGCATCGTTGAGTGCGAGGATACTTTCGAAGTCTTTTGGCAATGCGTCGCGCAGTATGATTTTTTTCATAGTCGAAAAATCCTAAACTCACTGCCCTGCAGGTGGCTGCCATAACTCCACCTTATTGCCTTCAGGATCGATCACCCAGCCGAATTTTCCGTATTCAGAATCATCGACCTTCTCCAACACTTCACAGCCTTCTTCGCGCAAAGCCTGCAGTAAGGCGTGCAAATCATCGACCCGATAATTGACCATGAAACTCGCTTTACTAGGTGCAAAGTGCTTGCCATCGGCGGCACCAATCGACCACACGGTGGTTCCTGCTGTGGGCTTGCCGTCGGCATCCGCCCAGCTAAACGCCGTGCCACCCCACTCTTGCACATCTATACCCAAGTGTCGCTTGTACCAAGCGTGCATCGCGGCCGGGTCATTTGCACTGAAAAAAATCCCGCCTATGCCTGTCACTCTTTTCATGTTGGTCTCCTAATGTACTTTTGATGGATGGTTGAATTTACAGCTTAGTGTAATGGTGAGGCGACAGCAATCGTATTTGTGCTCATGCTTGCTCGAGTGCGGATTTAATGTCCATCAGATCTTGCATCAGCGCCTTTTTCGCCACACCTTTGAAAAATAGACGCATGGGAATCGCCATCAGCTTCGTCTGCCAAGTTTGAGGCTGAGAATCATGCACGCTGATTAAACGCATGACACCGTGTTCTTCTACGATGCGGGTGGTGGATAAAAATATAAAGCCATCACTTTCCGCACGAGTTTGATAAAACTCATTTTCCACGGCATCGGCAATCCATTTTTCCGCCGTCGCAGGCTTACCAAATAGGATGCGCGTCTCACGCCACCTAAGACCAATCAGGCCAGTAGCCGGCTTGTTCACAATCTCAATTTGTTCGATGCCGCGAATGATCTTTGGCGTGTTTTCCATATCAGAGATCAATGCCCAAATCGCCGACTTGGATGCCTGAATGCGGACTTCTACTTCGACGTTCATGGTTAGCCCTAGGTTTGTGTAGTGCGCAGAAACGCATAAAAACAACTTAGTCCAAGCCTTAGCTTGTTCACACTTAGTTTATTCTTCAACCGCAATCGAGAGCAATGCTAACCAAGAACTGACTAAATATCCACAGGATCAATTTCCACGCCCCACTTCACGCGGCTTTTCATACTGCGTAAGGTGGCGATCCATTCTCTCAAGAAAGCTTGCAAAGCCGGACGGGAGGTGGATTCGACCAGTAACTGCGCGCGGTCGACATTGTGAACGCGGGTCATGGTCATCGGGATGGGATCGTTAATCGTAATGCCTTGCTGCGCGGTGCAGGTGGCGGCTTCTTTCAGAAACTGGATCGCGGTTTCCAATTCTTTGGCTTCGGCGCGCAATAAGGCCTGATAAATAAAGGGTGGCATCGCGGCTTGCTGGCGCTCTTCTAATAAATCATCAGCAAAGCCCTGATAATTGTGCGCCATCAAGGCATGGTAGAGCGGATGATCAGGATAGCGCGTTTGGACCAAGACTTCACTGGCGTTGCCGCCTTCGGCTTGTGCCGCTCGACCGGCACGTCCGGCCACTTGCATCAACTGAGCGAACAAGCGTTCACTGGCTCGAAAGTCTTGCGAGAACAAGGCACTGTCAGGATTCAAAGCGGCGACCAAGGTGAGATTTTTGAAATCATGACCTTTTGCCACCATTTGTGTGCCGATCAGAATATCGACTTCACCGCGATGCACGGTATCGAAGGCCGCTTCAGCGCTACCTTTTAAACGAGTGGAATCGGCATCAATCCGAAAAATCCGTGCTTCTGGGAATATCGTTTTTAAACCTTCTTCCAATCTTTGCGTCCCGCGCCCTAAAGGTTGCAGGTCGATATTGCCGCACGTAGGACAAGCGCGCGGGATACGTTGCTCTAAACCGCAATGATGGCAACGCAGTTTTTTATCCAGTTTGTGCATCACCAAATGCGCGGTGCAGCGCGTGCAATTACTAATCCAGCCGCAGGCATCGCAATGAATCACCGGCGCATAACCACGTCGATTCAAAAACAGGAGTGATTGCTCGCCCTTCTCCAAACGTAGGCGTATCGACGAGATCAATCTTTGAGTTAGACCTTCGGAGGGTTTTTCACGCTCGGTGTTGATGATTTTGACAATGGGTAAAACCGCCGCTTTGACCGCACGTTCTTGCAGCGTCAACTTTTGGTAACGCCCCGCTTTCGCGTGTTGCCAAGTTTCTAAAGATGGGGTGGCAGAACCCAATATCACCGGAATCGCCAGTTGATGTGCGCGCCACACAGCGAGGTCGCGCGCCGAGTAGCGCAAGCCTTCTTGTTGCTTATAAGACGGATCGTGCTCTTCATCAATGACGATCATCTTCAGATACGGCAGTGATGACAAAATTGCCAGACGGGTGCCGAGAATAATTCTCGCCTGCCCTGTGTGCGCGGCTAACCAGTGAAGCAGGCGCTCACCTTCCGCCATGCCACTGTGCAAAGTAGCGATCTGCAAACCCGGAAAGCGACTACGAATATTGCCTTCCAATTGCGGTGTCAAATTAATTTCTGGCACCAAAATCAACACTTGCGTCTGTTCACTTTGTGCCAACACCCGGGCGGCTGTTTGCAAATAGACCTCGGTTTTGCCACTGCCCGTGACGCCGTGTAATAGATAGGCAGCAAAGCCGCTAGTCCCAGAAATGGTGTCGACCGCTTGTTGCTGCTCGGTATTAAGAACGGGTTCCAGATGCGGACTCGCATCTTGCGCGGCTGGCATTTTGCTGAGTTTCTTCAGATTACGCTCTAAAGACGTGATTTTCGGCACGCGCAGATTTTTGGGCAAAGCCGGAATCGCAACCTCGCCCAAAGGACGTTGGTAATAATCGGCGGCAAAACGGCACAGATTTAGCCAAGCCGGTAACAAGGGTGGACATAGCTGGCGCACCGACAGCACCGATTTGATCTTATCGGCAGGGACTTCCGTTTGATGCGCGATGGCAACGATCAAACCCGCGATCTCTTGCCTGCCAAACGGCACCAAGGCAATTTGCCCGACCTGCGGCAAGGCTTCGCCCGCGACAGGCTCCCAACGGTAATCGAAGAGTCTGTCAAGGGGGGTATCTAAAGCAATAGTGAGGTAAATAGGTTCCACGAACTTAATGTAAGGCTTGAGGTAATGCGCTAACTATCGGTTTCATAAGCTCTTTTTACTCTATCCACAATAACTGTGGATAACTTTGTGGACAAACACGTCTTGACAAGCCTACAGCCTAGATTCTATGCGGGTTTCAACAGAATGCCCATTTGCGATGCACAAAAAAACCCTTTTAAAAACAACGACTTACAAAAAACCATTTGAGGCAAAAAACAAATTTGCATATTATTTTTTTGTGTGACTTTTTTTGTGAATAACTACTAAAAAATCTAGTACAAATCACGAGTTGTCCACCGCTACCAATATGGTTTTATCCCCACTTTTGCCCGCTAAGCCGCAGCCCTGTTATGTTTTGCATAGCAACATGACGAATCGTCAATGCAGGGCATACGGTCTGGGTATTTAGAACTAGACTTTACGGCAATTGCGGCAACATTGCTGAGTCACTTGCATGCCAGCAAGCGACCCAAGCTAGTCCACAATACAAAGACATCACAAGCACAATTCGCTTGATTGTATTTAAGCCTGACGTTGCTGACGGCTAACTTCATGCACGGTTTCCACCAAGACAGTCACCGCATCCGGCGAAGTAAATTGGGAAATCCCATGTCCCAGATTGAATACATGGCCGTGACCAGCACCAGGTTTGCCATAAGAATGTAAAGCCGCAGTCACTTCTTTGCGGATCTGATCTGGTTCGGCAAACAAGACTGCTGGATCCAGATTACCTTGCAATGCCACTTTGTCACCTACACGGGCACGCGCCTGACCTAGATTCACAGTCCAATCCAGACCGAGCGCATCGGCACCGATATCCGCGATTTGCTCTAACCACAAGCCGCCGCCTTTGGTGAATACGATGCAAGGAATACGTTTGCCATCTTTTTCTTTTTGCAATTTGCTGACCACGTCTTGCATATACTTCAATGAGAATCGCTGATATGCACCATCCGCCAGTGCCCCACCCCAGCTATCAAAAATCATCACAGCCTGCGCACCAGCATCGATTTGCGCATTCAAATACGTCGCTACCGCTTCTGCATTCAAACGCAAAATGCGATCCATCAAATCGGGGCGTTTGTACATCAGGGTCTTAATGCCATGAAACTCACGCGAGCCCTGACCTTCGACCATATAACAAGCCAAAGTCCACGGACTACCGGAAAAACCGATCAAAGGCACACGACCATCCAAGGTGCGGCGGATCTGCGTGACCGCATCAAACACATATTGCAAGCTACCTTCTACTGGCACTTTCAAGTCCATGATGGACTTTTCATCCTTCAATGGACGTTCAAACTTAGGGCCTTCGCCTTCTTCAAAATACAAACCCAAGCCCATCGCATCTGGCACGGTCAAGATATCCGAAAACAAAATCGCCGCATCGAGCTTAAAGCGATCCAAAGGCTGTATCGTCACTTCGGTCGCAAAATCAGGATTTTTCGCCAAACTCATAAACGAGCCAGCCCTCTTACGCGTCGCCCGATATTCCGGCAAATAACGCCCCGCCTGACGCATCAACCACAATGGTGTGTATTCAGTCTCTTGACGCATCAAAGCGCGTAAAAAAGTATCGTTTTTAAGCGGAGCAAATTGGGTAGACATAGCGGGCTTTCGTAGTGCGAAATAGGTAATCCGCTATTATCCCCGATCTCAGCCCAAACCGCATACGTAAAATGTCAAAGCACGTGCGGGTGATAAATTGAAGGCGACGGAAGGAAATAGCGAAGACCACTATTTTTCACAACCGCCTCGTCAGGAACAATGCTTAGCGCACCAAAAAAACAATTGCTTGACCCGATCAAACGACTTGATAGAATGACCATCTTTATTGATGACGCTTTTCATCTTTATTTAATTGCTGCTGAAAATGGCAGAAATAAAAGGAAAGCGCCTGCTCACGCGGGTTTGCAGGGGATTACATGAAAAGTGTTATGCGTCACGTTAAATTATTAGGCGACATTGTGTCGCCTAAATCTAGTTAGGTTTCTATGCTGAGCATTCGAGTGCTACTCGCTGCACTGTTATTTGGTTTAAGCGTGACTGCGACCGCTGAGACACCCGAGGCAGTCGTCGCGGCTTTTTACGATCGCTTTATTCATCATTCCCCAAAATATCGCGGTAGACCATACTACGAACGAGTGGCCGACCTCACTACTTCGCAGTTGCTCGCCTCACTGAAGGCTCAGTACAAGTACGAGCGATTCTGCGCAAAGATTGCGCCACCAGACATAAAACCCCACATGATCGACCAAAATCCGTTCTTTCTGGCCCCGGACGGAGTTGCGCAATACTTTGGGGCGAAAACTACGCTCGTTGAGAGATCAGCGAGAGTTGTTGCACATTTGAGCGATGGCTATATCAAGTGGCATGACACTGTGGTGCTCGTCCAAGAGAAGGGGCGTTGGCGTATTTCAAATATTGAGTGGGAGGGTGACGGCACTCTTGCGCAGCGCTTGAGTTCTTTCATGAGCTATCGCTGCGAAACCTAACCATTCATTGCAGCGGACCTGCGCCAGCTGCGCTGGCTGGTCCGCTGAATTCAAACGTTGGACCTGTTAATGAACTCAATATCATGCCCCGCGTGTAAAGCGAACAAGGTGTCAAGATCATCCTTGGTCATGACCTCGCTTGGCGGTATCGCAGTTTGCAAAGGGTGCGGACAGCCCATTACAGTGTCACGCGTATGCAAACATATTGTTCTTGTCGTGTCCGTGCTATCCATAATTATTTCACTGGGTGTGGCCTACGACGCAAATCAAGTGTTCCATTTTGAAAGAGCTATTTTCACCCTAGTCGTGCTTGAAGGACTTATTGGTTTCTGTGTTTATTTTTTTGCCGCGCCTGATCGTACTAGACAGATTTCGCCGTTGGCGCGAGCCGTCCCATGGATTCTATTTTTCTTCTGTTGCTCGGCGGCGCTATACTGGATGCAATATCGATAGGAATTCGTCCAACCATACATTCCAGCCGACGCCTTTGGCGCGGCTGAATTTTTACGTTGGAAAGGGAAGTATGTACATACCAAAGCACTTCGAAGAATCTAATATTAATGTATTGCATGAATTTATTAGGTGTAATCCATTTGCTATATTGGTTACAAACATTGATAGTGGTCTTAATGCAGATCACATTCCGGTCTACTTAAACACCGAGAATATAAATAGAGTTTGCTTGCAAGGTCACATTGCTGCATCCAACCCTCTTTGGAAAAACTTATCTGAAAATCAAGAAGCTCTACTTATCTTTCAAGGTGGTAATGCTTACATCACACCAAGTTGGTTTCCATCTAAAAAATTGAATGGTAAAGTTGTTCCTACATGGAACTATTCAGCTGTTCATGTTAAGGGAAGTATAGAATTTATTCATGAGCCTACTTGGAAAATAAATTTACTTAATAATCTAACTGCGCATCAAGAAAAAAAACTGGAAATGCCTTGGCAGGTTTCAGATGCCCCATTGGAATATATAGAAAAACTACTTCCTGCTATTGTAGGTTTTGAAATATTAGTGAATGAAATTTTCGGTAAATTTAAACTTAGCCAAAATCAGTCGCAAGAAAATAGAATTGGCATCGCAGAAGGTTTAGAAAAGCAAGGGCATGAAATGGCAAAGCGAATATCAAAAACTAATTTCTAACAAGTCGTTGCAGCCTCAGTCGCTGCGCTCCTTGGACAGTTTTTAGGTCGCAGTTTTATGGTTTGCTGCGCAAATATTTCCATAAAACCACAACTTAAAAACTGCCGCTGAACTCAGCGCTAGGTATCATGCGATTCCATCACTTATTCGCCTACTTGATCTTTGCAGTTAGCACAGCTCACGCGCAGGAGCCAAGCGTAGCACGGGCTGCTAAGATTCAGGACGCTATTGATGCTGTCTTTCCAGGAAAGCAGTTCGTCATTTGGAATAGCATCGAAGGTGACTTCAACGGTGATGGCGTCAATGACTTCGCAGCGGTTGTCGTGTCGTACACAACAGAGGGTGCGCGCGAAGAAAGGCTGTTGGTAATGGCGGGCGGCTCGGACGGCCGCTTCACTCCTTTATCTGTTTCGGGCGAGTTCTGCAAAGTCGATAAGTTCTACAACCTATCTGCGTCACCGGCTGGCAAATCGTTCGAGGTGGAGGGTGTTGGATCAGCGGATGCTACGCACTCGGGCAGTTTTACGTTCAAATTTAGATACAACACTAAATTACGTGATTTTGAGCTTATCGGTAGAGAAGATCATTCCGTCGACTACGATGCGAACTCTAGCTACAAAGTCAGCGTCAACTATCTGACGAAAGAAATCCTTCTTGCTCGTCAGTTGGGCAAGAACTACATTGATCGGCACACTGCAGCCGATGGAAGCGAGAAAATTATTGAGCGCACGCGCCGCGCGGCTAAGCTCAAAGAGGCCAAAATGCGATTCGACAGTTCGATGCTGTTTCGCTTGCAAGGGTTCGACTGCGCACGCTTCTGGGATACCGATCCCGCGGCGAATCCGCCGCTTTACATTGACGAAAATTTCAAGATTCAGAGCCAATGAAGATCACAGGAATGCAACTAATTAAGTGATCAAGTTAGCCACCGTGAAGATACTGGCTTCAAGTTTCACCGCCTATGCACGAGCACCGTATTTTGCTTGCTAGGCGACAAAGTCCCTCAACCCTCAATCGAAAAAGCGATGCACCATCCACTTATCCTACCAATGACAGCTCATGTTCTACTCTCTGCACTACTTTATGTTTTGCTAACAGTCGCGCGGGCACCTAAAGTTTGGGGTGTAGGAAAACGAGCGGACGGTTCGAATCCGTGGACGGCGTTTGAGCCGCGTATTAGCGCGAATTTGTCGAACCAGTTTGAATGGCCGCTGTTCTTTCATGTCGCCTGTTTGTTGTTTATCGTGAGCGGAACAAGTAACCCAAATGTAAGCGCATTAGCATGGATTTTTGTAGTCGGACGCGTTGTACATAGCCTGATTCAGATTTGCACCAGTAACATCCGTTTACGCGGACTAGTGTTCACCATTAACTTCTTAGCGGTGATCGTGCTTTGGTTTATGTTGTTGTGGACCTAGAAGCGCGGTTCTGTGTTGAAGCGTCAACACTTCAAGCTGAACAAGCTTCGTCAGAACCTTTTACGCTGAAATAGACCCATAGCCGGCGCAGTCTATATTGCTACTTTTTTTGCGCATCTTCTTTCCACATCTTACTGATCTTTTGCAGTGACTTATCTTTCACCATGCTGGCAAACGCAGCGTTGACGCGACTGATCAAATCTGGCGGTGTGCTTTTACCAAAAGCAAAATAGAGCGCTGAGTCACGCGGGACTTGTACGGTTTTTTCGATGTCGTTCATGCCGAGTTCGCAGCTTTTGGCAAATTCTTCGACGCCATCCGGATCGAACGGGATGAGATCGACTCGCCCCATTTTCAATTTCCGGCAATTCGATTGCATAGACGGTGCCGTATCAACTTTAATACCAAGGCGCGTGAACATGGGAATACTTGCGTTGTTGGCTTCATCCCCGACCAAATAATCACGCGCATCGTCCAGCGTGCCTATCTTAATTTCGGTGCGTCGCTTTAATTTATAAAGCCATTCTTCACTACGCGTAACTGGACCTATCCAATAATAATTTTTCTCGCGCGCTGCTGTCTTTGCCACGGTAAAGAGCATCACCGATGCTTGCGTTTGTGCCGTATGCAAAGCTCGTGTCCACGGCAGCACCTCAATTTCTAAGCGCATACCAAGACGTGCAGCAAGCTCTTGTGCGACGTCGACACTCAAGCCTTGTACGCGCTGGTCTTTGACAAAGTTATAGGGGAAATTGATGTCACTCGTGACCACCTTCAGCACTTGTTTTGGCGCAGCAAAGCCATACTGCGACGACATCAGCAGTAAAGAAAAACATGCGAACAAAACCCGTTTCAACAAAGGGACTCCAGAACTGATTAAATTGTATAAATTGACTAATGATGGGGGGAGATTTTTAAGCGATCAAGAGCGCTGCAGACCATTTTTACCCGTCTTGAAATCCTCTAAGGTGCTAGCAAAATTGCACCATCGCAAAGGATCATTCAAATTGATACATTGTATAGTTAAGTCTATCTTTTCACCCCGATTTGAGGGCACATTTTGCATGGCGATACAAGGTTTAACAATCTTCTGTCCAGACTTCGTCTAATTGCTTAGAAAACTGTCAACGATCCCACATCATTCGCTAAGTTGGTGGCACGAGAAAATGCGCTGAAGCGCAGCATGCATTGCGGGGTCGCGCAGAGTGGACCCGCTCGCTAGTATTAATTTATGTTAGCTACATTGCTTAAAACTAATACAAATTGTTTTTGGGTCCGACAACTAAACTTGATAAAATGATTCCCCTAGCGCGTAGCATTTCTCTCTCTAATTCGGTCGCGCATCGCTGGTTTACCATCATCAACGCGGAGAAACCCCATCATGAAACACGCAAAAAACACGATTTGTCTTTGGTATAACGGCGATGCGGAAGAAGCGGCGAATTTTTATGCGCGGACTTTTCCGGATTCTTCGGTTGAAGCGGTGTATCGCGCGCCGGGGGATTATCCTTCGGGTAAGCAAGGAGATGTTTTGACGGTGACCTTTACGGTCCTGGGTATTCCTTGTCTCGGATTGAATGGCGGTCCGGCTTTTAAGCATAGCGAAGCGTTCTCGTTTCAAGTGGCGACCTACGATCAAGAAGAAACTGACCGCTACTGGAATGCGATCATTCAGCATGGCGGCAGTGAAAGCGCATGTGGTTGGTGCAAGGATAAATGGGGCTTGTCTTGGCAGATTACGCCAGTCGCTTTAACTGAAGCGATTACTGATCCAGATCCCGCCGCGGCCAAACGCGCTTTCGAGGCGATGATGGGAATGCGTAAAATTGACATCGCGGCGATTGAGGCTGCGCGTTTTGGTACTGGCAAATAAGCTTTATTGACGTGCTTCGCCATTTTTAATGGTTACACAAAACTTGTTGGAGACATCATGCGTTTAGCACATTGCGTTTTATCATCCTTACTCCTCGGCTTGGTAATACCCATGGCCTCAGCGGTAGATACGATTCCAACCGAGATCATGCAGGTCGGCACCTTCCATGGTGGCGAAGTGCCCAATGTCGCTGGCAGAAATTGGTTCGCCTTGATGGTCGATGGAGAACATGCGGAACTGAAGACTGCAGCACCCAAAATCAAAACGGTGTTTGACGGCATCATGGACGATGAAAAAGACAAAGCTTCGTATTCAGGAAAACAGGTCGAGATGAAAGGTCCAGAACCTTTTTTGCTGATCAGAAGAGAAGGTCTAAAAACCGGCATCGTAAAACAAGCCAGCATTATCGCCACCGACAAAGGTCAAACCATCACGCTGGATAAAACGGTGTACACGGTTGAGCACCAATGCAAAGAAAAAGGCAAAGGCGAAGAATTTCACGCATGCAAAGTCTATCTAGTTGGTAATAGCAACGGCAAAAGCATTAAGCAATGGTTAGGCGATACCATGGAAAATAACGACAGCGATTTCGCCGAAACGATTAGCGTCTCGTGGGCTGGCGACATCGACCGCGATGGCAAAATCGACCTCGTCATTGAAAAATCGCGATACAACAATTCAGATACGGTTTTGCTGTTGTCATCAGCAGCGAAAGCTGGGAAGCATTTGCTTGAGGTGGCTAGGTTGTCTCGGCAGGGGTGTTGAGGTTGGCCTTGTCTTTGCGTGAAACGCATGAGCCTGTCGATTCTGGGGATATCAAGGAAGCATGGTGCATTGAGACTACGTTGATACAAACAGAGGATGTTTTCGATAAATCGCAGCATCGATTCGATTGATGCAAACCCTTGCCAAGCTCTAAGAAACTGCGACAACTAACTGGCAAATTTACCCCAGCATTTCAACGTAGAAGTCTTAATCAATCATCCTGCTATGCGTGAAAATTCATCCCTTGGATCTCGCATCCTAAAAGTCAACCATGCCGGCGAGCAGGGGGCAATTTGTATCTACGCTGGGCAGATTATTGCAGCCCGACTCACGGCGCGCGGTATGGTAGCCGAACTTAGAGAATTTCAATCACACGAAAAAAGGCATCGCGCAATTTTCTGGTCGGAGTTGCAGCGCCGCGGTCAGCCACGTTGCCGCAGCTATTGGCTCTGTGCATTAGGTGGATTCGTGCTCGGCCTGAGCACTGGACTATTCGGGCGTAAAGCAATCGCAGCCACGACTGTTGCGGTCGAACGTGTTGTGCTACGCCACCTTGAGCATCAGTTAGAACAACTGCGAGACAAAGACGATGCTGCGGTTGTGGCTATCTCATTGATCATGGAAGACGAACGTCTGCATCACGATCATTCGGCATCGCATTTACAGGGTGGCGAATTTTGGTCGCGATTGCTTTCGCCAGTCGTTGAGGCGTCTACAGAAACCGTGATCTGGATAGGCATGCGCGCATGAACCCTAAGCCACCAGGCCCCGAAACTTCTGCACAAAACCTTTAAACCAAATCGCACTGTCCTTCCAAATTCGACGCTGACTCACATAGTCGACATAGATCAAACCAAAACGGCGCAGATAGCCTGAATTCCATTCGAAATTATCGAGCAGGCTCCAATAAAAGAATCCCTTAATGTTGACGCCTGCAGCGATGGCTTTGGCGACTTCGTGGAAGTGGCGTTGCATATAATCGATGCGTGGGCTGTCGTGGATTTGTTCGCCGTCTAGTTGGTCTGCAACGGCCATGCCGTTTTCTGTGATGTAGATCGGTGGTAGTCCCAGGTCTTTGTATTCTTCGTGTATGCCGATCAAGAGGCGGCTTAGGCCTTCTGGATAAATTTCCCAACCCATGTCGCTTAAGCCTAGTTTGGCTTCCGGCAGGCGCGGTGGGGTTTCGGTGCTGACGTAGGCACGGAAATAGTAATTCACACCCAAGAAATCTAGGGGTTGATGTATTGCCTCCAGATCGCCAGGGGCCACTACAAATCGAGATTGATCGATTTTGGCAAGTGCAAGTGCTGGGTAATGTCCGCGAAAAATCGGGTCCATAAACCATTGTACTGAGCGAGCGTATTCCCACGCGGCGGCGGCACAATCCGATTCACTTTCCGTGGCCGGATCGGCGGTCCATTGATTGAGAACGATGCCTAGCTTGGCTTTTTTGTTTTGCCTGCGCATCGCTTGTATCGCGAGGCCATGCGATAACAGGAGGTGATGCGAGACCTGCAAGGCGGCGACTTCGTCCTTCACGCCGGGTGCAAATTGGCCGTTGCCGTAGCCGAGATTGGCGGTACACCAGGGCTCATTGTGGGTCGCGATACTGGCTAGCTGATCACCAAAGCGTGCCGCCATTTCTTGTGCGTAGCGGGCGAAATGGTCGGCGGTGTCACGATTGAGCCAACCACCCTGCTCTTGCAAGGCTTGCGGCAAATCCCAGTGGTACAAAGTCATGTGCGCGCTGATATTTTTTTTCGCTAAGGCGCTGATCAGGCGCGCGTAGAAAGCCATGCCTTCTTCGTTCCAGACACCGCTGCCATCGGGTTGCACACGTGACCACGATACCGAAAAACGATACGCATCGAGGCCGAGATTAGAGATATGTTCGACATCTTCGGCATAACGATGGTAGTGGTCACAGGCTACGTCGCCGCTGCTGTGATCGAGTATCTTGCCGGGAGTATGGCTAAAGGTATCCCAGATCGAAGGTGCTCTGCCACCTTCATTGGCAGCACCTTCAATTTGGTAAGCACTGGTGGCAACACCCCACACAAAACCAGCGGGAAATTGTTGAGCTAAGCTTGTTTGTTCCGGCATGACGCTGTCCTTGATTGATTTTCAGAATGCAGGTTTATCGTACATACCCGCATATTTCACGCCGAAATAGCAGATGAAGACGTAGCAAGCTGCAGGTACAAAGAATGACCATTGCAAGCCGATTTGATCCGCTAAAAATCCCTGTACGAAGGGCACTATCGCGCCACCCACAATTGCCATACACAAGACGCCAGAGCCTTGTCCTGTGAACTTGCCGAGGTCTTTTAACGCCATACTAAAGATTGTCGGAAACATGATGGAATTACATAAGCCCACGGCAATAATCGCCCACATCGCCACACTGCCCCTGGCAAAGATGGCAGCCAAAATCAAGGCTATCGAGCAGGCGGCATTAAATGCCAAAGCTTTACCCGGGCTAACTTTACGCATCACCACAAAACCGAGGAAGCGTCCCACCATCGCACCACCCCAGTAGTAGCTCACATAAGGTGCCGCGTCTGCAGCGCTCAAGTTAGCAACCTGACTTTCGCCTAGGAAGTTAATCAAGAAGCTACCAATACTGACTTCGCCACCAACATAGAGAAAGATGCCAATCGCGCCTAAGACCAAATGCTTATGCGAAAAAACTGAGGCATGCTGACTTGACGCAGAGGCGCTGATCACGAACTCTTCTTCATGGGAAATTTTTGGTAAGCGTGCCAGCGCAAACAAGATCGCCAGAACTAAAAGCGCTGCCGCCAAAGCCAGATAAGGACCTTGGACTGCCGCAGCTTCTTTCGCTCGGTGTGCCAATTGTTCGGCAGCGGGCAAGGCATCAAACTGCGCTGCGGTCAGCACCACACCGGAGAGAATTAAGAATCCACCTAAAGCAGGTGCGATGGTCGTGCCGAGAGAATTAAATGCTTGCGTTAAAGTCAAACGACTAGACGCGGTTTTAGCATCGCCTAAGACCGTGACATAAGGATTTGCTGCCACTTGCAAAATCGTGATGCCAGAAGCCAGAACAAAAAATGCCAGCAGAAACAGACCATAGCCGCGCGTGGCGGCGGGATAGAACAAAGCGCAACCGATAGCGGCAATCACCAAACCCGCTACGGCACCTCTTTGATAACCGATCCGCTTAATCAACATTCCTGCTGGCCAAGACACAATAAAATAGGCCCCGAAAAAACAAAATTGCACTAACATCGCTTGCACGTATGTCAGCGTGTAGATGGACTTCAAATGCGGAATGAGGACGTCGTTCAAGGAGGTTAGCAAACCCCACATGAAGAACAATAAGGTGACGATCACCAAGGCGGAGTTATTGTTTTTAACCGCACTACTCACTTCACCATCGATCCGGTGGGGGATGGCATTACTACCCATTTGACTTGCCATGTTGTGTCTCCTGATTGTTTTAGTTTGTTGTTTTTTTTGCTGAAAATCTTGTCGTACATAATGTAGGGCGGGTGCAACCCGCGCGGTTCTTAGGTCGATCTCGCGTGCAATAAGTTTTGGCGGCGCGGGTTGCACCCGCCCTACCTATTTTTCTTGTTGCTTGACGTTTGCATCCTTGCTGAACCACCCTCACCCTAACCCTCTCCCGCTTGCGGGAGAGGGAATCTAAAATCAATTACTTCAAGCTCTGGCAGGACAAAGCATCTGCATCTTTCGCCGCGCCAGCTACGATTTTGATGTCGGCGAAAGCCGCTACAAAACTTGCGTCGGTACTGACGTTAAATGGTGTTTTGACTTTGCGCATATCGACGCCTAAAGCACTGAAACAGGACAAAGGGATTTTCACAGCCTTAGGACCTGCACCTGCCATATTTTTGAAGGTAGAACTAAGGTCGAGGCTGGCGGTACAGGTGTCACCACATTCCATCGTCATGCCAACTCTGCCAGCGGGTGCGGTTTGTACTTGAGCCAAGAATTGCAATGCGCCGTCTGGTACCAGATTAGCTGGGATCGGCGTGGCGAATGCCGCAGCCGCTTCGAAACGTCCTTTACCAGTCCAGCTGATTTGCTTACCGCTGACCGCACCGACTTGGACTGTTTTTACTGCGACGGTATCGTCAGGTTTACTCAAAGCCATTTCATTACCTAGCGTGACTTTGCGTTTGCCTGTGGTCACGGAAAGTGGGTAACTAGTCTGGTCTTGCGGATTCGAAATGATCATGTTGGACGCTACATTACACGCGGTGCTGGTATCTTCTGGCAAGGCTGCCATGCGGGGTACTTTACCGTAATGCAAACCATAACCATACTTGAACAAAACCTCGCTGCCGCCTCTTGCTGCTGCTTGGGTTAATGTTGAGGATAAGCATGCTTTCGCTGGCCAAGAAAATGACAAACGGCCTTTGATAGGATGCGCCACTTTGCCTTGGGCATTTTTGAACAAGACATCGGCAACGCCTTTGCCTTCCGTGCCCGGTAGCCAAGCAGCGACAAAACTGTCGGACAAGTTCAGCAAATCATTGGCATACACGGCGCGACCACTCAACAATAAAGTGACTACCGGTTTTCCTTTGCCTGAGACTTTTTTCAGTACCGCTAAATCTTCTTGAAACTGCTGACTATGGCTCAAGCCACGACTAGCGGCCACATCACCAAAACCTTCGGCATACGGCGTTTCACCCAATACGGCGACAACCACGTCGAATTGAGCGACATCGACATCATCACCGTTAGCGCTGTAATGCACGTTGACCGCGCCTGCGGCTTCTTTAATGCCGGTTAGCAGCGTGTCGCCAGGGGTGTAGTCGCCTTCTTTATTTTCTGTACCTTGCCAAGTGATAGACCAGCCGCCGGATTGATTGATCATGCTATCGGCACTCTTGCCGACGACCAGAATTTTTTTACCGCGCGCCAATGGTAAAACACTGTCATTATTCTTTAACAGCACCAAGGATTCACGCACTGCCTGACGAGCGATGTCGCGTGCTTGCAGCGCTTCTTGTTTGCCTGCGTATTGATTGTCAGATGGTTTTTTGCCAAACAAGCCAGCGCGTAATTTGACGCGCAGAATACGACTCACTGCATCATCGATACGCGCCATAGGGATTTCGCCGCGTTCCACTTGCGCGATGGTATTTGCGATAAAGGATTTCCAATTATCGGGCACCATCACCATGTCGATACCCGCATTGATCGCTTGCGGACAGCTGTCGTTACTACACCCGGGCACCTCGGCGATACCATCCCAGTCCGACACGACAAAACCATCAAAGCCCATTTTGTCTTTCAGAGCGTCCGTCAATAATGCCTTGCTGCCGTGCATTTTGCCGTAGTTCACATTACCCGCGAGGTCATGCCAGCTGTTATACGATGCCATGACGGTCTGCGCACCAGCGGCAAATGCGCCATAGTAGCCTTGCGCATGCTGGTTCAACATCTCGCTCAAAGTCGCTTTGTTGACGCCGCGATCTACACCTTTATCGGTACCGCCATCGCCGATGAAATGTTTGGCAGTGGCGACGACGTTCTTGTCATCTTTAAATTTGCCTTGTAGGGCTTTGACGTAGACCGCGCCGTATTCTTTGACCAAGCGACCATCTTCAGAAAAGCTCTCATAGGAACGTCCCCAGCGAGCATCCCGTCCGACGGCGAGTGTCGGCGCGAAGACCCAGGCGATGCCGGTGGCGCGCACTGCTTTGCCGACTTGCTCAGCCATCTGTCCGACTAGCTTAGGATTGCGTGCCGCACCCAAGCCGATGTTATGCGGGAATAAGGTGGCGCCGACCACATTGCTATTGCCGTGAATCGCATCAATGCCCCAAATTACGGGCACTTTGTCGGCCATATCGGTACTCATTGAGGCGGCGTAATATTGATCAGCCAGATTGACCCAGTCCGCAGCGGTGGAGTATTTATTCATCTTTGGCCAGCTGCCGCCACCATTGAGCACCGAGCCCAGATAATATTTACGCACATCATCTGGTGTAATGAATTTGATTTCGGGCTGCGTCATTTGCCCGACTTTTTGCGCCAGCGTCATGTGGCTGACCATTTTGGCAATCTTCGCTTCCATTGCTGGATCTTTGGCGATTGAGCTCTTGATGTGCGGCCAGTCTTTAATGGTCGCTGAAGTTGCGGAAGGAGCGGAGTTCGCAACGTTATGAAAACCCACACTACACAGTACGGCTAAAGCGAGCTGCAAGCTGGTCAATTTTTTTGTCGTAAGTTTCACTTTTTTGTCTCTCTGATGGTTTTTCTAAGGCCTTAGTTTTAAGGCTCGATTCTTTATGCGATCTTGTAGAGCGGGTACAAGCCGCGCGGTTCATAGGTCGGTCTCCCATGCACTGTGTTCTGGCGGCGCGGGTTTCACCCGCCCTACACGTTTCTAGTAATTTGAGCAGTCTTTTGAACTGCTTAGGCACCAATTGGTAACGTTTCCGTTTTATTCTAAATGAATTTTGGAAACGTTACCAATTATTTTTAAAAAATGTTTTGCGGATGTGAAAGAGATACAACTTAGGGACGGAAAGCTGGGAGAAATAGCATGTGGACAAACCATACTAGTGGGTAAAACTAGCGTTTAGAATGCGAGGCGAACGACGAATCAGACCATGCTGATTGCCATTCGCCTCCACTCTTGCTTACTTCTCCCCCCCGGGACAAGTAGTGCACAAAACGGGTAGCCGCAAATCGCGACTATGTCATATCAAGTGGTGAGACTGCATTTTGATGTAAAAAGTTTCGGAACCAATGACCGCTTTGCTTCACCGTTCTTTGCTGCGTAGCAAAGTCGATGTAGACCATGCCAAAGCGCCGCAAGTAACCTTCGGCCCATTCAAAATTATCCATCAGACTCCAGGCAAAATAGCCACGTACATCCACACCTTGTTGCTGTGCTTGGTGTAATGCATGCAGATGGCGAATGAAGTAATCGCGGCGGGCGGTATCTTGTATCTGTCCATCAGCCTCGACCTGATCGTCATAGCTGGAGCCGTTCTCGGTCAGATAGATGGGAATCGCCGGATAATCTTGGGCGATTCTTTGTAGGAGTTCGCGCATACCATCAGGAGCGACTTCCCAGCCAAAACCGGTGCGTTCGCGACCTGCGATTTCTTTCAGCGCAGTATGCAGGGGCGGATTATCCGGCGCGGATGCGATAGTTTCGGGAAAGTAGTAATTCACCCCCAAGAAGTCTAGCGGCGCGGCGATCACGTCGACATCGGCTGAGCTTATCTGCGGCAAATACTCTGCGCAATGCGCCAACACATCAGCTGGATAGCCGCGTCCAAACAAGGGATCGAGAAACCAGCGATTGCGCAAACCGTCATGTCTTTGCATCGCGAGCAGATCTGCCTCGCTATCACTAGCGGCACGCAAAGGATGCAGGCTCAGTGCGATCCCGACCTTGGCGGCAGGCACATTCGCGCGTATCAGCGGCACTGCCAAACCATGCGACAGCATCACATGATGGCTGACCTGCAAAGCGGCTTTGAAGTCTTGTTTGCCTGGTGCGTGCATGCCATCCCAATTACCGTGCATGGCCGTGCACCAAGGTTCATTATGCGTGATCCAATTTTTGACGCGATCACCCAGATGACGCGTCACCACCTCGGTATACGCCAGAAAAGCATCGACGGTAGCGCGGTTTTCCCAGCCACCAACGTCCTGCAGATACTGCGGTAAATCCCAGTGATACAAGGTCGCCCAAGGCTGCAATCCACGTTCGAGCATACCGTCGACTAAGCGCGAGTAAAAATCCAGCCCGCGCTGATTGGGCGTGCCGCTCGCGTCGGGAAAGATACGCGGCCACGCGATTGAAAAGCGATAAGCATTCATCCCGAATTGACTGGCCAGATCTAAATCTTCGGGCCAGCGATGGTAGTGATCGCAGGCCACCGTCGCGTCACTTCCGTCGCGAATCTTGCCGGGCTGTTGGCAAAACTGATCCCAAATCGACGGTGTGCGTCCATCGACTGCGGCCGCACCTTCGATCTGAAACGATGAGGTTGAACATCCCCACACGAAGTCTTCAGGAAAATCGGAACGTGTTACCAGTGCTAAAGTATCTTGTGATTTCACGGGCTTATCAGACATAGAAAAGTAATCGAGAGAGAGTTGTCATTAAGGATGCGCAAACGGATCGGGTGCGACAGAGCTTGTCATCCACGCCATCACTGCTTGTTGCGGTTCGTAAGGTATGCTGCCAAAACTGTTAAACAGGGCTTCGATCTCGGCGAGGCTGGCGGTCTGAAAATTAAGTGCGGGAATTTTTTGCCCACTTTGATTGGTGACCAAACCCCAAGTGCCATTGCCCTGCCCGCCGTTATTCGATAAGAGTTTGTACGACCAACTAGTCGCGGCCCATCCATAGCTGGCATAAGTGTCATAGGTAACGCGAGTAATTTGCCCACCCAATTCAGCACCCAAGCCTGCCCATGGCTGAAATTCACCGATGAACAGTGCCGTATTGAGTTTGCTTAGTCGCGTATTCCATTCACACACCCCTGTGCTACCTGTGACGCCCAAACCGCCGCAGCGCAACCAGTCTTTATGCACTTGCAGATTCGGTTCGCCCCACCCAAAAAATCCGGGATAGGGATGAATTTCGAATGCGACATTGTGCATACCCTGATCGGCTGGTTTGCCATAGGCATCGATGCCGCTAGCATGCCCGGGTAAGATAATCACATGATTGGCGTCAAGTGCGCGAACTGCTTGATATAGTCGCGCCACCTCTTTCGCCATCACCTCAGGACTAGCGCCCCAAGGTTCATTTAGCAAGCTATAGCCCGCCACCGCCGCTCTGTCTTTGTAGCGGGCTGCGACTTGTTGCCACAACCAGATCGTGCGTTGTTGAAATTCCGGCGTGCTCCAATATAGATTTTTTCCTGCACAACCCGAATGGTGTTCCCAGCCCTGACTGCCAACCGCCCCATGCAGATCAAGTATCACATGCAGTCCACGCTGCTCGGCTTGATTGATCGCATCATCCAAATAATCCCAAGCATCCGCGCGCAGTTGCCCCGGACGTTTTTCGTCTTCGATCACACTCCAGATGAAGGGCAAACGCACCAGATTGAGTCCGAATTTTTCTATCAAATCCCAATCGCGACCACGCATCCAGTTTTGTCGAAACATACGATACAGGCGTTCTCTTTCGGTGTAGCCGAAGCGTTGATCCAACACTGCTTCAAGCTTGCATTGGTCATCAATGGCATTCGAGCCCTGCCCCATCATCCAAAATTCTTGTATCAGCCAATTGCCGAGATTGACGCCTTTGAGGATTTTTTGAGTGCCATCGGCACGCACCCAGCGTGTGCCTTCGGTATGCAACATAACAGGATTTTCGCGAACAATGGTTTGTGGAACGGGGACGATGACATTGCTGACTGGATTTGTTAGCGGATTTGTGTTGCTGGTGTTGGCTGTGCTGCTGGCACTACTACCGCCACAGGCGCTAACGCAGATGCAAATGCAGATACTAAAGAGGCTCGCGAGCAGCATGCGGACAGGCCAAAGCAATACTGCAGTGGTCGAGCGTATTGCTTTCTTTATCTTGATCATCTTGTCCTCTCTATTGACTGCATTTTTCTCGATACTTAGCGCTTGGTGATACTGCATTTCTTTGCCATCTTGTAGGGCAGCTGTAAGCCGCACTTCTGCGATGTATGCGGCTTGGCGGCACGGGTTACACCCTCCCTACAATTTCTAATTTTCACTCTCGCAAATGGAATCGTTTCCATTTGACATTCAAAAAAAACACGCTAGATCGCATGTTTCTTTTTTTTAAAATTGGTCAAAAATTACTGGGCTTGCATCAATCTAATGATTGTTTGTTGTATTCGCTAATTGCATTCGTTATTGCGTTAGCTTACTAACTTTCGCTAACCACTCGTCGTACCGTTCGCCTTCACTTTCAAAAATCGAAACGATTTGACCACCGTCTTTATTCACGAAAAAGATCCCAGACGTCAACGGCTTTGGCTGTACGGCTAGACAATCGCCTACTCTCACTTTCAGCGACGCCTTCGGATTTCCCACAAAAACCTTCGTCACCACCACGGTCAAATTTTGTGATTGCGTATCTTCAGAAAATTGATTAGGTTCCACTTTAAGAAAATGACTACCAGAAATTTGTCCAATAAATATTTGCGAATACTTCGATAAATCTTGATTCGGTATCTGCCTGCCAAAACATGCATCGGCATTACTACTCAAACACAATATGAATGCCAACAAGCATTTCTTCATACACGTTTCACCCAATAATTATTCATGTAAACTACTCCACCAAACGCTTACGGAATGAACTGCGTGCTGCCTTTTCAACCGAACTACGCCAAGTCATGCTGACCGGGAATTTGCGCTCCACCGGACGCTCTAAATCGTAGCAACGATTCAGCAAAAAACTCAAACCATTCATCGTCATTTCACGCCAGGCGATATGTACGGAAGATAAGCGCGGCGCTGAGAATGCGGCGGTTTCGGTATCATCGTAACCGACCACGGAGACTTCGCCGGGCACATTAATTCCCGCGTGCTGAAAGTACGATAAAGCACCAATCGCCATTTCGTCATTCGCACAAAACACCGCAGTAAATTCATAGCCCGATTCGACCAGCTCTTGTGCCGACGCCCAGCCACCATCGGGGGCGAAGTTACTTTCCGCTACCCACATCTTACTAGTATCAATCCCATTCTGTTCTAATTCATGCATGAAACCGCCAATACGATCCACGTTATCTGGGGCGCTGGCGGGTCCTGCGATCACGGCAATTTTTTTATGTTTGTTTTTGAGCAGCGCTTGTGCGGCCATTCGACCACCGAGGTTATGATCGGCAGTAAAACATTGATCAGCGATGCAGTCATAGCGATGATTTAAGACTGCTAATGTATTTTTCTTTGCGCCTAAAATTTCCAGATCGGCATCTTGCAAGGCATTGCTCATCACGATCAACCCATCACAACCACGCTCGATCAAAAAATTGATGCCATCGATCGCTTGTTCGCGCAGATCACCCGCACCGACACCAAAAGCAACCACCATGTGCAAACCCTCGGCGCGTAACTCATTATCGATCGACTGCAAAATCGGCATATAGAACGTACCCTTTAATAGCGGGATATACACACCTATCATTCGGGTAGAACCAGACAGCAAGGAACGCGCCGCATGAGAAGGCCGGAAATCTAATTCCTCTATCGCTTTTTTTACTTTTTCTAAAGTCGCAGGCGATACCGAGCCCTTGCCACTGACGACGCGTGACGCTGTTCCTAATCCCACTCCCGCTAAACGGGCTACATCTTTAATGGTTGCCATAATCTCTTATTCTCTCGCTTTCCTCATAGAAAGGATGTGCGCTGAAAAACTTACTCCCAGAAAGGGCTATTGTAACGCGCTCTTTCGCCGTTTCGCTCAATCTGATACGAACTACGCCACAGCTTCATTCTAAGCACATAGCATCGTGCTCAGGTGCCATAGCGCGGCTTGTTCATCATGCTTTCCACTTGACCTTTTTCCGCAGCGCAAGTTGCTGCAATAAATTCTGCATGCGTGGGCATTACGTCCACGCATTTTTGTATCGTTTTTTGTACCTGATCGAGGAAATAACGAATATCTTCCTCACTGCGCTGATCGACCAGCGGATGATAACTCTGCGCCCGCAAACCCTGACCATGCATGACTTGCAACCAGCTAGCATCGGCAAACAGCTCTTCGCCCAAACGGAAAATGCGTCCGTGACTGCGATACAAATCAATCCGATGTTGAACTTCTTTCGGCACCTCCATCTCACGGCAATAGCGCCAGAAATCAGAGTCCTGATGATCATTTACCTTGTAGTGCATGATCAGAAAATCGCGGATACGCAGATACTCTTCATCATTTTGGGCGTTATAAGTATCGATGTCGACCTGACTAAAAGCACGATCCGGGAACAGGCTCAGCAAACGCATGATCGCGGTTTGTATCATGTGGATGCTGGTCGATTCCAAGGGTTCCATAAAGCCACCCGCGAGACCTATCGCTACACAGTTTTTGTTCCATGCCCTCTTACGCTTGCCCGTGGCAAAACGGATGAGGCGCGGTTCAGCCAATGCTTCGCCATCCAAATTGTTGAGCAGTATATGTTGCGCTTCATCGGCACTCATAAATTTACTGCAAAACACATGGCCATTGCCAGTTCTGTGTTGCAGCGGAATCCGCCATTGCCAGCCAGCTTGATGCGCGGTTGAGCGGGTATAGGGTAGCAGCGGCCCGCTCGAAGCACAAGGCACCGCAATCGCGCTATCCGCAGGGAGCCAATGACTCCAATCTTCAAAGCCTGTGTGCAGCGTTTTTTCTATCAATAGTGCCGACAAGCCTGAACAATCAATGAACAAATCGCCGTCGATATGTTCACCGTTTTCCATCTGTAGGCTGGCGATGTGACCGTTCGCCGGATTCGTCTTCACTTCGACGATACGCCCTTCGGTGCGCAGTACGCCCTGACGCTCAGCGATGCCACGCAAATAGCGTGCATACAAACCAGCATCAAAGTGAAACGCATACGAAATATCTGACAGTGGCGAATTCGGCATGTCTTTCGGTGGACGCATAAACTTCGCCTGACGCGGTGCCACGGTATTGATAGAAAATGCTTCGAGATCGGGCGCTTTACCGGCCTGATACATCTTCAGCCAATATTGATAAAATTTAGCAACCACTTGGTCGCGACCAATCTGCCCAAAGCCGTGAATATAAGAGTCGCCCTGCTTTCCCCAATTCACAAACTCGATGCCCAGCTTAAAAGTCGCTTGAGTTGCACGTATGAATTCGTCTTCGTCTAAATTCAATAATTGATTAAAGGCGCGGATGCTAGGAATCGTCGCTTCACCGACGCCGATCGTCGAAATTTGATCCGATTCGACTAAGCGCACACGTTTTCCCTGCGGCAGCATGCGTGACAGCGCCGCGGCCGTCATCCAGCCTGCAGTGCCGCCACCAACGATGACGATTTCTCGCACGGCTTTGTCTGTTTCAGAAACGATATTCATAGGCTTAGCTTATAGTCGTTGTTCGGTTTTCGGATCAAACAAGGAAATCTTGCGGGTATCAATGCTGTACAACACGGTCTGACCGATGGCAAACGGGCGTTGCTCATTCACGATGCAAGAAATTGTCTGCGCTCCGGCTTGTAGCCACACCACTTGATGATTACCCATCGGTTCAACCAAGACCACCGAACCAACAAATTGACCATCTTCGCGAATTTGTATCTGTTCTGGGCGTACGCCCAGCGTTACTTCCGAACTTGCTTCCGAATTTCCTTCCGTATTCGTTCCTGTGGAATCAGGCCGCGGTAAAGAAAAGGTATAAGCCGATAAATCCATATTCAAGGAATTCGAAATAAAGCGTTTTTGCGCATCCAATTGACCACCGATGAAGTTCATTGCTGGCGCACCTAAAAAACCAGCGACAAACAAATTAACCGGACGTTCATACACACATTCTGGCGTACCGATTTGTTGAATTTTTCCGCCTTGCATGACGACGATGCGCGTCGCTAAGGTCATCGCTTCCACTTGATCATGCGTCACATAAATCATGGTGGACTGCAATTGTTGATGCAAAAGTTTAAGCTCGCGCCGTAAATTGGTACGGAGTTTGGCATCCAAATTAGAGAGGGGTTCGTCAAACAAAAATACTTCAGCTTCGCGCACCAAAGCCCGCCCGATAGCCACACGTTGACGCTGTCCACCCGAGAGTGCAGCCGGTTTGCGTTTCAGTAAAGGCGTCAGATGCAACATCTCGGCCACCTTCTGAATACGGCGCGCGATTTCATCTTTAGGTGTGCCATTGATACGCAAGCCAAACGACATGTTTTTTTCCACCGTCATGGTGGGATACAGCGCATAGGATTGAAACACCATCCCGATTTGCCGCTCGCTGGGATCAGCCCAGGTCATATCTTGCCCGGCAATTTCGACCGTGCCTGCGCTAACATCAATCAAGCCTGCAATGGCGTGCAACAAAGTCGATTTGCCACAACCAGAAGGGCCGAGCAACACCAGGAACTCACCCGCTTCGACCGCGAGGTTGAGTTCGGAAATGATCTGATTTCCGCCCAGATTGATGCCCAAGTTTTGCAAACTAACATTCGCCACGCTGTTTCCTCTGATTCTCTCAATTTTTGCTACGACTTCACTGTGTTTGATCTGGCGATCAGGCCATTTCTTTCAATACTTATCCCTCAATTCCTAACCTTTAACTGCACCTGCTGCAATACCCCGTACAAACCAGCGTCCTGATACGAAGTACAAAGTCAGCGGCACTAACGAGGTCAAGATGGTCGCTGCCATATTCACGTTATACAAACGGGTGCCGGTGGTCGTATTAATGACATTATTCAGTTGCACTGTCATCGGCAGATGCTCGCGCCCAGCAAACACTAGGCCGAGAATGTAATCGTTCCACACGCCAGTCAATTGCATAATCGCAGCGACGACGATAATCGGGGCCGACATCGGCAATACCAGCTGCACAAAGATGCGTACAAAACCACCACCATCTATCCGCGCAGCTTGAAATAATTCATGCGGAATCGTGCTGTAATAATTGCGAAATAAGAGGGTCATCACCGGCATACTAAACACCGTATGCACCAACACAATACCGGGTAGCGAACTGTACAAATCCACACTGGCCAGTATCCGCACCAAGGGGAAAATCATCACCTGCACCGGAATGAACGCGCCGACCATCAACATCCCAAACAAAATATTCGCGCCACGAGGCCGCCAGAAAGACAAGGCATACCCATTCAATGCGCCAAGAAAAATCGGAATAATGGTGCTCGGCACAGCAATCGCCACGGAATTCATAAAACCGCCGCGTATGCCTTCACATGCGATACCAGTACAGGCGCTGCTCCATGCCGTAATCCACGGTTCTATGGTGAATTGCATCGGTAAGGCGAAAATATTACCCAGCCGGATTTCATCCATGCTTTTCACGGATGTGACCAACATGATGTAGAGCGGCAGCAAAAAGAAGATTGCGGCGCTCATCAAGAAAGCATAAATACCCAGTCGCGCCGGCGTTTTAAATTTTCGTCCGCGCGATGATTTCGCGGAGTTCTTTTGCGATGCCTCTTGGCGCAGGGGAATTGACATCAATGCTTCCTCCGGCTACGGGCATACACGTATGGCGCCAAGATCACGATCACCGGGACTAATAGCATCACCGCTCCGGCGGAGGCCAGCGCGATATTGGCGCGGCCAAATAAATGGTCCATGATAAATTTGGCAGGGACTTCACTGGCCGTCCCGGGACCGCCTTGGGTCATCGCGACCACAGAATCGAAAAGCTTGATCGAAGCCGTTGAAAGCAACAAAAAAACCGTCGCGATGGCTGGTGCTAGCATAGGAATGACAATAGACACATAGACGCGCCAGACAGGAATACCGTCCAAGCGCGCAGCTTTCCAGATCTCTTCATCAATACCGCGTAGAGCTGCGAGTAACAGTGCCATCACCAATCCAGCGGTTTGCCAAACCGTGGCAATCACAATCGTGTAGATCACCTTATCTTGATCGATAATCCAATCAAAAGTGAAGTCGGGAAATCCCATTTGTCGGACTGCATATTCAATGCCTATGCCGGGCGTGAGCATCCATTGCCAAATCAAACCGGTCGCCACGAACGACATCGCATACGGGTACAGAAATACCGTGCGTAACACCCCTTCCGCCATGACTTTCTGATCGATAAAGACGGCAAGTAAAAATCCCAGCAGCATACTAATCAAAATGAAGAGAACAGTGTAAATCGCGATATTTTCTATCGACAGCATCCAGCGGTCGTTTTCGAACAATTTTACGTATTGCGCAATGCCGACAAAAGTATCGGTTGGCATCGTGCGAGAATTAGAGAATGAGACCTTAATTGACCACAAGGTCGCGCCTAAATAGGCGACCAAGGTCACCAACGCCATTGGCACAATAGCGGCGATGGGTGACAAGCGGCGAGTCAGGCGTTTAAGTTTCATTCCCGCGAAATCCTTTTAGTCCTTGAGAGCATTGGCGATACTTTTTTGCACTTTTTCTACCGGCACACGCGTATTCCAAAACGCGGTCAAGATGTCTTGTAAGGCACCGTTTTGATCCGGCGTTAAAAAGATTTCGCTGATACCGACTTGACGTGATTTATCTTTCATAATCGCAACACCGGCTTGTGCGCAAATATCCATGCTAGAAGTATCAACGTCACTGCGGATCGGAATCGATCCTTTCAGTTTGTTAAAATCTAGCTGCGTGTTTGGTGCCAGCAGAACTTTTGCGAGCAACTTTTGCGCTTGCACCGTGCCCGGATTATTCGTGCGTGGAAAGACGAAGGCATCGCCCTGAATCAGATATGGCGTATTCGGCGTCAATCCCGCGATACACCCAAAATCTTTACCCGCCACTTGTTTTGCTGCAGCGAATTCACCTTTGACCCAGTCACCCATGATCTGCACACCGGCTTTGCCACTGATCAGGAGTGCCGTGGCATCGTTCCAATTGCGCCCCGGTGAACCCGGATCGATATAGCTTTGCATGCGCTTAAACGCCATCAACACTTTTTTGAAAGCCTCGGAGTTAATCGCTTTTTGGTCGCGATCGCGGATCACGCTCAGGTACAGATCTTTGCCACCGACATTCGTCAGCATCGCTTGAAACACGATCGTTTCTTGCCAAGCTTGGCCGCCATGTGCGAGCGGAATGATGCCGACTGCTTTGAGCTTATCCATTGCAGCAAACATCTCATCCATGCTGGTAGGTTCTTTGGCGATGCCGGCTTTTTTGAAGGCTGCCTTGGAATACCAAAACCAAGTTTGCATGTGGATATTGACTGGCACTGCGTAGTAATGTCCTTTGATACGAATCACATTGAGGACAGGCTCGGGCAGAATTTTTTCCCAGCCTTCGCTCTTGGCGACATCATCGACATTATTCAACATGTCTTGTTCGACCAGATCGAGAAATTGTTTGGTGGTGTTAAATTGCGCTGCGGTCGGCGGATTGCTGCCAACGATGCGATTGATCGCGACCGCACGCGCCTGATCGGCTCCGGCGATCGCGGTGTCAACCCAGATCCCACCTGCTTTACGATAATTGTCGGCGATCAACTTGGCCGCGGCAGATTCACTATTCGAAGTCCACCAATGAATCACTTCGGCTTTTTCGGCGGGCAGCGGTTTAGCAGCCTGCGGCGCGGCCTTCACTGGTCCTGCCGCATGACTTAAGGGGCTAGCCGCCCACGTCGCCAAGCTTAGTGCTAGTCCTAGCGCGCGTCTTGTGCTCGGTAGTAATAACATTTTGTCTCCTATCAATGCAGATACTTTGTCTGCACTATACATTTTCATAGCCCAGCTTACGATTGCGAATGTTTCTCCGCATATCATCAGCCTTGTGTTTTTTTGAAGCGCCTAAGAGCCGGACGTCTTGAACGCCCACACATTGGAAACGTTCCCAAATTCAATGCACTATAGCATTCTTCATTTTTTACTGTCAAACAATTCGATACTGCAATAACACTTCAGCTCGCATCTGCAATGCACCGCTTTCGCTGCATCAGAATTGTGTGTTTCGAACAGCCTGAAGTGGGTTTTCAGTTGACATTCAAAAATGAATAATGCCATACTTCGCAACAAATTGGAAACGATTCCACATTTTTCCACTTGGATGCAACAAAAGTCTAAAAATCAACCCAGTCACGGAGATATCTGCATGCACTTTCTCGATGCCCTACGTAGCACATCCCAAACCACGCTGATTGCTGTTGTGCACAAGTGTTCGCAGTATAGCCGCGTATTTGTTGCGGTCAGTGTGCTGAGTACCGTTAGCGCCTGCGGTGGCGGTGCAGCGAGTGCAACCGCATCGCCAAGCACTCCAGTCAGCAGCGGCAATTCGACGCCCGTGGTCAGCGCTCCTGCTTTACCTAGCGCTGGCATACCTGCTAACTGGAAACTGGTTTGGTCCGATGAATTTGATCATGCCGGATTGCCTGACGCATCGAAATGGATGTTTGACACCGAGCGCAATAAAGCAGGTTGGTACAACAACGAAGCGCAATACTACGCGAAAGACCGTCTAGAAAATGCGCAGGTGGGAAACGGCCTCCTCACAATTACGGCACGCAAGGAGCAACTCAGCTCCGCGCCAGATTTTGGTGGCCAAGCCTATACGTCAGCACGTTTGTTGACACGCGGCAAAGCCAGCTGGACCTATGGCTATTTCGAAATTCGCGCGAAACTACCGTGCGGGCTCGGTACCTGGCCAGCCATCTGGACCTTAGGCAGCAAAGGCGTGTGGCCTGATGACGGCGAGATTGACATCATGGAACACGTCGGTAAAAACAAGGGAAAAATCTTGGGCAGCGCTTATTCTGCGTTCTACAACTGGCCAAGCGGTACCGGCAACACTAAAGAAACCGTCGTCAATGATGCCTGCGATACTTTCCATATCTACCAACTTTTTTGGAATCAAGAACAAGTCGCCATCGGCGTCGATAACAAGTATTACTTCCAGTTCGTGAATCCCAAAAATGGTGATTACAAAAAATGGCCGTTCGACCAGCCGCAATATCTGATTTTAAATTTAGCCATCGGTGGTGACCTCGGCGGGACTGTGGATGACAGCATTTTTCCCAGCAAATTTGACATCGATTATGTGCGTGTCTATCAACAATAATTCAACAATAATGTCACCGCATATGACTCTATCCCTTGGTGATGCGGCAGCTTATGTCGTCAACAATCCATCCACCCTATTTAATCCGCATGCGGTAGTACAACGCCTGCCCTTATTTGATGGGCATTATTGTTTGGTGATTGATGATTTTTTACGCGAGCCGCAGGCACTCGTCGACTTTGCGCAACGGCATCGTCCCGCATTTCGCTACGACAGCGATAACTATTTTCCGGGCGTGGAAATCAATATGGGACGCCAGTTTGCGCTCGCGTTGGAACAATTTTTCATGTTGCAATTGCGACCGTATTTCCAGGCCCGACGCCAACTCGGCGTTGCTTGTCGTATGTCGATGACGACCTTGCAGCCTCCCCAGCTGCACCCCTTACAGCGGCTCTGCCATCGCGATGCGGAAAGTTCTTCTCCGGGTCTAGGCATCGCCGCAGCGGTAGTTTATTTGTTTGACCGCCCCGAGCTAGGCGGCACCAGTTTTTATCAACCCAAGTTCAGCGTCGACGAGACACGTCAATTGCTCACGGAACTACAACACGCCTCGGCCCAGGTCTGCAACGAGAAACTACAAGCACAACCCGCCTATCTACACACCAGTAATGCCTATTTTGACTTGATGCACACGATAGAAGCCAAATGGAATCGCGCTCTGTTCTATGAGGGAACAATTTTTCACGCCGCACAAATTGCGCAGCCGGAACTATTAGAAGATGATCCAGCGACCGCTCGCCTTGCTTTGAATGGTTTTTTGAAGTTTAAGAAGCAGGCATTTTGATCATTGATCATGCAGCCTGCTACCAGACTATTTGCTTCGATTTATCCACTGATCTAAAAATCGATATTTCATGAACAGCAAGCCAGCACTCAGCAGAGATGCAAAAAATAATAGCGAGAACGGGGTTCCTGTGCTACGCCATAGATAAGTGATCGCGATGAATCCCAGTAACCACGCCAGCCCATATCTGACTGCAGCACGTTCCCGAAAAAATTGGAGACGCTCGAATCTAGATTCAAAGATAATCGCAAACACAAACATTAATGCGCTACATTCGGCTATGTGGATCATTTACTTAACATAATAGACTCATGCTCAACTCTGGAATACCTTACCGCTCATATGCGGTTATCCGCTAAGCGTAGGCGAATTACCTGCCTCGAATTGCGCTGAGGCGACCACACTTACACTCAAAAACGCAACACGAATATGGCGCGCGATGACGCTCAAAGGACACTTGTACATGAAGTCTCTCAGAATAGCTCAAAGTGACATACAAGAAAATAATGCAAGTACATTTGCTCCAAGAAAGCTTGACAAGTTCCTTCGACGTCTAGTCTTATGCAAAGATGTCGTGCTTGGCTGCCTGGCTAATTGCAAGGATAGCGGGGTCATTCAGGCGACGCTCTATCGTAATCAGGTAAATTTCCTCAACAATGTTGGGAACATCGCCAATGGCCACGACATTATGTTGTGAACAGATTTCCTTCTTCATTGCAGTCGGCGCTAGAAAGAAGCCAGCGCCAGCACGACCAAAGGCTTTCATTAATGCGCCATCGTCAAACTCACCAACGATGATAGGATGCAATTCCCACTCTTCCATCCAACGTAGAATCTTGGCTTGCACCGCAACATCTTCACCAGGTATTAAGAAGGGTGCATGTTGCAAGCATGCTGGAAAACTACCCTTGTATTTCTTTGCTAATGTCGATGTTCCAAACACGGTTAAGCCACATTTCCCAAGCAAGTGGTTGTAAGCGCGAATACTGGTCTGAGTTCCCATCGGTCTATCGGCAATAATGACATCCAACCGATGCAAGGCCAATTCAGCCAACAAGAGATCAAGGCGGCCTTCGCGGCAGTTTAAGCGAACCGGCTCTTCTAGTTCGATCGCAGGCTGCAGTAAGCGGTAAGCAATGACCTTGGGGACAGTATCGGCGATACCCACACGAAATGTGCGACGACGCGCTTGTAAGTGATCACGTAAGGCATCCAGTAGCTGGTCGCCAGAATTGAAAATATCGTCGGCATAAACCAAGATACGCCGACCGGCATCAGTCAACTCGATATTACGGCCATTTTTTTTGAATAACTCCACACCAAGACTATGCTCGAATTCGTTGATCTGACCACTGACCGCATGTGCAGTCAAATGCAGCTTTTCAGCCGCCTTAGTGATGCTACCGGTCTTGGCGACCGTCCAATAATATCGGAGGTGCTTGAAGTTCAATGCTGGCAAGTTGGAATCCTCTATCTTTAACTTTACGCTACGACCATGTGTAACTAATGCGCTGGGTATTTTTTATTCTACATGATGGCTTTGTTTATCTGTGTGATTCGATTGCGCCTTTGCACTCGCACGCAGCGCAAACTCCAAAAGCGACAACCTCGCCAGATCAACTGCACCCAGCAATAACTAATTGCCGCCAAAGATAGCGATAGAATCAACATACCCAACAGCCATGGCGTGCCAAGGGAAGCCACCCAGGCTGACCATGCGTGCAGACTCTCAGTAAGCTGGGTCCAGTCTGTCACCGGCATCGCTGGTAGTTCATGCCACTGTGAGGCTCCATTTAGACTCTGCCCGATCCCATAGGCCAACATGTAGATAGGCACAATCGTAATAGGATTCGTGAGAAACGTCCCAATTAGCGCCATAGGCAAATTCACTCGTAGCAAGCAGGCCAAAGTCACTGCCGCGATCATCTGCAAAGGGCCTGGAATCATACCGCACAAGACACCCACCGCTAAACCTATGGCCACCGGCTCGCGCGCAACATCCCACAGACCCGGTCGATCAAGCCGATTGGTAAAGCGGCGACTAATCGGAATGCGTTCTATCGTCTCCCGACTTGGGAGCACCCTTCTTAAGAATTTTTTTGGCATACGTTTCACTTCACAACAACTGCATTTCACCACTCACATTGGCCATCCGGCCTCATCGAGCAATCTCATCTAAGATCGCTACAAAGTTTAATAGTGCGTTTCTATAATTGAGGCTTTGTTCACCGAGGAGTAATCTCGACAATGCGCTTGCCGAGATGATGGAGGATTGTCAAAAGTCGCCAAATTAGCTTCAAGAAGTTTGTCGCTAATCGACACCAAATCTAGTGTCCAACATTGCAATGCGCGTTCGATCAACACTGCTTCACCATCACTCAACCTATCGTCTGCGTCGACGATGGCGACCATAATGCGCAATAGCTGCTTACGTAATTGCGGATCTTTGATTTCATCGAGAATACTGTCTATGGCTGAATTGGAAATCTCAATTTGTCCATAATGAGCACCATCAGCACACTGCAGCATGTCCTCACAAAGGTGGTGCACTATCTTTTCGAATTCATCGTCACTCAATCCTAAACGTTGGACGATGCCGTAACGACTAACGACGTCCAATTCTGATTGGTCCAGGCCGCCATCGACCAACATTGATAAGGCGACGATACGCGCCATCGATTCAGGACTATTTACACGGTAAGTTCTCATAACATGTCTCTCATCAATAAAATGGTATTTTCTTGTAGGCATCAGTGCTCGTGCTACTTTAAGCTTTACTTAGAAATCAAGTCCTCCTCGTCGTCATAGGCCAAATGATGCACTTTGACGTGGGCATGTTCTTTGATACGACCTATGCGCTTCGCAAGCAATTGCTCAGCTCGATTAATTGCTTTATCGATCGCGATATACAAGTCAGCTTCGGTGTCTTGAATCACTATTTGCTGTTTTTTCGCCATAGGTATTTGAATCAAACAACGCTTGTCCTCACCACCACGCGGGCCGTTTATATCTGAAAGGCGGACTTTGATTGTTTTCACATCATCCATTGCCCAGTCGGTGGCAAATTTGAGACGACGGTAGGTGTGTTCACGGAGGCCTTCAGTCAACTCAAAACCTCGTGCCTGTATATCGATGTTCATTACGTTTCTCCATTTGTTTAGGTAGTGGACTTAGTGTAAGGACGAGTGGAGTTAGATTCAAATCGATTATTTGAATCTCATTGCTCGAAAAAATCGATGCTTTATTGAATTAGAAAAACGCCCACGGCGAACATTGAGATCAAACTAGTGTCATCCCTGCGTAGGCAGGGGTCAGTCATCTTTAAGTTTTTATGCCAAGATATTCCCGCCCCCGACTCAAACATTTGAAGGCGGGCTCTTCGCTAGAATGACAAAACACGAGAAAGGGCTAAACCGGACGGCATTGCCGTCCCAAGCGAAGCATTTAGAATGATTAGGCGATTTTTCTTGTCGCGCAGTTGGTGCGAATATAGTCCAAATGCGTAGGCATAGCATCCACACACTTACGGATCACGGCCTGCGTATTGTGCAAGAAGCCGGCGATTTCCTCTTTGCTGCGTTGGTCAACCACCGGATTGTAACGGCGTGGTCGCATACCTTGCCCGTGCATGACTTGTAACCAACTGTCTTCGGGAAATAGCTCTTCGTTCTCGCGCAAAATGCGTCCATGGCTGGCGAAGAGGTCCAGTTTGATTTGCAGACTTTCTGGCACATCCATTTCACGGCAATAGCGCCAAAATTCTGAATCGTCACGTTGATTCACTTTGTAATGCAAAATTAAGAAGTCGCGTATCTGTGCATACTCTTTGTCAGTCAGACGATTGTAGTTATCAATATCAACCTGATCGAAATCCTTATCTGGGAAGAAGGTGATCAAACGCATCAAACCCGTTTTGACCATGTGAATGCTGGTCGATTCGAGTGGCTCCATGAATCCGCCTGATAAACCAATCGCGATACAGTTTTTGTTCCAAGCTTTTTTACGTTTACCAGTGATGAACTTGATTTGACGCGGTTCTGCCAGCGCTTTGCCGTCCAAATTATTCATCAGGATATTTTGCGCAGTGTCGTAGTCCATAAACTTACTGGAAAAGACGTGACCGTTACCGATCCGATGCTGCAAGGGAATGCGCCACTGCCAACCCGCGCTGTGGGCGGTGGAACGCGTATGTGCTTGTGCCGAGCCAGCCAGTTCACATGGTACGGCGATAGCAGTATCACAGGGCAACCAATGCGACCAATCATCGTAGCCGGTCTGTAATGCTTTCTCAATCAATAGCCCGACCATGCCAGAGCAATCAATAAAGAAATCGCCGTGGATTTTTTCGCCATTTTCCATGAGCAGTGCATCGATATAGCCATCACTCTCGCGCAGCAAGGTTTGTACGATGCGGCCTTCAGTACGTTTAACGCCACGTTGTTCAGCGTAGGTGCGTAAATATTTGGCGTAAAGCCCCGCATCAAAATGATAGGCATACGATAAATCGGATAATGGTGAGTTGGGTAAATCTGGGCGCCCTACGCTGAATTTTCCTAGCGTGCTGGCGACCGTATTGATGGAGTATGGCTCAAGTCCACCTGCCATGCCTAGCTGATTAAGTTTGAGCCAATAATGATAAAAGTTAGCGGTAGGCTGATCGCGTCCCACCGAGCCGAAACCATGAAAATATTTACTATTGTTGATGCCCCAGTTAACGAACTCAATACCAAGCTTAAAAGTACCTTGCGTATTTCGGATGAAATCATTTTCATCTATTCCAAGATGCATATTGAAATTACGAATACTGGGTATGGTCGCCTCCCCTACACCGATGGTGGAGATTTGATCTGACTCCACCAAACGATAGTTGTATCCGTTCGGCAGTAATTGCGCTAAAGCCGCAGCGCTCATCCAACCAGCGGTACCGCCTCCAACGATCACGATATCTTTTATACGACGATCTGTCATTTGATTTCCAAGATTTATGTTTTGTTCTGATGCAGCATGGATGACATTGTCAGGCAGGATGAAAAAAGAGTCTATGACGTGTAATCACTCCGATCACACCTCATAGACTCAAACACCCCAGGAATACTCAATAAGGTTTATTAGTAATTGAAGCCAAAGCGGATGCCGAACATGCGCGGTTCTACTGGAGCCGAGTTCATTTGCGCCCCAACCCCGGCACCTCGCCAGTACACGGCTTTGCTGTCGCTCGCATTACGGACAAACAATTCTGCGTGCCATTGATCTTCCGGTGCATCTAGGCGTACCGAGGCATCGACCAGCGCATACGCTTTTTGATAACGACCGATGTGTTTAAACTCATCGTTACGCACGTCGAAGTAAGCCTTATCGCGCCAATTCGACTTGATGTACGGCGTTATGCTGTAACCGCTAGGTAAGTCAAACTTCTGTGAGAAATGCAACATGAATGTACGTTTCGGCGCATTTGGCAAGCTGTTATTAGTGACGTCGTACAAGCGTTTGCCATTATCTGGTCCTAAACCAGCGTAAGGCGCAGGGCATGGTGCATCACCGAACTCAACCCGTGCATCACAGTTGTAATCGTCACTGTAGGAACCGTAGTCATGAATCTTGGTATCCAACAAAGTGAATGCACCGCCAATTTTCGCGCCAGGCCATGGTTTGTAATCCCATTCGACTTCTAAGCCGCGGATCTTGGTGTTACCGACGTTAATCGTACGCCAAGTTTCATAGACGTCGCACTTAGGTTGATCGGAAGTACAAGGTACAGGCGTGATGTATTTGCTGACAAAATAGGTATTAGTTAACTGCTGATCCTTATAGTTCATCGCAAAGGCAACCGCGGACAAACTCAAGGTATTGTCCAGGAATTTTCCTTTGTAGCCCAATTCAAAGTTGGTCACCAACTCTGGTTTGTAAGGCAGGAAAGTTTCTGTATTAGGCTTACCATCCGCACACTTACGCTGCACTGGATCAGTTGCACTACCACCGCAGGCTAAAGTACGATCACCGAAACCACCTGCTTTGTAACCTGTCGCCAATGCGGCGTAGGCCATTTGGTTTTCATTGATCTGCGTTTGCAAACCTAAGCGCCATGTCATCTTGCGCCATGAATCGGTGTGATCGTTCTTACTTGGTGTACCGTAACCAGCGTAGGCTGCAGCACTGCCACCCGGACCATAGTTCAGGTCATTACCTTGTGGCAGATGGTAGCCAGGCGTGCCTGGTGTGCCCGGATCAAAGCCACCATTGTAGAACTCTTTTTGTCCCCACCAGCCGCCAAGATTCAAACCATCTTTATCGGTCTTCTTATCCACACTGTAACGCAGACCTGCGGTGGCAGTCCAAGTTGGTGCGAACTTCCAATCGGCTTGGGCGAATACCGCTTTTGCGTCGACTTGACGATCCGGTTGTGCATAGAATGCGCCAGATGCAAGACCGACTGGAGCGCGATACAAATCGACTACTTCATAGTTAATTTGATTCTTCTCATGCATCCAGAACAGCCCAGCCACATATTGCAGATCGCCTAAACGTTGCTTCAACTGCAGCTCGTGCACCGTGGACACATATTTGGAATCGACTGTCTGTTGATACTGATCGGCCAGTGGCCACGTGCCCCAGTTATTACCACCTGCAATGCGCGGATGATCCTGTGTGATCTGGAATGGCAAGGCAGTTTGATTGCCTTTGTCGTTGTCATATAACTGGCTCCGACGTTGATCTGCGAGGGCGAAGTTGTAGTCTAAGCTGGCATCGTTACTGATATTCCAGTTTGAACCGGCGCGCAAAGTGCGGATCTTCATGTCGGTCATACCAGGCACGTTGATTTTTAAATCAAAACGTCCCCAACCAGTTGGACAAGCGTAACGTGTACCTTTGGTCGATTCGCAATCTTTGAACGCGGTGCCGCCAGCACTGGAATCTTGAAACTCTTCATAGGTTGCATGCAGTTTCCAGTCCTTGTTCACTTTGTACAAAGCGGACAAACGAGCGGCCCATTCATTTTGGTTTGTGTAATAGTCACTCGGATCTACTTTACGATTCCAACGTTGGATATTGTCTGGGATGCCGTCAGGGATCCAACCTTTTGAGGGAAAGTTGGCTTCACTAAAATCTTGCATTTGATTCGCATAGCCATCACGCGTCACTTTCATGATTGCGGCACGTATCGCCAGGTCATTATTGATTTTGATATTTTGTATCGCGTGCACCTGACGCTTATTGTAGTTGCCCAATTCTACTTCTGCGCTACCGTAGTTGCCGCTAAAGTCTGGTTTGGCAGAGATCACATTGATCGTACCGCCGGTGGAGTTACGACCAAACAAGGTACCTTGTGGGCCGCGCAATACTTCTACCTGCGCAACGTCAAACATCAAGGCTTGTGCGCCTTGTGGACGTGGGGAATACATGCCATCTACGTGGAAGCCGACCGCTGGATCACCAATTTCTGTCGTGTTGCTGGAAGTGATACCGCGGATGGTGACCTGAATCGCTGAATCATTTGATTGGACGATCGTGACGTTAGGAATTTCGTTCGCTAAGTCTTTGGCGCTGGTGACTCCCATACGCCCCAGACTCTCTTGATTGAAAGCGGTAACGGCCAGTGGTGTGCGTAGTAATGAAGTCGAATAGCGGGTCGCAGTCACATTCACTTCTTGTATCTTATCGGCGTCTTTGCTATCTGCTTTTTTGCCGCTGACCGGTTCATTGGTTTTACTCTGCTCGGTTGCTTGCTGTGCTTGCGCATGTGCAGTCATCAATCCACAGGCACCAGCGACCGCTACGCTCATGAGTGTTCGTTTTGTTTTCAGATGAAACATTTTGTCTCCTTGTTGAGATAGGCATTGCGCGCTACCTGCTTTTATTCACTATTATCAGGCGATGTATTCGCCATTTCTTGGCTTGCTTTTCATTGATTCAATTGCTTTTTGGCTTTACGTGATTATTTTCTAGCGATACATTGCCTAACTTCACGACGGCCTTTCTTGCTTCTACTTTCTGCTATGTCTGGTCAAACTCGTGTTCGTAACTACGCGGTTCATTGACGACGCCAATTTCTCACTAACGTCGATCTCACAACAGGTTGAATGCTAAATAGTTTGATACACAAACTTCTATTCCTTGCGGCTAAATTAAGCGCTTCTTTGCGTCCTCAATGTGAGCGTCTGACTCATTTGCTGATCGGCAGATTCGGAAAATAAGATCAATTGCCCGAATCTTGCGCTTTAAGTGGAATCGTTTCCATTTGTGATTTGGAATATAGCACTCATTAAAAATTAGTGTCAAGATTTTTTTGGAAACGTTCCCAATGTGTGTTTTTTTGCGACATTTTGGTATGCCTTCTTGCTTATTGAGGTTGGTTCAAATAGTTCGTCATCTGAAATTGGCAGGTACTTTGTATATGCCTTGCAGCACCACCTCGTGGATTGCTTTTTTTGCGAATTCCTCTGGGCGCTTGGTAGCATTGCTAAGCTTCTATTTCATTGACGCGTAAACCCTGACTTACCGTTTCAAATTGCAGAGCAAGCAGTGGTTCACCCCACAGATTAAGCAGAATGCGTAGGGTCATTGCTGTGACGCACTTTGCCAAAGGGCTCAGAGGATCTGACCAGACCCATCGCTTCACGGTGTTTTGAAGAAACAAGGTCATATTCTCGGTCTAACCGCGGATTGATTGCGATCATTGGTATCCAACAAAAGCTGAGGAAGAGGGAAATAATGAAACAAATATCCAACTAATCAACACAACGACCATGTTGAAACTCCTGTGGATAACTTTGTGGGTAATTAATGAATAATTTAATGCGCCAAGGCATGAAGACAGAGATCAAATTAATTTAGGCTCATAAGCCATTGAAAATAAACAGATTTATTTATGTTATTTTTTTACAAAATAATTTCTCGAGATAAATATCTCTTATTTTTTTGTGGATAAAGATATTTCCCTGGCAAATAGTTGCTACTTTTTTCAGCTATTCAACTTTGATTTTAAAGTAGTCAGGATGCGGTTCTGGGTAGCTGAGATTCAGGCTCGCCAGCTTTTCGGCAACAATGCTGGCGATGATCAGATTGCGTTGGCTTTTGGAGTTTGCCGGAATAATATGCCATGGTGCGTACTCCGTATGCGTGGCATTTATCGCTGTTTGGTAGGCATCTTGGTAGTCTTCCCACGACACCCGCTCGGTCAAATCTTTGGGATCAAATTTCCAGTGTTTATGTGGATCGCTGAGACGTTCTTCCAAGCGCTCTTTCTGCTCATCTTTGGAAATGTGTAAAAAGAATTTTAGGATTGTCGTGCCAGTTTCGCTCAGCATGCGCTCAAAGGCATTGATGTGAGAGAGTCGCCGTTTGACTTCTTCGTCGGTGATCCAGCCATGTACGCGCGTGATCAACACGTCTTCATAATGACTGCGGTTAAAAATGACCAATTCGCCGACTGCAGGCACTTGTTGATGGATACGCCATAAATAATCGTGCGCCAATTCGACACTACTGGGTGCTTTAAAACTGACGCTGCGGATTCCTGCTGGATTCGAGGCGCCAAACACAACTCTCACGGTGCCGTCTTTGCCTGAAGTGTCCATCCCTTGCAAGACAATCAGGAGTTTATGTTTTTGTTGTGCATACAAGATGTTTTGAAATTCCGCTATTTGTGCACTGAGCTCCAGCGTTTTTTCTTTCATCAGGGTTTTATTGCCAGCAGAAGCTAAAGCTCGCAGTGCTGCGTCTTTTTCCTGTAGGACTGTCTTGCCTGATGCCAAAAACTGCGCTGAGATATTCATGCCTATCCACCCCGGTTAATTTATTCGACGATATTGTGCAGTCGCTTATGTTCTATCTTAGTACATTTATCCATCACCACTTCTAATCCCGCAGCACGTGCCTCAATTGCCGCAGTTTCATTGGAGATGCCTAACTGCATCCAGAGTGCTGCAGCTTTAACGGCCATTGCGTCGGTTAGTATGGCAGGGATATCTTCAGATTTACGGAAACAATCGACGATATCGATGCTTAGTCCCGTTTCTTGTTGCGCGACTGCCAAGGTCGGATAGCACTGCAAGCCAAGTATAGAATTTCCTGCTTGCAGTGGATTCACCGCCAAAATGCGGTAGCCATGCTTTTGTAGGTATTCCGCCACTTTATAACTATCACGCTCAGGTTTATTCGAGATGCCGACGATGGCGATGGTTTTCGCCGTGTTCAACAGGTGATCAATCAAGACATCTGACATGTGTCAACTCCATACAAAAATCATGTGAAAAAAGAAAAAGGCAGCCGTAGCTGCCTCTTCCTTGATAAAACTTATATCGTAAAACTGTTACTGCATCTGTAAAGTAAAACTTTGCAGAATTAACGCTTAGAACGCAATTTCTGAATCGCTGCCAACTGTGCAATCGCAGATTGCAATTCAGCTTGTGCTTGCGCGTAGTCGATGCCTGATTCGCGATTGACCAAAGCTTCTTCCGCTAATTTCTTAGCTTCTGCTGCTTTCGCCTCATCCAGATCATGACCACGGATCGCTGTATCAGCAAGAACAGTAACGCTATCAGGTTGAACTTCCAGGATACCACCAGCGACGAATACAAATTCGTCTTCAGCTTGACCTGCAACCTTAATACGTACCGCGCCTGGCTTAATACGTGTGATCAGTGGCGTGTGTTTTGGATAAATACCCAATTCACCTGATTCACCCGGCAACGCGACGAATTCAGCTTCACCAGAAAAGATCATCTCTTCTGCAGAAACTACGTCAACGTGAATAGTATGTGCCATGTGCTAACCTTTTCTTTCGTCTAAGTACGCTTGCGCGCACCACGAAAAGTCTACCTTCTTGCTTGGCTTGCTTTGAGTCGTTTCGCTTTCACGTTACGACTCAAGCAAACGCATCCGCAATATTAGGCAGCCATTTTCTTCGCTTTTTCGATCGCTTCGTCGATAGTACCTACCATGTAGAACGCTTGTTCTGGCAAGTGATCGAGTTCACCGGATGCAATCATCTTGAAGCCTTTGATTGTATCTTTGAGTGAAACGTATTTACCTGGAGAACCAGTAAATACCTCAGCAACGTGGAAAGGCTGAGACAAGAAACGTTGCATCTTACGTGCACGAGCAACCAATAACTTATCTTCTGGTGCCAACTCGTCCATACCCAAAATCGCGATAATGTCACGCAATTCTTTGTAGCGTTGCAGAGTACCTTGAACAGCACGAGCCGTTTCATAGTGTTCCAAACCAACCACTTGTGGATCCAACTGACGTGATGTCGAATCGAGTGGATCAACCGCTGGGTAAATACCCAGAGAAGCGATGTCACGAGACAAAACAACGGTGGAGTCCAAATGGGCAAACGTAGTTGCTGGAGATGGATCAGTCAAATCATCCGCTGGAACATAAACCGCTTGAATCGACGTAATAGAACCAGTCTTAGTGGAAGTAATACGCTCTTGCAAACGGCCCATTTCTTCAGCCAATGTTGGTTGGTAACCTACCGCGGAAGGCATACGGCCCAACAACGCAGAAACTTCAGTACCAGCCAATGTGTAACGATAGATATTATCGACGAAGAACAACACGTCTTTACCTTCGTCACGGAAACCTTCAGCGATTGTCAAACCAGTCAAAGCAACGCGCAAACGGTTACCTGGTGGTTCATTCATCTGACCGTACACCATCGCAACTTTGGATTTTTCTGGCTCTTCCAAGTTCACAACGTTAGCGTCAGCCATTTCGTGATAGAAGTCATTACCTTCACGAGTACGTTCACCAACACCAGCAAACACGGACAAACCGCTGTGTGCTTTAGCAATGTTGTTGATCAACTCCATCATGTTAACGGTTTTACCAACACCGGCACCACCGAACAAACCAACTTTACCACCCTTCGCAAATGGGCAAACCAGATCAATAACTTTGATACCGGTTTCCAACAATTCTTGCGATGGAGAGAGTTCGTCGTAAGCAGGTGCTTTACGGTGAATCGATGCTTGTGTTTCACGGCTAACCGGACCACATTCATCAATCGGGTTACCCAATACGTCCATAATACGGCCCAGTGTTGCTTTGCCGGTTGGAACCATAATTGGATTACCAGTGTTACTAACCATCAAGCCGCGACGCAGACCATCAGATGTACCCAGCGCGATGCAACGGACAATACCGTCACCCAATTGCTGTTGCACTTCTAACGTCAGGTCAGAGCCTTCCATTTTTAAGGCATCGTAAATTTTAGGCATCGCATTGCGTGGAAATTCAACGTCCACAACAGCGCCGATACACTGAACGATTTTGCCATTAGCCATGTTCGTTCCTTCAATAATTATAAATTCAGTTTAGACCGCTGCCGCGCCGGCGACGATCTCGGAAAGCTCTTTGGTAATAGCGGCTTGACGAGTTTTGTTATAAATCAATTTCAACTCACCAATCACACTACCTGCGTTATCACTTGCTGACTTCATCGCCACCATACGTGCCGATTGTTCAGACGCCATGTTTTCTGCAACCGCTTGATAAATCAAGGCTTCAACATAACGAATCAACAATTCATCGATCACCGCAGCCGCATCTGGTTCGTAAATATAGTCCCAAGAATGTTGAGCTTTATTTGTTTCCAGCTTGTCCGCTGTCAGAGGCAATAATTGCTCTAACACTGGCTCTTGCTTCATGGTGTTAATGAATTTCGTGTAGCTTAAGTAAACCGCATCGATTTTGCCTTCCTGATACGCATCCAATAACAACTTCACTGGACCAATCAATTTATCGAGGTGGGGTGTATCACCCAATTGCGTCGCATGCGCCACAACTTTTGCACCTACTCGATTCAGGAAACCAAGACCTTTATTACCAATTGCGACCGCTTCAATTTTTGAACCCTGACCTTCAAGTTCACGCATTTTGTTGGTGACCAAACGTAAAACGTTGGTGTTCAAGCCACCACACAAACCCTTATCTGTCGTTACAACAACCAATCCAACTTTCTTGGATTGGTCTTGTTGAACCATGAAAGGATGCGTGTACTCTGGGTTAGCCTGTGACAAGTTAGCTGTGATCGTACGAATCTTTTCACTGTACGGACGAGCCGCACGCATTCTTTCCTGCGCTTTACGCATTTTAGAAGCAGCGACCATTTCCATCGCTTTCGTGATCTTCTTCGTATTCTCTACGCTTTTGATCTTGCCACGTATCTCTTTACCTACTGCCATGAGTGAACTCCTTCAAGCTAAAAGTAAGTTTCAACTCAATTAAAATGCGCCGGATTTTTTGAAATCAGCGATCGCGGCAGCCATGGCAGCTTCGCCATCTTTGTCCAATTGCTTAGTCTCTTCAATCTTTTGCAACAAGGCTGCATGGCTAGTTTTCATAAAATTATGCACGCCAGCTTCGAAAGCCAAAACTTTCTTCACAGGTACATCATCCAAGAAGCCTTTGTTCACTGCGAACAAAGTCACTGCCATCAGAGAAATCGACAATGGTGCGTACTGAGCTTGTTTCAACAATTCAGTTACACGTGCACCACGATCCAATTGCTTACGTGTTGCTTCATCCAAGTCAGACGCGAACTGCGCAAACGCAGCCAATTCACGATACTGTGCCAAGTCAGTACGAATACCACCGGACAAGTTTTTGATAACTTTAGTTTGCGCAGCACCACCAACGCGTGACACGGAAATACCCGCGTTAATCGCTGGACGAATACCTGCGTTAAACAATGAAGTTTCCAAGAAGATCTGACCGTCAGTAATCGAAATTACGTTGGTTGGAACGAAAGCAGAAACGTCACCAGCTTGTGTTTCAATGATAGGCAATGCTGTCAATGAACCTGTCTTACCTTTAACTTCACCTTTAGTGAATGCTTCAACGTAGTCAGGGTTAACACGTGCTGCGCGCTCTAACAAACGTGAGTGCAAATAGAACACGTCACCTGGATATGCTTCACGACCTGGTGGACGGCGCAACAACAGGGAAACTTGACGGTACGCTACCGCTTGCTTAGACAAATCATCATAAACGATCAATGCATCTTCGCCGCGATCACGGAAGTATTCACCCATCGCGCAACCAGAGTATGCGGATACGTATTGCATCGCTGCAGATTCAGCTGCAGTTGCCGCAACAACGATAGTGTATTCCATCGCGCCGTGTGCTTCTAAAGCACGCACAACGTTTTTAACAGAAGACGCTTTTTGACCAATCGCTACATAGATACATGTAACGTCTTGACCTTTTTGGTTAATGATCGCGTCAATCGCTACCGCTGTTTTACCAGTTTGACGATCACCAATGATCAATTCACGCTGACCACGACCAACTGGAACCATAGAGTCGATAGACTTCAAGCCAGTTTGCAATGGTTGAGAAACGGATTGACGTGCAATAACGCCTGGAGCAATCTTTTCGATTGGCGCAGACAATTTTGCATTGATAGGACCTTTGCCATCGATTGGTTGACCCAATGCGTTGACAACACGGCCGCGCAATTCTGGACCGATAGGAACTTCCAAAATACGACCAGTACATTTTACTGTGTCGCCTTCAGAAATGTGCTCGTAGTCACCGAGAATAACGGCACCAACGGAATCACGTTCCAAGTTCAAAGCCAGACCAAATGTATTGCCTGGGAATTCCAACATCTCGCCTTGCATCGCATCGGACAAACCGTGGATGCGGCAGATGCCGTCGGTAACGGAAATAACCGTACCTTGATTACGAATCTCAGCACCGTCGCCAAGGCCTTGAATACGGCTCTTGATCAACTCGCTGATTTCTGATGGGTTGAGTTGCATACTAACTCCTAAAATTGTTTCAGTACTTGAACAGCATTAAGCAACAGCTTAAGCGGTCAAAGCGTTGTGCATCTGTTGCAGCTTGGCGCGAACCGAAGTATCTAGCACTTGATCACCAACCACGATACGCACACCACCGATCAGGGATGAATCCACTGTCACAGTTGGGTGCAGTTTGCGACCAAATTTCTTTTCCAGTGTTGCGGCCAAATCTTTAACCTGTGCGTCAGTCATTTCAAATGCGCTGGTGATTTCAGCATCTGCAGAGCCAGCGTCGGCGTTTTGCAAAGCATGAAATTGCACAGCGATTTCTGGCAATGTGGTTAAACGGTCATATTCAGTCAATGTAAGCACGAAGTTTTTCGCTTCAGCATTTACAGGTGACTTCAACACGGACAAGAAAGCCTCAGCAGTTTGCGCTGCGGAGACTTTGGGGTTGTGTGCAAGAGCTACTACATCGGGATGCGCTGCGGCTTGCGCCATCTCAGCAACCAGTTCCGACCAGGCGGACAGGTTGCCGGACTTAGCAACGCGATACAACGCTTCTGCGTATGGACGAGCGATCGTTGCGAGTTCTGCCATGATTACAGCTCAGTCTTCAATTGGTTCAACAAATCTGCGTGAGCAGAAGCGTTAACCTCACGTTTCAGAATTTGCTCTGCACCTTTGACTGCCAATACAGCAACCTGGTCGCGCAATTCTTCGCGTGCTTTTGTGACTTGATTTGCAGCTTCCGCTTGAGCGGCAGCGATGATACGCGCAGCTTCAGCATTAGCAGCATTCTTAGCTTCTTCTACGATCAATTGACCACGCTTTTCAGCGTTAGCAATTTGTGTCATACCTTTGTCATGAGCGGCTGCCAATTCAAGCTGAATCTTTTTCTCAGCTTCTTTCATGGCGGCTTGCCCTTGATCCGCAGCGGACAAGCCATCTGCGATTTTTTTCATACGTGCATCGATGGCACCAATCAATGGTGGCCAAACGAATTTCATGGTAAACAAAGCCAGGATGAAGAACACCCCTGCTTGGTACCACATGGTTTGATTAAGATTCATCGTCGTTTCCTTGTGTGAATTATCGTTCCGCTAGCGCTGATCCTGTGACCAGCACCGCGGTAGAAAAGGAAATTAAATTAACCTTTGAATGGGTTCGCAGTTGCGAAGAACATCGCGATACCAACACCGATAATGAACGCAGCATCGATCAAACCAGCCAACAACAACATTTTACCTTGCAACTTGTCCATCAATTCTGGTTGACGAGCAGACGCTTCCAAATATTTACCACCCATCATAGCGATACCGATACATGCACCCAAAGCGCCCAAACCGATAATCAAACCACAAGCCAAAGCTACAAATGCGACGTTAGTCATGAGAGAACTCCCTAAAAGTTAAAAAATTAAAATACCAAAACCAAAAACTAAAACCAAAAACCTGAAAACTTAAATCTGATTCAATTCAAAACCGATATTACTGAACTACCGAACTGATTAATGCGCCTCGTGAGATTGACCCATGTACACCAAAGTCAACATCATGAAAATAAAGGCTTGCAAGAATACGATCAAAATATGGAAGATAGCCCAGACCGAACCAGCAATGATTTGTCCAACGCCGCCGAAGTGGCTGTAAGCACCTAACAAAGCGATCAACAAGAACAACAATTCACCAGCAAACATGTTACCGAACAGTCGCATACCGAGTGAGAAAGTTTTCGCTGCGTATTCGACTACGTTCAAAGCAATATTCGCTGGGAACATCATTGGGCCAAACGGTGCTGTACACAATTCTTTAAGAAAGCCGCCAGCGCCTTTGATTTTGATGGAGTAGTACATCATCAGGGCAAACACGCCTACAGAGATACCCAAAGTACCATTCAAATCAGCAGTAGGAACCACGCGGTGATGCATTTCTGGGTCTAAACCCAATAATGGGAATAACCAAACAGAGAACAAATCGACAGGCAAAAAGTCCATCGCGTTCATTAATGAAACCCACACAAAAATCGTCAATGCCATCGGTGCAATGAAAGACACATTGCCGTGCACGATGCTCTTGGCTTGGTCATTGACCATTTCTACGACCATCTCAACTGCACATTGAAAACGGCCAGGAACACCAGAAGTCGCCTTGCGTGATGCCAAGTACATTAACAAAATCGCAGCCAGACCGCAAAATACGGACCAAATAATGGTGTCGTAGTTGATGTAAGACATATCCACGAGGGCTGTCTGCTGTTCATGGGAATTGGCTAAGTGACCGAGATGATGGCCGATGTATTCCGACGGGGTTGGGGCGTGCTCAGTTGCGCTCATAATCAATGCCTAAAGAGTAGTATTAAATAACTTTTCATTACCACGATGAATGCAGCGAGAAACGCCAGCCAGTTCAATTCGGGGTAAAACATAACCACCGCTCCCATGAGAGCAAAGGTCAGTGCAATTTTTATAAACTCGCCGACGAAAAAGTTCATCGGGTTGGCACCGCCGGGTTTTCGCACGCTACTGAGTAAGCGCAAAGCAAAAAACGCGTTCGGGAGCGCGCAACATAGACCGCCGAGTAGAGCGGAAATACCAGAGGAGAGACCAGACACTAACAACGCCACCAGCGCCGCGATGAAAGCTGCTGCAAATTGCAACAGGATGATGCGCGCCATGCCACTCCCCAGTTTTACAACAAATGTTCGTTTTCGACCAATGCGCTTTATACGTTTTTCTTCTTTTTATAGACTAAGTTTGTCCTTAGTCTGCGCTACATTAGTGCTATGTATGTTCTATTTTAGTGCTGCAACTGTGTCATTTCAGTGCAATTTTCGACGACAAGTAGGCAGATTTTCCAAAGCCACGGAATTATACGTGCATGTATAAGCAAGGTCAAACGTTTGATGCAACGCAACAAATTTCGTTTTGCAAGCGATCTGCCCAATTGTCTTCGACTAATTAACAAGTTTGCCGAGGATTATCGGCAAACTTGTTAAGTTGACTCCATTTTGACGAGGAATTACTGACCACGAATTTTTAAGATCACGCCATCTAAAGAATCCAGATCCGCAAAATCAATCAACATTTGTCCACGGCCTTTGCTGCCCATCTTCAAAGTCACTTGAGTCGCTAGCAAATCTGACAACTCTTCTTCCAAACGGGTGATGTCACGCGATTTTTCGGCTTTATCTTTTTGCTTTGCCGGCGTTGCCAATTCAGCCGTGGTCTTAGTGACCAGCTTTTCCGTATCACGAACCGACATTCGTTTTGCCACAACCTGATTCGCCAGTTGAATCTGCGTTGCCGCATCGACAGCCAACAAGGCACGGGCATGGCCCATGTCGATATCGCCCGCCATCAGCATGGTTTGCACAGGACGCGCCAAATTTAACAGGCGCAACAAGTTTGAAACCGCGCTGCGTGAGCGCCCTACCGCATTCGCTGCTTGCTCATGGGTAAAGGTAAAATCGGAAATCAGGCGATGTATACCCTGCGCTTCCTCCAAAGGATTTAAGTCTTCGCGCTGGATATTTTCGATCAGAGCCATCGCAGCCGCGGCTTGGTCATCGACATCTTTCACCAACACAGCGACTTCTGTCAAACCTGCCATCTGAGAGGCTCGGAAACGACGCTCACCGGCGATGATCTCATATTTGGTTACACCATTAGCCTGGCCGATAGGACGCACCAGGATAGGCTGCATCAAGCCCTGAGCTTTAATCGATGCTGCCAGCTCAGCTAAGGCGCCCTCGTCCATGCGAGTCCGTGGCTGGTATTTACCGGCTTGCATTTGCGTGACCGGCAAACTGGTTGGCGCGCCAACCACAGTTGGTACTGCTTCTGCGAAATCGCCAGCACCATCTAATAAAGCGTCTAAGCCACGCCCCAGGCCTTTTTGTTTTTTAGTTGCCATAGTCATCTTACTTTTTATCCAATAACTTAATTCTTTCCACCATCTCCGCGCCGAAGGCTATGTAGGCTTGCGCACCTTTAGAGGAGGGGTCAAACACCACGCCCGGGATACCGTAGGATGGCGCTTCGGCTAATCGCACATTACGCGGGATCACAGTCTTAAATACTTTGTCGCCAAAATGTTGTTCCAGCTGGTCGGAGACTTGTTGCGACAAGGTCATGCGTGGATCAAACATCACGCGTAACAACCCCACGATTTTCAAATCAGGATTCAGGTTAGCGGAGACTTTCTTGATCGTATTCGCCAAATCCGACAAGCCTTCCAGAGCATAGTATTCACACTGCATAGGAATAATCACGCCATTCGCTGCGCATAAACCATTCAGCGTCAACATCGATAGAGCAGGTGGACAATCGATCAAAATGAAGTCGTAGTCAGCGCCCACTTGGTGTAAGGCTGAGCGTAGACGCTTGTCTCGATTTTCGAGTTCGACCATTTCGACTTCGGCACCAGCCAATTCGCGGTTGGCTGGAAGGATATCAAATTTACCAGATTCTGATCTGACCACGGCCGATTTCACATCTGCCATTCCCAGCAATACTTGATAAACAGACAACTCCAGCTTGGCTTTATTAACGCCAGCGCCCATCGTGGCATTTCCTTGTGGATCCAAATCGACAAGTAAGACACGCTGATCAAGCTTCGCCAGACCTGCCGCCAAGTTGACAGTTGTAGTAGTTTTTCCTACACCACCCTTTTGATTGGCAACGCAAAAAATTTTAGCCATAGACACTTTTTAGAATAATTGCGGTTAAAAGAAAATCCCGGAACTGCTGTTTCACGTGTAACTTAATTTGCTGAAGCGAGTTTCTTCACATGCACCAGATGTCTTTCAACATCTAGACCTGGCACTTGCAAAGGTTCAATACTTTCCACTTCCCAACCATCCGGCAGACGCTCAATTTCTTGCGTTGGCGACACACCCTTCATCGCAAGGAAACGACCATTTTCGGCCAGCAAATGATGTGACCAGTTGATGAAGTTATTGAGTTCGGAAAATGCACGCGACGTAATGACGTCGAATTGATGTTCAACTTTTAGAAGCTCAACACGCCCGGTATGTACCGTGACGTTTTTGAGTTTGAGCTCAGCTTTCACTTGTGTCAGGAACGCGGTCTTCTTATTGACGATATCAATCATCGTCACTGAAGCCGTTGGAAAAACAATCGCCAAGACGATGCCTGGCAAACCACCGCCAGAACCGACATCAAGAATATTCTTCGCTTGGGTAAAAGCATGCACCGCCGACAAAGAGTCGAGCAAATGTTGTTTGACCATATCATGCGGATCGCGGATGGAAGTCAAGTTATAGACCGAATTCCACTTGACCAATAAAGCCAAGTAAGCCAGCATCTTTTCGACTTGATCTTCATTCAATGGTAAACCTAAGGAGGCAATACCGTCCCGCAGCTCATTTCCCAGAGCTTCTTTATCAAAACGACTCATAAACTATTCACCCACCACTTTGACATTCAGATCTTCATCATTGGCAGGTGCTGCATTGGCAAAACCTTTAAAGCCACGTTTTTTTAAATGCACCAGCAACAAGGACAAAGCCGCAGGCGTCACGCCAGAGATGCGACCACACTGTCCTAAAGTTTCTGGTTTTTGTGCATTCAGTTTTTGCTTCACTTCAATTGATAAGCCATTTACTTCCAGATAATCAAAGTCGCTTGGCATTTTCAAATTCTCATAGTGCGCCTGACGTTCGACCTCTTTGGCCTGACGTCCGATATAGCCGGAATATTTGATTTGAATTTCTATCTGTTCTTTGACCGCTGGATCGACAATATTTTCGCCCGCTAAGGACTGCCCTTCTTTGCCTTTGAGCGTCATTAAGTGATCGTAAGTCACTTGCGGACGACGCAATAAATCAGCCAATGAATATTCGCGCTCCAATGCTTTACCGACGACACGCTCGGCTTCGGCATCATCAACAATGCGTGGATTGACCCAAGTTGATTTCAATCTTTCCATTTCACGTGAAACTGCTTCACGCTTTTCTTCGAACATTTGCCATTGCTTATCGCTCACACAACCAAGCTTGCGACCGATTTCCGTCAGACGCATGTCGGCATTATCTTCGCGCAAACTCAGACGGAATTCGGCACGACTAGTGAACATGCGGTAAGGTTCTTGCACGCCTTTCGTCACCAGATCATCCACCAACACACCCAGATAAGCTTCATCGCGACGCGGCACCCAGGCTTCTCTGCCCTGGGTTTGTAAGGCGGCATTTAGGCCTGCCAGCATACCTTGCGCCGCGGCTTCTTCGTATCCGGTTGTACCATTGATCTGCCCAGCAAAGAATAAACCTTGGATAGAGCGTGTTTCCAGCGAAGTTTTCAAACCACGCGGATCAAAATAATCGTATTCAATCGCATAGCCAGGACGCAGAATATAGGCGTTTTCCATACCACGCATGGAGCGTACCAACTCTAATTGCACGTCAAATGGCAGACTGGTAGAGATGCCATTTGGATAGAATTCATTCGTGGTCAAGCCTTCTGGCTCCAAGAAAATCTGGTGCGAATCCTTGCCCGAGAAACGATGAATCTTGTCTTCTATTGATGGACAATAACGCGGCCCAACCCCTTCAATTACACCCGTGTACATAGGACTACGGTCTAATCCCGCACGGATAATGTCATGGGTTTTAGCATTGGTATGCGTAATCCAGCATGGCACTTGACGCGGATGCATTGCAACATTGCCCATGACCGAGAACACAGGAAGAGAATCGAGATCGCCCGGCTGCTCTTCCATTTGGGAAAAATCGATGCTGCGACCATCGATACGCGGTGGCGTACCAGTCTTCAAACGCCCTTGCGGCAGCGCTAATTCTTTCAAGCGACTAGACAAAGAGATCGCAGGCGGATCACCGGCACGACCTGCTGAGTAGCTATTAAGGCCAACATGAATCTTCCCATCAAGGAAAGTTCCTGCTGTCAACACCACCGCACGCGCCTTAAATTTCAGACCAACTTGGGTCACCGCACCAACGACTCTATCGCCTTCAACCAACAAATCATCCACGGCTTGCTGGAATATCCACAGGTTTTCTTGGTTCTCTAGGCGGCTACGGATCGCCTGCTTGTACAAAATACGGTCAGCCTGAGCACGGGTTGCCCGCACTGCAGGCCCCTTAGATGAATTCAAAATACGAAATTGTATGCCCGCCTCATCAGTCGCAATCGCCATCGCACCACCCATGGCATCGACTTCTTTCACCAGATGTCCTTTACCAATTCCACCGATTGATGGATTGCAAGACATCTGACCTAAGGTCTCAATATTATGGGTCAACAATAGCGTTTTTTGGCCCATGCGTGCGGAAGCCAAAGCGGCTTCTGTACCGGCATGACCGCCGCCAACGACGATGACATCGAATTCATTTGGATAAAACATGTGGATAGCTCAAGGAGGAATTGCTTGGTGACGATAGAGTAAAACTAATACGAGGCACGATTATAGTTGCTTTTTGCGTCGCAAAACCTTAATCACATCCCAAAAAGACTAAAAATTCAGTAAAACTGTTTCACGTGAAACAGTTTTACATTTTCACGACTAAGGCAATCAGCACCAACAATAAGCCTAGCCCTGTCAATCCTATGTAAATCCGCATAGTCCACTTATTTATCGGGGGGGCCTTAGGGCGCTTGGACCGCCTGCGCTTCTTGGTTTTTTCTGGCACAGGAAATACTTGCACCAACTTACTCTTACGCATTTCCTTCTTCAACTTCAGATTAGTATCCAATTCAAGGGACAACGGAATATCTACGTCATAGACGCTTTGCTGTTTCTTCTTTTTTAGGTTAACCGAGCGCATAGTATTAGTGCCCGTATCGACAACCAACCCTGATCCACTATGCAAAGGATCTAAGGAAGACGAAAAAAACTCATCAGAATCGAAACTTTCAATATGCGCTGACATCAAGTCAGAATTATCAATCAACAAAGGAGTATATTCTTCAGCGACGGTGACGTCCTCGACAATTAAATCCTTCACCAATAACTCATCAACAGAAAGCTCAACTTCAGCGACACTTTCATCCGCGAACTCCCTGAGCAATTCCGCGTAGGTTGTTTCGCCGTCAATCGACAGCAAAATCACTTGCGCAAGCTTGGGCAACCCAAGACTACGCTGCTTAATCTCCGCCTCACCCTTTTCCGTGCGGCGAATCTTTTTATCTGTATCACTAACTCGAGATTGACTCACAATTACCCCCAAACATTTTTTAGAATTTTTGTTTCACGTGAAACAAACCTACTTCAAAAATGCATCATAAGAAGTTTTCACTACCAATAAGCTAACCACCAAAAGGAACAAAGACCGGACAAAGGTACTGCCATACTTTATCGCCATCTTGCTTCCTGCAATCGACCCCAATACACCACACACAGCCATGGCGCTGCCCAATATCCACATGACATGACCACTATAGCCAAACCAAATCAATGCCGCAGCATTACAAGCAACGTTCAACACTTTAGCAGAGGCAGACGCCCGTAGAAAATCATAGCCGAAAACACGCACGAAAATGAAAATAAAGAAGCTTCCAGTACCAGGCCCAAAAAATCCATCATAAAATCCGACCACCCCACCAACCAATACAGCCAAGATCAATTCTTTACGTCCGGAATGAAGTCGCTTAGATTGTGCGCCGAGATCCTTTTTCCAAAAGGTATAAATCGCAATTGCCACCAAGATAAACGGTAATGCTTTACGTAAATAAGTCGGAGGTATATGCGTCACTGTCATTGCACCGGCAAACGACAAAATAAAAGCCATTACTCCAGCAGGGATAATAATATGCCATTGCAGACGCACGGCTTTAACATAATTCACCGCTGCCACCGAGGTTCCCCAGATACCCGCAAATTTACTGGTTCCCAACAAGCTTGCCGGTGCCGTGGTAGAGAACACCGAGAACAAAGCTGGCAGCTGAATCAATCCACCACCACCGACCACCGCATCGACAAAACCCGCACAAAAAGCTGCCATCCCCAAGATTAAGTAATCCGCCACATCTCATCCAATTAATAAGCAAAAATGAAGGATAACAAGTCCTTTCACGAAAGTCGCAGAAAATCAAGTACATTTCCACAAGACAACATCAAATACAACGAACTTGATTTTGAATGAGAAATTTTCGTTGTATCTCTCTGACAGTAAAAGAACTTTCATTGACATTGTCTTGGGGAAAATGCTTTGATGTCATCTGTATCAATTATTCCCCAATAGTTGACAAGTCAGACACGCAATTAAAAAAAACGTGCATACAAAGGATGAAGATTCCTGAGGGATTTGTAACTCTAAAAGCTAGCCACAATGGTGTACTTTTATAAAAACCATTATTTCCAACAAAGGAGTACTAAATGATTGAGAAAGTTCTATCACGCTCAATGCGCTTGATGTTTACAGGTAGTGTCGTGGCAAGTATGGGCGTCATGGCTTTGCCAGCAATGGCACAAGAAAAGAAAGTTGAATCGGTCGTCGTTACTGGTACACGCATTACTTCACCTGGCGCAACTTCCAACAGCCCTATTGGCTCGATTACTGCTGAAGAAATCAAATCTTCTCAGCCAGTAGCTGTAGAAGAATTTTTTAAAGGCTTGCCAGCCGCAGTTCCAGCAATCGGCCCTGGCACGAATAACGGTACCGGCGGTGCAGCAACAATTGATTTGCGTGGCTTGGGCTCAAACCGTACCTTGGTATTGGTCAATGGTCGCCGTCTGGTTCCTTATGACCTCGGTGGTACAGTCGATACTAACTCTATCCCTATCGCCCTATTAAGCCGCGTTGACTTGGTCACTGGCGGTGCATCTGTGGTCTATGGTGCCGACGCTGTTTCTGGTGTTGCCAACTTTAATCTGAAAAAGAATTTCCAAGGTTTTGAAGTCAATACTTCTTACGGCGGTACCAGCAAAGCTGACGCAAAGCGCTATCGTACGGATGTCACGATGGGTGCGACACTAGACGAAGGCCGCGGCAATGTCGTATTAAGCTTAGGTCGTACTAAATCTGATCCATTAACGCAAGGTACTCGTAGCTATGGCTTAAGCGCCTTAAACTCTGTATCTGGTGCGCCAGACGGCTCTGGCACAACAATACCAGCCGCGATGTCCACCACAAAGGGTACGGGCGGAACTGATGCCTTGTCAGGCACATGGCAAATTGATCCAGCAACTGGTAAATTAGTACAGCCAGTTAATCTGTATAACTTCAATCCATTGAATTACTACGTCACTGGCCTAGATCGCTCACAAGCGACATCTTTAGCTAACTACAAGATCAATGACAATTTTGAAGTGTATGGTGAGATGTTCTACACTGCGAGCAAAGTAGCCTCTACTTTGGCTGAGTCAGGTACATTCAACAATACCTTCAACGTGCCTATCGGCAATCCGTTTATCCCGGCTGCGACACGTGACCAATTATGCCAACGCCGTGGTATCGCAGCGGCAGACTGCGTAGTTGGTAACACGACTATCGTACCGTTAACAATTGGCCGTCGCATCACAGAAATGGGTCCTCGTTTCAATGATTTCGATAACAAAACATTGCAATATACGTTAGGTACAAAAGGTGAAATTGCTGGCTCTTGGAACTACGATGCGTATTGGAGCCGTGGAACTGCAGACCAAACACAGATCCGTAAAAACTGGGGTTCTTTGGCGAAAGTTAAACAAGCTCTGAACTCTGTAGCAACAGGCAAGTGCGTCGATACATCAAACGGTTGCGTACCTTTGAACGTGTGGGGCGCTGCTGGCTCTATCACACCTGAGCAAGTCGCTTTTATTAACCAAAGTGCGATCTTGATGCAAGGTGTAGAGCAAGACGTTGCTGCAGTATCCACATCCGGCGATTTGGGCAACATCCAAAGCCCATGGGCAAAGCAGCCAATTAGTGTTTCTGTGAGTGGCGAACAACGTAAATTGACGGCTTACACCAAGTCTGATGCGGCATCGCAATTGCAAGGCGAAGTACTCGGTACAGGTGCGCCAACGCCTGATCGTACTGGTACGTTCAAGCTGAAAGAATACGCAGTTGAAGCAGCGATTCCTTTGATCAAAGATTTGCCATTTATCCGTACTTTGAATGCAGAGATTGGTTACCGTCAAACGAACTTCGAAACAGCGAAGAAATCACAAGACTATGGCAGCTACAAATATGGTGGCGAGTGGGAACCAGTGAAATCCTTACGTTTCCGCGGTATGGTGCAACTGGCGACACGCGCACCTAACGTCAACGAATTGTTTGCGCCACAAACAACTGGCTTGAGCAATCTTGCAACGGATCCATGCCAATTGAATCTGATCAATGCTGGCGAAGCAAACACTGCTGGCACCTTATCTAACTTATGCCGTTTGACTGGTGTACCAAGCAGCGTTATCGGTTCTTTGGATAAACCATCTGCTGGACAGATTAATCGCCAAAGCGGTGGTAACCCTAACCTCGGACCTGAAGAAGCAAAAACCAAAACTATCGGTTTCGTACTCGAGCCATTGCCAAAATTATTGGTCAGCCTCGATTACTACAAGATCGATATTACTAAGGCGATTTCCTCTCCAACAACCACTGACGTACTGGATGGCTGCTACTCAAGCAAGTTCAACCCAGGCTTAACTTTGAATGCTTCCTGCGCGCTGGTCTTCCGTAGTACAGCCAATGGTAGTTTCAATGGTACAGACTCTAAAGGTGTGGTCACAACCTTGTCTAACCTTGGTACACAAAGCACAGCAGGTTTCGACTTGAGCGTGAAATACCAAGTGCCATTAGCGAATTTGGGCGTCGATGCGAAATATGGCCGTTTGGATTTGGGCTTCGATATGAACAAAACAACGTCATATCATGCACAACCAACTCCAGCATCTGTGGATCGTGATTGCCTAGGTTACTACTCTGTTGCTTGCGGTGGCCCAACATACAAAAACAAATTTACTCAACGTACAGCATGGACGTTTGGTGAATTCGTATTCGGCTACAACTGGCGTCATGTTAGCGGTGTGATCGAGGAACCAGGTGGTACGAACTTCTTGCCAGCGTATGCATCAATCAAAGCCTATGACTACTTTGATTTGAGCGCAGTATGGAACTTCAACAAACATATCCGCTTGAACATCAGCATCAACAACGCTGCGAACAAGTTGCCTCCGATCGTAGGTTCTACAATTGGTTCAACTGGTACTAACAGCGGTAACACCTTCCCACAATACTACGATGCAGTCGGTCGTTATTTCAGTGTAGGTGCGACGATCAAGTTCTAATTTGATTAGCTCTTGCTTATAAAAATGGCGAACTTCGGTTCGCCATTTTTTTTACCGTTTCCTTTTAAAATTCAATACCACTTCTTTGCATTCAATCGCAACTTTGTTTAAGCTGCAAACTCCTATTAGTCACCGCAAATTTACCGCGAATCTTTCCGAGAGCTTTGATGAAAATTCTTCCCCATATCGGTGCAAGCTGCCTGGCACTGGCACTTAGTGCCTGTGGAACAGCACCTGAATTACGCGCCGCAAGTCATTCAAGCGGCAAAGCTTACATGATTAGCGAAGCACAATTCGAACAGCTATTTCCCCAACGGATTCCGTTTTATACCTACGCAGGCTTACTCGCTGCGATCAAAACCTACCCTGAGTTTGGCAACTTTGGAAGTACTGCTGACAACCAACGTGAAGTCGCTGCCTTTCTCGCCAACATCATGCATGAGTCGCACGAATTACGCGCCATCACCGAAGTCGATACCAGCACCCACGATCACTATTGCAACGATAAGCAAGACGTGCCTTGTGCCAAGGGTAAGCAATACTTTGGTCGTGGCCCAATTCAACTCAGCTGGAATTTTAATTACGCCTTAGCAGGAAAAGCACTAGGCTTAGATCTCTTGAATGATCCGGATCTAGTATCACGAGATGCCACGGTCGCTTGGAAAACTGCGCTCTGGTATTGGATGGAAATTAAGGGATCAGGCCCACTACCAAGCCATGTCGCCATCAAGCAAAACTTAGGCTTCGGTGAAACCGTGCGCAGTATTAATGGCGATTTAGAATGTAGTAAGCCACCAACGAATATCGGCTATCAACAGCAGCAAATGCGGATCCAGAATTATTTGAAAATCACCCGCTTAATCGGTGTGGAACCTGGCAAACATCAAGCCTGTTAACCGGAATAAGCACGCGATGTAAGCAATCGGAAAATGGACGAAGAAAACCGCTCTACATTTTCCGATCAATGCAATGAAACTAGCAATTTACTTCGCCACCGGCATCGTAAATTCAGCGCCCTTCGCAATACTGTCTGGCCAACGCTGCATAATCGATTTATAGCGTGTATAGAAGCGAATTCCTTCTTCGCCATAGGCATGCATATCCCCAAACAAAGAACGCTTCCAACCGCCAAATGAGTGCCATGCCATCGGTACTGGAATCGGTACATTAATACCCACCATGCCAACTTCCACCCGGCGTGAAAATTCTCGCGCCGTATTGCCATCGGCCGTGAACAAAGAGACGCCGTTGCCAAACTCGTGGCGATTGATCAAATCGAGTGCCGCACTAAAATCTGACGCCCGCACGACGCACAACACAGGTCCGAAAATTTCTTCACTATGAATCCGCATTCCTTCTTGTACATGATCAAACAAAGAGCCACCGATAAAGTAGCCTTGCTCTTGTCCGCTTACCTGTAAGCCGCGTCCATCCACCACTAACTTTGCACCCTGCTCAACACCACTGGCAATCAAGGTCTCGATTCTAGAGCGATGCGCGGCGCTGATTACCGGTCCCATTTCGACCTCCGCCGCCATCCCATCACCGACCTTCAAAGCACGTACGCGTGGTGCCAACTTGGCGACTAATTCATCCGCGATATCACCCACGGCGACTGCCACCGAAATTGCCATGCAGCGCTCACCCGCCGAACCGTAAGCAGCGCCCATTAAGGCATCTACCGCCTGTTCTAGGTTTGCATCCGGCATCACGACTAAATGATTTTTCGCGCCACCCAAAGCTTGCACCCGCTTACCATGACGGCTGCCTTCACTATGAATGTATTCTGCAATCGGCGTCGAACCGACAAAGGAAATCGCTGCCACATCGGGATGCGCTAACAAGGCGTCGACTGCAAATTTATCGCCTTGCACCACATTGAAAACGCCATCCGGCAATCCTGCTTGTTGGAATAATTCTGCGATCAGCAAAGACGCCGAAGGATCACGTTCTGAGGGTTTCAAAATAAAAGTATTGCCACAAGCAATCGCCAACGGCGCCATCCACATTGGCACCATGAAAGGAAAATTAAAGGGCGTAATCCCTACGGTGACACCCAATGATTGCCGGATATTCCAATTATCAATACCGCCACCGATATTATCGGAAAACTGGGTCTTCAACAGCTGCGGTAAGCCGCAGGCAAACTCCACCACTTCAATGCCGCGCGTGACTTCACCCATCGCATCCGACAAAATTTTGCCGTGCTCACGCGTAATGATGCCTGCCAATTTAACGTGATTCTGTTCCAGTAATTCTTTGAACTTGAACATCACACGCGCCCGTCGCAGCGGCGCGGTTTCTGACCACACGGGCCAAGCTGCCTTGGCAGCAGCCACCGCCTGCTGCACCTGATGTGGATCAGCTAAGCCTACTTGCGCGATTTCTGTTCCAGTTGCAGGATTAAAGACGACTTGCGTACGAGCGCTTTTTTCTGTAGTCACGCTACCATTGATGAAATGAGGGATGTAATGTAAAGCCATAGACATATTAAACCTTCTGCGATTTTGCTATTCTCCTGAGCCAGCGACTAGATTATCATGTTGCAGCATCGCGCTACCAGTATCAGATAGACGATATGGGCGTTATAGACGATTTTCCTCAGCAGTTTTCTTATAAAGGTTTTTATGGCACGTTCAACCAAAGCCAGTAATGCGGTACTACGATTGCAACAACGCAGCGCGAATGCCCCTTACTCTATGGTGACAACCGCCAGTAGCCACTTTTATCTGGTGCTGGGACATGATCCGGACACGCAGGAAAAACTCTGCGAGCCGCTAGAAATCGATGACTTTGTCCGCTTCGTCAATAACGTGAAAAAAGAGGCTCCACGCAAAGCCAGCAAACTTGACATCGCGTTTGAAGCCAAATTGAAACGCAACTAAGTTTGAAACTAAGTATAAAAAACGCACTTTAATTCAACTAATCCAACCAGGAATTCACTTCATGAAATTAGCTCTGTTTATCAGCCTCGCACTCGCTAGCCATTTCTGCGTCAATCAGGTATCCGCACAAGATCAAAAACCTGCGCAAGAAGTCGCGGCCAGTGCCGCTAGTACACCTGCAACTGTAGCGACAGTGCCGCCGTTCGCCACTCTAGAAAAAATCGATAGCGTCGTCGGTACGGGTACCGAAGCTGTCGTAGGGAAAACCGTTGTCGTGCATTACACCGGTTGGTTGCGTGATCCACAAGGCGAGAACCAACATGGTAAAGCCTTTGATAGCTCGGTCGGTCGTGGCCCTTTCAGCTTCAACTTAGGAGAAGGGCGCGTGATTCGCGGCTGGGAACAAGGCGTACAAGGTATGAAAGTAGGCGGCAAACGCACTCTACAGATTCCATCAACACTGGCCTATGGTCCCCGCGGTGCAGGTCGTGGCGTGATACCACCAGACGCTGATTTGATCTTCGATATCGAATTACTTGATGTCATCAATATGCCAGAAGTCGAAAAAATCGACAGTAAAATTGGTAAAGGAGACGAAGCGAAAAGCGGTAACACAGTCACCGTACATTACACCGGCTGGTTACGTGATCCGAAAGCCAAGGGCCAAAAAGGTAAAGAATTTGACAGCTCACGCAAGCGCGAAGCTTTCAGTTTTACAGTCAATGGCGGTGAGGTGATTCGCGGTTGGGATCTGGGTGTACAGGGCATGAAAATTGGTGGCAAGCGTACTTTGATTATTCCTGCCGCACTCGCGTATGGTGCGCGTGAAGTAGGGAATGGTTTAATTCCTGCCAATTCTGATCTGGTGTTTGACGTTGAATTATTAAAGGTAAAAGTTAACGCGAAATAAGCACAACAAACTAAGCAAAAATCCTGTGGATATAGCATCACAAAAACTGACTTACCTGACTGCCTACCCTGCGCATTTACAAGCCCAGGTGAGGCAGCTACTCGCGCAAAACCAACTCGCCGTCCATTTGCGCAACAAGTATCCACAGGTACACAAAATACGCACCGACAAAGCGCTCTATCAATATGTGCAAGACTTGAAAAATGCGACCTTAAGAAATGGCGATCAGATCAGTAAAGTCGTCTACGACAATAAATTGCATGTGATCAAAAATGCGCTTGGCACACACACTTATGTCTCACGAGTACAGGGCAGTAAACTCAAAACCAAAAATGAAATTCGTATAGCTAGTCTGTTTAAATCAGTGCCAGAAGAATTTCTGAAAATGATTACGGTTCATGAACTCGCTCATCTAAAAGAAAAAGAACACGACAAAGCCTTCTATCAACTTTGCACTTACATGGAAGCAAATTATCACCAATACGAACTCGATTGCCGCTTGTATCTGACACAAATCGATTTGCTTGGTGAAGAAGTATGGAATACTGAAATAATCGCCCCAAACCCATCCTCCAATTAACGCGTAATTTATTTGCAGTGCTCCAATAACCTGGTCAGCGGAGATACACATGGCTTACCTACTTGCACTTGATCAAGGCACTTCCAGTTCACGATCGATCATTTTCGATCAGCACGGCAATCTCATTAGTACAGCGCAACAGGAATTCACGCAACTTTTCCCGCAAGCGGGTTGGGTTGAACATGATGCGATGGAAATTTGGCATAGCCAGCGCGCCACCATACTTCAAGTCCTACAGCAAAGTGGCCTCAAGGCACAACAAATCTCGGCGATCGGCATCACCAATCAGCGTGAAACCACGATACTCTGGAATCGTAAAACCGGACTCCCCCTGGGCCCTGCCATCGTTTGGCAAGACCGTCGCACTGCACGAGAATGTGAAAATTTGCGCGAACAAGGCTACGCCAAATTAATCCAAGAAAAAACCGGTTTAATCCTCGATCCGTATTTCTCTGCCAGCAAAATTGCGTGGATTTTGCAACATGTTCCAGAAGCGCGAGCACAAGCAATGCGCGGTGAATTAGCCTTCGGCACCGTCGATACTTGGTTGGCATTCCAGCTCAGTGGCCAACAATTACATGTCACGGACGTGACGAATGCCTCGCGAACGATGCTGTGGAATATTCATACGCGCGCATGGGATGAAGAATTACTCAGCTTATTTGATATTCCACGCAGCCTGTTACCTGAGGTTTATCCTTCTAGTTATCATTTTGGTGACTGCCATCTATTTGGTAGCGCGATTCCGATTGCGGGAATCGCCGGTGATCAACAAGCAGCCTTATTCGGGCAAGCCTGTTTCTCCTCAGGGATGGCGAAAAACACTTACGGCACTGGCTGTTTCGCCCTATTACAAACGGGTGTTTTTTGTAGTTATTCACAACATGGCTTAATCAGCACCGCGGCCTGCCAAATTGATCAACATCCGCAATATGCTTTAGAGGGTAGTGTCTTTATCGGTGGCGCCGTAGTGCAATGGTTACGCGACTACTTACACCTAGCGCCAAGTGCAGGCGACATCGATGCACTGGCGAGTAGCGTTCCCGACAGCGACGGCGTCATTTTTGTACCTGCATTTACCGGCCTGGGTGCGCCCTATTGGGATGCCAATGCACGAGGAGCGATTCTAGGATTACATCGCGGCAGCAGCAGCGCCCACATCGCCCGCGCTGCGATAGAAGCGATTGCTTTTCAGACCGCTGAACTACTGATGGCAATGCAAAAAGACAGCCCGACACCCATTCTTGAATTGCGGGTTGATGGCGGTGCTGCAACCAACACCACACTATTACAATTTCAAGCCGATCTGTTAGGCATTCCAGTGGTACGCCCTCGGGTGTTGGAAACCACCGCTTTAGGTGCGGCGTATCTGGCGGGATTACAGACTGGGGTCTATAGTACCCCCGAAGAATGCAGTGCATTGTGGCAAGAACAACAGCGCTTTTTACCACAAATTAGCCGTACCCAAGCCGACTATCGTCTGCAAATCTGGAAAAACGCTGTCACCCGCTTGCTTTAACCCAAGCTAGCCATGCACAATGAAAAGATAATCAAAAACACACACTCTGGAGTAATTATGCGCATCTTAAAACGTATTCTGATCGGCCTGCTTTTCTTCATCGTCGTAATAATAGGATTGGCCTACCTGATGCCCAATCACTACGGTGTGATGCGCAGTATTCATATCAATACCAGTCCCGATAAAATTTACCCCTTAATTGCCGCCCCTAAAGAATGGAAGAAATGGTCGGTCTGGAACCAACGTGATCCGCAAATGGAAATGTTATTTGCCGGACCTGAAACTGGTATGGGTGCCAGCTGGGATTGGAAGAGTAAAAGCCAGGGTAATGGTGGTATGAAATTTACCCGCGTCGCACCAAATCAAGTCATCAATTATGAATTGAGTTTCGAGGGTATGGGGAAACCATCGAGTGGCGCACTGACCTTAGAGCCCGAAGGCGGATCGACCAAAGTCACTTGGTCTATGGTCGGTAGCAGCGAAGGAAACTTCATGATGAAATTATTCGCGCCCTTCATGGACAAAATGGTGGGACCTGATTTTGAAGATGGGTTAAAGAATCTGAAATCCGTCGCAGAAAAATTACCACAAAATTAGCTCTGGTAGACGCAAAAAAAATGGCGGGAAAGTTTTCACTTTCCCGCCATTTTCTGTTTACTATTGACGATCAGATAATCATGAATGCGTTTGCGCACGCATAGTCGCAAATGCCGCTTTCATCTTTTCTGAAGCAGGTGCACCAAATTTGCTGCCTATCCATACTGCTAAGCAACCAAGGAAGAAACCTGGCACCAGTTCATACAAACCAAACCATTTGAATTCACCCCACACCAACACCGTCAAAGCACCCACAAACATGCCTGCCAAGGCACCATTGCGGTTCATAGCAGGCCAGACTAGGGAAAGCAAGACCACTGGTCCAAATGCGGCACCAAAACCTGCCCAAGCGTTGCTGACCAAACCTAGCACACTACTACTTGGATTGGCCGCGATCGAAATCGCAATCACAGCCACCAGTAACACCATCATGCGACCAAACCAGACTAGTTCAGTCTGCGAGGCATTTGGACGGAAAAACGGTTTATAAAAATCTTCTGTCAACGCCGAAGAACACACTAACAACTGACAGGACAAAGTACTCATTACCGCAGCTAAAATTGCGGATAATAAAATACCGGCGATCCATGGATTAAATAAAATTTGCGATAAAGAAATGAAGACTGTTTCTTTATTCGCTGTCACAGCACCGGCTTGATCTGGGTGCATCGCGAAATACGCGATACCAAAGAAACCCACAGAAATCGCACCAAGCAGACACAAAATCATCCAAGTCATGCCGATACGACGCGCCTTTTTGATCGTGCCAAAGTTTTCCGCTGCCATGAAACGCGCCAGAATATGTGGCTGCCCCATATAACCCAAGCCCCACGCCAATAAAGAAATTATCCCAATGAAAGAAGTACCGCTGAATAAATCGGTGTACTTAGGATTGATATTCTGAATCACCGTAATCGCTTCACTAAAACCACCAACGTGCATAATCACCATGACTGGTGCTAACAATAAAGCAAAAATCATTAAAGTCGCTTGCACCGTATCAGTCCAGCTCACCGCCAAGAAGCCACCGATAAATACATAAATAATCGTTGCAGCTGCACCCGCCCACAAAGACACGTTATAGCTCATACCAAATGTTTCCTGAAACAAGCGTGCACCCGCCACCATGCCAGAAGCACAGTAAATCGTAAAAAACACCAAGATCACGATTGCAGAAATTACCCGCAATAACTTGCTGGTATCTTCAAATCGATGGGTAAAATAATCTGGCAAAGTTAGCGCATTATTCGTCAATTCGGTATACACACGCAGACGTCCTGCCACCAAATGCCAGTTAAACCAGGCGCCCAATGTCAAACCGATCGCAATCCAACTTTCTGAAACACCAGAAAAATATAAAGCACCCGGTAAGCCCATCAGTAGCCAACCACTCATATCCGATGCACCCGCACTCATCGCCGTGACAAAAGCACCAAGGCTACGACCACCTAAAATGTAATCCGATAAATTATTCGTAAAACGCCAGGCGGCAAAGCCTATGCCTAACATCGCTAATATGTAAATAATGAAGGTGATGCTGGTAGGGTTACTAAAATCCATCTCCGTATTGCCTTTCTTTTTAATAGTTTTGTGTATTCTAGGACATCGATGCTAAATCATTGATAGACGGTCACCGAAAGAGAATTACAGGGGTAAAGAAGAACGCAGTATCGCTCAAGCCTGCTAATCTAACAAGGATAGAAAACCCTGAAATTGCCCGCAAACTAAGACTACAGTTTCAAGCGGCAGTTCCAACATTGATTAAGCAAAAAGATAAGTAAATACAAAGTCTTAGTCACGCGCAAAAATAACAACTATTCTTCTTAATTTCTTCTAAAAAGTATCTGGTAATTTTGAAAGAATGATTTAAGTAAATTATTTTTTAGAACTTTATGACAATAAATCACTCTAATACACACTTAAAATAAATTGCTCCGCCTTCTAACGATTTGATGTATCTATACAAAACTTCACACTGAGTTTCAAATTCAAACGCAATAAATAAGCAAACAGCTCAAGAACTACTTTAATAAATACGTCAGCGATAAATTTCACAATATTCAAAATTCTATGCAAATAAATCGCTTTGACCGACTCCTTACTCTATTTATCATTCTGCTCGCCCATAGTGCCCTGATCGTGGTGTGGCAAAGCACAAAATCAACTTTCGACAACGTGCGCAATACCGACAAAATATTACTGTTCATCGCTATCCCAAAAATCAGCTCTGTTGCAATAGTCAGTTCAGCACAGCCAGTAAAAAAAGCCTTATCACGGTCCCCTGTTAAAGCTACAAATATAGAAAAACCTCGTACCTCAGCAGCAATTACTAGTGCACATCAAACAAGTACGAACTATTCTGCGCCCGAGATAAACTCTCCGGTGGCGCCCTTACAAAAAGATATCCGAGACTTAAGTATGAGTTTGAAAGACGATTTCGTAAGACAAGAAAAGAACTTTCGGCCAGAACAAAAGAGCTTGAATGAAAACATGAAAAAATTTTCTAATGCGATGTCTGATGCTGCCCAAATCCCGAGAGAAGGCGTCATTATTGAAAAGAAATTTGCCTATGATGGCCGGCCAGTCAGTAAAGTTAAGACGCCGTATGGCACCTATTGTGTACGGCATCCTAAAGCGGGAGAAAAATTAGAACTATCGCCACCACCACTTCCTGTAACTTGCGGACAACTATAAAAAGACATAGAAATAAACAGCACCCAAGGGTTAACAATTGTTGTCATAAACCTGTCACTTGATCAGCCTAGAGTAGTCCTATTTTCAGCAAACTCTCAGGTGCTCTTCATGAATGCTAAAGCTTTCTTCCATAGCAAAACTAATCTTAACGCATTCAAGACATCCTACTTAGATGCCTTTTTAGCGCGACAATTTTTTTCCAGTTCCAAGAAAAAAAATACGCTGATTCAATCCCAAACTTGGGCTGATAGTCATATTGATTTGCTGGCGCTCGACCTCAAACCTACTGCGAATATTGTCACCATCGCTGCTGGTGCCTGTCATGCCTTGGCCTATCTCAGTAGCAAACCAGCCGCGATTCATTGTATCGATGAAAACTCTGCGCAATTGGCTCTACTAGAAATCAAAGCCAAGGCCTTAATTCATTTACCTGATTACGATGCCGTCCTCAAATTCTTGGCACAGCCACATCAAAGCGACAATCTAAAGCGTTATCAACGTCACTTGCGCGCCAATTTATCTGATTCAGCTAGTCATTACTGGCAAAAACGTAATCTGCTTGGACGCCCACGCTACTATGCCTTCAGTAAAAATTTACAAGAACATGGTTACTACAACACCAGTTTACGTGCCTTACGATTTCTCTTAATCCAATTAGGTGCACGCTTTGATCGATTGCGGCAAGCAAGTGATTTAGCACAACAAAACTACCTCTTTGAACAAGATATTTTGCCCGCACTGCAAAACAAAGGTTTTCTATTCCTGATGCGTCGTCGTTTCATATTGAATCAACTGGGCTTTAATCCAAATCAAATCAATAAACTTAAAAATACAAAACAACAAGCCAATCAAGCTGAATTGTCGCAGCTCTTAATACAAAGATTACGACGCTTACTTTGTGATTTCAACATTACTGAAAACCATTTCGCACAGCAAGTGATAGGAACAACTTACAAAATCCAACAACAACAAAGCTTGCCTCTATATTTGCAAAGAGATGTTTTTCCACAATTGCGCCAATACGCACACCGAATTTATCCACATCAAAATCGCTTGATCGATTTCCTGCAACAACAAAGCCCTCAATCAGTTGATGCATTTGTCCTACAAGATCATCTCGACTATTTAGGCTCAGAAGACATACAGAACCTATGGCAACAGATTAATCGCTGCGCTGCACCTGGAGCGAAGGTATTAATACGCAGCCTGGGTACACAACTGCCCTTACCCCAAATCGTCTTTCAATCTGAATACGCGAGTTGGCAAACGAATTCGCTGCGTAATAAAGAATTACAAAGCAAAGATCGATGCGCCCTGTATGGCTCCTTATTTGTTTTAGAAAGAAAATAAAAATAAAAACAGAATATAAAAACACTACAAAAGTCTGTGGATAAGTCTTTGTATATCTTGAGGAAGGTATGTGCAAAACAACCTGAGCTTTCCACAGCCAAAATCTTATGCAGAATCTATTCTTTTTCTGTACAAGCATTGTCCTAGACTTTATCCTTGGCCTAAACCTTTGATTTCATTTTAGTAAACGTAGTTATCCACAAAAATCAGCGACGTTAACTACTACTACTATGTATATATATACCTTATGTATACAAAACAAAGCTGCTTTCTTTATTCTTCATTTTTTTAAAAGCACATGTCTATTTCAATCAAACCTAACACCACAGGCTTAATCTTCGCTATGCGCGAAGAACAAGAAGGATTGCAAGCTTTAATCACTGACCAAGAACTTCATCACTTTGCTAAACGGACATTCATACAAGGCAATTTATGGGGGCATCCCGTAGTCATGGTCTTAGCCGGTATAGGAAAAGTTGCTGCTGCCAGCACAACCAATCTCTTAATCCATCATTTTCACGTGGCTCAACTGCTTCTAAGCGGCGTTGCAGGCGCTGCTGATGCAAGATTAAAGGTGGGAGACATCGTGATTGCTCAAGAGCTGCTACAACACGATATGGATGCATCCCCCCTGTTTCCGCGTTTTGAAATTCCCTTAAGCGGGAAATCACGTTTCTTAGCCCCACCAGATTTATACCTAGAGCTACAAAATGCGACTCAAGCGTTTATCGAGGAAATACAGCAGCATTTCTCTCCACAACAAATTCAAGAGTTTCAATTACAAAAAGTACAGATGCACACTGGCCTAATAGGCAGTGGTGATCAATTTATTCACGACAAGCAAGTATTGGGTAATTTAAAACGGGTGCTGCCTGACTTACTCGCTGTAGAAATGGAAGGCGCAGCAATTGCCCAGGTATGTGAAGAACACGCACTGGCGTTTGGTATCTTAAGAACAATTTCGGATAGTGCAGATGAAACCGCGCACATCGATTTTCAAAGTTTTGTAAAAAACGTTGCTGCGCCGTATACCTTGGGAATTTTGAAAAAGTATTTTGAAAATAAGAACTAATAAAGCAAATCCACAACAAACGAAGAATAAATATTAAATTATTTTTTGTGGATAAAGCTGTGGATAAGCTTTGCAGATTATGTGTAAAACCATCTCACTTATTCAAGTCAGAAAACTTATACAAAAATTGTTGAGTTCTCATACAAAGATTTTCCGCCTACTTATGTTTTTTCTAAAGCCTTGATTTTAGTGTGTAATTTAGGCTTATCCACAAAATTCTTTACCGTTAACAACTACTACTATTCATATATATAAACTTATTCAATTAAAGGAAAAAAACATATTTTATCGACTTTAAAAAAGCTGCTGAAATAATTCACATTTGTTGAAATAAATGGGTATGATTGCGGCTCACTTCGAGTTTTTCAGGAGAACCTTTTAAACCTAGCATCTGTCGACCACGAAAATCACGCGTCACTTCGGCGATAGCACTAACCCGCACCAAAGTCGATCGATGGATACGCCAAAATTCTTTAGGATCTAATTCATCCTCTAATTCTTTTAACGTTTTACGAATTAAAAATTCAGTTTGTTCTGTTTGTACCAAGGTATATTTTTCATCAGACTTAAAAAATAAAATTTCTTTGGTGCTGATCATGCGCAAACTATTGCCCACACTAGCTTGTATCCAACGTAGATATTCTCTCTGTTGAGCTTGTTGCTGTTGCATTAATTGCGTTAATAATTGTTCGACTTGTTGTGATTGTTTGAGATCTTTTGCTTGTTCTGATGGCGGTACAGCAGGTTCAGCTAATGCAAAATATTCAGAATTTTTTTCGGTTAATCTTTGTTGCAGACGTAGGCAAGTTTGTTGTAATCGCTCGATATCAATAGGTTTTAATAAATAATCCATCGCACCACGTTCAAAAGCTTGGATCGCATATTCATCGTAAGCAGTAACAAAAATAATAAGCGCTTTTTGAGCCAATTGACTAGCTGCCTCAATCCCATTTTTTCCAGGCATACGAATATCCAGAAAAATAATATGTGGATGATGTAGTTCTGTTTCTTCAATCGCCAAAATGCCATTTGCGGCTTCAGCGACAATGTTAAGTTCCGGCCAAACTTGTTTCAATTTACTACGCAAATGTGCACGCATCGGTGCTTCATCATCAACAATCATGGCGGTAATAGGGGTCATCATTTTGTTTTTTTAGTCGAATTAATTTGATAAAAATAATGCCATTGAGCTTACTTAAGCTACTGAACGTCAGGAATATGCAAAGTCAATTTAGCGCCACCAGTTTCTGGTACTTCAATGATTAAACTCGCTTTGACGCCATACAATACTTTTAAGCGTTCACGAATATTGCTAAGACCAATTCCATCGTCCGCATGCAAATCAAAACCGATGCCGTTATCACAAACTTCCACTTGAATTTCACCTTCACCTTGACGCGCAAGGATACTGATATGGCCGCCATCGGTTTTAGGTTCTAGACCATGTTTGATTGAATTTTCCACTAAGGTTTGTATCATCATGGATGGGAATGCAGCATGTTCAAGTGCTACTGGGCATTCAATTTGATACGTTAAACGCTCTTGCATACGCGCTTGCATAATATTCAAATAAGCACGCGATAACGCCAATTGTTGTCCAAGTTTTCCACCACCTTGTTCGCGGATTTGCGGCAATGCTGCACGTAAATATTTGATTAAATGTGTATGTACGATGGAAGCCTGATGTGGATCAGTTTCAATCAACTGACCAATTAACGCTAAGGTATTAAATAAAAAATGGGGTTCGATCTGGGCTTGTAAAGTTGCCATTTCAGCTTCCAATACACGACGTTCTAAAGCTTCAACATCGGCTCTGGTGGAAGCATCGCTAGCAGCAATTTCAGCGCGACGCTTACCGCCGGCCAAACTCTTGATCATGATGGAGGCAAATACCAATAAAGGTAATAAACTTCCTAAACCTAAAATACCACCGATGATCATCGCCAACACAGAAACAAATACGAGGTAGCTCCAAGAGATCACCGCTAACCAGTCAAAAAATCTCCACCAAAATTCTTTGCCCGTTTCTGCTACATCCAGCATGAATAAGAGAACTTTATTTTTATCGCCCGCATCCATCTTAGCTCTCCTCATCCGGTTTTTTTTCTGCTGTTTTTTCTGCAAATTGCTCTGTCGTTTGTTTCATCGTTTGTGCTTGGGTAACGTGATCTTCTTTACCGATAAAGCATTTCAATAATAAAGAACCAATCACCAACCAGTTTGCAAGTGCGTGTACCGATAAAAGTCCGCCAATGATTAAAGTCAATAAGCAGGCAAGAAACAATTTTCCCCATGAGACATCGATAATCCATTCAACATAGTGTTGCCAAATGTATTTGGCAGTTTCTGTTACGTTCAAAACGAATTCGAGGACAGGGTTTTTGGTCGTTGAGTTCATGGTCTTGCTCCTTGTATGTGATGAATTTTCTGCCGTGTTTTCTGTAAAATTTGTCGTACTCGTATCCAATGAGATTTGTTTTTCTTGATCTGACATTTCGTTCTCCTCTCGGTGCTGTTTAAGTGTGATTCGGATTTGAATTGCTGTTTGTATGGATACACAGTAGCACCGAGAAAAAAACAGCTCTAGCGGTCTGCGATTAAGCGCATAAACGTATAGCTCAAAGGTAATTTCACGCGATAAGTGGCGGCCGAAATGTTCACTCTTCATTAAGAAAGCCTGTTTTTGTGCTTTTCTAGTGATAAATGCAGATTGCGCGGGATTTTGATATGAGTTAGCAGCGGGCTTGACCTACAATGGAGCCTAACCATGAAATTGAGCTTTGTGCCTAGATAAATGTCTGCAGAAATGTCAGCAGTAGTATTTATACAAATAGTAGAAAGAAATAGGGAATGAAGAAGTATTTTAGATATTTACTGATACTGATTACTTTATTGGGGATCAATGCCTGCACACCTAAATTCGATTGGCGCGAATTTAGAAGCCAGGATGCGCCCATCATCGCCCTTTTTCCAGGTAAACCTGCCAGCCATGTCAGAGAAGTTGATTTGGATGGTATCAAGGTGAATTTACATATGACCGCGGCGGACGTGAATCAAATTAGTTTTGCGATTGCCTATGCCAAAATTGAAGATAAATCTGTAGATCAACCCATGTTGTTGGCGCAACAACAACGAGCATTAAGTGCCATGCAAGCTGGAATGCTAAAAAATATTCAAGCTACGATCACGCAGCCAACACCGACGGATGCGCCTAAAAATACGATTACGGCCATTGGAAAATCGCAAAATGGGCAAGCCATAAAATTAGTCGCCCGTTTTACGCAACATGGGCCTTGGATTGTTCAAGCGGTCATGCTTGGTAATGACAAAGCGTTTACACCTGAAGTCATGGATATGTTTTTTGGTTCACTGAAATTCAATTAAGTACCACTCTAAAAATTGTGAGTGCTGTATAAATTGTGAAAACTATTTAGTCTGTTTTTTTAATGAGTGATTATGTTAATTATTTTTAAATCCAAAGCTGCTGCTGAAGTCATTATGTATAAAGAACATATTGCTGTGGTATTAGAACTTCTAGAAAAAAAAGTGGACAGGGGAGTCATTACAGCTTCCGAGATTCCGGGCGCGATTGCGCAGATAGAAAAGCTGATAGAAGAAGATAAGAACCAAAGAAAACTTCAGGAAAAAAAAGAAGAAGATGATGACTTGGATGAATTTGAAAAGAAAAAGAAATTGGATACTGTGACTTTATCAGCGCGTCTATTCCCATTGCTAGAGATGCTTAAGGCGGCGAGTAAAGAGCAAACTGACATTTTGTGGGGTGTATAAGACTATGACTGCGCACGTAGAGCATACGGAGGAATTCTTTTTAGAAACCCAAGATGGTACCTCTCTGTTTGTTCGTGATTGGCCAGTGCAAATTTCACTGCATGATTCTAGGGATTCATCAGCGAACGTACCTGGTATCGTGATCATGCATGGTTTAGGTGAGCATTCCGGACGTTACGTTCACATTGCCAGATTTTTTAATGCTTTAGGTTTTAAGGTTAGAAGTTTCGATCAGCGTGGACATGGGCAATCATCTGGTGGGCGCGGTGATATTCCCGATTCGGATGCAATTTTGCGCGATACACGTTTAGTAATCGCTGATTTTTCTAAGCAATTGCAACAGCCGCCATTTGTTTTAGCACATAGTATGGGCGGTTTATTTGCTACTCGTTTTGCTTTAGAGGGACTCACACCATTAAGTGGTTTGATTTTGTCGTCCCCAGCGTTTTCCGTTCGCACCAGTTGGCTAGAAAAGTTCCTCTTTAAAATCAGTCGAAAAATAATCCCGCATCTAGGGGTTGGGCATGGTACCAACGGACGCTATTTATCGCATGACAGTGAAGTTGTCGCTGCTTATCAAAATGACCCTTTAGTGCATGCTCGGATTAGCGCTAGTCTATTTCAAAGCATGCTAGATGCGATGCAATATGTAAAAGCGCACACGACAGAATTAAAAACACCTACACTTTTGTTGATAGCAGATGGCGATTTGGTTGTGAATCCCCAAGGCACAAAGAATTTTTCGACAAAATTAAATGCGAGTTCTCATGGGCATTATCTGAAAACCCAAATTTATCCTGGTTTCTATCATGAAGTCTTTAACGAATTGGAAGCCTTACAGGTTTTTGAAGACGTTAGAATTTGGTTAGAAGAAAATGATTTTATGCCAGCGCCGCAGTAATCAGTGATAACTAATCAGTGACAATAATAAATAAGTAAATTAAGTATCGGAAATTGAGATGGTTGAATCTAGTAGAAAAATTTTGACGCGGCCTGAACTCAAAAAAGCTAAGTCCGGTGTCAATAAAAATCAGTCCAGAGTGCACACCAAAGAATCTGTAAAACCTAAAGCACCCGACCCAGAAACCTTAACAATCAAAGCAGATTCATTAGCGTTTAGTTTGGTGGGTGCAGCACAAGCGGTTGCCTATGTATTGGAAGGTGTCGCATTACCGCAAGCGCTATCTAGAGTATTTACGCAGATGGATGCCAGCCCTCAGGCTAGAGGGGCGATGCAAGACATCGCTTATCGAACCATGCGTCAAGTTGGACGCGTCGATGCCTTAATCGCATTGATGACCAGCAAACCACCAGAACCGCCACTGCTCTACGGTTTAATGTGTTGCACACTTACTTTGTTAGCGACAGAAAATGTCGATGAAGCGCCGTATGACGATTTTGTGGTGGTCGATCAAGCTGTGAATGCCGCCGCATCCTCACCGAATATGGTGTTTGCGAAAGGCATGGTTAATGCGGTGTTACGCCGCTTTCTGCGTGAAAAATCAGAATTATTACCCGTCGTTTTAAAACAGGCTGCAGCACGTTGGAATTATCCACAATGGTGGGTTGATCAATGCAAAACGGCTTATCCACAAAATTGGCAAGAAATTTTAGCGGCGGCTGATACGCCGCCACCGATGACTTTACGCGTGAATCAGCGCTTAAGTACTGTCGAAAATTATATACAGCTATTGCAACAAGAACAAATTGAAGCGAGTCAAATAGGACCGTTTGCCCTACGTTTGCATAAACCGGTGCCAGTCCAGAATATCCCTGGGTTTTCTAGTGGCGTGGTATCAGTACAAGACGCTGCAGCGCAACTTGCTGCGGTTTTATTGGATGTACAAGATGGACATAAGGTGTTAGACGCCTGCGCCGCGCCAGGCGGTAAAACCAGCCATATCTTGGAGTTGGCTAAAGTCGACTTATTGGCGCTGGATGTTGATGCTAAACGTTTAGAGAAAATTCATGAGAATTTGGCGCGTTTACAATTATTCGCGACAATTAAAGAAGGCGATGCTAGTTGGTCAAACTGGTGGGATGGACAACAATTCGATCGCATTCTCGCTGACGTCCCTTGTACGGCTTCTGGCGTGGTTCGTCGTCATCCTGATATCCGTTGGTTACGCCGTAAGACTGATGCAGCACAATTAGCAGTTACGTCCAGTAAGATTTTGGATAATTTGTGGCGTATGTTAAAACCTGGTGGAAAATTATTATTAGTAACCTGTTCAATCTGGCCCATTGAATCAGAAAAGCAAGCACAAGACTTTGTGGCGAAACATGGTGCAATCCGCCTGGATGCCCCGGGTCAATTATTACCAACGTCGGATATCAACAACGAACATGATGGTTTGTTTTATGCCTTATTCCAAAAACCAGCGGCGTGAACTTTGTTTCAAGTTATGATGTCAACAACATAGGATTTATGCAAAAAAGTTGCTGACGTCGGGGTGTTCGCATAGCCTTACTGTCTTCAGCTCTACGCCTAGCTTGCGCAATTTTGCGTAGATCCTATGACACTCGTGTCGAGTGTCTTTTTCTATTGCTTGGGTTGCGGAAGTAATAAAAATTGATACAGTTTACATGTGGTTTATCTTGGTTGATTGAGGACTCTCTAGTATTTTAAATGTTCATCCGTTTGATCCACTTTTCGCGATCGTTATTCTTTGCATGGGCGCTGATGTGTTTTGCGCCCATGCTGTTTTCATCCGCCCCTGCACAAGCGAATGGGGTGGAGGTGATGAATGCGAAATTAGAAAGCACCGATGAAGGTTATCGTGTTTTCGTGTCGTTTTCGTTTGAACTTGGACCCGATTTAAAGAGCGCAATTAACGAAGGCATACCGGTTTCATTTACTGCCGAAGTTGAAATTAATCGTCCGCGTTGGTATTGGTTTGATGAAAAAACTATACGCTCATCGCAAACCGTTAAAATTCAATATGACCTCTGGCGTCGCCAATATACGGCGGCTGTGAATGGGGGTCTAAAACAAAATTTTAATAGCCTAGAAGAAGCCATGGCTCTGGTTTGGCGTCCACGCCGGTGGTTGGTCGCTGAAAAAAATGTCTTGAATCCAGGTGCCATTTATAACGTCGGGGTACGTTTGAAGTTAGATAGTAATCAGTTATCAAAACCGATGTTAATTACGTCGTTTAGCAATAGTGACTGGCGTTTGGCCTCCGATTGGAAACGATTTACCTTCAAGGCTGACGACAAGTGACGAGATTTTTGCGGCAAGGTTTAGTCGTTGGCGGCGTTCTGATGAGCGTCCTTTTATTTATCTTGATGACGGCGACTGAAAACTCCAGTCGCTTTCGCGCCATCAATGAAAATCTTCCCTTACTGTTAATGGCGAATGCGGTGGTTGCGTTTGGCCTGTTGGCGATGGTCACCGCCCTGCTATGGCAACTTATACGTCGTTATCGTCAACGTGAATTTGGTTCGCGGATTATGACGCGCTTGGTGATTTTATTTGCCTTAACTGGCATATTGCCTGGTGCACTCATTTATCTCGTGTCAGTGCAGTTTGTGACGCGTTCAATAGACTCTTGGTTCATCGTTAAACTTGATCCCTTACTGAATTCGGGCGTTAATCTTGGGCACACAGCTTTGGATTACACCTTGAAAGACCTAGAAGGTAAAGCCCGCAGTATGGCGAATCAGCTGGCGGATGTGGCAGATAGTGCGATGTCCTCTTCATTGCCAATCCGATTGTCACGCTTACGCGAGCAAATGCAAGTTAAAGAAGCGACCATCGTGAGTAATCGCGGCCGGGTCGTCGCGACGACCAATGAATTTCCAGGGGTATTAGTGCCTGAATTGCCCACCGCTGGAATGATACAAACCGCGCGGGCTGAAGGTAAATATTCTCAATTTAGCAGTCATGTTGACCACACTGGTGAGGATGCTACACGTAATTTGTTCACCGAAGCGCATCAGAACACCAATCCTGAAAACGGCAGTCAAGAATTTTTACGGGTCATTATTCCTTTGCAATCGACGGGCGTCGATTCTCGTTTTCAAAAGGAAAGTCATTATTTGCAGGTGATTCAGCCAGTACCAGATTTATTAGATACGCAGGCGAAAGTATTTACGAATGCGATTGCTGAACATCGCGAGCGTTCGTCTAGTCGTAACGGTTTAAAGAACATGTATCTGGTGACGCTAACCCTTCTTTTGTTGTTCGCCATCTTCGGTGCAATTACGGCAGCGTTCTTTATTTCCGGTGAACTTGCCCGTCCCTTGTTGTTATTGGCAGAAGGTACCAAAGCGGTGGCAGAAGGTAATTTATCCCCGCGTCCAATAACGACCACCTCGGACGAATTAGGAAGTCTCACGCAATCGTTCAACACGATGACGCATCAACTATTTGAAGCCCGTTCTGCGGTTGAACAAAACCGCAATGAGCTTGAAAATGCGAAAGCCTACCTAGAATCAGTTTTGGGCAATATGTCAGCAGGTGTGATGGTGTTAGATCAGAATGCGTGTTTGGTCAGTTGCAATCATTCGGTAGGGCGAATTTTACGTCGTGAGTTGGAGAAAGAAATTGGCCGGCCGATTTCCGAGATTCAGGGATTACAAGTTTTTGCCGCCGCTATCGACAAGGCCTTTTCCGAGCAGCATGCGCAATCTGCTGGTGGACCAGAGCAGGAACATTGGCAACAACAGATCGAATTGCCTAGTTCGGTATTTGAAGGCATAGGCGAAGCTAGTCACATCGGCTTTAACACTGAGGAAGATAAGGGAGTGACCTTATTGGCGCGTGGCTCACATTTGCCCGTCGACTCACAGGTTGGTTTTGTCATCGTGTTTGATGATATTACAAATATTATTTCTGCACAGCGTTCGATTGCCTGGGGTGAAGTCGCGCGACGACTGGCCCACGAAATTAAAAATCCGCTGACGCCAATTCAATTATCTGCTGAGCGCTTGCAAATGAAGCTGGTGGATAAATTAAATGAAGTAGATGCACAGTTTCTCAATAAGAGCACAACTACGATAGTAAATCAGGTGACTTCGATGAAGCGCATGGTCGATGATTTCCGGGACTATGCAAAAATTCCGCAAGCAGTTTTATCAAAGATCAATCTGACAGCCTTAATTGATGATGTTTTGCATTTATACTTATCCGGCGATGGGCGCGATATTATTCATTTGCAGATTGAATCTGATTTACCTTTAATTATGGGGGACGCGACGCAGTTACGTCAGGTCATACATAATTTATTACAGAATGCGCAGGACGCAGTGAGTGAGCATGTAAGAGCGGGTCAGGCGCCACGGATTGATGTGATTGCCGAGATTGTGCATTATATTGGTGCCGATAAAACTGAACGATTGGCGGTACGTTTGTCAGTGATTGATAATGGCCCTGGATTTTCAAATAAAATATTGGCACGAGCCTTTGAGCCATACGCCACGTCAAAGCCTCGCGGCACTGGTTTAGGCTTGGCGATGGTGAAGAAAATAGTTGATGAGCACGGTGGTAAGATCGATATTCAGAATCGAACTGATTCAAACGGTGCCAAAGTTTCGATTTTGCTGTTAAAGTTAGCACCGGATGTAAATACCCCAGTATGATTCGGGGTTTTATCTCATCAAGATCAAGAGCTTCCTTAGAGAAGAATGACATCACGTATATATCGGAGTAGGGGTTTAGGGTAGATTTATGGCAAACATATTAGTCGTCGATGACGAGATGGGAATTCGAGAGCTACTCTCGGAAATTTTGGGCGATGAGGGACACGTCGTTCAATTAGCAGAAAATGCACAACAAGCACGTGAAGCTAGAGCGCAATCGCGTCCAGATTTAGTTTTACTCGATATCTGGATGCCAGATACCGATGGTGTGACCTTATTAAAAGAATGGCAGCGTGATGGTTTATTGACGATGCCCGTGATTATGATGTCCGGTCACGCTACGATTGACACCGCGGTCGAAGCGACACGTATCGGTGCTTTAAACTTCCTTGAAAAACCAATTGCCTTGCAAAAGCTATTAAAGGCGGTACAGCAAGGCTTGACCCGTAATGTGGAAGTGCCGCGCCCCGTCGTCCCAGTAGCCCGAATAAATGTGTCTGAAACAACGTCAAACCTTGTATCCAGCGCTCCCTTTACAGCTAATTCTGGTAACTATGAAAGTCGTGATTTTTCAATGGGAAATCACATGCTGCAGAATAATCAGCATTCCTTCAATAATTTATCGTTTGATCTGCCTTTACGTGAAGCGAGAGATGCGTTTGAACGGATTTATTTCGAATATCATCTGCATCGCGAGGGGGGCAGCATGACGCGTGTTGCCGAAAAAACCGGTTTAGAACGCACTCACTTGTATCGCAAGTTGAAGCAACTTGGGGTCGAGTCGGTCAAATATGGTAAGCGCGGCGAATAATTTTACCGGGCTAATTCTAGTTGCGGGCGGTAGCTATACAGAACGTGAAGTCTGGATAGCTACCGCCTTAGCCGATCACTCACCAGCGCAACCGAATAAAAAATCGGGGGTATTGCTAGAAGGTCTACCAAGCGGGCAACTAATACTAGAAAATTCAAGTCTCTTAAGCGTAGAACGTATAGCTCCAGGTTGTTTTTGTTGTATTGGACAAATAGCCATGCGTGTGACTTTCCAACGTCTGTTACGTCTACGTCTTGCTCATTTATACATTGCGATTAACGATGCGCAGCATTTGTCATCGCTAAAAAGTATATTTTCTCAAGCTCAGTATGCGCAATTAGTGAAATGTGAAAATGAAATAATCCTTTGAGCTAAAGTTCAACCCTTTCCATGCCGTAACTATTCATATGGGCTTGTTGTTATTGAGAGCCCTGACAATGATCAAAAGCACCTGATTTGTTCTTGAATATAAATTGCGACGAGATTGAGGAAGAACAAAATGAATATTATCTATAATAGCGACCAATATAGTGTGGTCGAATTTGGTGCTCAAACAGATCATGAAACATTGCGCTTTGGTGGCTATGAAATTACCGATAAGTCCGTGCGTCGTGAATGTTTTATTGGCGGCATACAGGCTGAAGCCTTCCGGCAGGATGTGCAAGAATTGATTTCCAACGAGCCTAGCATAGAGGAAATAGATGATTTTCTAGCAAAATTTGATTCCTATATGGGACAGTCAGTTTTATTGCATTGATATAAAAGAGAATTGCCAATCACTCATAAAAACAGCGCTGACAGCGCTGTTTTTTTTCGTAAATAGACCAAGTGACAAAGTATTTAGACAAAAAAAACCCGCTAGCCTAAGCTGCGGGTTAAGTCCAAACCTTAGTAGGTGTTGGAGGAGACAGGTGTAACTTTATCGCAGTGCAGCAAATAAGTCTTCTTGCATTTTCGTATACCAGATATAAAGCAAATATATATCTTGGAGCGCCTTGAAAAACACTCTCGTCGCTAAAAAATCCAGCGCCATGAATCCCGTAAAGCGGCAATACTTTACTCAGGACTTAGTCTATGGAAATGATTTACACTCTAACTCTGATGTAGTTAGTGCCGTTTGGAGACAAGTATGAAACTATTAGATCCCATTTTAGAATTTCACCAAGAGATTCAAGCAATTCGTCGAGATATCCATGCACATCCAGAATTATGTTTTGAAGAGTTCCGGACTGCCGAGCTTGTCGCTAAAAAATTAGAGGAATGGGGAATTCCCATAATTCAGGGCTTAGCCGGCACTGGTGTCGTCGGTGTAATCAAGCGTGGCAATAGTCCAAAGGCACTGGGTTTACGGGCAGATATGGATGCCTTGCCAATGCAAGAAATCAATCAATTCTCCCACACCTCTCAAAGCGCCGGAAAAATGCATGCTTGTGGGCATGATGGCCATACAGCGATGTTATTAGGTGCAGCGCGCTACCTATCGCAAGCAAAAGATTTTGATGGCACTGTTTATCTGATATTTCAACCAGCAGAAGAAGGTGGTGGTGGCGCCCGTCGCATGATAGAAGAAGGTCTGTTTCAGCAGTGCCCGATGGATGCCGTGTTTGGTATGCATAACTGGCCCGGCTTGGCGGTCGGTGAGTTTGGGGTGAAAACCGGCGGTATGATGGCTTCTTCGAACGAGTTCGAAGTGACCGTCCGAGGCAAAGGTGCTCATGCGGCGCAGCCACAGAAAGGCATTGATCCGGTAATGATTGCGGTGCAAATTGCGCAAAGCTGGCAAACCATCATCAGTCGAAATGTGAATCCTTTAGAGCCGGCGGTTTTGTCGTTGACGCAGATACATTCCGGTAGCGCCACAAATGTGATTCCCGATGATGCAAAATTAATTGGTACCGTGCGCACCTTCAGCACAGAAGTTCTTGACTTAATTGAGTCCAGAATGGAAAAAATTGCGCGGTCTACAGCGAGCGCCTTCGATGCTGAAATTGAGTTTGAATTTAAGCGCAACTATCCACCTTTGATCAACCATGAGAATGAAACCCAATTTGCCATTGAAGTGATGCGTGACTTGGTAGGTAAGGCACGGGTTGATGCTGAAGTCGAAGCAACGATGGGCGCGGAAGATTTTGCTTATATGTTGCAAGCGAAACCAGGTTGTTATGTTTTTCTGGGAAATGGAGACGGGCAACATCGCAGTTTTGGACATGGACTAGGCCCCTGCAATTTGCATAATCCAAGTTATGATTTCAACGACGATTTGCTGCCAATTGGTGCAAGTTATTGGGTGCGTTTGGCACAGGCCTACTTACCTTGTAACTGATTTTATTGCAAACTAGTCAAAAAAAAGCCGGAACTTTGATTGCACAAAGATCCGGCTTTCTAAGGCGAAAACGAGCCCTATTTTAATTTAAGGCTTTTGTCTCTCTCGTTGAGTGCTGAGTAGCCCCTAGAATTCTTCCCAATCATCTGTAGGTTTTTCGCTATGCATTGCAACAGGTTTTACTGCAGGCTTGGCAGTCGGCGCAGCCTTAATTCGGACGGTTGGTTTTTGATTTGAACGAGATTGTTGCGGGTGTTTGACTGCTTTTGTCGTTCCATAAGCTGGATTTAATTTGAAGACGTTCAAGGCCTTCGTCAACAAATCTGCTTGCTCTTCTAAAGACTCGGCCGCTGCAGCAGCTTCTTCAACCAAGGCGGCATTCTGTTGCGTCATTTCATCCATTTGATTGATGGCAGAACCAATCTCTTGAATTCCCGTACTTTGCTCTTGGCTCGCTGCAGTAATTTCAGACATGATATCGCTGACACGTCTCACTGATGCGACGATTTCTTCCATAGTATGACCAGCCTGATCAACCAAAGTGGAACCAGTCCTGACCTTGTCTACCGAGTCACCAATCAAAGTCTTGATCTCTTTCGCCGCCGCTGCACTACGCTGTGCCAAGCTGCGAACTTCAGATGCTACAACCGCAAAACCACGACCTTGTTCACCCGCACGGGCGGCCTCAACCGCCGCATTTAATGCCAAGATATTCGTTTGAAAAGCTATCCCGTCAATGACACTAATGATATCGACAATTTTTTTCGACGACTGATTAATTTCATCCATCGTAGTGACTACTTGACTTACAACTTCGCCACCTTTGACGGCGACTTCTGACGCTGTTTGTACCATTTTATTTGCTTGCCGCGCGTTGTCTGCATTTTGTCTGACGGTTTCCGTCATAGTTTCCATTGAACTTGACGTTTCTTCCAGACTGCTTGCTTGTGATTCGGTCCGTGAGGACAAATCAGTATTTCCCATAGCAATTTCAGCACTAGCGACTTTAATGGTTTCAGCAGAAGTCTTAATTTCAGAAACCATGTTTTGCAAACGAGTCTGCATTTCGCTTAATGCAGCCAATAGGCTACTCGTATCGCCACGCTCAACGTCGATCTGCATCGTGAGGTTGCCTGATGCAACAGCCGAGGCTATTTCTTGAGCATATTCAGGTTCACCACCTAATTGTTCCCAGACTGTGCGAATAATGAAATACGAGACGATTCCCAGCACCAGTGTCACAATCACACCAGCGGCAATGACGGTCCATAAGACCCGGTTGACGTTATCGGCGCTGCGATCAATTCCCGCGGTAAACTGTGCTTGTGCTGTATCGACGGTTTTTTTCAAATCGTCTTCTAGAATCTTGAGCGAGCTTTGCATTTGCCCAATCGCCGCTTGCGGATCACCTTGATCGACACCCAGCATAATTTTGGCAACGCTAATCGCAGGCGAGTAATAAGCGTCAAACTCTTTCGCCAAGCGATCACCAAGTGCTTGCTGTCCTGGCAAGCTACTCAAATTTCTAAACTTCTCTTTTACTTTTTTTGCACGTTCTCCAGCTGCATCGATACCTTTTTTGTCGTCTTCACCAACCGCTTGTTTCAAAGCATCGACAATTCCCTGCACGTCAGCCTGAATATTCTTGGCACGATCTAAGACGGGATAATCGATTCTTTCGGTAGTCTTAATCGAATTCATCGCGGTAGTCGAAAAATACACGCTGGCGGCGATTCCGATACCGAATATGACCGTAGCGATAATGGGGAGTGCCCAAATTCTGCGTTTGATACTCATCTAAAAACCTCGACTTTTGTTGTAGTAAACTGGCCGTAGTTCAGCGCATTCTGACGTTTGTCAAACAGCTGTTTGTTCGTTATTCATGAAAACTAAGAAATCTAATTAAAAAACTTAGATTGAGAAATAGAACTAAGGAGATGGAACAAAGGCTTGTTATGTTGCAGTAATGCATGCCTAAAGTACTTACTGCTAAGTAACAGTGTAAGCTAAAGTCTAAAAAATTGCGAAACTCTTATTGCGGTACATTAAGCTTCACGCAATGCACGCCGATACTGTATCGCTTCCGCCACATGCGCTTGCTGAATTTGTGGGCTATTCGTCAGATCAGCAATGCTGCGCGCTACTTTCAGTACTCGATGGTAGGCACGTGCAGACCAGTTAAGTTTTAACATGGCATGGCGTAACAGTTGTTCAGTCGCACCATCGGTCTGGCAATGTAAATCAATTTCCTTCGTCGTTAGCAAATTATTGGCTTTTCCTTGACGCTGTAATTGACGTTGGAATGCTGCATCTACCCTCTGCTGTATCGTACTGCTACTTTCAGCCTGGGTTGGGGTAAATAAATCTTCATGTGGCAAGGCTTGGACTGAAATTTGCATGTCGATCCGGTCGAGCAGAGGACCAGAAATTTTCGCCTGATAGCGTATTACTGCGTCAGGTGTACAACGGCATTTGCCATTGCTGTGTCCAAAGTATCCACAAGGACAGGGATTCATGGCGGCAATTAATTGGAATCGTGCCGGAAAACAAGCTTGTTTTGCTGCTCGTGATATATGAATATGACCGGATTCTAAAGGTTCGCGCAATACCTCTAAGACTTTTCTGTCAAATTCAGGAAGTTCGTCGAGGAACAAAACGCCATGATGTGCCAAGGAAATTTCGCCCGGTCGTGGGGTTCCGCCACCACCAACTAAGGCTACCGCCGATGCCGTGTGATGCGGATTTCTGTATGGCCTTTGTTTCCACTTGCTTATTCCAAACCCACTGCTTAGCGATTGTACGGCGGCAGATTCTAAGGCTTCTTGCTCCGTCATTCCTGGCAAAATACCAGGAAATCGGCTCGCCAACATCGATTTTCCGGTACCAGGAGGACCCATTAATAGTATGCTATGCCGACCTGCGGCTGCGACTTCTAATGCCCGTTTCGCCTGTCCTTGTGCTTTAACATCACTAAAATCGAGATAGCTAGTTTGTCTTGGATGAGGTTGACTTCGATGAGGCTGGATCTTCGATTCTGCGTCGATTCCAGCGAAGTGGGCGCATACCTGTAACAAGCTCAATGCGGGAAAAATACGTGCTTCACTGACGAGGGCTGCTTCTTCGGCATTTTCTTGAGGCAACATAAACGCACGCGCAGGAATTTGATCGCGCTCCGCACTTTTGCAGATGGCAAAAGTCATCGCCAAGGCACCACGGATGGGTCTGAGTTCGCCGGAGAGTGATAATTCACCAGCAAACTCATATTGATCCAACGCATCAGATGGAATTTGACCGGACGCCGCCAAAATACCTAAGGCAATTGGCAAATCAAAACGTCCTGATTCTTTTGGTAAATCAGCTGGCGCTAGGTTGACTGTAATGCGCTGAGCCGGGAAATCAAAGCGTGCATTTTGTAAAGCCGCGCGTACGCGATCTTTCGATTCTTTGACTTCGGTTTCAGGCAAACCGACGATGGTGAAGGCGGGCAAGCCATTGGCGAGGTGCACTTCGACAGTGACTTCCGGTGCTTCCATGCCATTTAAGGCGCGACTTTTAAGAACTGCCAGTGCCATGATCTCGAGTCTGCCTTGACATGGTGAAAAGACTGTTTATGGGGCGCTTAACTTGTTTTCCAGCTCAGTTACTCGCGCTTCTAATGCTTCTAATTTGCTGCGGGTCTTTGCTAGTACATCCGCCTGAATGTCGAATTCTTCGCGTGTGACTAAGTCGAGCTTTGCAAACCCTTGGCTCATAAATGCTTTGACGTTTTTTTCTATATCTTTGGCCGGCGAGTTGTCCAAAACCTGTTGCATTTTGGTTTGCATGTCATTGAAAAATTGATTCGGTTCCATGAAAAATTTCCTATAGTGAATGGGTAATGTCTTGCTTGACAGTAAATTATTTGCTGGAAAAGGGCATTTCCGGTGCATTATAGATTTTTCTCGAATCAGTTTTGCGTCATTTTAGTGCAAAAAAACCGTTATTAATATAAATAAATGCAAATTATATATTATGTTTCGGTATTTTGTGTACCCAGCGCGTCATTGAGCTTTTTTCGAAAAATGATCCGCCTCACAGAGTGCTCTAGCCGATTTGAGCATACCACTACTATTTTCCTACGTCATTTCCTGTCAATTTTGCGCACCGCAATAAAACTGGCACGAGTCCTGCTAGTAGCTCATTAAAGCCTTTGTGTAGCTATACATTCTTCACGTGAGAGAAATGAGCGCAAAGAAAAGATTTAGCAATATTTAGCTTTATTTAGTAACAAGCAATGCATCCATTTAGAAACCATCTTGAAGAACAGGAAAATCACTATGAAAAAGATTTTATTTTGTGCGCTCATCAGTAGTTGTTTTGCAAATGGCATGCTGGTTAGCACTGCAAACGCGCAGGAAGCCAAGCCAGAACATGAAGTGAGTTTTAACCTCGGTGCCGTCAGTGATTATCGCTATCGTGGTATCTCGCAAACACGTTTGCAACCGGCTTTGCAAGGCGGTGCTGACTACGTCAATAACAATAATGGCTTTTATGCAGGTACTTGGTTATCCACGATTAAATGGACCAAAGATGCCGGTGGCGACGGCAATTTGGAAATGGATTTATATGCTGGTAAGCGTGGCGAAATAACGAAAGATGTGAACTACGATTTCGGAGTTTTATCTTATGTTTATCCTAGCAACGGTCTGAAAAATATCGCTGGTTTTGCTGACGCAAACACGACCGAAATCTATGGCCAAATCAGTAGCGGTCCGGTGTATGCAAAATACTCACACTCAGTAACTAATCTGTTTGGCTTTGTGAATAGCAAGAACAGTGGCTATCTGGATCTCGGCGCAAATATTGAAATGAGTGAAGGTTACACATTGAATTTGCACTACGGTCGTCAAACCGTCAAAAACAATACTTCCTATTCGTATAACGATTGGAAACTCGGCGTCACCAAAGAATTGGTTGGCGTTAATTTCAGCTTAGCAGTCATCGGTACCAGCGCTGGCGATAAGCTGTATGTCACTCCGGCAGGCAAATTTACTGGCAAGACCAGTTTGGTTTTGTCGGCAGTGAAAGCGTTCTAATTTCCTTTGACCGAATTAAAAATATCACCGAGACCATCATGAAACTGATTACGGCAATTATTAAACCTTTTAAGTTGGACGAAGTGCGCGAAGCACTTTCTGAATTAGGTGTGCAAGGTATCACTGTGACCGAAGTAAAAGGCTTTGGTCGTCAAAAAGGGCATACCGAGCTGTACCGTGGCGCTGAATACGTCGTCGATTTTTTGCCAAAAACAAAAATCGAAGCAGCGGTCGAAGACAATATCGTTGATCGTGCCATTGAAGCTATCGAAACCGCCGCACGTACAGGCAAGATTGGCGACGGCAAAATTTTCGTATATTCCCTGGAACAGGTAGTGCGTATCCGTACCGGTGAAACCGGCAACGAAGCACTTTAATCGACGAGAGCAAAACATGAATAAATTAATGAAATTTTTCGCGGGAGCTGCCTGCTCATTGACAATGGCAATGACATTGGGGATGGCGCAAAATGCCGTGGCAAAGGCAGAAGATACGCCGGCAAGCGCAAGTGCTGCTATCAGTTCATCTGTCACTGCTGCCGCAATAACGGAAGCAGCCAGTATTCCTGTACCAGCCGCCAGTGCGACCGACGGCGCGTCAACAGCGGCGACAGGTGTTGCAACTCCGGCGGCACCCGCAGCTGCTCCAGCAACACCTGCACCAACTGCCAATAAGGGCGACACAGCTTGGATGTTAGTTGCGACCTTGTTAGTCACTATGATGGCAATTCCAGGTTTGGCCTTGTTTTATGGTGGCTTAGTGCGCGCCAAAAATATGCTGTCCGTATTGCTGCAAGTGTTTATGATTTTTGCAGTCATCATCGTACTGTGGTGTATCTATGGCTACTCCTTAGCCTTCACAGAAGGTGGTCGTTTTATCGGTAAATTTGACCGCGTATTGTTACAGGGTATTTGGGATCCGGTACAAGCGACCTTCACTACCGCCGCGACATTTTCTAAGGGCGTCGTACTGCCAGAATTTGTCTTCGCTGCATTTCAAGCGACCTTTGCCGCTATTACTTGCGGTTTGATTATCGGTGCGTTTGCAGAGCGTGCGAAGTTCAAAGCGGTGCTGGCATTTGTTGTGATCTGGTTTACTTTCAGTTACCTGCCGATTGCCCACATGGTGTGGTTCTGGACTGGTCCGGATGCCATTAAAGATGCAGCGACATTGGCGACAGAAACAGCGAAGGCAGGCTTCTTGTTCCAAATGGGGGCACTTGATTTCGCTGGCGGCACGGTGGTTCATATTAATGCGGCGGTCGCTGGTTTGGTCGGTGCTTTCATGATAGGCAAGCGTGTCGGTTACGGTAAAGAAGCGATGGCACCACATTCTTTAACGATGACGATGATCGGCGCATCCCTGTTATGGGTGGGTTGGTTTGGTTTCAATGCGGGTTCTGCATATGAAGCGAATGATATTGCTGCCCTCGCTTTCGTCAATACTCTATTGGCGACTGCTGCCGCGACTGTCTCATGGGTATTTGGCGAATGGATGAGCAAAGGTAAGCCTTCCATGTTGGGCGCGGCCTCCGGTGCTGTTGCTGGTTTGGTCGCCATCACGCCAGCCTGCGGCTTTGTCGGTCCTATGGGCGGTTTATTGATTGGTTTGGCGTCCGGTTTTGTCTGCTTGTGGGGCGTGAATGGCTTGAAACGATTGCTCGGTGCGGATGATTCGCTGGACGTATTTGGCGTCCATGGTGTAGGCGGTATCCTGGGAGCTTTGTTGACTGGTGTCTTTGCTTCACCGGCATTGGGTGGTCAAGGTATTTTTGATTATGTCACCAACAAAATGTCTGCCGATGCTTACAGTATCGTTGGCCAAGTCACAACACAAGCAACCGCAGTTGGTGTGACGATTTTATGGTCGGCCGTCGTTTCGGTTATTGCTTACAAATTGGTTGATCTGGTCATCGGTTTGCGCGTACCAGAAGATGAAGAGCGTGAAGGCTTGGATATTACAAGTCATGGTGAGTCTGCTTACCACTCCTAATCAGTTAAGGAAATTCGCAGGCAATTTTGCTGCTTAAGAAAAAATACAGCACAACGGTTCTTGGTGGGACTTCGCGCCTCTCAGTCAAATGAGAGGCGTTTTTTTATGACATTGCTATTTTCTACGAGATGCGACAACCCTAATTGGGTCCTGTGATGGTATTTAGGGTATTGACTGGCAGGATTAAGGTAATAGTCGTACCTGCTCCAATAGCGCTTTCGACATTAATACTGCCACCTAACAAATCCGTCACAATATTGTGCACAATATTCATTCCCAAACCGCTACCTCCATGTCCAAGTTTGGTGGTGAAGAAGGGATCAAATACGCGCCGTAGATGTTCAGTAGATATACCCGCTCCATTATCACTAAAACATATTTTGACGTGTTGATGATCAATCTGGCTGGCACGCAGGCGCATCAGACCATCTGTTTGATCTTCAAAACCATGTAGTAAAGCATTATTGATAAAATTCGTAATCACCTGCCCATATGGTCCGGGGTAGCTATCAATGACAATTGCCTCGGGAATCTCGATTTGTATTTGATGGCCTTGTTTATTGATACGACTTTGCATGGTACGCACGACTTCCTGACTAGTTTTGAGCAAGTTGAACGTGCGCCTTTGTTGGCTAGTTTGATCTACCGATACCTGTTTAAAGCTGCTAACGAGTTCACTGGCATTGAGTAAATTGCGCATTAACATGTCATTGGCTTCGTTCAAAATGCCCGTGAAATGGGTGAACTCTGAGCGCTTTAAACTGCCTTCAGTAAATTGACGGATAAATTTCGTCGAGCTTTCTTTTAAGGTTGTTGCAGTCAATAGGCAATTGCCTAAGGGGGTATTGATCTCATGAGCAATACCAGCGACCAAAGCACCCAGTGCTGCGAGCTTTTCCTTCGACATCAATAGTTGTTGTGCCGATGAGAGCTGTTGATAGGTATCTGCATTATCAAACGCCACGGCGGTATACGCAGCTAAGGTCGTCAACATATCGACATGCATACGTTCAAACGCATTCCGTTGGCCACTTTGCATCGAGAGCAAACCGAGAAGGCGGTCTTTAACGATCAGCGGTACGTAAATTAAGGAAACGGGAGAGAACGCTTCGTGCTCTGCATCGAATGCCTCTGGTGCAACCAATTTGTCCAGACCCTCGATTCCGATGTAGTGCAAATAGTCTTCATGAATATCGTTGATGTAAATGGCTTTTTTATGTTGAATACACCAAACGGACAGTAAGTCGGGATCCTGTAAATTGCGGTGATAGGGCAATAAATTTTTACCACGCAAAATATTGCAGGGAAAATCAATCATGCCTTGTTCGGCCTTATAGATACCTACCGACAGTAATTCTGCCGGCATTAATTTGTGGACATGCCGGTACAAAGTACTAATGATGCTTTCTCGATCAAGCTGCGATGTAATTTCTCTACCGATTTCACTAAGAATAAAAATATTCTGATGCGCGGTACGTAGCAATTCGGTTCTGGCTTGAAGTTCTTTGGTGCGTTCAGCGACGCGGTTTTCCAGCCGGCTTTGTGCTTGCCTGTATTCGTCCAAGCTAAGGACTTGCTGTATTAAATTTGCGATATGGCTACCAAATAGAAGGTCTTCGCGAGTCCAGTTTTTTCGCTGTTGTGCTTTACCGAAACTGAGTACGCCAATTTGATTACCGTGTAATCGTACCGAAATTTCTAATAGCGAACATAACTCGGCACCCTCATAGATGCTGGCTAATTCATTCGTTGCAGGATGAATTCGCAAGTCATGCGTAGCGATAGGAGCGTGTAAATTCTGGATGACTTGGAAGTACCTCAGATAATCTTGTTGGTGTAAACATTTGCCTATTTCAAAACTCAGGGGCAAAGCACCGGCAAGCATTTCGCAACGCAACCGTTGCCGATCTTTGAGCCATAAGCAGATAAAGTCCACCCGTAAGATTTGCAGCGCTTCTTCACAGATAGTACGTAAAGCTTCGCTTAGGGTTTTCTCTTCTAATTGACTATTGGAAGACAAGTCCAGCAATAGTTCTACGGGCGGTTTTTTTGATAAATCGTATTCGCGCAACTGGGTAAATTTATCGATGATGCTGAGATCGGCGATCTCTTTGCTTAATTGATGATGAGAGCGGGCGAAATTCAGGGCTAATTGGGTTTGCCCGCTACGTTCATACAAAGCAGATAAGGCTTCGCAGCACAGTGCACGTTGTGCGCGAGAGCCATTTCTCTCTGCATAATTTAAGGCTTCAAGATAGGTGCTGATAGCCAGCTCTGTTTGATTCTGTGCAGCATAAAGCTCGCCTAAGGTGTTCGCGGCGGCGCTTAACAGCCATGGATAATGGCAAGTCGATGCTAATTGAAGCGCGTAGTGAACTTCGTCAAAAGCTAAATTAAAATTTTGTTCACGATGTGCTAGAACGCCTAGATACCAATGCGCTTCTGCAATGTATTCGGTAATATTGCCGCGCTTTGCCTGGGCGATAGCTTCTTTGAATAAGTCTCTGGCAAGTGCGTACTTACCGATGTTCAGGTTATTTACACCCAGATTAATTGCTTGCTTACTTTTCAGATAGGGGCGGTCAAAAGTTTCTAGTATTTGACCTATGTCTTGCAAGATACGCGCCGCGGTTTCCCAATCTCCTAGGGCGTCGTAAATTTGACCTAGTCCTATTCTTGCCTCAATTAAGACCTCGGTATCATGCGTAATTCGGCACAAATCGATACAGCGCGTCCAAAACCGAATTGCTTCGTTATAGATTCCCTCGGTATACCGGATTCTGCCCAGGCACAGCATGAGGCGTCCAGCCTGGTAGGTTAGACCGCTATTTTCGGCGCTTTGCAACCCACTATAGAGTTCATCATTTAAGCTGCTCGCTTGACCGAGGCGCTCAACAATAAAAAAGCGACGAACCAGAGCATCTAAGGCTAGCGATAAACGTTTTTCTTGATAGGCGGATTGTTCGAGTCGCTGGAATAAAATCATCGCCAGATGCGGATGGCGTCTGGAACAGGATTCTATGCGCGAGATGAGCTCATTCATATATTTCTAGTCACCTGCGATGTATTTTGGTCATTATAATTTTGTAGCACACTTGTTCGTCCGAAAACGGCTAGATGCCGCGTTATATTCCGGTTTAAGCTAGTCGCACTTCCTGCCTCTTTACTTTATACGCGATTGAATTATCTTTCCTGTTTTATATACCTATTACGGATAAATTTATCCTTAACTTAAAAAATGACAAAAATACAGCCGCCCAATTTCTCTTATGAGCAAGACTATTATCGGGCGCTTGCTGCGAAAGATGCTCGTTTTGATGGCGTTTTTTTTGCCGGAATCAAAACGACAGGAATCTATTGTCGTCCAATTTGTCGGGTGAAAACACCACGTCAGAGTTCATGTATCTTTTTTAGTTCACAAGCTGCTGCAGAAGAGGCTGGTTTTCGTCCATGTTTGCGTTGTCGCCCTGAATTGGCACCCTATAACTTGCAACAAAATCTAGCGCATGCGATATGGGAAAAAATACGCGGCGGTAGCCTCAACGAGTGCAGTGTTGAAACCTTTGCGCAACAGGTTGGATTGTCTTCCCGTCAGTTGCGCCGCGTGATGCTACAAGAATTCGGTGTCGGTCCAATTGCGTTGGCACAAACCCAGCGACTATTATTCGCCAAAAAATTACTGCAGGAGACACAGTTGAGTATGACGGAGATTGCATTTGCGGCAGGTTTCGGAAGTGTGCGCCGCTTTAATGCTTTGTTTGAGGCACGTTATAAAATGACTCCAGCATCGATACGCCGTCAGCCCATAACATCAGGTCCCCATCAAGGGATTTCATTACGACTTGCATATCGTCCACCTTATGCTTGGGCAGCTTTGTTGCACTACTTGCATGGACGTGCGATGGCGGGTCTTGAGCACGTCGATTTACAGCAAGCTTGGTATCGCCGTAGTGTGCAAATTGAAGGCAAACAAGGTTGGGTTCAGGTCAGCCATTTAGCCGATAAGCAACAATTACAAGTCGATATCGCTCCCAGTTTAAGTACAGTCCTGCTTCCACTACTATCACAAATTCGCCAACAATTTGATGTTGAGGCCAATCCTGTATTGATCGCTCAACACTTACAGAAAGATCCTCTGTTGGCACAACAAATTACTCGTACACCGGGTTTACGAGTACCCGGCAGTTTTAATGCTTTTGAATTGGCGATTCGAGCAATCTTAGGCCAGCAGGTCAGCGTGGTTGGAGCGACCACCGTTTCGGGTCGTTTAGTGCAAAGATTTGGTGAGCCGATAATAACGCCGTGGTCAGAAGTGACACATCACTTCCCCTCGCCAGAAAAATTAGCGACCTTAAGCATTGAAGACATCGCGAGTATAGGCGTGCCTAAGAAGCGTGCCGCGACCATACAAGAGTTTGCCCGTTTTACGGTAGCGGGTGGATTACAAACAGCGCCTGGGATGGAATTGAATGAGGTCGTTAAACACTTAAAAGCCGTGCCCGGTATTGGAGAATGGACCGCGCAATACATTGCGATGCGAGCGTTGCGTTTTTCGAATGCGTTTCCCGCTGGTGATTTGGGGTTGCAGAAGGCGGCGAGTGATGACCTAAGCGCACGCTGTAATGAGAAACATTTATTGTTGCGCGCCGAGACTTGGTCGCCGTGGCGTAGCTATGCAGCACTTCTGTTGTGGCAATCCTTATCAATATAATTTGGCTAACAAGATTTGGCGATAACGATTGATTGTTTGAATGCAGACCAAAAATTGAAGCGGGAAATTTTAATATGAAGAAATATCTTATCCATCCAAGTGTTTTTGGTGCACTGCACTTGGTTGCCAGCGAACATGGTCTGGCTGGCGTGTATTTTCCAGAGCATAGACATTTTCAGTTTGATCCAGCTTGGCAGTTAGATTCAAACGACGCACTATTACAGCGCGCAGCATATCAACTTGATGCCTACTTCGCGGGTGAATTACAAAACTTTGATTTGCCGCTAGATTGCACGCAAGGCACGCCATTTCAACAAGAAGTCTGGCAGGCTCTGCGCACGATACCCTATGGCAATGCCTGTAGTTATGCTGCCCTTGCAAAACAAATTAACAAACCGAAAGCGATCCGCGCCTTGGGTGCTGCGAATGGTCGCAATCCTCTATCGATCGTCATTCCCTGCCATCGCGTGATCGCCGCCAATGGTGATTTGCAAGGCTACGCTGGCGGTCTGGAGAATAAGCGTCGCTTATTAGAATTGGAAAACTATTTGTAAAAGTCCTTGACGGCGAACAGGATGGGTTGCATGGCCTGATCTTGCGAATTACTTGGTATTGTCGATATGCAAAGACTTCAGGCTAAACCCTTGAAAAACAAAGGAAATATTGGCTCAAAATCAATAAATTCACCGACTTATCAACTATTTTGATGCAATGCACAAAAAAAGCTTGACGCTTAAAAAATAGTCAGTAAAATGCGAATTGTTGCGGTGCACCATGTTTAAAGATTTTTTGGGACTCACTGCCATTTTGATTCAAACCGAATCGTCAATCTGACTCGTCAACTTACCGGAGAATTCCATGTACACAACACCAGAACAATTTATCGCTGCTACTAAGACTAACTTGGAAGCGCAATTTGCTGCAATCACAGCATTGAACCAAAAAGCATTTGAAGGCTTGGAACAGTTCGTTTCTTTGAACGTGAATGCTGCTAAAGCAACTTTCGAAGAAGGTACTGCAGCAACTCAACAACTGTTGAATGCAAAAGACGCGCAAGAGTTGATCGCTTTGGCTTCTGCTCAAGCTAAACCAAATGCAGAAAAAGCATTGGCATACGGCCGTCATTTGGCAACGATCACTTCAGCAACACAACAAGAATTTACTAAAGCAGTGGAATCTCATATTGCTGAAACAAACGCAAAAGTTGTTTCTTTGATCGACGAAGTCACAAAAAATGCGCCAGCTGGTTCCGAGCAGGCTGTGACAGCGTTGAAATCTGTTGTTGGTAACATCAACGCAGGCTACGAGCAATTGTCAAAGACAACCAAACAAGCTGTTTCAACTTTGGAAGACAACTTGGCGAATGCTACTAAGCAATTCACACAAGCAGCTGAAAAAGCAACGACAACAGCTAAAAAGAAGTAATGTAGGCGATCAGCGTGCGGTCAAGCCAAGCGCTAAACGACTACGGAGTCGAAAACTTCGGCCACAAGTGCAGTTAAACTTGTTCGAATAATCAAGGCGCGATAAGCGCGACTCCCAAGAAAAAAGCTCTCTGATAAGGGAGCTTTTTTTTCGCCCAAATGTTCGTTCAAATGGTGATTCCATACCAATGCGATTTTTGCACTATAAAAAGTACTTGCATAAAAAATCAGCAATTCTGATGCGGCGCAATATTTTCTCTGGTAAATCCGCGCCAAGCATTACAGACTGGTGTAATCTTATGGATTCACTGCAAGCTTGACGTTAACCTTTAGGGAGTTTCACATGCAAGAAGTCGTAATCGTCGCCGCTGGACGCACCGCGGTTGGTAAATTTGGTGGGTCATTGGCTAAAGTTGCGGCATCCGATTTAGGTGCGCATGTGATTAAAGCCTTGCTAGCAAAATCTGGTTTGAGCGGTGAGGCTATTAGTGAAGTGATTTTAGGTCAGGTGTTAACTGCAGGTGTTGGTCAGAATGCTGCTCGCCAAGCCGTAATTCGTGCGGGACTGCCAACTATGGTGCCGGCAATGACGATCAATAAAGTCTGCGGCAGCGGACTAAAGGCAACGCATTTAGCCGCGCAAGCGATTATGGCGGGTGACGCTGAGATCATTATCGCAGGTGGTCAGGAAAACATGAGTGCCTCACCTCATGTCTTAAACGGTTCTCGTGATGGTTTCCGCATGGGCGATGCAAAATTAGTCGATACCATGATTGTTGATGGTTTATGGGATGTCTATAACCAATATCACATGGGTATCACGGCAGAAAACGTCGCCAAAAAACATGGCATTACACGCGAAGAGCAAGATCAATTTGCCCTAGCTTCACAAAATAAAGCCGAAGCTGCACAAAAGGCGGGCAAGTTTGTCGATGAAATTATTCCCTATGAAATCGTCAGTAAGAAAGGCACAACCGTGTTTGATACGGACGAATTCATCAAACATGGTTGTACTCTCGATTCACTAGCTGCTTTGCGCCCCGCGTTTGATAAGGCGGGTACGGTGACTGCCGGTAATGCTTCCGGTCTGAATGACGGTGCCGCCGCTGTGATTATGATGTCCGCAAAAAAGGCTGCAGAATTAGGTTTGCCAGTGTTGGCAAAGATTAAGGCCTACTCTTCTGCCGGTATCGATCCGAGTATCATGGGCTTGGGGCCAGTTCCTGCCGCGCAGTTGTGTTTGAAAAAAGCCGGCTGGACACATGAGGAAGTCGATTTGATGGAAATCAATGAGGCCTTTGCCGCTCAAGCCATTGGCGTGAATCGTGAAATGGGTTGGGACACCAGCAAGATTAACGTGAACGGTGGCGCGATTGCAATCGGTCATCCGATTGGCGCTTCTGGTTGCCGTATCTTGGTCAGCCTGATCCACGAAATGATACGTCGCGATGCTAAAAAAGGTCTGGCAAGTTTGTGTATCGGTGGCGGTATGGGTGTTGCGTTGGCAATCGAGCGCTAAGTTGTTAGCTCGCTTCTGAAATGACGTTCTATAGCGTCCTAATCGAAGGCAATGGACTAAGTGTTGGGTCGTCAGCCGAAGAGCCGGATATTACCGGCTTCTTCACAACTCGAGTTGTTTGGGCAAAGTCTCCAGAGCGGGCTAGGCATAGCGCTGTCGAATTGCTTATGCAGGAGTGGAGCGCAGAGCCCTATGTGTCACAGCCTGGGGCTAAATCTTTATCTCTAATTGTCTCCGAGTGCCATCCTGTAGGGTTTGCTCGAGGACTGTTTGATCGATCATCCGGGTTCACTTTCTTTTGATTTGATCCTAAAAATTGGGCTTGAATTTTTAGGATCAGATCACGTGAAAAGTTATTTTTTGCCGTCTTTTATGCGCGCCATGACCGTTTCAAAGCGCCTTTGCACACTTGGCAGATTATCATAGCGATCAAAATCTTTGCCCATAATTCCATCTAATTGCGCGAGACGATCTGATAACTTCGGATGAGTTTGAAACAAGAGTTGCATCCCCTCATCGCTGCTATTGACCTTTTGCAGTGTATGTAATACTGCAGGTAAACCGAAAGGATCATAGCCAGCGCGCGCTGCCAACACCACGCCCATGCGGTCGGATTCATACTCATCTTCTTTATCTAAACCACGTGCATAAAGCGCGGTGCCGACGGATAAGACTTTCAACACGTTTGGATTGCCATTCTTCGCCGTAATCGCCACATCTAAGCCATCTCTGACGGCACTCATGGCACTACTTTTTTGCATCGCGTTCAGATGATGCTTGCGTACGACATGCGCCACCTCATGTCCGAGAACGCCGGCCAGTTCTGCCTCACTTCCCATCCTCATCAGCATACCCTTTGTCATCACGACATAACCGCCGGGCGCAGCAAAGGCATTTACTTCATCCGTATCGAGTACGGCGAAAGTCCAAGGCAAATCAGGTCGTTCGCTATGCATACTGATCCAGCGACCGACCGTATTCACATATCGTTGTACTTCGCGATCCGTATGCAGAGGTGCCAAACCTAATAGATTGCTAGCGATGCCCTCGCCCAGCGCAATCTCTTCCGTTTCTGTAAGTGGCACGATGGCATTCTTAGCGCTATTGGCAGCACTCAAGGTTTTGCCAATATCAAAATTATTGATTTTTAAACCGCTGACATTCGCACAAGCGCTGATCGTCAATGCACTGGCGATCGCCAAGGCAATCAGGGATAAGGAAGGCATTCTCATGATTTATCTCCTGGTGCTTTGAGATAAGTTTGCTGTTGTTCGTTCAGCTTTTCTTGTTTTGCGAAATTGCTTGCATCCCCTTTTGGCGTTGTGAATTGCTTCATTTTCGCAAAGGCTTCGGGATTCGGTGTTGGATTACTGAATTTTTCCTTGTCGAAACCTTTGGCACCCGTAGTGACGCTACTACTGCCGCCAGTTTTAGCCGCATCAAATAGACCTTTAGCGGCGTCGCCGATACTACCGGAACTCGTGACTTTATTATCAAAACGCAGGCTCAGCATCTTCACCCAGCCTAAAGTGCCCTGCGCCTTAACTTCCATCCAGCTTGCTTTGCGCGATAAGACATCGATTTTTAAATTCTCAGGCAAAACCTTGATGGTAGCAGCGTCACTAAACGCCTGCGCTTTGAGTTCGGTTGGCCGAACCACACTGGCTTGCTGGTTGGAATTAGCCGTGTTACTGGGGTTACTTTGTGCCAAACACGGCTGATAGCTAACGCACAGCGGCAAGGCCGCCAGCAGTAGCCAAAGTTTGCTATTTTGCTTCATGTGATTTCTCCCTGATTAGGTGAAACGGGGGCAAATAATTCGACTTCTTGTTCTCGACCTTTCACCTTATAGGAACCCAAGGCTTGAAAGTCAAGTTTGTCTCTGCATAACAACATGGTCTCACGTGAGACCAAAATACGCGAGATACCTTTAGTCAGACCTTCGATACGACTGGCTAGATTCACGGTGTCACCAATCGCCGTATATTCTTTACGTTGTTCAGAACCAATCAAGCCCACCACCGCGGAGCCGGAATGCAAGCCTATGCCCACATCGAAATCCGCTTCTAGGTCGCCGAGTTCACGCTTGAACTGTTGCAAAACATCGGCCATTTCCAGCGCTGCCTGTACCGCGTGTAAGGCATGTTCTGCGTCATCAAGCGGAGCGCCCCAAAACGCCATAATGCAATCGCCGATGAATTTATCGAGAGAGCCACCATGCCGGAATACGACTTCGACCTGCAACGAAAAATAACGATTGAGCAGGCTCACGACTTCTTGCGGTGTGCGGTTTTCTGACAAGCTGGTAAAACCACGAATATCCGAAAATAGCACGGTAATCTCGCGGCTTTCACCCGCTCGGCTTAAGCCCTCGAATGAGACTAATTCCTTGACCACATGCGGATTCACAAAGCGGCTAAATAATTGCACGGTCTTCTGGCGAGATAAACGTTCTAACCAATACTCGCGCAAAGCTAGCGAAAAATAATAAATCCAAATAAGAAGTAAAGGTGTGATCACAGGTACCAAGAGTAAAGCGGATAACGCAAAGTAACTGCCGACAACACTTAATACTGAGATGGCGAGCAAAGCCAATCCTGGATACAAAGCATTAACCCGTCGCCAAAAGCATAGATACACTGCCAACAGTAAAGTCATGCAGGCAGCCAATGAAATCCAGCCCGGCAAAATTTGCATGGTACGTTGGTTTTTTAGGTTGTCGATGGCTGTCGCGAGTATATCTAAGCCCGAATATAGGCTATCGATAGGGGTGACACGAATATCGTGCAGCGCAGATGCATCGGTACCGATCACAACGATTTTTCCACGCATTTCCCGTGGATCTCGCTGTGGTTTCTCACGTTCAAAATCGTGATACAAATCGGCGTAAGAAATTCGCTTAAACGGAAATTTTTCGCCGCGCCATGCCAGTAGCATATTGCTTTGTTGTGGCACAGGGTAACTGAGTGCTGTTGCTACTTTAGCTGGCAATGAGGGAGCCAACCAGCCATATACGTCGGTGTACAAGTTGTAACGCCGTCCTACCCCGTCTTCATCTTTATGAAAATTGATTGTGCCGACTTGCCATAGACTTGGATCAATCGCTAATGGTGCTTGAAACGCCGCACGGGCATTAACTTGTGCTCGATCCGTTTTGATTAAGCCCAGCGGCACAGCGATGTCTGTTAGTAAATCGCCTTGTTTATCGCTTTCCACCGGGCGCCGTATCATGGGAAAAAATATTTTCTGATGATCTTGCTTCAGGGTTTGTAAGGCTTCATTGAAGCGTGCATCACTCTCTGGTCGATACACGTCTTTTTGTTCAAACGTGAGGTCAAATACGATTGCAAGCGGCTGTTGTTTAGCGATTCCCTCGATCAATTCTGCATGTACCGAGCGCGGCCATGGCCAGTTACCGACACTCGCATTCATCCCAGCCAAGCTGGCATCGTCAATGTTAACGATGATGATGTCCGGATCGGCACGTAATGTGCTGGCGTGTAGCCGAACCAGATAATCCGATAACCGAAAATCGAGGCTGCCGAACAAATTGAGATAGCGTAATTCAAATGCTGTCAGTAACATAAACAAGAAGCTAAAAATATGAATAAAGCGTCCAAGATTTTTCATATTCCGTCACTCGAGTCAGACAGGATCGGAGCGGGTCAGGCTGTAGCCTGGAATTTTCGTCTCATCAACATTATCGATCTGTGCGCTATCCATGAATTTTTGCGCATATTGCAAATACACTTTTTCTTGCACGAAGACTTGGAATAAATCAGGATCGATGTGGCCGTTTAAGGCGAATTTGCCGAGTATGTCTAACGATTCGGTTAAGGTCTTCCCTGTCTTGTACGGCCTATCTTTGGCAGATAAGGCCTCAAAAATATCGGCAATCGCCATAATGCGCGCTTGCACTGACATTTGATCGCCACGTAAGCCACGTGGATAGCCTTTGCCATCCATCCTTTCGTGGTGACCACCAGCATACTCCGGCACATTTTTCAGATGCTTTGGCCAAGGCAGGGCTTCTAACATGCGTATGGTTACGGCGATGTGATTATTAATGATTTTGCGCTCGTCTGCGGTTAAGGTGCCGCCCTTAATAGTAAGGTTTTCTGTTTCTTCCGCATTGAGTAAATGGTGTCGCATACCATGACTATCGACCCAACTGCGTTGAGCGATTTTTTGCACTCTTTGCTGATCGTCGTCGCTCATACGTTCAGCACCGATATTCGCATGCTTTAAGAAGGCTCTGTCGTTCTCTATTTGCGCCAGCTCGGCTTGCATTGCCGCAAGTGAGGAGGTGTTGTTGTGATCGTGTTGAGCGCCGTTTTTCAGATAGGCGATTTCCACATCGCGTCGCAGGATTTCAAAGCGCGCATCGATTAAATGTATGCGATCAAAGATGGTTTCGAGCTTGGTCGATTTTTCTATGACATGTACTGGCGTCGTGATTTTGCCGCAATCATGTAGCAAGCCCGCCATCCATAATTCACGTCGGTCGCGTTCAGTCATGCGGAAATGTTGGAAGGGCTTAATTTGACTGCGATGAACCGCGTCGGCCAGCATCATGGTCAGTTCCGGCACATGCTGACAATGGCGCCCTGTATTCGGCGATTTCTCGTCAATGCCGATATTGATTAAATTGACCAGAGATTCAAACAAATTTTCGAGTTGAAAAATAAGTTCTTGGTTGCTTAAGGCGATTGCTGCTTGTGAGGCCAAAGCTTCAATAAATCCTTGATCAGTATCGGTAAACGCCGTGATCTGCTTATTCTGCGGATCAATCGCATTAATTAATTGTAAAACGCCGATCAGTTCAGATTCATGATTGAGCATCGGCACTGTCAACAGTGATTGGCAACGGTAACCATTGAGTTCATCGAAACGACGCATCTCGGAAAAATTGAACAAATCCGCTTCGTAGACGTTCGCAATGCGAACGGATTGTTTAAGATTGGCGGCATACGCCACCACAGCATGTAAATTTTGATTGCCGTGCTCATCCAACAAGGCGATTGAACGCATATCTTTGGCGTGCGGATGCGAACCGCCTACATGCAATTTCAGTGTGTCATTGATCGCCATATCAAACTCGAGGTGCGTCTTGTCTTTGTTTAGCCGGTACAAGGTGCCGCCATCTGCATGGGTCAGATTTTTCGCAGTTTGTAAGATGCGTTCTAACAGCGCATCAATATCTTCCAAACCATTCAGTGCCGCACTAAGCTCAGTGAGGTGTTGTAGCCTTTGGGCAATTTGTTCGTGATTCAATTCAGACATGGGACATCCATTGATTGGAGAGCGCAGATTAATTTCGCATAGTCTACTTCTTAAAGCTGAGTAAATCATTCAGGATTAGCATTTTTTACCAGCTGGTATCAGGCAAAACAACAAGGGCCCTGTTTTTTTGATGTGCAACTATGCTATTCATCATTATTTAACTTTTTTAATTGCCAAATAAGTCTCTTATCGAGGCTTGACACTAGTCTTCAACAATCGCTGACGCAATTCTCTTTATAATGCATGCTTTGCGTTTTCGCCGAGCTATTTGCTGGCGATGCTGAGACAGATGAATTCATAAGGACGCAGTAATGTCGTCAAATTTTTCCCCTAGTCGCTTATTCTTGATAATTGCTGTGCTGGTCATGACGGCAAATTCAGGGTTTGCCAGTGATACCCGTTATCAATTTCCCGCCGCTGAATTGCAGGCTTTGGTCGATGCTCCACGCGGCCCTGAATTTCGTCTCGGCCCCAAAAATAAGACCGGTTTATTGGTCAGTATTCCGGGTGTACCGACGATAGCAGAAGTCGCTCAGCCAGAACTGAAATTGGCTGGCATACGAGTCCACCCAACTTTGCGTGCCGCCACCAGAACCGCTTTTAGTGATGGCTTGAGTTTGCTTGATATAGCGAGCGGTAAAACTCGTGCAGTCACAGGTTTGCCCGCACAAGTAAAAATTGCGGATATGGCGTGGTCCGCCGATGAGAAATGGCTGGCGTTTAGTGTTTGGGGGCGCAATGGCGTTGAACTCTGGATTCTGGATGTGAGACAAGCGAGCGCACATCGTTTGATTTCGGAAAAATTAAACGCAGTGATGGGATCAGGATTTTCTTGGCTAAATGGCAGCGACCAGTTAATGGTGCGTCTATTACCGCGTGGACAAAAAGCGGCACCGCGTGAGTCGCGGGTACCGAGCGGTCCAAATATGCAGGAAACCCGTGGTGGTAAGCTTGCGCAAACGCGTACTTATCCAGATTTATTAAGAAATCCACATGATGCCGATATGCTGGATTGGCAATTGCAAACCCAGTTAGCGATTGTACAAATGGATGGCAGCGTGCGTCGTTTTGGACCTGCGATGACGCTCTCGAAAGTACAGTCTTCACCTGATGGCAAATGGGTATTAACCACGCAATTAAAGCGCCCTTATTCCTATCAATTGCCGCTCGAGCGTTTCGGACAACTCATCGAAGTCTGGGGGATTGATGGCAAGCGGTTAAAAACTATCGCGGAAATCGTGATGCGTGAACGTTTGCCCAGCGCGAATGATGCAGTGCAGGCGGGGCCGCGTAATTTTGGTTGGCGTAGTGATCAACCCGCGACCTTATATTGGCTAGAAGCGCAAGGTGGCGGTGATCCCGATGCCAATTCGCGGGTGTCGGACGTGTTGTGGCAACACGGTGCGCCGTTTGCCGGAGCACCGCAAAAGCTGATGGATTTAGGCTGGCGCTTCAATCAGGTGTTATGGGGTAACGATCACTTGGCCTTGGTCACGGAAAACTGGGCAAAAACCCGCGAAACCCGTACTTGGCGAATTCAGCCAAGTGCGCCCAACACCAAGCCTGAGCTGCTCTTTAGCCGTAAAATTGAAGACCAATACAGTCATCATGGCAACCCGGTGATGGAATTGAACCAATATGGGCGCTCAGTGATCCGTCTGACCTCGGATGAACAATCGATGTTCATGACCGGTGTTGGTGCTAGTCCAGAAGGAGATCGGCCTTTCCTTGATCGTTATTATCTGCCAACCGAAAAAACAATACGCCTATGGCGTTCTAAAGCACCGTATTACGAAGAAGTCTTAGGCATACTGGATGATCAGGGGCATCAAATTATTACGAGCCGTGAAGCTGCGGATGAAAGACCGAATTTATTTTTGCGCAACTTGGCGGGTAATGCCGCGCCCCGAGTGCTGACCAATTACCCACATCCGAGTCCGAAATTTCGCGGCATTCAACGTCGTCAAATTCATTATGAGCGCGCCGATGGTGTCAGTTTAACTGCCACTTTATATTTGCCGCCCGGCTATGACGAAAAGCGCGACGGTCCGCGCCCTATGTTGATGTGGGCCTATCCAAGGGAATTTAAATCGGCAGAAAGTGCCGGACAAGTGAATGGCTCCCCTTATAAATTCAATCGTATCAATGTACAAGGGCCGCAAGTGATGCTGGCGCGGGGTTACACGGTATTGGATGGCTTTGCGATGCCAATTATTGGCGAAGGACGCAAAGAACCGAACGATACTTTCATTGAACAAATTAAAATGAACGCCGAAGCAGCCGTCGATGAAGTGGTCAGATTGGGTGTTGCTGACCGTCATAGAATCGCGATTGGTGGACATAGCTATGGCGCTTTTATGGCTGCCAATTTGCTCGCGCACACCAATTTATTCAAAGCCGGGATTGCTCGTTCTGGTGCCTATAATCGCAGCCTGACGCCTTTTGGCTTCCAGTCTGAAGATCGTAATTATTGGAAAGCCTTCGATACTTATCAAGAAATGTCGCCGTTTAATTATGCGGATGAAATTGAAGAACCTCTGCTACTAATTCACGGTGAAGACGACAATAATCCCGGCACCTTCCCTATGCAAAGCGAACGCATGTATCAGGCTTTGCAAGGTTTGGGCACGCCTTCACGTTTGGTCATGCTGCCTTATGAAAGCCATATTTACCGCGCCCGCGAGTCTCTATTGCATATGTTGTGGGAACAAGACCAATGGTTAAATCGTTACGTAAAGAACGCGAAGCCGGGAAACGCAAAATAGCAGTCGACTAGAGTTCAACCCATCGAATAGCGTTGTTTCCTCGTTTTTGTTAATACAAGTCAATATTTTTACACTATGATGATAGAAATCATTTTTATGATCGCTACCCATGCTTAGAGCCTATATTCTTGATAATCAAGCCGTTGCCCGTAATTTACTGGCGACGGTACTCGCTAATGGTGGACATGAAGTGGTTGGGGATGGTAACTACAGCACGACCAATCTAGCTAAGATGGTCAAACTACATCCCCAAATTGTCTGTGTGGATATTGGTGAAGCAGATCAAAGCGGACTAACTTTGCTTGAGACCTTACATGAACAATTGCCAAAAGCCTTAATTTTTTTGGTGTCGGCAAAGCTCGATGCGGAAGTGATACAAGCCGCGCAAAGTCGGGGTGTGGTCGGCTTTATTGTTAAACCCTTCAATGCCGTTGCTGTTCTAACGTCGATACGCAATACTATATTGCGTATCGCTACGCAAAGCCGACAAAAGCAAAAAGACGGATCCAACCCAGATTCTTCGACCCCAACTGCGACGACAGAATAATTCATCCTGCAGAGTACCAACTTCATCGGCGTTTAGCTAATTTCGTCGCATCTTCACATATCGCAAATGAACTGGCATACAGTGACAACTCAATCGCCAGGAGCTTCTCATGCAAACTACTATCCCTAGCCCAAAATCTGTAATGTCGGAGCAGGCACTGCCTGCTGAAGTTTCTATCCAAAGCGATACCTGGCTCAATCGCTATCGTAACTTTCCTGTGTTCTCGCGTACCTGGTTTCGTCATCGTGCGATAGCGTTCGGTGGCACATTGTTCGCCATGTTTGTCGTGATATTTGGCATTGTTTTTCTGACCTCCGAGCGGGTTAGTGTTTTTGTTATCTGGACGGTACCGTTCTTTGTTGCGGCTACCGGTTTGTTCCTAATTGGGCAAGCCATGGCAGTGTGGGTGCGCCTGCAGGACTATTCCGAACGACGTGAGTCTTTGGGAATTTTGGTTTCATTGATCGTAGGTGCCTTGTTGAGTTTTGCAATTGGTTACGGCTCGCATTTGGGGTTTAGTTATTTTTTAAAATCACCCGACAAATCCACCGAAATCAGCGTGCAAGCGCAAATGCGAACGGTACCCAAAAAGCCGGTTGCTGCTAGCAACCAAGCGTCAAGCGCGCCTGATCTGGCTCAACACGATCATGCTGCGGTCAGTAAACCACAAAGCGCAGACGCGACCGACAATTCTGAAAAAGTAAATAAGACTGAAAAGCAAAAAGAACAAGAACGTGGCCCGCTCGTCAATGCCGTGATCACCGTGTTGAAGTGGTTTCCACTCACGATAGCGTGTATTTATTGGGGTAGTTTTTTTGATCTGTTGGTGTTTTTTCGTCAGCGTAAGCGTCTCGCAGAAGCGCTGCGCCAACAAGAATTACAACGAGCGCAGGAGGCGCGCCGCGAGGCTGAATTACGCCTTTCTGTATTGGTTGCCCAAGTGGAACCGCACTTCTTATTTAATACATTGGCTGGAGTGCGCTCCGCGATTTTGACTGAACCTTTACGGGCTACCGCAATTGTTGATCACTTAGTTGATTACTTGCGTTCAACGATTCCTCAGATGCGCGGTGATGGCAGCTCGGAACAAGGGCGCCTGGCGAAGCAATTGGAAGCCGCGCGTGCTTATCTGGGTTTGATGCAAGCCCGTATTCCACGACTGACATATAGCGTCGAGTCCGAATTGAAGGACGCCGCCTTGCCACCATTGTTGATGATTTCGCTGGTTGAAAACGCGATTAAACATGGAATAGAACCCAAAATTGGCCCGGCGCATGTCGCTGTGAAAGCGTGCTATTTTGATGAAGGCGATGAAGAGAAACTTGAAGTCAGTGTCAGTGACAATGGCGTTGGATTTGGTGGCACGACTTCTGGCTCCGGTATAGGATTAGCCAATATCCGTGAGCGACTTGAGTCTATGTATGGCGACCGTGCCAGCTTAACTTTAAAAGCGCGCCCGGAAGGTGGGGTCGTGGCAACGATCATTATCCCCTTGATTGCCTGAGTATGCGTTTTGGGTGCGGCTAATTGCTTAATTCTTAAGCCGCACGCAATAATAGGCAGAAGCCTGATCAATTCCCCTACAACTTCCGCTAACAAGGAAAGACATGACGACAGCAATCATCGCCGACGACGAAGATTTACCACGTAAAGACTTACGTCGTATGTTGTATCAACATTGGCCAGAACTTGAGATAGTCGCCGAATGTGAACATGGTGCTGATGCCTTAGAGGCCATTCACCAATATCAACCAGATATCGCCTTTCTCGATATTCGTATGCCAGGTATGACTGGGCTGGATGTCGCGAATGCGATCAAGGGCCGTTGTCATGCCGTGTTCACCACGGCTTACGACAATCATGCGTTGGAAGCCTTTGCTGCTGGTGCAATTGATTATTTATTGAAACCGATTTCTAACGAGCGCTTGGTCGATGCGATTGCCAGGTTAAAAGCACGGTTGGCAACCAAAGCTGCGCCGTCGGATTTGAGTTCTCTGATGCAGGAATTAGATAAGCGTCTGCGACCACAAAATGTAGAGCGCATACGCTGGATCAGCGCCAGCGTCGGTGACACCATCAAGATGTTCCCCATCGATAAAATTCTGTTTTTCACGTCCGATGAAAAATATACGCGTGTCGTCTGTGCCGACGATGAAGCCCATGTGCGTAAGCCATTGAAAGAAATCATTGATGGCTTGGATCCTGAGCTTTTCTGGCAAATCCACCGTAGTGTCGTGGTTCGTGCCGATGCGATCGCCAAAGCCCATCGCGACGAGCTTGGCAAAGTCACGGTAGAACTGCGCGGTTGTAAAGAAGTACTCAAAGTTAGCCAAGCTTATGCGTGGCGTTTTAAACCTATGTAAAAAGCAGGATGTTGAGCTAGAAAACAATTCATAGTTCGCCGAATTGAATTGAACGCGGGAGATGAATTTCCAATAAGATAATATTTGATGTGATATATTAAAATGCATTTTTATTAAATTGGGTCATGGTTTAAACAACGATACCTAATCAATATTCACACTTTGTCAGGAAAATTCTATGACGCTTCTACGCGTATTTGCTTCACTTGCACTAGCGATCTCTATTTTTTGCGGACTTAATTTTGCCAATGCCGCCGAGGTCGATCCTTTATGGACAAAAGTCATTGCACAAAATAATGCGATAAAAAAATGGGCCGCGAAAGATATTGAACAAACTGTCATGGCAACGAAAGATGGTGATCCGACCAAGACGATCAATATTAAAAAGCAATTGTCCGGCTGGGAAAAAAATAAAGCGAATTATGTCGTCCTGAGTATCAGTCCCCCACCCGCAGATCCGACTAAATCATCTAAACCTTTTGATTTGGCTGAATTGTTCGCGCCGGTAGAAGCTGAGATATTTTCACCTAAAGCATCGGTTAAACGTAGCGATGGACAACTCCTCAATGGCAAAGCCGTGGTCTTATTTGAGGTGACTAATTCCGATGCTGTGGTCAAAATTTGGGTTGATGGGAACAGCGGTGCGCTTCAAAAGCGCGTAGTAGAAATGAAAGTACCGTTCACGATGGAGGGAAATCTGACAACCAATTACCTGATCGACGCGACTGGGCAGAGCTTGCCAAAAGATGCTGAAACGAAGTTGAATATCAAGATTCCGTTTAAGAAGGCGAAGATAGAAATTAAAGACGCTTATAGCAACTGGACTGCGCAACCGTAAACCTCTCTCTAAGATAAGCTTATTTTCGTCATCGCATGAAGTGGAGAGGCGAAAACGACCATTGGCACATCAATCGACAATGAAAAGGCACCCCGATCTATGTGGTGCCTTTTTTTATTTCCTTGCGGTTATTTGTCACGAAGAATCACATTATCTTGTATCGAATTGATGAAGGAAAATTGGCGCTAGCTGTGTTAGTCTTTCGCGCAGGCAATAAAAACATACTCTGGAGCCAACATGATCGCAAGCTACCGCACTGGTAATTCCACCTTCAAAAAATCTGACAAACGTTTTTTTTCTCTCAATAAGAAAATTACGGCATTCGGGTTCTTATGCTGTACCTCAATCAATCTGGCATTCGCACAAAGTGCTCCCGCCGCAACCTCAGGCGAACTAGCGCGTTGGAAAGCGACGGCGCAAAAGGTGACGATTACTCGTGATCAGTGGGGCATTCCGCATGTGAGTGGTAAGAGCGACGCTGATGCCGTGTTTGGTTTGTTATATGCGCAAGCTGAGGATGATTTTAAGCGCGTTGAACTTAATTACATCAATGCCCTAGGTCGCTTGGCTGAAGTGGAAGGCGAAGCCGAAATTTGGCGTGATCTGCGAATGAAGCTCTTCATACAACCTGCTGAGTTGAAAGCACAATACGCCAAAAGCCCGGCTTGGCTCAAGCAATTGATGACTGCGTTTGCAGATGGCCTGAATTATTATTTACATACGCATCCAGAGGTGAAGCCGCGTTTGATTACGCATTTTGAACCGTGGATGGCACTCGCCTTTAGTGAAGGCAGTATTGGTGGCGACATCGAGTCCGTCAATCTTAAGCAGTTGGAAGCACTGTACGGTCGGCGTCCAGAACTCGCGATGTTTGATCAACGCCCTCTGCTTCCAGAACCACGTGGCTCTAATGGGTTTGCGATTGCCCCGAGCCGCACAGCGAATGGGCAGGCGATGTTATGGATCAATCCACATACCTCGTTTTATTTCCGTCCAGAAGTCCAAGTGAGCAGTGAACAAGGTTTGAATGCCTATGGCGCGGTGACCTGGGGCCAATTTTTTGTGTATCAGGGTTTTAATCAATATAACGGCTGGATGCATACCTCGAATGCCGCTGACGTCATCGATGAGTTCGCATTAACGACCACTCAAAAAGAGGGCAAATATTTTTATTTGTATGAAGGCAAGCAACGGCCTTTAAAAGTCGTCGAACAAATTTTGCCGTATAAAACTGCAGCGGGGATGGCGAGTCGTAAAATCACGACTTACTTTAGCCATCACGGCCCAGTAGTACGCGCTGCTGATGGTAAGTGGATTGCTGTGCAATTGATGAACGAGCCTTTGAAAGCTTTAATGCAATCCTATCTGCGCACCAAAACGCGCGACTATGCGGGCTTCAGAAAGGTCATGGACTTACGGGCGAATTCGTCGAACAACACGGTCTATGCCGATCGTGATGGGAATATCGCTTACTTCCACGGTAATTTTGTCCCGCGTCGCAATCCGCAATTGGATTGGACACAGCCGGTAGACGGTAGCTTACGCGCTGCTGACTGGCAGGGTTTGCATCCGGTTAAAGACATTATTCAATTGCATAATCCAGCTAATGGCTGGGTGCAAAATACGAATAACTGGCCCTTCTCTGCTGCTGGTACGGGACCAGGCAGTGCTAGTCCGCGCCAGCAAGATTATCCGCACTACATGTGGACTAACGGAGAAAATGCACGTGGTATTCATGCTGTAAAAGTCTTAAAAGATGCGAAGAATCTGACTGTTGATAGCATGATTCAGTTGGCATATGACAGTGAATTGACGGCGTTTGATCCCTTGTTGCCACCCTTATTCGCCGCCTATGACAGTGCGCCAGATGTCGCGTTGGCAGCGCAAATTCAGAGTTTGCGTGCATGGGATAAACGTGCGAGCCTAAACTCCACGGCGACCTCATTGGCAATTTATTGGGCGCAGGATTTGGTACAAACACACGGTGCCGAAGCGCGTCGCAAAAATATTCCGGTACTAGATTATTTACCGAACTTGTCGGCGCCTGAATTGTTGGCCGCTTTGCAGCGTGCGAGTGCGCGTTTGCAAACGGATTTCGGTAACTGGCAAACGCCGTGGGGCGAAATCAACCGTTTTCAGCGCCTAAGTGGGGAGATCGATGCCGAGTATGATGATGGCAAGCCAAGTTGGCCAGTCGCTTTTGCCTCCGGCAATTGGGGTTCTCTGGCCAATTTCGGGATGGTCGCCAAGCAAACCACTAAACGTATCTACGGTGATCGCGGGAATAGTTTTGTGGCGGCGGTCAGTTTTGGTCCGCGAATTCAGGCTAAGAGTATCTTGGCAGGAGGTGTGAGTAGCGATCCTAAGTCACCGCATTTTAATGATCAGGGTGAAATGTATAGTAAGGGTGAATTCAAGGATGTGCTGTTCTATCCTGAAGATCTGGCCAAACATACTGAGCGCAAATATCATCCGGGGCAATAAGTCGCTTTCAGTTTTTGGCCCTATTCTCAGCGCGGCGATCCTAGCGATTCCCGCGCTTTTTTCTTGCTCACCTAGGCATACCCTAGTATCTTGATACAAGCTGCGATCGGATTGCGTGTCGTGTTGGTGGAGTGATTTCTCAATGGGATGAGTTTGTGATATTAAAAATACGTTTCCACGCTTGTCTGTTGATGCCGCTGGTACTGTGCTTAGCTCGCCCTGCGTTGGCTGAAAATTCCCGTCCCGTAAGCGCGCCCGTGACGGTGTATGTGCAAGAAGCGCTCGATGAAAGAGGTCAGGTGCAAGCAATCGCGCCTGGCTTGGTGAAGTTTTTTCAGTTCTTTGAAAGGGAAACTGGCTTGCATTTTATACCAGTGTCTATGCCCTGGAATCGTGCCAAGTTAATGACGCAAGAAGGAAAAGGCTTGATTTGGGGGTTTTCTAAATCGCCAGAACGTCTCGCTCGCTTTGATTTTTCTGAGACCGTCTTGCGCTCAAGGATCTGGGCGATCGCTTATGGTGAGCCCATCATGCGATTGCGTAATGTCACCGATCTGCAAGGGAAAATCCTCAGTGTAGAGCGTGGAGTTAGTCACGGAATGGAATTTGAACTAGCAAAAAATAAGGTCTTCAAGGTGGAGGAAGATACAGCACAATCTTCCGCCCGTTTTCGTAAATTGCTGGCGAAACGTTCTGATGTTTTGCTGTGGGGTCTAGTCCAATTTGACCGCCAGGACATGTTGTTGGACTATCTGTATAAAATCTATCTGCCTAGCCTGCGCGACCCTGAATTATTGGGCAAAAAATTCTATGTCTCGAGCACACCACTTTTTTATGATTCCATCCATTTCGCGGCAGCTAAGGGACATTTTGGAAAGGAAATGCAAAAGATTGATGTTGCCATCCGGCTTGGATTAAAAAGCGGAGAACTGAATCGCTTAGTAAATGCGGTCGATTAGCCGCGAACACATTTCTGCTCACCACAAAGAAATACCAAACCGACGTAATAACATCGCAAATAGCGCGAAACAGATAACGGTGAACAATGCACTCGCCAATAGGCTGAGCCAAAAACCGATACGTGGCAGCAAAGCAGGAAATATTAAAAACATCGGTAAAGTCGGTACCACATACCAAAACGTGTACCAGGCATGATTCGCGATCGTCGTCGCTGATTGTTTCTCAAGATATAACCAAACCAAGCTGAGCACCGTGACTAGCGGTAAAGCGGCAATCAATCCCCCCAATCTGTCGCTGCGTTTAGCCAGTTCAGAAACCAACACCACTAGCGCGGCTGTGATGCAATATTTTGTGATGATCCAGTACATGAATGTCCTTTAGGGTTAGTTAATCTCTGAAGTCTCATCATCCATCGGGAAAAACGTATATCCCTGATTTGGCTTGTTGTTGACATCGTCAACGACTTCAATAATTTCTTCAAAATATACTTTAGCAGTGTGGCTGCGTTCTTCGATTGGAATGCTAAAAATCACGTCATTTTGTAAAAGCTGAATCGCTAATTCTTCGGCTTGCGTTGATGTGTCGGCCTTTACAAAGCGAGTCGTGTAGAAACCAATTAAATACCGCTGATGAATTATTTTTCCGGGAAAATTATCTCCACGGATCAGACATTGGAATAGAGGCATGATTTTGTGAGGAAATAATGAAAAGTTGGTCTATCGGTTTTCTTAAATTTAGACACGCGGGGTATTAGCTTCCTTAAACCCAGAAGGCGACATCCCAGTGACGCGCAAGAATTCCTTATTGAAATTGGATTTACTACTGAACCCAGATGCTTGCATGACTTCGGTGACAGTCATCTCGGGACGGCTGATTAAGAGCTTTTGTGCATCCTGTATCCGACGATCATTGAGATAAACCGAGAAACTCTTGCCATAAATTTGGTTAATCGCATTCGACAATTGACGCGCGGGTACCTGCAGTTTTTTGGCAGCTTGTGGCAAGGTGATGCCGAATTCTTGCTGTTGAAGCTGTTCAGTATTGACCAGCGTTTCCCAACGTTGGAATAATTTATTGGCTACATCGCTATCTAGTGCGGGTGGCGTTTGATGCAAGTTTTGTTCACCAAATTGGTACATCCATTCTAGCCAGTCACTGCGTTTCAGAGCCGCCAAAACGATGGCAGTATTGATGAGCAAGAAAGCCAAACTTGCAACTAATAGTGAAACAGAATCGCGCAATGCGACCCCGTAGGCCATTTCCAGATTCACTGCAAATTCCAGTCCGAGGTTAATCGCTGCCATGACCATCAAGCTAAGTAACCAGCGATAAGCTGATGTAGCATAGCCTCCTAAGTGAGCAAGTACCTGCTCACCCCTGCGCACTTGAAGCGCGATTAAGACAAAGTAGGCAACAAAACTGCTAATGATGGCCCAATCAATCAAGGCTCGTAACGGTTTGATACTGATGAGACACATAAAAATCAGTGTGCTACCTAGGAAGTGCAGCGCATTTTGCCAGCGTAACTTAGTATGCGTTTGGCGTACGCTCAAAAAGTAGACGTACAAGGCGGGCCCCAGCCACATCGCGAATAGAGGTCGACTAAAAGCGAACAGCGTGAACGCGGTTTGACGATCGGTATTCAGTACAAAAACCAAAGCCAGACTTTGATGTGCGTACAGCAGACAGTTCAAGGCCAGCAAACGCTTGGGTAGCGGGCGCATGGATGTCATGCTCAAAAGTTGCATTGCCATTAAGAGGCAGAGTACGCTGTTGGCAATTTGTAAGTGGCTGATTAGGGATGTCATATTTGCCATCATAAACGAATTGATCGGTCATTTCTTTAGAAAACCAATGTTTGTGATTGGCTCGATCATTCTTGATTGATTTGAGGTCCCGGGTCCCAGATTTAAATTCGATGCATTTTTCTCAGCCATTACACCTACTTGCTGGTGATTTTCATGACCTCGAACCTGTTTTAGCCGACCTGCATCGTGTTTTAGGTCGCCTTTAAGCAGTTTTGGTACCAAACTGAAGCTCTTTTCAGTGATGGAGGTTTGATTATGTTATGTTTTCCCGTCCCAATTTCAGGTGGCTCAGTCAGGCTTTTGCAGTCTTTGTCCATAATTGGCCTGATGGCGAGTTGTGTGATTTCCCCCGTTTCAGCGCAAGACTTATTTATTAAACAAGCACAAATTATTCAACCGGATCAGGCGCAGGTAAGCCAGCCTCAAGATGTTGTGATCCGTGAAGGCAAGATTGTGGCAATCGGCAAAAATCTGCAGGCTATGCGACGCAAATCAGATCGCCAGATCGATGCACGCGGACAATTTCTGATACCGGGGCTGATTGATACTCATGTGCATTTGGATGGCGTACCTGGTTATGTGGGCAAGCGTCCGGAAGACGCTGGCATGTTGCAGGAGGCGCGTTTGCAGATGCCACGTAGTTACGCCTATTTTGGATTTACAACCGTGCTAGATTTGACTGGTGACCCTAGTTTTATTGCGCAATGGAACGCCCAGCCAGCCGGACCTCAGGCCTATTTCTGCGCGCCAGTGACGATTCCGAATGGTTACCCGGCATCGTGGATGGATAAGGATTTGCAATTTCAGGTGGAGGGCACGAAATACATGTTGTTCGATCCAGCGCAGCCTACTGTATATCCCGCCAATTTCAAACCCGAAGCACATACTCCCCAAGCGGTCGTTGCAGCAGCCAAACGAGACGGTGCCAGCTGCATTAAAGTCTTTTACGAAACTGGATTTGGCGCAAAAAAGAATTTACCAGTGCCATCGCAAGAGCTGATACAAGCGGTCGTTGCCCATGCTAAAAAATTGCAACTGCCGGTCTACTTGCATGGTAATTCGCAAGCTGCTTATGAATTTGCTTTGAAAACGGGCGTGACCACCTTGGTGCATGGCATGTGGCACGAAACCAAGCAAGTCGATGCCGACCTGAATCAACAACGTTTGCAAGCGATGGCACAGGAATTAGCCGCTGCCGGTATTTCTATACAGCCGACAATTCAAGTGCTGTATGGCGAACAGGAAGCCATGAATCCGGATTTCTTTAAAAATCCTCAAGTGACGCATGCCATTCCGCAACAATTGGCAGGCTGGTACCAAAGCGATGCGGGCCAATGGATGAATAAATTATTGGCAGAGGAATTAGTAGGCGCGACCATTAGCCCAGCGGAACGCTACCAAGCATTCAAAAAAATGTATGCCAAGCCTTTGAATACAGTGCGTCAGATGACCCAGCAATTGCAGAAAAATGGTGCAAAGCTATTGTTCGGCAGCGATACACCGAGCGGACCCTTTTATACGCAATTTCCGGGCGTCAATGGGCGTTGGGAAATGGATAGATGGTTGGAAACTGGTATCAGTTTGCCGCAATTATTGCGTGCCATGACAATAGAAAATGCACGTGCGTTGGGGCGAGAAAAATTGCTTGGCAGTGTAGAGAAAGGTAAGCAGGCAGATCTCTTGCTGTTGCAGCAAAATCCCCTCAATAGCGTAACGGCCTATGACAGCATTACACAGGTGATTTTACGTGGAAAAGCACATGACCGCGCTAGCTTGTCTGCGCATTAATTCTCGGAATTAAGTTTGTTTTGATATGGGCAAATCAATTGCTGACAAGTTTTCAGACTTGTTTTACTGCTGCAGCGATCTCTAGTTGTTTCGCATCGTCAGAAAACCTGGCGATGCGATTGCGACCCTCATGTTTGGCACGGTAGAGAGCGATATCCGCATGTTCGATCAAGCTGGCGAAGTCATGATGCCCGCCGTCGGTATCGGCAATTCCTATGCTGATACTGCTGTGTAATGTGTGATGTTGCCAAGGAATCGCCAAGTCTTCGTACAGCCGACGTAGACGCTCTGCCAGTACCCCCGCTTGTATTTCATTGGTTCCTGGTAGTAAGACGCAAAACTCTTCCCCGCCATAGCGGCCTAGATAGTCGTTTCCACGCACAATAGACTGCATTAAAGCGGACAGTCGACGCAACACTTCATCGCCTGCCTGATGTCCGTACTGATCGTTAATCTGTTTAAAATGATCAACGTCTATCATCATGATGGAGAGACACTCGCCAGTGCGTTTGCTATGCGCGAGTTGCCGGTTGGCGTGTAGTTCAAAACTGCGCCGATTGAACAACCCAGTTAACGCATCGGTAGCGGCCAGAATATTCAGTTGATTCGTCAGCGTATAGTTAATCATCAGCATGAAGGCGAATGACATCGACATCTGCGCCAGTGCGGCAAAAAGAAACACGGCTGAATTGATACCAGAAGCCATAAACATACCGATTTCATTCGCAGGAGTGAGTGCGACATTGATCAGGCGCGCGACCGACAATAAGAAAATTAAGAACATCGATGTGCCAGCAAGCCAATAGGCGGTCCGCAGCGGTTGTTCAATGCGAACAAATAAGGCGCGAGCACATAGTCCATGAATGCCAGCAAATAGCAGGAAATTGATGAAAATACGTATTTTTGGCGCGAAATAAATCAGTGCGAAGACGTAATTATTCAGCAGAACTAGAGACGCTAGTAAGGCAGGTATCCAATAACGACAACGCCGACCTTCAAACGCTTCGATTCCGCTATAAATCAAGCCCAGTCCCAAGCCGAGCAAGATCGCCCCAAAAACTGTGATGAACGGTGTAGAGGGATAGGAAACCTGACTAATGATTGCTAACGCGGTGCCGATGAGCAGGTCGGCCATTGCCCATTGATGCACACCTTTAACTTTGCGTGCTTGCATGCCGACTAAGGCAAGAATGGCAGCAAACAGAATATTTAGTGCCGCCCAGACCACCAGTACGGTGCGTGGATCAATGGCGAGCATAGCTTGATAGGCTGATCATGTTATACCGACAAAAGTACAGGGGAATCCCTGAACTTGGCAAAGTGAGAAGACATCATTCTAGCAAGCAACGCTCTCGATCCAGAACAAAATTTCAAAATATTTTGTACGGCCTGTCCGGACTTGTACGGATTGTCCTGATCGTACACAGAGTCGCCGTTCTTCAAAATAAAAATATGTATAAAATCAAAGGTTTATATGAAGGCTCAAATGCAAGCATTGCTGGCACAATTTCTGCATACGTAAAGTTGACATTGAATTTGAAGGGTATCAATCATGAAAAAACGTTTCCAGTTCCGTACGCTAGTCCGTCAAATCGCCGAAAGATTTGCCACTATCTTATTCGGATTGATTTGCCTTGTCTTAATAATTCACTACTGGCCTTCAGACACTGAAGAGCAAACAGAGCGAACGCAGGGTGGTCTTGTTAGTAAGGTGATTGTCGTGATGGATGGTGAAAAAATCATCTTATTGCAGAAAAAATCTAGTGTCAGTGTTAGCCGGATTGTAAAAAGAATAGTCGGACAGTCACTCACCGGGTAAAAAGGTCTGTGCCCAAATGCGACAAGCACAGGCTTAGGGTTTGCGTGATGTTGGCAAGATCCGTTATGGTATGGGAAGTCAATATTGTTGTTCACGACGCTTCTCCCATTACTTTAAGCAGATTGTTTATCTATGTCTCTTCAACGTCAAAGTATCGCGCGCCCCTTAGCGGTCGGTCTGATTGCTAGCCTGATTCATGTCAGTTTTTCCGGATTGCCTGTGCTAGCAGCAACTCAATCCACCAAGATAGGCGTCACCAAAACTCCGATAGCGACCGGAACCGGCGGAGCGGTTGCAACCATTAGTGAAGCCGCTTCGCAGGCCGCATTGAAAATTCTGAATCAAGGTGGAAATGCGATTGATGCCGCGGTAGCGGCTGCTGCCACTTTGGGAGTCACCGATCCCTTTAGTTGCGGCATAGGCGGTGGTGGCTTTATGCTGATTTATCTGGCAAAAGAAAAACGCTTCATCACGCTCGACCACAGAGAAACTGCACCTGCTAGCGTCCAATCGACTATTTTTACAGAAGACGGTAAAGCGATCGAGTGGGAAGATGCCGTCAGTAGCGGCCGCGCGGTCGGTGTGCCGGGCACAGTGCGCGGATGGGATGAAGCCCTAAAGCGTTTTGGCACGATGCAGTTTAAGCAGGTATTGGCGCCTGCAATACAAACCGCGCAGCAAGGATTTCCAATTACTCCAACGTTTCATCATTTGAATAACGGCGCGGCAAAGAAATTTGCCTTGTACAGCTCCAGCAGCGCGCTCTATCTTCATAATGGTCAGCCTCTACCAGTTGGCTACCATTTTAAAAATCCTGATTTAGCCAAGACTTATCAAGCACTTGCGAGTGGCGGTGCGAATGCCTTTTATCGAGGCAAGATCGCCGATGCCGTGCTCAATACGGTCAATCATCCACCCGTAACAGGTTCGGCAAAGGTCCGACCTGGCATTATGACGCAGGCGGACTTACTCAATTATGAAGTCCGCATGCGTTTGCCAGTGCACAGTACCTATCGTGGTTATGACTTGTATGCGGTGGGTTTGCCAAGTAGCGGTGGGATTACCGTTGCGCAGGCACTCAATTTGATGGAAAATTTCGATACTAAAAAAATGTCGCGCCAGCAGGTTGAACATTTGTACATTGAGGCATCAAGACTGGCTTTCGCTGATCGTAATGCTTATATTGGCGACCCTGAGTTTGTCGATGTGCCGGTACAAGGTTTATTGAGCAAGGATTACAGTAAGCTTCGCGCACAACAAATTCGTTTGGATCAGGCTGCTAGTCGTCAAAGTGCCACCATGCCGGGAGATCCGTATGCGTTTCAAAACGACCCTAGCATTCCCTTACGCCCTCGCCTGTTTGCGGGTTCTGCACCTGCTGCGGTGAAAGCGACGGGCAAAGAAGAAAGTACCCACACCACACATCTGACGGTAAGTGATAAAGAGGGAAATATCGTGGCTTACACTTACACCATAGAAGACTGGGGTGGAAATGGCATGGTCGTTCCCGGACATGGCTTTTTATTGAATAATGAATTGACCGACTTCGATTTTTCGGCGCCGCATCCAAATATTCCTGAGGCTGGCAAGCGTCCGCGTAGCAGTATCGCGCCAGTGATTGTTTTGAAAGACGGAAAGCCAGCATTTACCGTCGGTAGCCCAGGTGGTTCGACTATCATTACGACGGTTTTACAGACTATCGTGAATCATCTCGATCTCGGTATGGATCTCATGCGCGCCCTGGCGGCACCGCGCATGTCTGAGCGAAATGCTGCGCAAACCCAGGTCGAGCCGGATTTTATCGGTGGTGTGCAAGCGACAGGCTTAGCGCGCTTTGGCCATCAGTGGGCGATGGATAAATCGGATTCTGAAATCGGTGCCGCAAATGCAATTCAATTTAATTCTGATGGCACCGTGACCGCCATTAGTGAACCTATGCGGCATGGTGTAGGTAGTGCATTAGTCCAGAAAAAAGCCCATTGAATGCTAAAGTCTTTCGGATAAACTCAAGATAACGAAGCGCCATCCCTGCTTAGACAGGGATTTCGTGTCATTCTGTATTAAATTTCATTTTCACTTATCTTCGTTCGACCTTTACCTAGGAAATACATGCGCAAGCCACGGCGACAACCTGCACACTTGGTCGCGCATCATAAGCGAGGAATCGCCGCCGGTTTCTCGGAATTCCGACAAACCGGACTCAGTTGGCTGGCCGCATTTATGGCAGTTTTAGGACCTGGCCTTTTGGCTGGATTATCGGATGATGACCCGGCTGGAATAACGACCTATTCCATACTGGGTGCTGATTACGGCTATCGCTTATTATGGATTATTCCTTTCTCAACGGTATTGCTGGTGCAGTTTCATATGTTGGCGGTGCGTATTGGTGCCGTCACTGGAAAAGGATTTGTTGCGGTTATTCGTCAGCACTGGGGACGGCACTGGGCCTATGTGGCAGTGATCGGTTTATTGTTCGCCAACTTTGGAACGATTTGTGCTGAATATGCCGGTATTGCAGCAGCACTTGGTATGATAGGTGTCCCTTCCTGGATCAGCGCTCCGCTAGCGGCGACCCTGATTTGTCTAGTGATCGTGTTGGGTTCTTTTCACCGTATTGAAAAAATTCTGTTGGTGATTTCAGCGACCTTGGCTTTGTATATTGTGGATGGCATTTTGGCCGCACCAGATTGGTCCGCTGTCATTCATCATGCGTTCGTACCCCACTTTCCTGACGATCATTCGGGGTGGATTGCGATTGCTGCGACTCTGGGTACGACCCTAGCGCCTTGGGGATTGGCATTTATCCAATCGTATGCCGTCGATAAAAAAATCTCGGTGGTGAATTTACGGTGGGAGCAAGTCGATGTCGTGATTGGTTCAGTGCTAACAGGGGTGATCGGGATTGCTATTGCGGTCGCCTGTGCGGCGACCTTACACAAATCATCGATCCATATTAAAGATGCCGGCGATGCTGCCTTGGCATTGCGACCTTTGGCTGGATCCTTTGCTACGATTTTATTCGGAGTAGGATTGCTGGGGGCGTCTTTACTGGCGGCAGCGATCGTTCCGATTGCAACGGCATATTCGATCGCCGAGGGGATTGGCGCACCCGCCTCGCTCGATTTAGACGCGAAGCATTTTCAGTTTTTTTATGCGGCATTTATTGTTCTATCGGTCGCTGCCGCTAGTGTGGTATCGATTCCGGGATTGCCTTTGATCCCATTAATTTATTCAAGCCAGGTTGTCAATGCAGTCTTATTGCCTTTACACGCCCTGGTGCTATTATTGATAGCGCAGAATTCAACAATCATGGGGACTGCGGCGATAGGTCGCAAATCAAGATTGGCGGCCGGCGGTAGTTTATTTTTGATTCTTGCCTGCGTGTTTGCGCTGGCTTGGACTTGAGGATAATTTCGGAGCGTTTCATGAACTTGAGTGAAATCCATGCAAGTATTAAAAGTAGTTTGCAACAACGACGTTATCGACGTTTTGTTCAACAATCCGCCTACCGACGGACTCTCAGTCAGTTGCCACCGGAACTTTGCAAGCATTGGCAAACTGTCGCTCAGCAAGAATTTACAGGCATCTCGACCGACATCATGTTCTTTATTCAGGCTGCAGAAGGCTTGATGATGTTTTTTGAGTGCGCACGACAGGTCGATCGCCCATGTGGTTTGCCTTCAAAAGCTGCTGATTCAGTGTGGCATGCCTGGCTCACCTTGCCGCAGACCTATTTTGCAGCACAAGAGGTTGATCGTTTTTGTGTTCAGAATTTTGGGAAAAGCATTCCACACGTGGTGGCGGAACAAATGGAAGTTGGCATCAGTAGCGCTTTGGCTGTGACCCTATTGCAGCTGCGGCGGATGGCGGGTGAAGATCAACTCAGCGATTATGTACCAGCCCTGTTCACACTAGACCGACGCTTAAAAATGCCGCGTGGTTACTGCTACCGTTCAGAAGGGCAACGACTTGGTTTTCAGCCAATGAGTTTACTCGGACAGGGAAGCGGAGCAATGATCTATCCGGCTTCCTTTTCGCCGGACGAATTGTTGGCCTTGGGCTTAATCAATGCCACCATGTTAGCGCAGTATCACGCCCAGCAAGAACGACGTGCGCAATTCGCCAATGTGCAAGCTAGCTCTAGTGATCCATTTAACACATCTACTACATCTAGCACTTCAGGCTGTAGCGATTTATTCTCCAGTGATGCCAACTGTGATAGCGGCAGCGGTGCCGATAGTAGCGGAGATAGCGGCGGCGGATCTAGTTGTGGCTCGAGCTGCGGCAGCAGTTGCAGTTCTTCTTAACTCTTCAAATGTCTTATGCACGTCAGTGAATTTTTCCAACAAATACAAGTTTTATTGTTGGCACACGCGAATTCAGAAAACGCATTGCCTATGCGCGCATATATGCGATCGCAATTTGAATTTTTGGGAATTAAAACACCCATGCGTCGACACTTATTAAAAGAAACAGGAAAAATATCCGTTAGTCCTACTGAGTTACTCCAACTCGCACAAGCACTATGGCAATTGCCTCAACGTGAATTTCATTACGTTGCGATAGACTTGTTGGCTCAGCATAGAAAAATTCTCTCTTTAGAACATGTCGCCGAGCTACTCAATTTGGCTCGACAGAAAGCTTGGTGGGATAGTGTCGATGGATTGGCAGCGGTCATTGGTGATGTGCTTTTCGCTGTGCACAACAAACAACCCCATGCGCAAGTGTGCATGGATCAAGCTCTACAAGATTCATCCATGTGGATTCGGCGTATTGCGATGACGCATCAATTGGGCTGGCGGTTACAAACCGATACCTTGCGTTTGTTTTCCTATGCGGAGCAACTAGCTGGTGAAGATGAATTCTTTATCCGTAAGGCAATAGGCTGGGCATTACGCGATTATGCTAAATGGAACCCCGATCTGGTACGCAAATTCATAGCGATGCAAGCACCGCGTTTTTCAACCTTGACTGTACGCGAAGCCCTCAAGAACCTCACATAGTTTGAATGTGATGACGACGCGTTAGGCGACAATTTGCGGCTCGACTGTCGTGGCCGGATTATCTTCCATGCGTAAAGTTTTGACCGTCAAAGGTTCGCCACAGACAGTACAAATTTGACCAGGTCTGGTGATTTGACCACAGCTTAAATGCCGTAATAATAGCGGTGTTGGCAAAGCACATGGCAACCAATTTTCTCCATAACGCATCATTTCTAAAGCCATAGGCAAGAGCGCTAAGCCCGCTTCGGTCAGGCGGTATTTGTAGCGGACCGGTCGATCCTGATACGGCAACTTGATCACAACGCCGGCTTCGATCATGCGCTTTAAGCGATTCGTCAAAATATTGGTGGCGGCGGTTGTTGCTTTTTGTAGTTCATCAAATTTATGGGAGCGTTTAAATAGCTCACGCAATATGAGGAGTATCCATTCATCACCAATTAGATGGGCGGCTCGTGCAATCGGACAGGCTTTGATGGAAGTGTTGGTCATTGGTTTTTCCTGAAGTTGAGCGGATAAAGTGCCCTGGCTAACCTAGATATTTTATAAGTGCAAATTCACCTCTCGTTCACACCAGTTGTCATTGATTTTCTGACGAATCAAGATAACGGGTAACTGCATGCGAACAAGATGAAGGCGATCCCATACTTCGCGCTAATGCAATTTGAAACCGAGATGAAAACATTTTCATTTTACATGCTTGCAAATTGAAAGTCTATGAAGTACTATCTGTTGTAACTTGTTTTTTGCAAGTTACTTTGTCAGTTGCGCGTTATGAGAAATTGATTCCTTAATTTAGCGCTTGACCCAATCAGTTAACCGACTATCAGGAGCATACAAATGAAGATCAAATATTTATCGTTTTCTATCTTTGCACTCACTTTATCAGCCAACGGCTTTGCCCAATCAACACCGGCTGTATCGCCGAATGCCAACACCAGTTCTACTACGCCAATTGAAATAAATGAGGTGAAACGTGGGCCATTGGCTGATTTCTATGAGTTGGTCGCACAATACCACTTGCCGAAGAAGGAAAATGTCAAAGTGGTTCAAAGGCCAGTAGAGTTATCGTCTCCAGTAACACGAGAATTGATTGCTGAAACCAAATCCTTAGCCAGTCCGAAACCTTAAAGAACTCTTACAGGATAAAAAAATGCAACATAGTGACGAAACGGCCACGTTGTTTTATAGACACATAAAAGAATAGGCGCACTCTGGAATAGCGGATATTATGAAAACAAGAAGAGAAAATAATACTTTCAATTGTTGATAAAATAACAAAGCGACGGTTCTGGAGTTATGTCAAATGCCACAAAGAAGGGCGCTGCATCTACCACCTTGCCAAATGCATTTCTCTCATTGTCAGTGCCCAACGGTTTGCGACTTTGGTGCACGGGCTTTTCTCAAGGAAGCATCAATTCAATGACTAAGATGAGAGAAATAGTCAGCTTGCTTTGATCCGATATCTGCAATTTCAGACAGAACCAATAAACATTTACCTCGTCAGGGGGAAACTAACATTTAGGCAATGGGAAATGAACGATTTAATGGTATTGAAAATGATAGAGCAACTAACGCAAGTTAGTAGCAAAGTGCAACTGGAGACGTGGGTAGATCAATGCTTGATGACACACTGTCCGTCCAGCAGCTTGTTGATCGGATATGGGAGAATGCAATCAGAATTCGCTATGATTCCCTACTACGTGTCCTCTAACTTCCCCAAATCTCTGATTCGTACTTTCGACATCAATGACCCAAATTTGGCTGTCCCTATGCTGGATGAATGGCGGTGTTCTGGAGCTCCGGTGATGGGAGATTTAAGTGGTGATAGTTTGCATGACTTGCTATGGCAAACCATGTTTCGACAAAAAGGTTTCAATAAGGTTGCTGTGGCTGTAAATATGGACAGGCGAAACGGTTATACGACATACCTGTGTATGACTGATCCGTTGATAAGAGGTGTCGCTTTAGATGCCCATCAATTCAAAAAACACTTCGCCATTATCTCGCCAATTTTGCACAACGTATTGTCGCAACTGGAGTATCAACAAGCCCTGGCCAAGAAAGATGACAAGATTAGCAAGCTAACCCCGCGTGAATGCGAAATTCTGCAATGGATTAAAGAAGGAAAAACGAATTTCGAGATTTCCTGCATTTTGGGGATATCATTTTCAACGATCAAAAATCACGTGCAAAAAATACTTATTAAGTTACAGGTGAACAATCGAACTCAGGCTATTTCTAAATACAGTTAGACCGAACTTTATGTAAAACCTGCTGCGTATCTTGCACAACATTTCTTTGGGTTAGATACGCTTCGATAAGCGGTAAGCTATTAATATCCCAAGGCCGAAACCGAGGATTGAAAAAGCGAAGAAAGTCTTTAAATGTCTTGCGTAGTACGCCTTGCCTACCCAGTAAATATGCGGCGAGCTCTCGATAAGTACCCAAATGCCACCATACCTTGTCCTTGGAAAATAGGTACACCAGCCGCACACAAATCCCAGGCAACATGATGAATAGCAGTAGTAATAGCATCCCCATGACCTGCGTCACATATCCGCCCTTGAAGTAGCGATACACGTCATAGCAGACAGATTTGTGTGCTAATTCCTCGACGGCATGCCATTCCCAGAGCTGAAACATGGTGCGGTCACTCTCTGCGAACCATGCATCCGGCGTGCATAAGCCATGCTGAGAAAAGGCTGCAGTCCAATGTTCAACTGCAACGAATAGACTTAAGAATAGTCGTTGCGGAAGAAATTTTGACATCCACGAAAAACAGTGACGCTCCCATGCTTCAATGCTTTTCAGGAGCGGATAATTTGTATGCAAATGTTCGCGATTGAAATGACTATGTAAGGTACCGTGTGCATTTTCCTGATCACAGAACAGTCGAACTTCCGAGCGCAATTTCGAATCATTAATATGCTGCATCATTGGCATCAAGCTACGGATCGCACAAAATTCAATGTTCGGCAACAAACTGGACATGCTGTTCCAAAACTGACTCTTCACAATCGAGCCACCGTTCCATCGTTGCGGATCGCAGCCTTCAAACACCAAATTCGGCACAGGAAAAGACAGAGCTATCGGTGAGGTGCTAAAACTAGAGGTCATGAAATCGTTCCAAGCCTAAGTAAGGTTTGCGCCTAAGCCGGCGTCTGCGTCAGAACGGAAACGCTGCAGGCATGGATGAATCACGGCACGCCACCACGGAGGTACCAAGCTTAACAAAAATAATAATGGATAGCTTATCGGCAAACGTGGACTGTTCTCGATACAGCACAATTCACCGTAAGATTTATTCGGGTTTATATGGTGATCGGCGTGTTTCTGCACGCTGATCAAAACCAAATTGCTAAATGGCAAATCACAATCCCAAGCATGGCGCTCTGATACATTTTCCAATCGTCCATGGCTGTCTGCGTGACGTTCCAGACCATAGTGACCAATATAATTCATCATTTCCAGCACCAAGATCCCGATGAAAGACTGCACTAAAAAGCAAGCCCAGGCAAAGACACCAAACTGCATGGAGATAGTCAACATCCAAACGAGACTGAGCCCATAACCGATCAAATTTTCTAACAGTATTTTCCTCCGCATTAGACTGAATGTACCGGTCTTATGTTTGGGCCCCCACCAGCCAAACAAATTGACTGCAATCGCACCTGGAAGATATTCGTAAAGCGATTGATTAAAGCGTGCAGAAGTTGGATCTTGATCTGTCGCCACCAATAAGTGATGACTATGTACATGAGCCAATTTCGCACCGGTATAGCAACTGGTCGAGAATAAGCTCAGACCTACCACACGTTCAAACCGACTGCCATGGTGAATTAATTCATGCGCAGGATTTTGAGCATACAGAGCTGAAAATATACCTGCGGTCAAAACCAGTAAGATCATCTGATACAGCACGAGATCGTGATTTGTCAGATACCAGGCAAAGAAAAAGATGTTGGTTAGTTGTAGCGGCAAGCTCAGTAAGACAATCACTAACTCACTTATTGGAGCCGAGTTTTCCCCGGATATAAAGACTCCCGTGCGCACAGCGAGCAGATCCAACAGTGGAATAACAATAAAAATAAATCCAAGTGCCGCATAGACAAAAACCAGATCACCTGCATTCTTAGACCAGGACAGGAACGTTGCATAAAGCACGATTGCAGGCAGAAAAAAAGCGAAATACCGTGACATCATTAATCCTGGAAATAGAGAGCAAAAAATCTGAATTAGAATTTAGAACGATTCGATATTGAACCCGATTCGTTTACAAACCTATGCGCTGCATTCGTTGTGCATGTTCATCTTGAATTTGCGTTAACAAAATATGTACTTGGTCAGTTTCTGACACATCGCGCATTTTCTTCCCCGGGAATATATCAATATCACCGATGACATCCATATATTGATCGGCAACTAATTGATATAGATGGATGTAGTGCCGAATGGATGATTCAAACACGGAGGTCATTAGTGAATGAAACTCACGCGCTAATCGTTGCATAGTGTTGCGGGAGTCGTCGCCGAGTTTGCTATAGCGTTGTATGATCGCCTCACCATAGCGAACATGATGGACTTCATCAGCAAAAGCACCGCGAATCAATTGCGTTAAGCTCGGGTCAAACACTGACCAATAGGCTGATTCGTAACGATAGATAGGATAGGCCATGCCTTCCAAAATAATATTATGCGCCATCATCGCTGCAGCGAAATCGCCACGATCTACTTGCTCCTTAATCAAATCATAGAAGGCACGCAACTCCTTGGTCGTCATGTCTTCCATCATTTGATCGCGGTCCTCCGGTGAAACTCCGAATTGGGCTAAACGCTGGCAAAATACTTCGTAATGACGTGCTTCATCGACTGCTTGCGTCGCCAAAAAAATTTGCGAAGCTTCATCCGGCGCATGCTGCATCAATTTCGCAATGCCAGTATAGGAAACCCGCTCTGCGGTCAAAAAGGTGGCGATGTCGAGTTTATAAATCTGATTCACCAATTTGTCATCAATGACCGCGAAATGCGTCGGCGCCGGATCTTTTCCTATGCCGTATTCAGTGTCCTTGAGAGTGCGCCATGGAGCGCGTCCTAACCAATGTTGAATATCGAAACGTGAAGGATCCCAATCCTCTGCAATAAATTTACTTTGTGCTTGCGGCACCTGATCAATAACTTGCTCTACAGGCGCTGCTAATGTGATTGCATCATTCATGACTTATCCTTCGACTTTTCTGAAATGTAAACGGAACAAATAGAGGCATACACCGGTCAATGCAGCCATTTCACTAAACACTATCCATCGCATGACTTGATTGGCTGGATCTAGTAAAACGCCCATACTGATCACGACCAAAAATACAGCGCATGGCAACACTAAAAGTGGGTGCATATGCTGCCTCACACCACGTTGATCTTTACGACGGCGCATCTGTAACCAGGCGAACAAAACACAGGCATATACCAGCGACAAATGGAAACTTAATAATTGGCTTAGGCAACTGTTCAAAGCCTGAATTTGCATCAAAGGTGCAATCGACAGTACCGCTAAGGCAATCACTAGCATTGCATTGCGTGGTATAAATCTATCACCATGCAACTGCGCAAACCAACCTGGTAATTCACGTTCTCTGGCCAAGCTATACAAAATTCGCGCAGCGCCCGAGAGCCCGACATTGAAGGAGCTGAGAACTGCCAATAAGCTGATCACGATCACTAAGAATTTAGCGGATTCTGACTGCATAGCACGTGCCAATGACAAGTGCGGCAACAAGTCACCTTGTAGCAGCCCTATTTCCAATTTGTGCGCCAAAGCCATCGCAAAATTGGTATATAAAATGGCGATGATTAGGACCGCAAACAATAAGGCAACTGGCACGATGCGTCTAAAACTCTGATGTCTGCTGACATGCATAATCGCCCACTCTATCCCTATGAAAAGAAATAGCGCGCGTGGAATTGCATTCAGTAAATCGTGCGATTCAGAAACATTGGCAACTAGCTGATGATTTATCACCTGAGCGGTTTGCATCGCCATGCCTGACAACAAAAGCATCATACTAGCGACGCTGAGAGTCATGAAAATCTGTAATTGCAAGGACAATTCATAACCACACAAATTGATGTACAAGACAGTGAGGACCAAGGCTAACAGCAGCCCAAGCGCTAAGGCAGGAGGCAGCAGTTGTTGCAAGAGCAGATGACACAGATACACTTCTAAGCCACCTATCAAGGCAACCATCAGAACATAAAACAAACTTACGGCGAGTGAAAATTGATTGCCAAAGGCGACTTTCGTAAACGCTCGTATTCCTATCGCGCCGGGGAACTTCGACGAAAGCTCGGCGAAACAAAGCGCTATAACTGCCATACAGCCACCAGCAATCACGATGGCAAGTATCAATTGCGATCCAGTCGCAAACGAAAACAGAGATACCAAAATCGTATTGCAACTGATGGTGATGGCCATGCCAATCGCAATGGCGCTCAATTTCAAAATTTCCAACGCATGCTTCAAACTAGATACCCCATAAAATGAGCGCAATCGCATCAAGTTTGACCTGATCTCCCATAGCACCATAGATCGCAATCAAGCCTTCATTATTGGCGCGGATGCCGTTTACTTTTCCATCAAAAAGTCCCCGCATGATTGCTGCATCACCGACGATTTTCATCGGTGCTTCATGATCCGAATTTGTAGCGCAATACACGATTTGTTCTATCTTTCCGTCGCTGATTAATAGGCGGTAGCTGTCATCGCTATCACTCTCTTCTAATAAGACATCAGTGTTCCAACCTTTAAGGATTCTCTGGATATGGGCATTGGTATTGACGTCAGCCTGAAATTTTTCTAATACGTCTAGCATGGAGTTTCCTTCAATGCGATGTTTGATCGTGTGCGCGGTCTGCGAATTAGCGCTCTTGCAGGCCTTCATTTTCTGTTTGTTTCCAGATCGAAGACTCATCCTCGGTCCAGTCGCTATTGCTGCGGTAATACTCCCGTGCAGCTAAGAGACGTTCATCTTCCTGATCTAATCCAGCAGTAGTTGGGTTGCTGCTTCTTGGAGATTGCTGAACATGACCGGAAGTGCCGAAGATCACATCAAAAATGACGGCCGGAGGTGAAATCGTGTACCAGCGTTTTTCATTCCAATAATGATGTCCCATGTGTTGATTCCTGACATAACGCAAGATGGGACCTGGTTCCACTGGTGAGTGCACAATCAGGTGCCACCATTCAAACATCAGATAGCCGAGAATTAAGCCAGCTGTGAGCGCTAGGCTGCGCGCTATGTCGTGCGTTACCAAGGCAAAACATACGGCATTCAATAGAAGGGCCGGAAAGGTGTACCACATTGGGGTGAACAACAAATCGAGACGACGCGGTTTATCATGGTGACCATGATGTAAGCGGTACAGAAAACGATAAGTTATTTTGCCTTGTGGCATTACGCCATGGAAGAAGGTGACATGACTAAAATATTCTTCCGCCAAATAGATGAGCCAACCATATGCGATGAGACTGACTAGCGGCACCCATGTGAGCTGAGACCCCGCTGAACCTAGTAATAACAGGCAAAGTGCCGCATAAAACAACACACTGTATTCTGACCAATAAGCCAGACGGATTGCGCGCATATCGGTAGAGAAGGCTTTCATGGATTTAAGCCCACCATGTTTTTGGTCTTGCTGTCAGTAAATCCCATCGCTTCCAGATCAAGTTCATTCTCCGTGGTCGCGATACAGTCGGCGAAGCCATGCGACAATGCGAGCCTATACACGCGTAAAGCCTGTTCGTAGGAAATGCGATTCCCTAAGCTATAGGATTGTTTGACACCGCTCATAGCAAGGGTAACGGTTTCGGATAAACAAGCCAGGTTTAAGGTCTGATCAAAGCCTAAAATGTTCGCTCGACCAAAGAGATAAGGCTCAACAAATTTGACGACTCCACCTTCAAATACCAGTACATCGGGGCGATCTTTACGGACACTGCTCTTCAAATCCGGTGGGCGTGCGGCGTCACATACCACAGCCATTTCTTTTAGCCATGCTGGTTCAATAAAGCCTTTACCTTGACTAGTTGCGGACAGCACACCATGGGCGGTTCGTATCACTTCTTCAATTTGAACCGAAATCGTAATAGGTGGATCGCCGGCCAAACAGGCTTCGACGATGTCTTTGATTTCACGATAGTCGGTTTCTCGATCACGCAATAAGACTTGATTACAGGTACTCACGACGGTCAAGGGTGAATTCAAATGTGTACGCAAATATTGTGCTAAGCCAATAGTGCTGCCGCGCTGCATTTGCAACAGCGCTTGCGCATAGATTTCACCTGCAATTGCGGCCAGAGCATCGAGTGCTTGCGCATTATTTGAATTACCGACCAGAGTCAGCATTGCATAATATTCTGACAGGTGGATTGCCGACAGACGACCAACTGAGCCTGCTGCACCGATAATCGCCACATTGGTATCGACATGTCTTTGCCCGGTTGCGAGTAATGCCTTGTGTAGACTTTCTGCGCTGGCAATTGCGGTAAAACTATTCCCGGTTGTGATAGGAATACCCGCATCGATAATATCCATACCACCGCGCGAAATGATGGAAGTAAACGCACCTAGACCAACAATGTCAGCACCTACTGATTTCGCACATTCGATGTACTGACTGAGCAAACGTTGACGATTCTTTTTACTCAGACGCATCATGCGTTCCGGTGGAAGTGGGCATGCGATCAACCAGCCTTCGACATAACCCCCTAACGCTGACTGTATTTTTGCTGCATGAAATACCGGTGCCGGTTCATAGCGTTTGGAAAACCAGCTTTGCATCCAGTTTTGAAATTCTGTTTTATGCGGCTCGGTTAGTGCAATGATGGAGCGCGGCATGATGTTTAGTAAATCTTCATCTGAAGTCGGATGAATCAAGAATGCGAAGCTACCCAATTTTTCTTGTGTAGGATGGGTAAGCGCGGTTGGTGAGGTCACCAAAGTAATTTCAGATAATTTCTTATTGGCGTAACTTAATTCTTCGGGTTGTCTCGCGATTAAGTAAGAGAACAACGAAGAGAATTGTTTGCAACGTATCAATGATGCACATTCTTCTAGTGCACAGGCCAGTTGATCTATATGCTGTTTCTCTATAATCAGGGAAGGTTCTATTCGCAATAAGTCAGGTCGATTGAACAGCGGTGCCACAATGATTTTGGACACATTCACGAGGAAGCCGCAAATCAATGGAACGATATAACCCTGTACACTGGCATGTGCGAGGAAATAACTTTCAGCGCCAGTGAATGGCTTCACACGTAAGCTGTGCATTAATCCACGACCCTGATGCTGACTAAATACATCGGGATATTTTTCTACGATGGCGTCCAATTTTTCGCTCAGGTAAGGTGAGATCTGATCCACGTGACGCAAAATAGCATGGTCATTCGCACGCAATTTCTCTATCGTCGCTAAGGCCACTCTGCTCGCCAGTTGATTGTTCGCGAAGGTTGAACTGTGGTAATAGCCGAATTCTTCGGTCCAGGCATTTTGGGTACAGAGTGTGGCGCCGATAGGCATCAATCCACCGCCCAATGCTTTCGATAAGCATAGAATGTCTGGCTTAACATTCGCCACGCGTTTGATCGAGAAGAACTCACCGAGGCGACCCATACCCGTTTGAATTTCGTCGACGATCAACATAGCGCCATATTGTTTGCACAACGCGGCTATCTCTTGAATATAGGCATCGGACAAGGGCTGCATGCCACCTTCGCCTAACACAGTCTCGAATATGAAGCCGGCGATTTCGTGTTGTGCGAAAACCTCTTCCAATTGGGTGAAATTTTCCGGCTCTACTTTGATGCTTTGTGAGGTGTTGATTAAGAACGCTTCGCTGTAGAGTGGATTGCCCGTTACTGCTAGTGCTCCGGAAGTTTTACCATGAAACCCTAATTCGAGGCTTACGACAATTTGTCGCCCAGTCGCGGCGCGTGCCATCTTAAGCGCGGCTTCTACCGATTCCGCACCACTATTGCTAAGTACGGCATAAGCGAAATTGAATTCTGGCTCTAAGTTAACCAATTCACGCGCTAGATCTTTCGCTCCGCGCGTGTAGAACGGTTGCACCATCGATGGTTCGCCAGCGCAATCAACGATCGCTTGTCGTAAGTCTTGAGGATCGTGGCCGAAAGGGACGGCACCATATTGCGCCAGAAAATCCAGATATTGATTATTCTCCTCGTCATACAGATAGACACCGTCGGCTTTCACCATAGTTTTGTCGAACTGTATATGTTTCAGCAAAAAAGCCCGTTCTGGGTTGAGATTACAGAGGCCAGTTTTTTTCATAATCTTACTCATCATTTCAAGTAGCTCAAGACAACGGCAATAGTTCCCGCACTGGCACTGCACAGCATGGAAATTTTGTAGATAAAAAAGAGACGCGGTTTTTCGTGATCAAGGGCAAAAAATACACGTGGCCATATCACTAGACTCCCGTAAAGGTGGCAAGCAAGCATCAAGATTAGGCAGGACAATTTGATTTGCGCCCAATGATTGTTAATTGCCAAGCCACTTTGCCAGGCAAGGCCGAATCCGGAAATCATAGTGAGCGCGATGAGTAGGTACAGCAAAGGAGCTGCACGTGTGCCTTGTGTCTGCATCAATTCGGCATAGGTATTGCCACCCCGTGATTGATACATAGGAAAAAGCAAAACCAGATTAAAGTACATGGCACCCAGCCATGACAGCATCGCGAATACGTGCACTAGTAAAAATATATTCAGTAAATTAAGCATTCAATCAAAACCCGGATAGTGGATCGCTAAGATGATGAAGCCGGAAACCAGCTAATTGGCTAGTGCAGCGAAGTTGCGTACTAAATTGCGCAGGCATAGGCTTCGATCGGTTTTAATTGGATATTCTCTGGTGCGTGCCCGCAAAGGCAGTCATCTGCTTTATCCAACTGTAGTATCGACACTTGGTTATGTAAGGCGTCGTAACGCAACATTTTTCCGACCAGATTGCTACCTATACCGAGTAACACTTTCAGTGCTTCGACTGCCTGCAAGACACCAATTACACCAGGCAATACACCCAGCACTCCGGCTTCTGCGCAGGAAGGTGCCATTTCTGGTGGAGGTAGTTCTGGATAGATACAGCGATAGCACGGTGCCTCTTTGTTGCTGCCAAATGTTGTGACGTAGCCTTCAAAGCGATACACCGCAGCATGTATATTTGGAATACCCAATTTGACGCAGGCATCATTGATCAGATATCGCGTTTTGAAGTTGTCAGAGCCGTCTAAGATCAAATCGTATTGACTCAAAATTTCAAGTGCATTGTTTTCATCCAGATAATGTGGGTGTGTCTGTACCTTGATCATAGAATTGAGGCGGCCAATGGCGGTCGCGGCTGAATCTACTTTAAGCTTTCCCAACTGATCTTCGCCGTGAATGATTTGTCGTTGCAGGTTGCTGCTTTCGACCACATCAGCGTCGACGATGCCGATAGTGCCGACACCTGCGGCTGCCAAATATAAGGCGGCAGGAGAGCCGAGGCCGCCGACGCCAATTAGCAAAACGCGGCTATGCATCAATTTGAGTTGTCCCGCTTCACCAACTTCTGGCACTAATAAATGGCGCGCATAGCGTTCTTTGGCTTGAGTACTCAATTGTTGGGGGATGCGAATTTCCAGTGCTGATTCTTTCCATTGCTTGTAGCCACCGCGGATACTGTAGACATTTTCGTAGCCGAGATTTTTCAGACTTTCAACCGCAAATAAAGAGCGTAGGCCACCTGCGCACATCACGGCAATTGGACGTTGTTTGTCATCGCAAACATGATGTACCCGTAGTTCGAGCTGGCCACGTGCCAGATGGTGGGCAGGGCTTGGCAAGCCATCTTTGATTTCGTCGGCATCACGTACATCAAGCAAGATGGCATCGTCATGGCGCACCATGTGCAAGGCTTGTTCAGGTGAGATTTCTTGCAGCGTTTGGCGCAGGTAGGCAGCGCGATTTTCATAGGAACTCATTTCAACCTCCGGCAAACGCAGTCATGATTTCTAGGCGAGACTGTTCGCCCAATGCGGTTTTTACCCCCCCGGTTTGACGTATATTCTGGCCATCTACGTACATATTGATATATTTCTTTGGCGCACTGTGATCGGCTTCCAGTAAGCGTTCTGACATCGATGGATCGAGTTGATTGAGTTGCAAGATCGCATCCAATACGGTTTCTGCCTGAATTGAAATTTGCGCAATACCTTTCGCAAATTTGCGTAAAGGTACGGGCAGATTGATGTGCACTGTTTTCACGTGAGGCTCCAAAGACAAGGAAAAAATATGAGAAAAAGTCTGAGTCAAAAACAAATATATTTAATAAATTGACTTACTTTTTAGAATTGTGAAATTACTACTTTTGCAAGGCTCGATTATTCAGGAAGTGCAAATTACTGGCTATAGTGAAGTTGGCCATTGCCGTGTGACTGGTACCCATGGCATGCGCCGTTCGGCTTATTGAGTTGTCGCTTCTGCAAAGCTAATCTTCGCCTTCATTCAAAGTGCGTGCGGATCGAATGTCAGATTCTTGAGCACGCACTTTTGAGCATTTCATTATTCATATCAGTACGTCGATGGAAATGAGCATCGATGTTTTCGTGTTGTTTTGTATGGAGAATCGATGTTAGGTTTTTTTCGCAAGAAGGACAGACTCGATACCAGATGTAGCGTCAAAATCGCTCCCTGGAACACGGTGCTTGATTTGAAATCAGGCAGCAATTTGCTCGATGCGGCGATCGCGCAGGGATTGCCAGTTCCCTATAACTGTCGGGTTGGCGCTTGCAAAACTTGCCAAATTAAAGTGTTGGAAGGGCAACCGAAATCGTTGATAGAGCGCGAATACGTGTTCAATCGTGAAGAAATCGCTGCTGGTATGTATCTGGCGTGTCAAACCCGGGTGGAATCAGATTTGCTGATTGACTGGCCACAATTGCTAGAAAACACTTCGACGCAAAAACAAGACGCGGTGTTGCAATATATTGAGGCCATGACGCCACGTATTTACAGAGTTCAATTGAGGCTCAAGAAAGCAGCGAGCTGGACTGCAGGGCAATTTGCGCAACTTTTGCCACAAGGACTGCAATTGGAACCACGTTGCTACTCGATGGTGTTCGGCGCCCAAGATCAAAGTTTAATTAGTTTTGATATCACCCTGTATCCGGAGGGGGCTGTGTCCTCATGGTTGGCTGACACAGCGAATTTGGGCAAAACGGTGCAAATTGAATTGCCGTTTGGTGAATTCGGTCAGCATTTGTCCAATGAAGTCACCGCTCAATCTCCCTTGCTTTGCATTGCGGGTGGCAGCGGAGTGGGTTCCATTAGCGGCATTATTGCCAGCTACGCTCAGCGCAAATCAAATACAGACGCTGCACCAGTTGTCTTAGTTGTCGGGGCGCGGCAACGTACCGATATTTATGGGCTGCAAGAACTCCGTGACCTAGCGCAACAGATACGTCTGCCGCTGTATATCGATGTGGTGTTGGATCGCGAACCCGAAGGTAGCGATTGGCAAGGAAAAAGAGGCTATGTCGCCCAACATTTACAACAGATTTTGGCAGATGCTGCTTCCTATGATCAGCAATTTCAACAGACGCAAGATGCTTGGAAAGTCTTGTTGTGTGGTCCACCGCCTATGGTGGATAGCTCGATAGATTGCTTAAAGCAATACGGCCTGAAAGCACAGCAAATAGCTTTTGATAAATACGAACAAAGCACCGCAATAGTTTGATGTGGCCGATCACAGGGGTCGTCATACCAGTAAACCGCCACGAAATCATTTTTCCGTTTTTAAGTGACCATGTTTAAATATCTCAAACATTCAATTTTGACCTGTTTTATCGTTCCAGGTGCAGCAGTGACTGTGCTACTGGCACCGCAGTGGTCTTTCCTGGTACCGATCGTCATCACCCTGATTAATATGCTGGGCGATAATTTCACCTCGCCTGATCGTAGCTTGCCGCAATATAGTCAGTTGTGGATACTCGATGGTTTTGTGTATCTGTATGTGCCTATCGTCAGCTTCTATATGTTTGCGCTGATGTGGTTGATTTCGCCTGGAGATTTTCTCGGCTTCTCTGCCTTGATTCAGGCCCAAATCGGAATCGATTTATTTCATATTAAAACGGCGGCAGGTTTGCGTGGACTGTTGTCAGGGACTTTTGCGGTTGGGTATGTACTCTCCTCTAACCATCTCTATGCACATGAATTAGTGCACCGCACTACCGACAAATTAGCGATGCTGACCGGACGTTGGCTCCTCGCTATGACTGGAGACGCACAGTTCTCAATTTCGCATGTGTATGCACATCATGTGAATGTTGGCACTTCTTTAGATGCGGCTACTGCCAGACGAGGCGAATCCGTCTATCGATTCTTTGTACGTTCTACCATAGGCCAGTATAAAGAGTCGTGGGATATAGAACGCCAGCGTTTAGTGAATCGTGGTGTGGCGATCTGGTCTTTGCATAATCGTGTGCTCACCGGTTTGTTGATGACGCTTGCACTTTATGTCGTATGGTATTTGGCAGCAGCATGGCTAGGCGTTTTGATATACACGCTAGTGATCGTCAATGCCAAATTTCTGTTTGAAACGATTAACTATATTGAACACTATGGTGTAGTACGTGTCCCTGGCACTAAGGTTCTGCCCTACCACAGTTGGGATTGCGATGCTCGTATTTCTTCAAATGCCCTCCTTAATTTGTCACGTCACGCCGACCACCATGCGAACGCACACAAACGCTACTGGGAACTGGAAACTTTTGACACCAGTCTGCAACTCCATTACGGCTATATCAGCACTATCGTTGTCGCTTTAATCCCTTTTTGGTGGCACCGTTTCGCGGCGCCTCAATTACACCAATGGGATCTGCACTCCGCCTCTCCAGAAGAAAAGAAGTTAGCACAACAAGCGAATCAGGCGAGCGGCCTGTCTTTATTTACTCGCACTTTTAATGCATTCCACACTGTCAACGAAGGGAAATAATCGTGTTCAGTCAATATATAGAAAAGATCATTCGTTGGCGATTTGTCGTTATCGGCATGACCTTGTTAATGACAGTTTTTATGCTGTCACAAATGCGACACCTGAAAGTCATTATCGATCCAAACCAAATGCTGCCGCAAGCGCATCCCTATGTGATCGGTACTAATCTTGCGGAAAAAATATTCGGTTCAAATTACGTATTGGTCGTTGCGGTATCGCCTAAGCATGGTGATATTTATCAGAAAGACGTGTTGCAACGTGTGCAGACTATCTCCGATGAATTGCAAAAATTGCCGAACGTCAAAGCCGAAACCTTAATGAGCCTGACCGCAAAGCGCGCCAAAGGAATTGCGGGCGATGCGGATGGTTTAGAAGTAAAACCTCTTATGCATGGCAATGCAATCGATCAGGACGCCATTAATAAATTGAAGTCATCGCTTGCGCGTAACCCTATTTATAGCGGAGTGGTACTGTCGCAAAATCAAGATATGGCAGCAATTACGATCGCTGTTGAAAAAGGCCCCAAAGGATTTACGCCGACCTTAGAAGCGGCTTACAAACTAATACAACCGTTAGCAAATGATGAGGTACGCATTGCTGTCAGCGGAACCCCTGTATTTGTGTATTACGTTGAGAAATATACCCAACGTATGGCGATTCTGTTTCCACTCGCCTTGCTCATAGTCGGATTGCTCCACCTCGAAGCATTCAGGACGTGGCAAGGTTTTTTTTTACCGCTGGTCACCGCCTTTTTATCAGTATTGTGGGGTTTAGGATTAATGGGTATTGCCAAGGTATCTATTGATGCTTTTAATGCGAGTACGCCAATTTTGATTCTCGCCGTTACCGCAGGACATGCTGTCCAGTTACTTAAACGCTATTACGAAGAGTTTGAGCTATCGATTAAGCGTGGCAATGATGCATTCACCGCGAATCGCGAAGCCGTGGTGCATTCTATGGCCAAAGTGGGTCCCGTGATGCTCGCTGCAGGTTTGGTTGCTGTAATGGGATTTTTATCTTTGATGTCGTTTGATATTGTCACCATACGCAATTTTGGCATTTTTACTGGCCTCGGTATTTTGTCTGGTTTAGTGATAGAACTGACGTTTATTCCCGCTGTTCGCTCATGGTTGAAACCACCTAAACTGCGCACCCAGCCTATGCGTTTTGATATTTTGAGTCCGGTGGTAAGAGGGATTAAGCAAGCGACGAGTAATGCGCGAATTCCTCAAGTAATTACTTTCTTTGTCGTTGTGATTGCAGTCGCTGCGTTTGGGCTTTCACAATTGAAAGTCGAAAATTCAAATAAGAGTTTCTTCTCCGCGAATTTGCCATTTCAAGCTGATGATCAACTGATCAATGCCAAGATGGCGGGAACCAATACCCTGTATCTGGTGTTCGAAGGGAATCAGCAAGACGTGATCAAAGATCCTAAAATCTTGCAGTTGATGGAAAAGACACAGCGTTTTTTGGAAACTCAGCCTGGCATAGGTAAAACGATTTCTATCGTGGATTTGATCAAGCGCATGAACCAAGCTATGCATGCAGACGTCTCGACCGAATTACGTATTCCAGAAGATCGCAATCTGGTATCACAGTTCCTATTACTGTATTCGATGTCGGGTGAGCCTGCCGATTTTGATCGCTATGTTGACTATAACTATCAGAATGCAAATATCACTGCATTCGTGAAACACGACAATAGTCGCGAAATTCAAAAAGTCATCACTAACACACGTGAATTTTTGAAGGCAAATAACGACCCGCGCATTACGATCCACTTTGGTGGTAGTGTGCCGCAATCGACTGCTTTGTCTGAATCGCTGGTAGAAGGAAAATTAAAAAATGTGATGCAGATCGGTGTTGTCATCTTCCTAGTTTCTGCCCTGCTATTCCGTTCGCTGATCGCTGCCTTCCTGATCGTAACGCCTCTAGCGATTACAGCATTGGTTAATTTCGGTGTGATGGGCTTGACGGGCATTCCTTTGAATACGCCAAATGCGATTACTGCACCGATGGCGATAGGGATCGGTGCTGACTATGCGATTTATCTGTTGTACAGGATTCGTGAAGACCTAAAAATTCATGCCAGTTATGACGTGGCGATTGATGCCGCGCTGGAATCCGCTGGGCGCGCCATCCTTTATGTAGGCACGGCGATTGCTGGTGGATACTCAGTTTTGATGTTGTCACGCGGATTCAATATTCACATTTGGTCTGGTATTTTGATCGTGTTGTCTATGTTGGTCAGCGTGTTTACGACTTTGTTATTGTTACCAGGAATGATTAAGTGGTTGAAACCTGGTTTTTTGCATGTACATACGAATCAAAATTCTTCTATCCGCGGGTCGGTCGCCTCTTGTGTTGGACTGATTGCAACGGGTGTGGTTGGTGCGATGTTGTTGCACACGGAGCCTGTACTTGCTGCGAGTAACGATGCTGAAAAAATTATGGAGCGTAATTTCATTGCAAATCGCTTCGACGACTCCAGTGCGAATGCCAGCTTTCAATTGATCAATAAAAATGGTGATCGTCGTATTCGTGAGACTTTCGGTACGACTAAATTGCAGGGCAAGGGTCTGGATACTAAACGCATGACACGTTTTATGTCTCCATCTGATATAAAAAATACCGTCACCTTATTGGTTGAGCACAGTGATGGTGATGACGACATGTGGATCTACTTACCCGCCTTAAAGAAGGTACGCAGGATTGCCTCTTCCAATAAAAGCGAAAGTTTTGTTGGTACCGATCTGTCGTATGGCGATGTGATAGGGCATAAGGTTCAAGACTGGCAGCATAAAATCATTACCACAGAAAATCAACAGGGTCGCCTGTGCACCGTGATTGAATCTACGCCGAATTCTAAGGTAATCGCCGATAGTTCAGGATATTCAAAGCGTATTTTGTGGGTAGACAATGAATCTGCACTGGCTTTAAAGACCGAATTTTTTAACACCAATCAACAATTATTGAAGACGTCGATTTTGAGTCAAATTGTGAATGTCGATAAAGAAAAAAGTCGTTGGCAACCTATGTTGATGGAAGTGCAGAATGTGCAGACTGGCCATAAAACCGTGATTGAATGGAAAAATTTCAAGGCGAATCAAGGCGTCAAGGATGACTATTTTACACAGCGCTATTTGGAACGTGAAGAGTAAGCTGGATCAAGCATGCAGAATTCAGAATTGTTGCGCAGGCTCGTGCTGCAGTCTTTACTCCCCATCGCTTGTGTGGTGGAACCACAGGCTTATGCGCAGGAAGTAGTTGGTGAGCCTAACTCACCAGTACAGGACAAGCAGGAATCTGTGGCTCCAGCGTGGTTGGATTGGCATGGCAATTTGAGTGTGGGGGCATGGTCTGGCGATAGATGGTTAAACGATCAATCGGGTTTTTCTGTTGCGCAATTGCAGATAGATATCGCGACTAAATTTGATCGCGCCTGGAGTTTTCATAGCAATGCTAATTTGAATTACCTTGGTCCAAAGTTAGATTCTGCTGATTTCGCTAAATCTGCAAGTGTTCCAACGCGTCACAGTTATGTACGTGACGCCTATTTGAAATGGGATATGGAACATGCAGAATGGCGGATCGGCACTCAGGTGTTTTCTTGGGGACGTGCCGATAGAATTAATCCCACTGACAATTTAAGTGCGCGTGATTTTGCTAGTCCGTTTGTCGCAGATGAGGAACAGAAATCAGGGAGTTTAGCCAGCAGTCTGAGTTTGGACGTAAATACCGATACACGCTTGCAGTTAGTTGTGCAACGAGTACCTGAAGGAAATAGGCAGGGACAGGTACCGAGTGCTCGAATCGAAGCGGGCCTGCCGATAGCCTTTACATCCCGAGCCTATGACTACGCATTTAGGCTGGATCATTCTGCGAGTTCTATTGATTGGTCGGTATCGTATTTTGACGGTGTAGAAAAAGTGCGTTCCATAGAGTTGTTACAGCAGCGCGAGCGTTTGTTGGGCGTACAACGGCGGTTTGCAGCTTTGCAAAGTGTCGGGGCTGATGCCGCGACGACTATTGGTAATTGGAGCTTGCGTGGCGAATTGGCCTATTTGCGCTTTAAGCCCGAGAACTCAGAAAACGCGGGGCGACTTTCGCATTGGTATGGCGTGTTTGGTGTAGAGAATAATCTAGCGGAGTTTTCTTCGGCCGTGTCGAACGCCACGTTTGGTGTGCAATATTTTTTTCGGCGTTTTGCGCAAGACCCGCGTTTTGCCAATCTACCAGTTGCCTGGCGCACACCGTTGGACAAATTGCAGATGGCGAATAATCAGCTACACCAATGGCAGGACGGTTTTACCCTGCGTTTCGCCCAACGTTTAATGAATGATCAGCTAGATTACGAAATCATTGGTATGAGTAATTTTCGTGATGGTGATTTTGTATTGCGGCCGCGATTAAATTATCGTTATTCCGATTCTACAAAATGGGTGTTTGGCTGTGATCTTTTCCGCGGAAAAGATCACAGTTTTTTTGGTAGTTTAAAAAAGAATTCGTTGGCATTTACTGAACTTGTTTTGATCTTCTGAGGAGCTAGTCATTATGCAAGTCCCACCTACAATTTTGTCTTTAAAAAAACGTGTTACTGCCGAAATTGACGCGAATTTTGCGGCGCATACACCAGCAGAAACATGCTTGCTACTGGATAGCACAGGACCTAGCTTTACCCGACAATACATCGTCTTAAATGCGATCGGATTGGAACGCCTGCAGGCGTTTAATGAGATTCATGCATTTTCAGGTTCGGTCTATGCATTGTTTGGTTTTATGGCGTTTTCGACTGGTAAAAACCGGGTCAGTATTGATTCGCTTTGTCATCCGCAAGCCGAGAAAGTATTCCGCGATCAACACCATACGGGCGCTTTTTCCGGCGTACGATCGATTGCTAAATTGTTGACTGGACAGTCCGCGTTTAGCTCGACTGAGCCTCTTATCGCGTCTTTAGAATATATGTTTGGTGACTTCGTCGATTTACCATTTTCGTATTTTGCGTCGAATATTCACATTTATTTGGCCAAGCATAAAGATCAGCAATTGTTAGTGTTGTCGAATAATGAAAATTGCTCCCCTGAGCTAGAGGGGCTGCGCTCGATGTCTATCAAATACATTATTGCGATGGCTGCGAATGTCCCTTTTGTGTATGGTGGTGTGAAACAGGGGACGCCGTATTTTGATCCAGTCTACACCAAGCACTATTTGGCGACCCTTAAACGTATTACCAGCACGGACAAGCAAACGCTCATCTCTACCCCATGGCGTTCAGGTAAAAAGGAAAATCGGCATTACCTGAATTGTTATCCCAGCGGTAATGCACGATGGCAGATGTTAAAAGACTTCAGTCGGCTTGTTAGTGGGCGTCGGAATATTGCCTGGAGTCGGGACATCTATACGGCGTTTAAGTTAGCGAACTAATTCGGCCAACTAAATTAACGAACTAATTGACCGAGCTAAGTAAGCTCAATAAGTATGTTCAATAAGCAAGTGCAGTTCGCTCATTGAAAACCTTAAGCAAATCATTCCAGTAAGTTGTGCAGTCAACTGGGGAAATAGAGAAGTGGATGTAGATAATCAAGCTATCTGCATCCGCTAAATTTTATCCAAAATTACTATTTGGCAGTATATAAGCGAGAGCCAAACACAGGACCAGCGGTACGCCCATTTTTTGGGTGAAATCCTATCCGTATTTTCTCCTTACCGTGGGTCAGGTTTTCTGGAATAGCATATTCTTGTTCAATAAACTCACCCACGCTATCGCCGTTTAAAACAACCTGTGCGATTTCTACACCGTCGACCGTAATACTGAAATCGCGATTCTTTTCTTCTGCCGAATACGTCGCTTGTAAAACCAGCGGTCCCGGTTTGACTTTCATAAAAAAGCTAAAAAAGCCGCCGGTACGCGCATCGCGTCCATTCTTGCCACGATACACTAACGGATAAGAAATTTCTGCTTCCAATTGATGATCGCGTTCGGCCTGCATTTCGCCCAGATGCATGATGTCAACGGAGCGCAGACTTAGTTCGAGTAAGCGCGCTTGTTCCTTCTTGAAATTGATTTCAGCAACCGCCCATTCTGCATCGTTGTAGATATTAAAGTAGACTGCCGAACGTCGCGTATATTGTGTGAAAAAGGGTTTGAATTGCAAATCTTTCGGACGACCTATGCCTATCGTTTGATAATGCGCGGCACTCTGTTGTATCGCCGAAAACGCAGGCAAAATTTGTGTTCCTACCAGCGCTGGAATGAATCCATCGAAAGCTTGTTCGTTGGGGCCGAGATCTGCTGCCAATACCATGGGGCCGCGCACGATAGCGGCGGTGGTGGGCGAGCCTTGAGCGTTTTCAACGCGCAATTTGAGAGGCAATTCCAGACGCACCACATCTCCTTTGCGCCAACTTCTATCCAACAACGCGTAACCGCGTTCGCGCTGAGCTTGAGTGACGCGACCGTTGATACTGATTTGATAGTGTTCAGCCCAAGCGGGAATCCGAAATGCGAGGCTTAGCTGTTTGTTGTGATCTATTTTCTTTATGTGAAATTGAATATCGCCTTGATAAGGATATGCCGTCAACATTTCGGCTTGCAGGCCTTGTTGTTTCCAATCCATACTCGAAGGAATATACAGATTGATGAACAGACAATCTTCATGCTGCCAATAAATTGAATCACCATGCTTGGCGTGACTTTCCATACCGGATAGCACACAGCACCAGAAGTCATTTTCCTCGCTGGAAAACTCACGTGCAACGCCTGACATCAGCGGCGTCATATAGGTGAACATGCCTGTCGCTGGATTTTGATGAGCAAGTATATGATTCAGGTGGGCGCGCTCGTAATAGTCAAAATAGCGGGCGTCTGGTGCCCAGCTATATAAGTGCCGCGTCAGCTTCAACATGTTGTAGCTACCACAGGCTTCACAGGTTTGTTCGGTCAAATGTTTGGCGATGCTGTCGGGTTCAAAAAAATATTCGCGGTCACCATGACCACCAATGACAAAACTGTGATGCTGGGTAACGCGTTGCCAGAAGAATTGTGCCGCTTTTGCGTGTTGCGATTTTCCATGAACCTCATATAAGCGTGCTAGACCGATCAGTTTGGGGATTTGGGTGTTCGCATGGGTATTCGCCAATTCATCGTGCTGTTGTTCTAGTGGCGACAATACTTTGTCATGATGTAAGCGTAGCGCCAGCGCAAGCCAGCGCGGGTCGCCGGTGCGTGCATATAATTCTGCGAAGCTTTCATTGATTCCGCCATGTTCGCAATTGAGAATTGTTTGTAACTGCGCTTGATTGATGCCTGCAAAAAATTTCTCTATATAGGCCCCGAGGTTTAGCGCAATATTCAAGGCCGTTGAATTGCCTGCAAGCTGGTGTGCGTCCAGTAAGCCTGCAAAAACTTTATGCCAGTTATAAAACGGCACCCAGCATCCATTCAAATCAAAGCCAGCAGAGCGTATTTCGCCCCTGAGCATTTCGGCGAATATCTCTTTGCCGTCGACGATCTTGCCGTCCGCGCGCTTGCGCATGAAGCCGCCGATATAGCCGTCACCATGGGCGTTTTGCACACGCAATAATTCCTCCACGATGTAAGCTATACGCTGCTTAAATTCCACTTCGCCAGTCTGTGCATACATTAGGGCGAGCGCCGATAAATAATGCCCTAGGCCTTCGCCAGCAATCGTATCGGATTCCCAGCCGCCATAGATCTCGGCTTTCACCGCCAATCCGGCGAATTGATGATAGTTGTGCAAAAAGCGATCAGGACTCAGGCGTAATAAATAAGCTTGATTCGCTTTTAGCGCGGTTAGATAAGGAGATGCTAATAGACGCACCTGTGCTAGCGGCAGCGCTTGCGCGCGCTTCGGCAATTTTTTGGAGCTGGCTTGTGCCGCAGGCAATAAGGGCGAGAGACTGAGTGCGCTCAATGCAGCCGCGCCTTGCAGCAGGCGTCGCCGTTGTTTTAGCGGGGAGTGTTGGTGCATGGCAAGTCCTCTTTCAATTCAGGCAGGAGTCAATATAGTGCAGTTTTGGGGCTAGGGTCTTGAGCTGAGATTGACTGCTACGTGACGAAATACGCATAGCTAAATATCTGGCTATTGATTCTGACTAGTTAATTAATTAATCTCGACATGCGAATTAGCGTGCTTTGCTGATTCAGGTTTTCAGTCATAATAGAGGACGGCTTTTCTCTACTAATCTTTTCTTTTGGGTTCTATTTCGGTTTTTTTCCGATTTCTCCGGTTATTCTTCATTAAGGGCGTTTGTATGTACACACTTTATATCGCTAACAAAGTCTATTCTTCCTGGTCGTTACGTCCGTGGATCATGATGCGCGAGATGGAATTGCTATTTGAAGAAAAGTTAGTGATCTTTGGCTCGGGCAGCAACTGGGAAAATTTCCGAAAGTTTTCTCCAGTGGGCAAAGTGCCGTGCCTGCATGACGGAGAATCTATCGTCTGGGATTCTTTAGCCATCATAGAATATTTGGCTGATCGTCATATTGGCGTGTGGCCACAAGATCCGAAGGCAAAAATCTGGGCGCGCTGTGCCGCTGCAGAAATGCATTCTGGTTTTAATCAGCTCCGCAGTACCTGCACGATGCATGTAGGCTTACGCATACGATTGAAAGAAATTACCGCAGAGCTGCAAGCCGAACTTGATCGTCTGAACGAGCTCTGGTGTGAAGGTTTGAATCGTTTCGGTGGCCCATTTTTGGCGGGTGAAAAATTCACCGCAGTGGATGCTTTCTATGCGCCAGTGATTTTCCGGATTCAGACCTATGGTTTGAAGATGAATGAGCAGGCTAGTGGCTATGTCAAACGTATGCTGGCGTTGCCGAGTATGCAGCAATGGCAGACTGAGGCTTTACGTGAAAAATGGCGCGAACCCGGGCATGAAAAAACTGCGTTAGCGGTCGGTGAAGTGTTAGAAGATAAACGCATGCAACCTTAAACATTGCAAATATTTGGCTGAAATCTCATAGAGATAATAAAAGGGTGTTCCGTCGCAAGGCGGAACACCCTTTTTCTTGAGGTTGAGTGTTAACAGTAAATAATTCCACGAACTGCAATACTCAAGAAGCTTTATCCGGTTTCGGATTCGCTGTTGATTTTTCATGAATAATTTTCATGGTTCCTTTTTCGCAGGTGCCTAGTACCCGACCCGCGAGTTTGGTGTCTTTACTCACCACGGTCATGGCATAGTTTTTGACACCTTTACCACTGACTTTTTTTTCTATTTTGGCCTTCAAATCCTCGCAAGACAAGACGCCAGCGGAAGCAGAAAAGGCTATTAACATCAGACTGCTTGCTAAGATATATTTTTTCATTCGGCACACTCCTGTTGTCAATACATTGGGTTCTTATAGGCTGATAGGGAGCCCGACCCATAAAACCTTATCACTAGGCAACAATTCCGAGAAGAAATATCCAAACATTCGCCGCTTTATTGAGATCGTTCTGTTGTAAATCGGTTTAAGCAATGTTGACGCGACCTAGAAACCGCTGGTCACGCCTAAAAATAGCTGACGAGGCGCTATCGGAAAGCTGTTATAAGTTCCATTCGCTGCACCTACGACCAGTGTTGAGACGCCGCTTCTTTGCGTGAGATTCAGAATTTGGAAATTCAGGCGGTTTTGCCCCTTATTCCAAGCCCAGGGCAAGCGATATTGCAGAGAAAAATTGATTAAAAAATGAGCCGGAATCGCTAAGTCATTTGTATAGGTCGCATAACGTCTGCCAACATAATCGGCCATTAATTGCCATTCCAGCGCGTTCCAATTGGCTTTGAGCATGGTTTTGTTTAACCAGTTCGGACTGGCGGGAACTTGTTTTCCGTTAGTATTGACTCGATTACTTCCACTCAAATAATCGTCTTGATAGGTAGAGTGGTTATACGATAAACCATTAAATAATGAATAATGCGTACCCCACAACAAGCTCAGGGCAAGATCAATCCCCTGTGTTTTTACACTACCGACGTTCGCTAGTATGGGATTGCCATTCACGATAGATGATATTACTGGTGTCGGGCTGATTTGTAGCAGGCGATCACGGAAATTCACGTTATACACACTGAACTGAGCTTCAACCCCCGTTAGTCCTGTGTTTCGCGTTAGTTCATTGGAAAATTGGCGACGACCACGTACGCCGCCTTCAACACTAATCGCTGTTTCAGGTTCGGCAGTGCGTTTAAACAGATCGAAGGCGGTTTGGTTACTTAAGCTCCACGGCGATGCACCGACCGCTCCATAGGTAATGAACTGGCGCAAATTCTTTTGTAGATTTACATAGAATTGGTCCTGCTCTGCAGTACGCCACAACAGGCTAAACTGCGGTAGCATCCATTTTTTTGTAATGATCTTTCCCTCTGGGAGCGCACCGGATCCGCCACCAATTGCACCGAGTTTAGGCTGCACCGGAAAGCGACCGTCGGCAAATTGCAAGCTAGACTTGAAGCCTCCTTGCAGGCTGAGATTCGGATAAATTTGCCATTCATCTTGCCAATGCAATTGGATAATATGATTCTCTATTTCGCTGCCATATTGCGTGATCAAAGGATACGCTGGACGTTGATATGGACTCAGTGGCTGAGTGGCATCGAGGGCGTACCAGCGTCGGTAGGCACTGGAGTGATTGCGTTCCAGCCAGAGCCCAGTTTGCCAATGATGGGCGCCGATACTCGCCTGCCATTGAGAAATGAAACCGCTACGATGAATCTGATATTCGGTCGTTCGGACTGCATAACCGGAGCCACCAAAAGTTTGTTTTAAATCCTGTTCGGGAAAATAAACCTTGAATAAATTGGGTAAACCTGCGACGCCAATTGGTCCGGCCACTGCACCTAATCCATCATCATAATGGACATAAATTTGGTTATTCCATGCTTTATTTGAATCAATCTGGTTTTCTAATTTTAGATAGGCTAAATGATCGCGTCGTTGTGCCACGCCAAAATAGTTACGATAGTTGGGGCCATCCTGACGCGGCGGTTCGCCATTCGCCGTGAGGTAGCGTTTGGCGTAGTCAAAGTCTGGGTAAGTCGTCGGTCTGGTATTCGGCGCAAAAGTGATAGCGGCACTATGAACGACACTGTCTTCATTGGGTTCCGCCTTATCTGAAAAATTGTAATAAGCGCTTAGTTTGGTATTGGCGAAATGCTTAATCCATTTTGCATTCAATTGCTCGCCACCCTGTTCACCTTCAAAATCCCAGGCATTTGCGCGATGCCGGACGAATGACAGGTAATAGGATTGCGTATCTGCTGGTGCTGCAGAATCAGTATATTCCGGCACAGAGTCTCCGCTATCGTAACGTATGAAACTACGGCTAGTCGCATTGCTACCGATAGTCTGGGCAAAAGATAGTCCGGATTGCGGGCGCGGGTCGGTAGAAAAACTTTCTATCGTGCCACCGAGATTGCTAGTTGATGCCGTCGCCAGATCACCTGCGCCAGAATTCAAAACGAGATTGCGCACATTTTCACTAATGATGGCGCGTTGGGGAGACAATCCGTTGTAGTTGCCATATTGCTGATCACCGAGCGGCACGCCGTCTAAGGTATACCCTAATTGTTGGGCGCTGAAACCATGGATAGTTAAGGAAAAATTTTGTTCATTATTACCCCAAGGATCGGCAGATTGAAAATTCACCCCACTTAACTGATGTAAGCCTTTGAGTGGATTCATGCCCGGCAATAATGTCTGCAAGCTGGTGCCTCGGACGGCAAGTACTGAGCGGCTTTTTTGCCCTTGTATGACGACCGCTGGTGAATTGTCTGGCGTTGTCGTTACTGTTGTCGGTGAAGTGGCGTTGTCGGGTTCCTGTAGAACCTTCACGGCGGCATTATTCTCGATGCCATTCTTCGTATCACTACTTTGTGCGAAGCCGTGGTTAGCATAGATCAATAGCAAACTCCCTGCAAAACATAGTGCAATTGGGATTTTTCGAAGTTTGGGTACTGACACAACATACTTCATGGTGAGTTCAATTCATTTTGGGTTTAAACCATAGACTCTCATCTTGCAGCGGGGTTTCTTTCGGTAGCAGGTGATTCTGTATTTGTATTAATCGACGTTTCTTAAAGTTGACTGACTCGATCGCTTTGCCATTATATTTCCAAAAAATCGCATCGAAAGAGCCATCTTTGATCATTTTTCGTAACCCAGTTTCGATTCTTTTTTGCAACTGAGGATCATTTTTCGATACGAAAAAGTAGTAAGGCCATGGATAGTAGATCAGCAGTTTTTCCTCGATCGCCAGGTCAGGATTAGTGGCATGATTTTTCTCAAATTCAGTGAATATTTCTCCTATCCCGCGCGGAAATAAATCGAATCGGTGATAGCTGAGCATGCGAAACAAACTACTATATTTTGCTTCTACAACCTCAATCCCGTTCGTTGAATATAGTTTAGAGTCATCCCAACCGACACCCTGACCAACCGTAAATTTTTTCAAATCTTCTAGGGTCTTCACATTATTTAAGGAGGCCTGCATCTCTTTGCGTATCAAAACAATCCTGTAGCCCAAAATTCCTTTGCGAAGAGGGATGCGAATGGGTAAATAATTGCGCTCTTTTTCTATCGTAGTCGAACTCCAGACCACATTCAAATCGCCGCCATTTGCCAGATTATTCAGATAACGTAAGCCGTTTGTGTGTTGCGTTGATGGGCGCATAGTAAATTGTCCAAATTCGGACACTGTTTTTTCCAGCGCCATTCTTAGGATTTCTTTAACATCATTGAAGCGCGTATCACCATTATCTTCGTCGGCAGGGTGTACTACTAGTGTCACACTTTTCGCCATGGCGTTGGACGACGCGACATACGCCAGTGAACACAGCAGCAAGAAAACGGTCGACAACAATCGGTATCGGATTAAGCGCATGTGAATGTGTATGTGAAAACCTGTGATAAAAATTCTTGATACTTTGGGCGCACCGACTTTTGGCGAGAGAACTGAACAGGATCAGAAATAGTTCTGAATAAGACCAATTCCTCAGAGGCAAAACTTAATGTAGCACATTCAGCCCAAAATCATAAAGATCAGCATTGATGTCCCGAGAGTATTTAACAATTTGACACAGATAATTTCAGGTAAAAAGTAGTTATTTTGAATAGCTTATTATTTTATATCTGAATTTCGCATATCAGTACTTTGCAGTGACCGCACAATTTTGGGCGACCTGCGAATTTGTATTTGATTGCTATCATTAAGTATCATAAATCAGTTGGGTGCTGATAGTCTGTGCTATATCAAGCCAAGGTTTGGCTTGCACGATTGAACAACGCTATACTTTCGTTTTTATGCTCAAAGTATGTCCAAAAAAGGAGACCAAATTGTTCAAAAGACTAGTCTTACCAGCTGCCATACTCGGACTCAGCACCGCGATCAGCACACAGGTGCAAGCTGACGAAGGTCAGTGGCAGCCATACCAGTTGCCACAACTGAAAGCCGAACTCAAAAAAGTCGGCATTACAATTCCCGCTGAAAAATTAGCTGATTTGTCTAAGCATCCTATGAGTGCAATCGTCTCAACGGGTGGCTGTTCGGCTTCTTTTGTGTCGCCAGAAGGCTTGATCGTTACCAATCATCATTGTGCCTACGATGCTATACAACGTAATTCCAGCGCTCAGAAAAATTATATTAACGATGGTTTCTTGGCTAAGACTCGTGCCGAAGAGTTGGCTGCTGGTGCAAGTGTGCGCGTGTATATCACCGACAAAGTTGAGAATGTTACCGCTGACGTAACGATGGGTTTGACCGAGAAAATGTCCGGTCGCGAACGTCGTGAATTGATACAAAGCCGGATCAAAAAAATCATCGCCGATTGCGAGCAAGACAAAGCATATCGTTGCTCAGTGCCTAGCTTTCATCGTGGCCTAGAATACTATCGCATTCGTCAAATGATGATACGCGATGTGCGCTTGGTGTATGCACCAGCCGATATGATCGGTAACTATGGTGGTGACATTGATAATTTCGAATGGCCACGTCACACCGGTGATTTTTCGTTCTTGCGCGCTTATGTGGGGAAAGATGGTCGCCCAGCCGATCCATCGCCAGACAATGTGCCCTACAAATCGAAAGACTTTTTGGTGGTTTCGGCGGAAGGTTTGAAAAACGGTGATCCGATTTTATTGGCTGGTTATCCAGGGCGTACCAGCCGCTACAAATTGCCATCCGAAATCCGCTTTGCACGCGATACCGATTATCCTTTGCGTGCCGCTGAAATGTTGGCTGACATCGCGACCATAGAAGCCGCGACCAAAGGCAATGCCGATAATGAAGTACGTTATGCAAGCGTCGTCAAAGGTATCAATAATCGTTTAAAGAAAACCCAAGGACTGATCGATGGCTTTGCGCGTAAAGACATCGCTGCGATTAAAGATGCGCAAGATGCGGAGTTTAGAAATTGGTTGATTAGCTCGACTAAAAATCCCGCTGAAGCGAAATCTTTATTGGCAAAACTGGATGCGGTCATTGCCGAAGATATGGCTTTATCACAAGACGAACTCGCCTATGCTGTTGCAACGAATAGCGATTTGTTCTCCAGCGCACGTAGCTTGTATCGTCTTGCCTTAGAAAAAGAGAAGCCAAATGCGCAGCGTGAAGTCGGTTATCAAGAGCGTGATTTAGCCTTCATCAAAGGTCGACTCACGCGTCTGGAGCAATCGTTTGTGACTAAGGTCGATCGTGCTCGTTTGACTGCAGGTTTGGCACGCTATGCCAAATTGGCCGTACACCCCATTGGTTTGGATGCCTTGTTACCATCAACCGAAGCTGCTGCTGCCCTGTACGACAAAACCCAATTAACCGATACTGCAAAACGTTTGGCTTGGTTGGATAAGGATAAGACGGTGTTTACGCAATCTGACGATGCCTTTATCCAGCTAGCGGTGAAATTGCATGATGTCGGCATGTCCTTAGAAAACCGTCGCAAAGAAGTCGACGGTAATCTTGACTTCATCATTCCGCAATACATGCAAGCGGTGATCAATTGGAAAAAGTCACAAGGTAAGCCAGTTTACCCTGATGCGAATTCAACTTTACGGGTCACCTTTGGTAGTGTCGGTGCCTATTCACCACGTGACGGTGTGACCAAAGGACCATTCACCACCGTCGAAGGTATCGTCGAGAAACATACAGGCAAAGATCCATTTATCGCGCCGGCAGCATTGCTACAAGCAATCAAAGAAAAACGCTACGGTGTTTTCAAAGATAAAGTCTTGGGCACGGTACCTGTCGATTTCTTATCTAGTGCGGACACCACAGGCGGCAATTCCGGCTCAGCAGTAATGAATAAGCGGGGTGAATTGGTCGGCTTGAATTTTGATTCGACGTATGAGTCGATCACCAAAGACTGGTATTTCGATACTGCGATTACTAAGGCAATTCACGTCGATATTCGTTACATGCTGTGGATCATGCAAGAAGTCGATCATGCGGAGAATGTGTTGAAAGAAATGACGATTAAGTATCCGAAGTAATCTACGTTAAAACCGTGTATTGCCCCAAAAAAGCATACACGGTTTTTTTTCGGACTATGTTTTAGTAAGTCAAAATTCAGATAGGTCCTAAGTCCGGTTGACTCAGAGGCGAGATTGCGATGGATCCATCCCTGAGTGCATTACCATGTGGAAAGTGGAATCGAGAAAAACATGCAAATAGTTTTTATTGACGGGGTGGGCGGTAAAACTTACATGCGAGGCGGCCTGGTTCGTTTTTTTACAAAATTGGGGTATGCCGTTGCGTGTTTTGATTACTCAGCATCGACGCAATCCTTGGCTGAAATAAAAGATCGCTTGCGACGATTCTTAGACGAAATAGCAGCACGTGGCGACTATCTGGCAATTGGCTATTCGTTTGGTGGTGTCTTGATACGGCAGATTTTGCAAGAATCAGACGAAGATTTTCGACAACCTGCACGACTTGTTTTACTCGCCTCACCAGTACGTGCAGTGCGCCTATCGCTACGTATGAGTTCATGGCAAATTTTCAAACGGCTCGCTGGGGAATGCGGTCAAGTAACCGCAGATCCACTGATGATGGATCGGATACCTATGCCGGCGATACCAACCGCTTGTATCTACGGGGTATGGCCATGGTTGGGACCACTAGGATTTTTTGCGGGATTTAAATTTTCGCATGATGGGATGTTAGCGGTTGAAGAAGTCTTAGCCCCGAGTGCTGAAATAAGCATTCCGATTCAAGCCAGTCATGCTTTGATTCCGGGCAATCTGGCAGCCTTGAAGGCAATGCAATCGTGGTTTAATTCACCCGCTATCACAAAAGCCACTTTGGCAAGATAGACGAGCGTAATCGCCTTCACTGACCTTCGTGTTTTGTCCGCTTACTATTGCGTACTTGTGGCCGATTACCTTGCATCGTCTTAATACTGCTGAGAGGCCTTGCTTGACTAATTGCTAACACTGCAGGATGCGTGATTTTGCGTTGCACTGAAATTGCATAGAACTGCTCTGTGATTGCATCGGTGGCGCCGACCAGCTCCAAATCGTATTGGCGCATCACCATATCAGTAATCGCACTCGGCATCGCAAAGAAACCAACACCCGCCTCACCAAACGCGCTCATCAGGGCGCTGTCATCAAACTCACCAGCGGTTCTGGGGCGTATGCTTAGCGTGTCAAACCAATGTGTTAAGCGAGAACGTAGCGCTGAATCTTCCCCTGGCAGCAATACGGGAGCGCCATGCAGACAAGTGGGAAATGGCTGAGGATATTGCGCACGCAAGGTTTTCGTTGCAAAAAAACTTAAGCCACATTCGCCTAAAACATGGCTAAAGCCACGTACTTTCATGGTTGGTGGCATTGGTGTATCGGTGATCACAATATCGAGTTTATGGCGCGCCAGTTCACTCAACAAGTCATCGAGTTTACCCTCGCGACAATTGATTTTGAGTGTTTGCGGTAAGCTAAGTGCGGGTTCTAATAATTTGTAGGCCACTGCTTTCGCCACCGCGTCGGAGACACCCACTCTGAGTTGCACCGTCCGTTCGGTAGGATGATGTTGCAAGACCTGTTCTAGTTCCTGCCCCAATAGAAAAATTTCTTCAGCATAGCCGAGAACCAAGCGCCCAGCTTCCGTCAGTTCAAGATTCCTTCCAGATTTCTTGAATAGGGCTTCTCCCTGTAATTCTTCAAACAAACTCAGTTGTCCGCTAATGGTTTGTGGTGTGACGTGTAATTGTTCGCTGGCACGGGCGATGCTGCCCGTTTTGGCAACCACCCAAAAATAATGCAAATGCTTGTAATTAATACTCGCCACGAATTTCTCCAATCTGCTTCAATCTAGCCATTCATCGGTTTTATCGATGAGTATGTCAATTATATTCGACTTTTCTTTATAACTTGCCCCGCCTACACTTGTCGTACCCACATTGGGAATCGTTTTACATCCGAATTTTCAGGAGAGCGCCATGAGCATCTTAGACCGTAGCACAGCACAGACCGTGGATTATGTCGACCATAGTGCCATCAGCGGACATAAAGTATTGCGCAACACCTATATGTTGTTGTCCATGACCTTATTATTTTCCGCGTTGACCGCGGGCGTCAGCGTTGCCTACTCTTTGCCGAGTATGGGCTTGCTGGTCACCTTGATCGGTTATTTTGGCTTGTTATTTTTGACGACTAAATTGCGCAATAGTGCTTGGGGTATCGCTTCCGTTTTTGCCTTAACTGGTTTCATGGGTTTGACCTTGGGTCCGATTATCAGTCGTTATCTGGGCATGCCAGGAGGCAGTAGCATCGTCATGAATGCGATGGGTTTGACCGCTGTGATCTTTATGGGTTTGTCCGCTTATGTCTTAGTAAGCAAGCGCGATTTTAGCTTTATGGGCGGCTTCTTGGCGATTGGTGTGCTGGTGGCTTTTGTCGCTGGCTTAGGTGCAATTTTCTTTGAAATTCCGGCCTTGTCGTTAGCGGTTTCAGCCGCTTTCGTATTGCTGATGTCTGGCATGATTTTGTTTGAAACAAGCAATATCTTGCGCGGCGGTGAAACGAATTACATCATGGCGACGGTCACTTTGTACGTCACGATTTTTAATTTATTTACGAGCTTATTGCAAATCCTTGGCTTTATCGAAAAAGAATAAAGCAGAGATTTTGGTGAGACGCTCCGGCGTCTCACTTTCTTAGACAGAATACACAGAAAGAAAGTCATGTTAGAAACAGTCGCACAACCTTGGATGTGGGCCGCGTTTATCGCCTTCGTCCTGAGCATGCTGGCGCTCGATATTTTTGCGCTAGGTGGTTCGAAGTCGCATAAAGTGGGCGTCAAAGAAGCTGCGATCTGGTCGCTGGTCTGGGTCTCGCTGGCCTTGCTGTTTAACTACGGCATGTATGTGTATCTTAAAGACATCATCGGCGAAGCTGCTGCGATGACTAAATCCATGGAGTTTCTCACAGGCTATGTGATAGAAAAATCGCTGTCTGTGGATAACGTTTTTGTGTTTCTTCTGATTTTTGGTCACTTTGCCGTACCAGAGCAATACCAACGCAAAGTCTTGCTCTACGGTGTGCTGGGTGCGATTGTGATGCGCATTATTATGATTCTGGCCGGTAGTTGGGTCGTGTCGCAGTTTGCCTGGGTTTTATATTTGTTCGGCATTTTCTTGGTGATTACTGGATTGCGTATGTTGGTCGCTGCAGAGAAAGAGCCTGATTTAGAAGCTAATCCGGTTTTGAAATTCGCAAAAAAATTACTACCGTTTACTAAGGATTTCCACGCTGAAAATTTTAGTATCGTGAAAAACGGCAAACGCGTTTTTACCCCATTGTTGTTAGTCCTGATCTTGATTGAAATTTCCGACGTGGTATTTGCGGTCGACTCTATTCCTGCGATTTTTGCGGTGACGACGGACCCTTTCATTGTTTTCACCTCGAATATTTTTGCGATCATGGGTTTGCGAGCGCTGTATTTCTTGCTGGCTGATATGGCAAATCGTTTCCATTTATTGAAATTTGGTCTGGCTTTTGTATTGATGTTTGTTGGTATCAAGATGTTGATTGTGAAGTGGGTGCATGTACCGACCAATATTTCTCTGATGGTGATCGGAACCATTTTGGTCAGTTCAGTTGCCGCTAGCTTGATCGCAACGCGGAAAAAAGAAGCTTAAAAAGCAATATTAAAAATTTAAGATTGCCGTTCTAAGTAACGGTTTATCTATCCAGTTCCCTCCTTCGGGCGCATTGCTGTTATGGCATGCGCCTTTTTTTTATATCTTTTTTCTATTAACAAATATGGAGCGTGTCGATTTGCTGACTCGATACAGGCCTGCAGAATCGGGTTTTCATAGTGCGATTTTAGAAGAACCGACAATTTTGCCTACGTGGAGTAAAAACTGCCCACTATTCCCGTGTTTAGGCAGTCGGACTGAAATCACGTATAATTTCAGCTTGTTTTCCTGCGCCGATTTGAGACTCAGATTGCGGGCGCGTAATAAGTGCAGCTAAAGGTAGTAATTTCTTACCAAATCGCACACTCATTACCCGATCCGCTATGTCAGCCTGATCGGGTTTTTGTTTTTAGCGATCAATAAATCCACCACTATGTCCACCGTTCTGAAATCTTCCGCCACCGAAGCGCGTTTGCGCGACTTACTCCAACAACGCATCCTGATCCTGGATGGCGCGATGGGAACGATGATACAGCGCTATAAACTGACAGAAGCAGATTATCGCGGTGAGCGTTTTAAGGATTTCACAGGTCCGGCAGGCGTGCGCGAACTCTTCGTCAAAGGTAATAACGAATTGCTGTCATTGACGCAGCCTCACGTGATTCAAGAGATTCACGAACAGTATTTAGCCGCAGGTGCGGATTTAATCGAAACCAATACTTTCGGTGCGACTACGGTAGCGCAAGATGATTATCACATGGCGCATCTGGCGTATGAGATGAACGTGGCTTCTGCCAAAATCGCCCGCGCCGCTTGCGATAAATATTCGACACCTGATAAGCCACGCTACGTGGCTGGCGCGCTTGGCCCGACACCTAAGACAGCCTCGATTTCACCGGATGTCAACGACCCCGCAGCACGTAACGTCACCTTCGATCAATTAGTCGCCGCTTATCTGGAACAAACCCGTGGCTTAGTCGAAGGCGGTGCAGATGTCTTATTAGTCGAAACCATTTTCGATACACTCAACTGCAAAGCCGCCTTGTTCGCGATTGATCAATATTTTGAAGAAACTGGCACGATTTTGCCCATCATGATTTCTGGCACCGTGACCGATGCCTCAGGTCGTATTTTGTCAGGCCAAACCGTGCCCGCGTTCTGGAATTCTGTGCGCCACGCCAAGCCCTTGACCATCGGTTTGAATTGCGCACTTGGTGCGGCTTTGATGCGTCCGTATGCTGAGGAACTGTCGAAAATCGCTGACACCTTCGTCTGCATCTACCCGAACGCCGGTTTGCCCAATCCTATGAGCGACACGGGTTTCGATGAATTGCCTGCCGATACTTCCGCACTGCTAAAAGAATTCGCCGAAGCTGGCTTTATCAACATCGCTGGCGGTTGCTGTGGCACCACGCCAGCCCACATCAAAGCAATTGCCGATATTCTCAATACCCAAGCGCCACGCGCAGTGCCAACGATAGAACCAGCGATGCGCTTGTCTGGCTTGGAGCCGTTCACCATCGATGCGCAATCGCTGTTCGTCAATGTTGGTGAGCGTACCAACGTCACCGGTTCAAAAGCGTTCGCCCGTCTGATTTTGAATGAGCAATACGACGAAGCCTTAGCCGTCGCGCGTCAGCAAGTCGAAAACGGCGCTCAAGTCATCGATATCAATATGGATGAAGCAATGCTCGATTCGCAGGCTGCGATGACGCGCTTCTTGAATCTGATCGCTTCAGAACCCGATATCGCGCGCGTGCCTATCATGATCGACTCTTCCAAATGGGAAGTGATTGAAGCGGGCTTAAAATGTGTGCAAGGCAAAGCCATCGTCAATTCAATTTCGATGAAAGAAGGCGAAGCACAATTCCTGCATCACGCCAAACTCTGTAAGCGCTACGGCGCAGCCGTCATCGTCATGGCCTTCGATGAAAAAGGTCAGGCTGATACCTACGAACGCAAAATAGAAATCTGCAAACGTGCTTATGATTTATTGATCAGCGCTTGTGATTTCGATCCTTACGATATTATTTTCGATCCGAATATTTTCGCGGTCGCAACCGGTATTGAAGAACACAATAGCTACGCGGTCGATTTCATCGAAGCGACACGTTGGATACATCAAAACCTACCAGGTGCCAAAATCAGCGGCGGTGTATCGAACGTCAGCTTTTCTTTCCGTGGCAATGACCCAGCACGCGAAGCGATCCATACCGTATTCCTGTATCACGCGATTCAGGCCGGCATGACCATGGGTATCGTCAATGCTGGTATGGTCGGCGTGTATAGCGAACTCGATGCTGAATTGCGCGAACGTGTGGAAGACGTTGTTCTCAATCGCAGAGAAGACGCGACCGAGCGCATGATCGAATTTGCAGCCACATTGAAAGCTGGTGGTAAGCGCGAAGAAGCGACGTTGGAATGGCGTAATGAGCCTGTAGAAAAACGCTTATCACACGCGATGGTGCATGGCATTACTAACTGGATCGTGGAAGACACCGAAGAAGCACGTCTGAATGTATTGAACAGCGGTGGTCGCCCTATCCACGTGATCGAAGGTCCTTTGATGGCAGGGATGAATATCGTCGGCGATTTGTTTGGACAAGGTAAAATGTTCTTACCGCAAGTCGTCAAATCGGCGCGCGTGATGAAGCAAGCGGTGGCGCATTTGGTACCTTTCATCGAGGAAGAAAAGAAACGCAGTGGCGACAATAAACCGAAAGGCAAAATCGTGATCGCTACTGTTAAAGGCGACGTTCACGATATCGGCAAAAACATCGTCACGGTCGTTTTGCAATGTAATAATTTTGAAGTCGTCAACATGGGCGTGATGGTGCCATGTTCAGAAATTTTGGCGAAAGCAAAAGCGGAAAACGCCGATATCATTGGACTCTCTGGACTGATCACACCTTCACTGGAAGAGATGGCTTACGTCGCCAAAGAAATGCAGCGTGATCCGCATTTCCGCATGATGAAGATTCCTTTGTTAATCGGTGGTGCGACCACTAGCCGTGCACATACTGCCGTCAAGATCGCGCCAAATTACGAGGGGCCAGTGGTGTATGTCGCCGATGCTTCCCGTTCCGTCTCGGTTGCGCAATCCTTATTGACGCTAGAAACACGCGACCAATACATCGCCGAACTCGGCACGGATTACGAACGCGTGCGCACCCAGCACGCCAACAAAAAAGCTTTACCAATGGTGACGTTGGCGCAAGCCCGCGCTAACAAGATGAAAGTGGATTTCACTGGCGACAAAGCACCGGTGCGTCCTAAATTCATAGGCCGTCGTGTGTTTAAAAACGTCGATTTAGCGACAATTGCGAATTACATCGATTGGGGTCCATTCTTCCAAACTTGGGATTTGGCAGGTCCATTCCCAGCGATTCTCAAAGATGAAGTCGTCGGCGAAGCCGCCAGCAAAGTCTTTGCCGAAGGCCAGGCGATGCTCAAGAAAATCATCGAAGGCCGCTGGCTCACCGCCAATGGCGTGATCTCTTTATTGCCGGCGAATACGGTGAATGATGACGACATCGAAATCTACACCGACGAATCGCGCAAAGAAGTCGCTTTCACCTACTACGGCACGCGCCAGCAAACCGAAAAAGCCATCATCGACGGCGTGCAGCGTCCTAACCAATGTTTAAGTGATTTCATCGCACCAAAAGACAGCGGCATCACCGACTACATAGGCATGTTCGCCGTCACTGCAGGCTTAGGCATAGAAAAGCACGAGAAGCGCTTCGAAGACGCGCATGATGATTACAGCAGTATTATGTTGAAATCACTCGCTGATCGTTTGGCAGAGGCGTTTGCTGAATACTTGCACGAACGTGTGCGTAAAGATTTGTGGGGTTATGCGTCTGACGAGACTTTGAGTAATGCTGATCTGATTCAAGAGAGTTATTCAGGCATACGTCCTGCACCTGGTTATCCGGCTTGCCCTGAGCATACGGTGAAAACGGCGATGTTTAAGCAAATGCAGTGTGAAGAAATTGAGATGTACATCACGGAATCATGGGCAATGATTCCTGGTGCTGCGGTGTCTGGTTTCTATTTTGCGCATCCTGAGTCTAAGTATTTTAGTGTTGGTAAGATTGCTGAGGATCAGGTTATTGATATGGCTGCTCGGCGTGGGGTTCCGAAAGAGGAAGTTGAGCGGTGGTTGGCGCCGAATTTGTGATGATTCTTAGTGAGCTTTAGAGATGAACTTTGTGATCGGTTTTTTAGTTGTATTGAGCCTGATATTGATAGGTCTCAATGCGTTCGCTATTCGATCTTTGTTTTCTAAAGACGCTTATATGAAAGAGCAAATCCCATTATTAATTGGAATAATTATTTTTGTGCCTTTTGTCGGAGCTAGTTTGGTTCTTTACTTGGCTAGGAATAAGCATGAAGGTTCCATTTCTAGGCATTCCAGTGTTGACGATGACGCTGAAAACGTGCATTTCGCCAATAACTATAATATCGATGGGGATTAAGCTCACTTAGACCGAAAGTCGTAAGTCCGTAAGTCGTAATATTTTCGTAGGGTGGGTTAGCGTTAGCGTAACCCACCGCTCACAGCATAGATCACGTATATCGCTTACTCGAGCTCTTGCGAACGAGTCGCTGAATTTTTGCTTTTGGCATTGGCTTCCACATAGACTCTACGTTCACAGGTCGGGGGTGGCCCGACAGCCAGTTACCTTTTTTGCTTCGCCAAAAAAGGTAACCCAAAAAAGGCGACCACGCTGCCACTGGCCTTCGGCTTCCCAATTGTGCAAGACAGAAAATGGGAAAGTGTCGAAACTCGCTACGCTCAGACAACGACACTTTCTTTATCCATTTTCTGTCTTACACAATTGGCAGTGTCAGAAGTGGTTTAAAGTCAAAAGCAAAAGCAAAAGCAAAAGCAAGGTCAAAGTCAAAGTCAAAGTCAAAGGCAACGACCTGCATCAGCTATTCGAGAAATGAATGGCAGTTGATATTGATTGTGTTGATGTTGCAGTTGTTTTTGACTTTGACCTACCCCCGTTTGAGACGATGTAATTTGTGCGTCACAGAAAATGGATAAGAAAGTGTTGCTGTTTGAGCCGCAGGCGAGTTTCAACACTTTCCCATTTTTTGTGACGCACAAATTATGCTGAAGCGTAGCGTAAGCACCCCGCAGGGGCGAGTCTACGTTCGCCTTTTTTGGATTACCTTTTTTGGCGAAGCAAAAAAGGTAATTGGCTGTCGGGCCACACCCGACCTGTACGCGATGAGCTTCCGTGAAAATTAATTCTGTAGCTTAAAAGTCTTGTTTAGTCGAAAAAATTTAAGCGATTTATGTGATTTGAACACTTGCTTCCGCAAACGCAAACGCAAACGCAAACCTCAAGCATACTCATCAAATTGCGTCCCCAAAATCGCACTCATCAAACCCCAACTCCGCTCCAATTCCAACTGCACCTGTCGTTGCTCTTCTGTCGTGAGCGTTGCGCCCGTTGTTGATGTAGTCGTGCCATTGTTCGCACTAGTGCCAGCATTGAGCTGTTCACGTTCGAGCAAGGCTAGTGCCTCGGATTTGTCCGGTGGCGGTTCGCCGTGTTGTTTGACTTGTTGGTAAGCCCGTAAGGCAGCAACGCTGCTCAAGGACGAAATGCTGGGAATGGACATCAATGCTCCACATAAGTTGAGCTTGATAGTCTAGGGGATGGGGCTTAGTCGGTAAGCGCAGAACAAGCGGGGAAAACACGGCAAGTTCTGGCTTTATAAATGTTATAAATGTTATAAGTGCTTGTTCGTCAGAATTCCATGATGATTAACTAGGCAAATAGTGATCATCATGCATGATTGGAATGTGTGGAATTATAGAATTTTTTCTAATTCTTCCATTTCGATATCTTTGACTAAACGGCATTCATCCGGAACTTCTGAAGGAAATGGCTTGATGCAGCCAGTGCGTTGATAGCCGCGGCGTTCGTAATAAGCGATCAATTCGTGGCGTGAGGTGATCACGGTCATCCACATTTTCTTGGCCTGCCAACGTTGTTTCACCAACTCTTCTGCGGCTAGCATAAATTGTTTGCCGATTCCGCCGCCTTGCAATTCTGGGTTGACGGCGAACATGCCTAAGTAAGCAGCATCCTCGGTTTTCAACAAATTGACAGAACCGATGATGATGCCATCGCGCTGGCATAGCAAGATGAGCGAATCTTCGGTTTCTATGAGTTCGCTCACGTCTTCAGGATTGACTCTAACGCCAGTTAGCAGATCGGCTTCAGTCGTCCAGCCAGCGCGGCTAGAGTCGCCGCGATAGGCGCTGTTGACTAAATCGGTGATGGCGGGCGCATCGTTTTTATCGGCAATGCGGAAAGTTAACTTACTGGCTGTCATAGTCATGCTATCGGGTGTGAAGGCGGTTGATTAGTAATTAAAACGTCCTCGCATCATATCAGAGGATGGCGCGACCATATCGACATCGCATCTTGGGACGAGCGTTAGTACGGACCAAGAAAAAAGTTAAAAAATAGTCAGCATCTTTTCTAAATCCCTACGATTCCGTTCATACAGCGAATTCAATTCAATCCGGCTTTTCTGCGTTTCATCCCCACTTTTTCGCAACTCACAACTTTGCACCTTGAAGCACAGAGGGTGGTCGGGAATACTCACTATCGCGAATCCTCCCATTACATTAGCAGGTACCCATTATGTTACGTAAAACTTTACTCTTTGTTGCGATCACTTCTGCCCTTGGCACAATGACAGCTTGCAATAATACGTCGCAAGACGCCAAAGCGGCCAGCGCGAGTGCCTCTGCTAGTGTAGCGAAAGCGGATGCAAAAAGCGGTCCAGAGAAATTAATCATTGCGAATGAAGATGTGTTGAATTTGCAAAGTAATGCCTTGGCTTCTGGTCCTGTGGTGACCGGCTCTATTCAGCCTGAGCGTAAAGCAGATTTGCGCGCCGAGGTATCAACCGTCGTGCTGCAAGTGCTGAAAGAAAATGGTGAAGCGGTCAAACGTGGCGACGTGATCGTACGTTTGGATGAAACCTCGATCCGTGACAATCTGAATTCAGCGAATGACGCTGCACGTAATGCTTCACTCGCCTTAGATCAAGCGGATCGTAATTTGCAGCGTTTAAAAACTTTACGTGCTTCTGGTATGACTTCAATGCAGGCTTTAGATGATGCGGAAGTGCGTCGCAATACAGCACAGAGTGAAGTTTCGGCTTCCAAAGCGCGTGCCGTTCAGGCACAACAACAATTGCAGCGCACGGTCGTACGTGCTCCCTTTGATGGTGTGGTCAGTGAACGCAAAGTGTCCGCTGGTGATACCGCTTTAGCCGGTAAAGAATTAGTGAAAGTGATCGACCCAAATAGCATGCGCTTTGTCGGTCGTGTTTCTGCTGACAAAATCGGTATGGTGAAGATTGGACAAAACGTTAGTTTCCGTATCAATGGTTACGCCAATCAAGAGTTCCGCGGCAAGGTGACGCGTCTTGATCCGGCGGCGAATGATGTAACACGTCAAGTGGAAGTGTTGGTGGCCTTTTCAGATAGCAAACAGCCACGCGTTTCTGGCCTATATGCAGAAGGAAATATCGAAGCCGAGACAGTTTCTGCATTGATGTTGCCTGAGGCAGCCATCGTCAAATCTGGAGATAAGTCTTTTGCCTGGAAAATTCAAGGCAAGAAGTTGAACAAAGTGGAATTGGCACTCGGCAGTCGTGATGTACGCACCGGCAATTATGAAGTGCGTCGTGGCGTGGTGGCGGGTGATGTGATTATGCGCAATCCTAGTTCCAGCTTTAAAGAAGGTCAGGTTGTAGAAATGGCAGCGACTGCCGCGAGCAAAACTGCACTGACTAAAACGACCTTGGCGATGGGGAACTGATCATGTTTTTATCTGATTTCAGTATTAAACGACCGATTGCGACCATCGTCTTAATTATCGCGATGATGGCGATGGGCTTACTCGCGATGAGTAAGTTGCGCGTCAATCAAAATCCCGATGTTGAGATTCCCGGACTCTTCGTTAGCATTCCCTATCCAGGCGCATCGCCTGATACGGTTGAGCGTGAAATTATTAATCGCTTAGAAAAGTCTTTGCAAAGCGTTTCTGGCGTGGATGAAGTGTATTCCTACGCAAACGAAGGTAGTGCGGGTTTTGAAATGCGCTTCTCATTTAAGAAGAACATGATCGAAGCGGCGGAAGAAGTGCGGAATGTGATTTCCACAGTACGCTATAAATTACCGACTGAAATGCGTGAACCTATCGTGCAGCGTTTTGATCCATCGACCCAACCAATTGTGAATCTGGCTTTGTCGTCTAGCAGTCAATCACACGCTGAAATTTCACGCTTGGCAGAAGACACTTTAGCGACACGCTTGCGTGGTATTCCGGGTGTCGCAACAGTCAACGTGAATGGTGCTTTGCGTCGTGAATTGTCAGTCTTATTGCGGGCTGAACGTTTGCGTGAATTCAATGTATCAGCCGGTGAAGTAGTTGCTGCTTTGCGCAGTCAAAACACCAATGCGCCAGTCGGTAAAGTACGTGGTGATTTAGAAGAAGAAAGCATACGCTTAGTTGGCCGTATTGAAAGCCCCGGCGAATTCCAAAATATCGTGGTGAAACGTCGCGGCGATCAAATCGTGCGCTTAGGACAAGTGGCAACGATAGAAGATGGCTTCGCCGATATTAATGGCATCAGTATCCGTAGTGGCAAACCGAACGTCGGTATTCAAGTAACCCGTTCACGCGAATCGAGTACCGTCAGTGTTGCGAAGAGTGTGGTGAAAGCGGTTGAAGAGATTAACAAGGATTTGGCGAAAGATCATCCTGGCACCAAGTTGGAAGTCACGCGTGACGGTGGTAAAGACGCCCAGAATAGTTTGAACAATGTGATCGAATCCTTGATTTTCGGTGCTGTGTTAACCATCTTCGTGGTGTATGCATTCTTGAATTCATGGCGTTCGACTTTGATCACCGCGTTGAGTTTGCCGACTTCAGTGATTGCAGCCTTCATCGCTGTGTGGTTATGTGGTTTCACGCTCAACTTCATGACTTTGCTCGGCTTGTCCTTAGCGATCGGTGTCTTGATTGATGATGCGATTGTGGTGCGGGAAAACATTGTTCGCCACATGCAAAATGGGTCGGATCGTCGTACCGCGGCTTTAGAAGGCACGGCAGAAATCGGTTTAGCAGTCGCTGCGACGACCTTCTCTATCATCGCAGTCTTTATTCCAGTGGCTTTCATGCCGGGCATTTCTGGCGAATGGTTCCGTCCGTTTGCGCTGACCGTGACTTGTTCTGTCTTAGTCAGTTTAGGAATTTCCTTCACGCTTGATCCTATGTTGTCGGCTTATTGGGGTGATCCGGCGGATCATCACACTGCACCGAAAAAAGGTTTGAGCAAAGTATTGGCACGTTTTAATGATTGGTTCGATAGTCAGGCGGATCGTTATGGTCGTGTAATTGCATGGGCCTTGCACCATCGTCGTTGGATGGGCGCGATTGCCTTGTCGACTTTTGTTGGCGCTCTCATCTTGCAGGTGACGTTGGGCGGCACAAGTTTCTTGCCGACCGCAGATTCTGGCAATTTGATGATAGAAGTACGTACCCCTGCGTCTTCCTCGGTTGAGTATGCACGTTTGAAAATGGAAAGAGCCGCAGCATTAGCGCGCACGATTGCTGAGGTCAAAGACACGAATAGCAATATCAATGCAGCGGGCGGTCGTATCTATGTTGACATCGGTAAGAAGAACACCCGCAAGCGTAGTGCTAAAGAAATTGCGGTGGAATTGCGTGAAAAAGTTAAACAGTTAGTCGGTGCTGAGTATGTGGTGCTGGATGATCTGAACAATGGTGCACGTAAGCCTATTCAGATCGAATTTACCGGCCCAGATTCACGCAAGCTCATAGAGATCACTTCTGCTTATATGGAGCAATTGCGCAAGATTCCTGGCGCGGTCGATGTTGGTTTGTCTGAGCAAGATCCTAAGAAAGAACTGAAGATAGAAATGAACCGTGGCTTAGCAAATTCCATGGGTATTTCTATCAATGATGCAGCACAGGCATTGCGGGTTGCTTTTGCAGGTATCGAAGTTGGTGACTGGGTAGATCCGACAGGCGAAACACGTGACGTCGCGGTGCGTTTGCACCCAGCAGATCGCGTCAGTAAAGAAAATATCGAACGCTTACCGATTGCTGTATCTGGAACAACAGAGATGGTACCGCTCGATCAAATAGCTACGGTGACGATGGGCAAAGGTCCTTCTGCGATCGAACATAGTAATGGTAAGCGTACGATTACGGTTTCGGCGAATGCGCAAGGACGTTCTAGCGGTGAAGTGACGAAAGAAGCGATGGAGTTAGCGAAATCATTTAATTACCCAGCGGGTTATGGTTTGTCGCTGGCAGGTGCAGGGCAGGATCAAAACGAATTGTTCACAGAAATGTTGATCGCTTTAGTGTCTGGTATCGGTTTGATGTATCTGATTTTGGTGATGCAGTTCGGCTCTTTCACTGCACCATTGGCAGTCATGTTGTCTTTACCTTTGTCTCTGATTGGTGTCGTGATTGCTTTGATGCTGACTGGCAGCACGATTAATTTGATGAGTTTTATCGGCATTATTATGCTGATGGGCTTGGTCGCAAAAAATGCGATTCTGTTGTTAGATGCAGCACGCAAGCAAGAGAAAGATGGCATGAATCGTGAAGACGCTTTGATGCACGCCGGCCGCGTTCGTTTGCGTCCGATTTTGATGACGACTTTTGCCTTAATCGCAGGCATGATCCCGGTTGCCTTGGGCTTGGGCGAAGGTGGTGAATTCTATCGCCCACTCGCCATTGCGATTATCGGTGGTACGATTACCTCGACGATCTTAACCTTGTTGGTGGTGCCAAGTTTCTACGACAGCATCGAAATCGCACGTGATCGTATGATGGCAAAAATGGGTCGTCGCGCGGATCGTTATAACCAGGTGTTGGCGGTGTTGGTAACTTTAGGTGAAGCGGTATTGACCCTGACCTTCCTACGCTTGCTTTATCGTTTGGCGGTGAAAGCTTTTTATGCCATTAGTGGCAAGAAAGCGAAGGTGGTCACGCCTTAAGTTTTGTTGGTAAAGCGTATCGACGTCAGCACCACTGTCTTTGATACACGCTTTTGTAGTAGTGAGTAGTACCGGTTTGAGCCTGCATGGTTTTCCATGCGGGCTCTTTTTTTTGCCATTAGTTTATGACGTGGCGATGACTTAGAGATTTTCGCCTAAAAGAAAAATTCAGAAAAGTTGGTCACAAACTGGTCATAGAGTATTGCTATAGTCCGCTTTTTTAGACCACGTAGGATGGATAACATGAAACCGAATCTTCTCTTGATCTCAGTTCTAGGCGCATTGAGCGTACTTGCTTCTGGTTGCAGTAGCAACACCAACAATACTAACAATTCCAGCACCGTACAACCCGTCGTCGAACCACCGAAGAATGTGATTTTCTTCTTAGGTGACGGCATGGGCATGACAACCATGACTGCAGCGCGTATTTATGCAGTGGGCGAAGATGGTGAATTGACGATCGACACGTTGCCAGAAACAGCCTTCGTTAAAACTTTCTCAAATGACGCACAAGTCACTGATAGCGCGCCATCCATGGCAGCGTATATGACAGGCGTTAAGATGAATAATGAAGTGCTCTCCATGTCTCCAGAAACGATCGCAAAATCTCCAGTTGCGGATGCGAACGGCAATAATTTGGCAAACAATTGCGGCACAGGTAACGGCACTCCAGTCACCACTTTGTTGGAAGCGGCAAAAGCGAAAGGTCTGTCTGCTGGTGTCGTGACAACCACACGCGTAACGCATGCAACTCCAGCAGCGACGTATTCCCATATCTGTCATCGTGATTTAGAAAACGATATCGCTGCAGCGGCTGTTCCAGGTGGTGTGGGTTTCAACACAGCATTGGGCACGACCGGATTAGATGTTTTGTTGGGTGGTGGTAAGCAATTTTTCGTACCTGCAAAAGATGGTGGTAAGCGCGCTGACGGCCGTGATTTGATCGCCGAAATGAAAGCGAAAAACTACGCGTTTGCTAGCAATAGCACAGAATTTGCAGCAATCGATGCAAGCAAAACAGATCGTCTGTTTGGTTTGTTCACGTCTAGCCACATGAGCTATGACTTAGATCGTGACCCAGCCAAAGAACCAAGCTTGGCAGAAATGACGACCAAAGCCATGGACGTTTTAGCGAAAAATAGCAAAGGCTATTTCTTGATGGTAGAAGGCGGTCGTATCGATCACGCTTTGCACGAAACAACAGCGAAGAAAGCTTTGCAAGATACAGTCGCGTTTGACAATGCGATCAAAGCTGCGATTGCTAAAGCGAAAGTAGCAGATCCAGAGTTGAAAAATACCTTGATCGTCGTGACAGCGGATCATGATCACACTTTAGTATTGAACGGTTACGCAAAACGCACAGGCAAAACATCGGCGACTAACCCAGGTGTCTTGGGCGTGGTGAAAAACTATGTTACTGGTGCAGCAGACAAAGATGCGGATGGCGTTCCTTACTCCATCATTGGTTTCGGTAACGGTGAAAATCGTACGCAAGGTGCACGTTCTATTTTGACGAACTTTGATGAAACGCTCACCAGCGGCAATACGTATCACCAAGAAGCGGTCATCCGCGTTGGTGCCGGTAGCGAAACTCACGGCGGTGCAGACGTGTTCTTAGGTGCCATCGGCAAAGGTGCAGATACTTTCTATGGCACGATCGATAACACGAAGGTCTTCAATTTGATCAAGGCAGCAGTTGGCCTGTAATTCATTTACACGCTTATCGACATCAAGAATCAAACAAAAATTGGAATTCATCATGAAAAACACTTCTATCGCTAACGCATTCGTAGCGCCGCTGGCTAAAACGCTGGCACTCACCTTAGCCATGGCATTCGCCAACACAGCAGCAGCCCAAAGCACAGCAAAAAACGTCATCTTCTTTTTGGGCGATGGCATGGGTCCAACCACAGTGACAGCTTCTCGTATTTACAAATACGGTGAAGACGGTAGCTTGACTATGGATAAGTTGGAACGCACAGCGCGTATCAAAACTTTCTCGGACGATGCACAAACAACCGATAGCGCGCCATCAATGGCGGCATATATGACAGGCGTGAAGATGAAAAACGAAGTCATCTCCATGACTGCGGACACAGTCGCCACGCCACCAGGTAAAGATGTCAACGGCAATCTCACGGTGAACAACTGTGCAGCAACTGGTAACGGCGCGTCGGTACAAACTATTTTGGAATTGGCTAAATCCAAAGGTAAAGCAGTTGGTTCTATCACGACAACTGAATTGACACATGCGACACCCGCAGCGACTTTTTCACACATCTGTAATCGCAACGCGCAATACCATATCGCAGCGCAAGTAGTACCTGGTGGTGCTGGTTACAATGCAGCCTTGGGTGATGGCGTTGACGTACTGATGGGTGGCGGTCGTAATCACTTCACACCATTCAACGCGACTAGCAACAAAACTGGTCGCGCTGACGGTCGCGATTTGTTAGCAGAAATGGCAGCAAAAGGCTATGTCGTCGCTGCCAATAAAGCGGAAATGGCTGCTGCACCAAACACCAAAAAATTCATCGGCTTGTATAGCAGCAAGAGCCATTTGGAATATGAATTAGACCGTACTGCAACGCCACCATTAGGCGAAGGCGCGAATCAACCTAGTTTGGCGGAAATGACGACAAAGGCGATGGATATTCTTTCGCAAAACACCAACGGTTATTTCTTAATGGTCGAAGGTGGTCGTATCGATCACGCCTTGCATGGCACGAATGCTAAACGCGCATTGACTGACACCATTGCATTTGACGATGCAATTAAAGCTGCTTTGGATAAAGCGAAATTGACTGACCCAACATTGGCAAATACCTTGATCATTGTGACGGCTGACCATGATCACACCATGGCATTCAATGGCTACGGCAAAAAAGGTAATCCGATTTTGGATATCAATCGTGACTACAAAACTGGCCAACCAAGCAAAGATGCAGACGGTAATACTTACACGACTTTGGTATTCGGTAACGGACCAAATCGTCCTGCAACACGTACGAACTTAGACAGCGTGACCGTATTGGGAGATAATTATTTGCAAGAGACAGGCGTACGTTTGAGCAGCGAAACACATGGTGGTGGCGATGTGAAATTGCTTGCCACTGGCAGCAACTCAAAACTGTTCAAAGGCACTATCGACAATACGAAAGTATTTAATTTGTTGAAAACGGCGTTTGGTTTCTAAGTCGCATTGAGTAGTCATCGCAATAAAAATGAGTGAGTCTTCGACTCACTCATTTTTTGTTATTGAAGTTTGTTATTGAAGTGTGTTTTTCCCATTTAGGTATTGTATGAAATTCGTTCCCAGCTCACTATTCGCCCTTGTACTTTTTGGTTCCAACCTTGCTCTAGCCAAAGATCTTCCCAAAGCACCTGAGCTTGATTTAACCATCAGCTATTACAGCAAAGTGTTGACGCCGGAAGGCGTTACCCGTGAAGCAAAATATCAGGACAATATGCAAAGACGAGATGGCCACATCTGGCTATATCGCGTTTTGCCTACGGCGAGCGGTGCTGCACATGACCATGAAGCGCCGGCAGTTAAGAAAAACAATACAAAGAAAAGTAGCGAAGATACCCATCAGCATTTTAATCACGTGCTCGTACCGCGCCACGTGACTTTCGAAAACAACAAAGTGCAGTTGGAGTACATCGACACCGTCAATAAAATACGCATCTCCATCCCACCTGCAGACTACGGTAATGTGAATTTCGATGGTTCGTGGGAAAACAGCTACTTCTTAGTCGATCCAAAATTAGTGAAGGCGATGCCGCTCTCGAAACAGGTCTCCACTGTGCCGAATGCTGTTTGGTACGAACGCGAAAAGAATGGTGCCTTTCAGCGTGTCTTGTGGGATGAGCAAAGACAGATTCCGCTGGTAATTGAAAATGGCGACAAAGCGAGTAACTCTTACCGCCGTATCGAGATACAAGTGAGTAACAAGTTGAGTAAAGAAACTCCTTGGAAGAATACCAAAGGTTATGCGCAGAAGGAGTATTCTGACTTTCTCGACTAATTTTCCGGTCTAGGCGCCTGAAAATGGTCGGTGCCTGCCGACCATTTTCTCTGACGCATAGCTGTTAAAATTAGCCACTAATTATCTCGACAAATCGTATTGCCAAACCAGCTGCAGCACTCAATGCGATTACCCACATCACATTCCATTTCAAACGAATCAAGGCAATCGCCGCCAATAACGCAATCCCCGCAGCCCAAACATCAACGCTTCCTGCAAACCCTTGCGGCCACAATACATGGTAGGCAAAAAATAGCGTGAGATTGACGATCACGCCCACCACCGCAGCGGTGATAGCGCTTAAGGGGGCGGTAAAACTGATTTGATTATGCGTGCTTTCTATTAAAGGCCCGCCCGCCAGAATAAAAATAAACGAAGGCAAAAAGGTGAACCACGTCACCAAAATCGCCGCCACGCTACCCGCTAAAAATAGCTGATCGGGTCCAAACAAGGCCTGTACATAAGCCGTCACAAAACCCACAAAAGCCAGCACCATAATCAAAGGCCCCGGCGTAGTTTCACCCAAGGCCAAACCGTCAATCATCTGCCCCGCAGTAAGCCAGCCATACTCTAGTACCGCCGCTTGCATCACATAAGGCAAGACCGCATAAGCACCGCCAAAAGTCATGAATGCCGCTTTGGTAAAGAACCACGCCATCTGCGTGAAGGTATGCTGCCATCCAAGTAGCCAGAGCAAGCTCAGCATAGGCAAACCCCACAGCACCACACCCACCAACAAAACCCGACTCAAACCAGCCCAACTGAATCGAGCATGGGTTGGCGTCGGTGTGTGATCATCGATTACCGCGACGCCATAGCTTAGCTTATTAGATTTCGTAGCGTGGCCGCCACCCGCACGAAAATGCTGCGGCACAAACCGTCCACCGAAATAGCCCAATGCAGCGGCACACAACACAATCAGAGGGAAGGGTAAATTCAAAGCAAAGATCGCGATAAAAGCCGCTAGCGCGATGCCCCATAGGCTCGCATTCTTTAAAGTACGTCCGCCGATTCGATGTGCTGCTTGTAAAACGATGGCGGTCACGGCGGGTTTAATGCCGTAAAACAGTCCTGCTACTAAACTAGTCTGACCATAGGCAATGTAGAGCCAGGACAAAGCAATCAACATAAATAGAGAAGGCAGTACAAATAGCACACCCGCCACCACGCCGCCTCGCACACCATGCAACAGCCAACCTATATAAGTCGCCAATTGCTGCGCCTCTGGCCCGGGCAACACCATGCAGTAATTGAGTGCATGCAAAAACCGTTGTTCTGAAATCCAACGACGTTTTTCCACTAATTCTTGATGCATAATCGCAATTTGCCCGGCCGGGCCACCGAAACTGATGAAGCCTAGCTTGAGCCAAAAACGCAGGGCGAGCCAGAAATCGGGGAATGAGGGGGCAACTTGTTCGGGATATTCAATAGTGGTCTGCGTCATAGCCTTAAATCGTGAATGGGCTTGCATCAAAAAACAAATCAGGTCAAATATTGTAATCACTAAACTGACACGACAAAGATCAAATCATCATAAGTAAATTCAGCATATCAATAAAAAGAAAGGGACGAATATGGGAAAAGGACGATTAGAAGCTTTCAGCGACGGTGTCATCGCCATCATTATCACTATCATGGTATTGGAATTAAAAGTGCCGCACGGCGAGAGTATGGAAGCTTTACTGCCATTGATACCGATGTTTTTTAGTTATGTATTGAGTTTTGTCTACATCGGGATCTACTGGAACAAGCTTCAATGTACAAATACACCTAAAGCTCAAACGGTCTAATCGCCACACGCGCAATAATGCGAGTTATTTTCAAAGTAGCCTAAATCCTCTCAAGACCCTCGCCAGCTCTACATTTACACTCAAAAAGACCCTCGTTTTTAGCACAATAGGGGGCTATTTTCATCAATTCCAATCATGAAATAGTCTTTTAAATCAATGACTTACGGTATTAAAACACCTGTTCACCATCGAGTTCATTTAGACTATAGCCTAAGATTACCAGTAAATAATGAACTATTTTGATTTAATGAACTAGTCTGTGTGGACTTTATTAAATGGACTATGTATAATGAACTCCTACACATTAGGAGGGTTCACCATGACTGCACCGACAACACACATTTACCTCAGGGCTTCGACGGATTCGCAAGATGCCCTCAGAGCTAAAGAGTCATTGGAAGTGTTTGCCGCTTCACTAGGGCTGCATGGCACGGTGATGTACGCTGAGAATGAGTCTGGTGCGAAGCTTTCCCGCCCTGAACTAACCCGCCTACTGGCAGAGTGCAAGCCTAATGACATTTTGTTAATTGAGTCTGTAGATCGTTTGACTCGCTTATCCGATGAAGACTGGCAGAAGTTGAAGGGTTTGATGGCTGAGAAGCAATTGCGCCTCGTTGTAATGGACTTACCTACTAGTCACCAGTTGGTTAGTGTTGATTCCTTAACCGATGGCATGATGCGTGCAGTTAATAATATGATGATCGAGATTATGAGTGTTATTGCCCGTAACGACTACTTGAAGCGTAGAGAACGTGCAGCGCAGGGCATTAAGGTCGCTAAAGAGAAGGGATTGTACAAAGGTCGCCCTGTTAATACTGTACAGAATGAGAAAGCGATCAAGCTATTCAAAGGTGGTGAGCACTCATGGTCTGAGATTATGGATTTAACAAAACTAAGCCGTGGACAGCTTGCAAAGCTAAAAAAGACAATGTGAAGTTTAAGAAGCTGTTCTCATAGCAGAATAGCCCTCTCCAATCATGGCATAGAAGCCTCTAAACGGGCTTCTACGAGGCTCTCAGCACAGCCTGACAATTCCCTACCATGCCTCATTTCAGAGGCTTATAGACGCTCTAGCAGCTTGAGATATTTTAATATTTGGCATTGTTATATTGATAGCACATACAGGGCGGGTTAGACCATGCCCTCGATTCTGTACCTCTGTGATATTCCAAAGCAGTGTCATTCTAATTTTTGTTCTTTCCAAGTCATCCCTAGAAATTTTTGGAAAAAAATGACAGCTCAAAGTTGATACTCAAAAATATTTGATTATTTTATAAAATAGTTACCCAAAGGGGTTGACAAAATACTATACATAGTGCTATACTCAAGGGGTCGGAACTATTTTTTAGTTTATAGTGTCCCCTCCCTAAAATATGAGATAAGGAATCATAGCAGATGAATTTCAAAACACCAAGTGAATTGTTGAAAATTCTAGAAGATAAAGTAGCCGCTGGTGCTACAGCCTCAGAGATTTTCATCTATTTGCATCAGAACGAAATAAATAGTTTCACCAATAAAAATTGGAGCATGCCGATGCTGAATCATTGTCTGCTTACATTGAAGAATCCCGATTACCGCGCCTCTAGCATCTTGGCACAGCTCATTAAGCAACGTGAAATAGCATGAAGCCATTAAGAAACGATCTACTTGAGCGCATCAAGCAGAAGTAGCAGAACAACCGTGGTTGTGTTTGTAGCAGTGGATTGTATTACCTCAAGGGCTTAACCCACTTTAAATATTAACCCTGTGCTAGCTCAGAAAGCTTTGTATGTAGCTCTTCCAGAGGAGCATCATAACTTTGATGCTCCTCCCTCCCTGCAACACACACCAAAACAATAAATATTATAAGGACAATATGACAATATATGTAAACACCTATACGGCAAGCGATGGTACAAAATTTGATTTGTACGAATTTGATATCTACAAAACCTATGACCCGCAAACGATACGGGAGGTCAAGGCAACACAGCAGGCGTATTATGCAGCCATCAAACGTGACAAAGATAATGCTATCAAGCTGGAGAAGGAATTACTTACTCCAAAGCAATTGTCAGACGATGACTATTTTCTTCTGAAGAAAAAAGAGAACGAATCAAGATTGCAAGCCATAGCAGATAGGGAAGCGGAACATGCAGCCCTTGCAAAGATACACTCAGATTACCTTGAATCATTCCCCGAAATTGCAGTCATTAGTTGTAGCGCCTTGCTCACATATTCAAATGAAATTGCTATCTGGCTTAAAAAAAATTATCAGATCATCCCTGAATCAATTGAGTGCATTCCACCATCACTCTATCGTGCTTCACTGAGTAAAACGAACTAGCAGCGCAAAGCAAGAAATAGAGAATTTCAGCAGCAATTCTCCTCACAATTCAGCAACACCACTAGAGCCTCACAGTGAATATCTGTGGGGCTCTTTGCGTTTAAGAAAGGTATTAAAAATGATCAATTTAAGGTTTAACAAGATGCTACAAACACAAGGCTTTCATTACAACGTATTCACAATGAATGGAGGCTCCACCCTGAAGATTATGTATGACGATTCAGACAATCCCATAAGTGCAGATCAACTACAGCAGCGGTATGAGTGCTTCAAACAAGCTCACGGCTGTACTTCAAACCCTGAGAAGTTCTCTCTCATACCAGCACAGACCAAATACCTTTGTTTAGCAACACCCTTAGCCATAACATGAAGTCTAGAGCCACAGGCACACTGAGCTACACCTTGGTATAAATTAAAAGGTGCATCTTCTCTAGATTGTTTGGTTGCTCTAGTATTCCGTCTAATTCTTAGTGCTTCCTGTGCAGCATAATAAGTGTGCTCAGTGATAACAGCGGGAAAATAATCAGCAATCTCTTTGGTTGTATTTTCAAACACTTCACCAGTTCGTTTAGCTTCTCTAATTTTCCATGCAGATGGAATGTATGTGCCATAGCAAGCCTTGTTCCTAAGAATAACAAATACACTAGCAGCACCCCAAAGAGGAGGCGGTGAAGCTTCCTTCCCTTCTTCTACCTCTAACTTCTTTCCCTCCCTCTTTGCCTTCTCTTCTTTCTTCTCAAACTTAAACGGTTTAACACCTCGCTTGTTAAGCTCTATCGCTATAGCAGCAGCACCAGTGCCACTAATGCACATTTCAAATATTAGCTTCACAATTTCAGCGCGATGGTTAAGCTTATACTTTCCATTGTCATAGTCTAACCAGCTTGCTAGAGGTATCTTAATCTTCTTACCCTCTGCTGCTTGGTCATTCCTAGTAACATAGCTAGCTGCCACCCTCTTACTCTTGCTAGCAGATTCAGCTCTACCTAAATCAGCAGCAAATACTATTCGTATAGCGTCTCCCGCATCTGTATCTTTTCCACCTTCAAATAGATGACCATCTACTGTGGTGACAATGTTTATTCCAGCTTTCCTGACGTTTCTAAATAGTTCTTGAGCCTTGTCAATTCCTGCCCTAGTAAGTCTATCAATTTGCTCTACATAGATTGTGCTGCCACTCTTAGCCACCTTTAGCAGCTCACACCATTGGCTACCTTCTTCAAGGTTAGCTCCTCTGAAGCTGCTAACACCTCGATCAATGAATATATTCTCTGTGGCAATATCAGGACAACGAAGCTTTATTAAATCCTCTTGCCGTGCCACACTGCTACCGCGCTCTTGTCTACCATCAGAATATCTAATATAGCCATAGTTCATGATACAAACCCCTGTAAATAAATCAGTAGGTTCAATTGTACACTGGTGGAATCATCATCACATGCTACATGCCACGCACCATATCAGTGCCGGTAATTTATGGGCGAATTTGCATCTGCTGTTCTGGTTGTCACTGGTGCCGTTCGCTACTGGCTGGATGGGTGAGAATCATTTTTCTGCGGGACCGACGGCTTTATATGGCGTCATCTTATTCATGTCAGCCTTGGCGTATTGGATGCTGCAATATTCCATCATCTGTGCTGCCAGCGATAATGCGGTCATCAAAAATGCCATAGGCCGTGATCTCAAAGGCAAACTCTCCATCGTCCTATATGCGTTCGGCATCGCGATAGCGTTTTACGTGCCTATCCTTGCACAAGTTATTTATGTTCTGGTTGCTTTAATGTGGCTGGTTCCGGATCGCAGGATAGAGCATGCGTTAGACCAGCATAACAATTCACACTGAGTACCAAGCCGTCATAAAAACTATTTTGCGAGATTAACCCTAGGAATAAGTATGAAAAAAGATATTCAGTACCTTAAGCATCGCTGGCGTTTTCGCTTTCACCCTAAGCGCATGTCAAAAAAGTGAAACTCCTGTAGCACCACAAACTGTCACTAAGGCTGTCAGCTATTTCGATCAAACCGGACGCGATGATGTCCTCTCTGGTGGTGTTAAGCAAATCAAGATCAACACGCCGAAGGGCGAATTTAAAGTCTGGACTAAGCGTACTGGTAACAATCCCAGCATCAAAGTTTTATTACTGCACGGCGGCCCCGGCATGACACACGAATATTTTGAAATTTTTGATAGCTATTTCCCCGGCGCAGGCGTTGAATATTATTACTATGATCAACTAGGCTCTCACTTCAGCGATCAGCCACAAGATCCGTCCCTGATCGATTTGCCTCGCTATGTAGAAGAAGTCGAACAAGTACGACAAGCATTAAAGCTCGATCAGAAAAATTTCTATCTCTTAGGTCATTCCTGGGGCGGTATTTTAGCGATGGAATATGCCTTGAAGTATCAGCAGAATTTAAAAGGTTTGATCATTTCAAATATGGTCGATAGCATTCCTGCCTATAACGAATACGCGAAAAAAGTTTTGATGCCAGCGATGGATCAAGCCGTGCTGAAAGAGGCGCAAGCGCTAGAAGCAGCGGGTAAATATGAAGATCCACGTTATATGGAACTATTGATTCCGCATCATTACGAAAAACATGTATTGCGGATGCCGCAGGCGAGTTGGCCAGATCCGGTGAATCGTTCATTTAAGCATGTTAATCCGGCGATTTATGTATCGATGCAGGGACCGAGTGAACTGGGCGCGAGCGGTAAATTAGTCAACTGGGATCGCAGTGCTGACTTAAGCAAAATTACCGTGCCGACACTGACCATAGGCGGTCAACACGACACCATGGATCCAGCCTATATGGCAGCGATGGCGACCAAGGTCAAACGTGGCCGTAGCTTGACTTGTCCGAATGGTAGTCACATGTCGATGTACGATGATAGCGAACATTATTTCACGGGTCTGCTACAGTTTATCCATGACGTTGACCAGGCTAAGTTCTGAGTTAAGAAAAAAAGACGGCAAAAGCCGTCTTTTTTTCTGCCTTAGCTAAGCCAGAATCGCCACTGGCTCTTGGGCTAGTTACTGCCCCTGGATACTCAACTTGGTCGCCACCGTGATTACATCTTGCGCTTCAATTTTCGCAGTCAACCCGCGATAGCTTGCATCTGCTATTTGCCAAGTGTAGTTACTGACCGTCGCGCCGTCGGTGTTGGTTTCAAACTTAAACTTGCAGGCTGAGAATGTGCCAGCAGGAACAGTGACCGATTCTATGCCTAGGAAGGTCAGCTTATCGGTGACGGTTTGATCTGGTAGTGTGAGTGGGAATGGGCTCCCTACAGCATTTTGTTGGATGGTGTAAGTTTGTGTGTAGCTTTCATTCGCTGACATTGTGAATGGCGTGCGTTTCGGCGGCGTCATCGTTGCAACCACCGTGTAATTGCCAGCACCTTGCACCGACATAGCCACACGAGAGCCATAGACCAGCGACTCGTCGTCGTAGACATTAAGATACGATTTGATTTGCGCGGTCGTGCCCGCACCCAGACCGGTCAAGATGACAGTGTCGGTCAAGAGCTCTTGCGCATTGATACCGTTGAAGCTGGCACTACCATTGGGCCTGTAAGTCACCGCATAATTTGTGGTTTGACCTAAGGTGGTGACGCTGGACGACATTTCTGTGTTGTAAGTCACGCCCAGCTTAATCAAATTCTTGTTGTAGCAATCTTTGGAGGAGCCTGTACCGCTGCCCGTTCCACTCGGTGTATAGCTGGCCCCTGAATTGAAAGTCAAGTCAAGAATGTTAATGGCCGTTTTTGCTGCAGCGATATTCGTCGCCGTAATTTTGCTCACAATTGCGACGGTTTTTTCTATGGAATCTTGTGGGGTGTTGTAATTCAATCCTTGTTCAATCGCGAAAAAAGTCCCAACGCTAACTTTATTGTCGAGTAATTGCGGCACCCAACCCCAAGTCGGATCGCCCGTAAATGTATGCGCTGAATTGAGCATGGTTGCGACCAGATTACCTTTGGTCGATGCGCCAGAGGTAAGTTGTGCTGCCCAGTAATTCACATCAGCATCGGGCGGTGCTGTGGTACCCGTACGGCCCAAGACATTTTTGTAGATAATCCGCACGAAGTCGGCATTTGACATACTGCTGGAGTAACCCGTGACGCTCGAATATTCAATCGCCGCAGCGTAAAAACTATTCGATAAAGCATCGACTGTCATACCGTTTTTGATTTGATCTATCCAATAAGCCATACCATCAGCATCAGGAACCCGATTGAAGAAGGCAATGTAGAGTTCAATCAGCGTTTTCAGGTTGGCGGCAGTGATCGTCTTTGCTTTTTCGCCTATAGCAAGGTTCACGGTGACATCACTAAATTTTAACAGCGCGGTTGCAGCAACATTCACTGTGCCACCTGCGCCGACATTGTCCTTTACCGAAAAGCCAGTTGCGGTGCGTGTAATGCTGTAATTATTTCTGGTACCAGTGAATGTGACAGTATCGGCGGGGGCACCAGGTGGGCCGCTAAATACCCCTAAGCCGATGGCTTTAGGTGGGGGTGTTTGTTGAGTTGGTTCGCCACCGCAGGCGGCTAATGCCGCAGCAATCAGACTGCAGATTATTGCGTTGCGGCGTAGTTGCAAGACTTTGTTCATGTTGAAACCTTTCTCAATATGTAAAAACATCACAAACGTCCATTTCGTACATTCCACTCTAACCGATTTACACCTGTTGGCCTGGAGCATTGATACGTTATTGCGTTAGCGCAAAACTGAGGCTTAAAATACTGAGGCTGAATAGATGGCTTAAATCAATACGCGAGATTGACGAAAAAAAGCGCAAGGATTCGACATTATTCTTAAGTGTCTCAATGCACAAGCCGGTATTGTCAACTTATGCAGGCAAGTCCAAGGCATGTCGTACCCGTCCGCAGAGCTCTTGCGGTGAGCGTGCAATGATGTCTCCAGGGATCAAAAACTTCTTACTGAGACGCTGAAAATCCTCAAATCCATACGACACGACAATAGGAATCATGCCGGCCGTCAAAGTCGCTGCGTAATCCTTATGCTCATCGCCACAAGCATAGGCGCGCGCCGGGTTAATTTCAAATTGTTTACGTGCTGATACGAAAAAATCGGCTTTGCTGGCGCGGATAGGTACGTGCGCGAAGTAGTCAAACGCGGCAAGATCAATATCGTGTCGTGCAAACAGTTTTTCCATGGTAATTTGCGGTTCTCGACTGACATTGCGGGTGACCAGACCAACGCGAATATTTTTCTGCGCCATCAATTGTTTGATTAAGTCAGCGAAACCTTCATAAAGCTGCGCTTCTTCGCGATAAATGTCGGTCAAGGTCGTGAGCACCTGTTGGCGACTTTTTTTGCCTAGTTGTTTTTTTATATTGATGGGAAACTCTTTGATCCCTCCAAGATACTTGAAGAATTTGTGGCGTTTTTGAAAATCTTCAAGGTCACCGATATCCATACCATGGCGAGCAAAGGTGTTTTCTATTGCACTAAAAGCGTCAATAATGGTGCCATCTGCATCGAAAATTATTAATTTTTCGTGATTCGGATACATCTGCCTTCCTCCGGCTAGGTTATTGAGTATTGCTAGCTTAGAGACGGAAATTGACAAGCCGATGACAAATTGCGATAGAGATAACGAAGTCCCTTGTGATTCGGCTAGACTAGTGATTTCTGACCTCGCTGATAGCGCGACTTAGCCGAGTAAATAACCTGCGATGACTACTGAGACTCCTTTCCCCCTGCGTCAGACCGAGCGTTTTTTGTTGCGACAAATTCAACAAGAAGACCGTGCTCAGATTTACGCAGCGCTGTCGAATCCAAGAGTGATCGCGCATTATGGAATTGCCTACGACAGCGAAGCGGCGACACAAGAGCAGTTAGACTGGTATCGAGACATGGAGCAAAGTCAGACAGGCTACTGGTGGGCAATTTGCTCAACCCAAGCACCGGCGGTGATCCTCGGTAGTTGTGGCATCTACGAGATCGATGCCTACAATCATAATGCGGATATTGGATATTGGTTGCTTCCCGACTACTGGGGTCTGGGCATCATGCATGAGTGCTTACTTAGCTTATTGCGCTTTGCCTTTGATGATTTGCAATTGCATCGCCTTGAGGCAGAGATAGAACCGGCAAATATCGCCAGCGCTAAGTTGGTGCAGAAACTGGGTTTTGAATGGGAAGGGCGCAGGCGGGAAGTTGCTCGCCGGGACGATGCTTACCTAGATCTTAATTACTACGCTCTATTAGCTCCTTAGCCCTGAAAACTGCCACAAGTTGGGCGATACGATGAAAGCCGGCACGATTTTTGTGTATGATAGCCGCTCGATTGTTGTCAAATTGGCTTAACTTATGTCGGTACTTTCTACCCCACACATCGATACAGCCCTCACTTGGTGGATGACCGGATTATCTGGAGCGGGCAAATCCACCTTGGCGCAAGCATGGGCGCAACACCTAAGACAATTACATTATCCCGTATGCATCCTCGACGGCGATGAACTACGCAATGGTTTGTCGAAAGACCTGGGCTTTTCTCCTGAAGACCGAGAAGAGCAAATGCGTCGTGTTGCTGAAATTGCAAAAATCCTCAATCAAAGCGGCATTTTTTGTATAGTTGCACTGATTTCTCCGACCTTACAGGGGCGCAATAATGCGCGGGCACTCATTGGCACTGACAACATGCGGGAAGTCTACTTGTCGACACCCTTAGAGGTTTGCCAGCAACGGGATGTCAAAGGACTCTATCAGCAAGCCAAACAACAACCCGGCCTGCAATTAACCGGTGTCCGCGCGCCTTATCAAGCCCCTCTTCATCCCGAGTTTACTATCGACACTAGCGTGCTAACACTAGAGCAGGCGCTGGCGCAGCTCATGACTTCGTTGCCATGATCATTTGATGTAGAACCCATCTTGGCTTGTAGTGCGCATAAAGTGGACTTAAAGTTGACCTGATCCCGCCCAATTTTTGCCGCATTGCGCAACAAATCTTCCTCGCTCGCCCGAGACAAATTGGTCTCATCACGAGCATTTCTAGTTTAGAATGCACCGTCGTTGAAAATCCCTGTATTTTTTGTAAATCATTGACACAGATACTTTCGTCTTGCAATGGGAACAGACTAAGGCCAAAAGAATCAGGGAATACAGCGGGACAATCAGTGCGTTTAATAAATCTAAAATACGTTGTATACAATATAAACAGGAGAAAATTGCATGAGCGGTGCTGCAATCACACCGGGTCAAGAGACCCCAATTCCAGAATTTAAGCAAATCATGGGGCATCCGGCTCCACTGTGGATGTTATTCATGTCCGAATTCTGGGAACGCTTTGCGTTCTATGGTATTCGTTGGGCGTTGGTTCTCTACGTCGTTGAACAGTTCTATAACGGCGCAGCAACCGGTCAGGCCGCTGCCAGTGCGACTTATGGTTCTTACCTGGCGTTAGTGTATGCCGGTGCTTTATTCGGTGGTTATGTTGCCGATCGTGTGATTGGTTATCAACGGTCAATCTTGCTTGGTGCGGTATTTATGTCCGCCGGGCTGTTTATGATTTCCGTCCCGAGTCTGGATGTCTTTAATCTAGGCTTAGCGACGATTATTGTCGGTAATGGGATGTTCAAACCGAACATCTCAACGATGGTAGGTAAATTGTATAGCGTAGCTGACCCACGTCGTGATTCCGGTTTCACCATTTTCTACATGGGTATCAATATCGGTGGATTCTTGGCACCAATTTTCACCCAATTATTAGCGCAGAAGGTTTTCAATACCAGTGACACGCCTGCTTACAAGGTCGTATTTATTGCTGCTGGTATCGGTATGATTATTAGTTTGATTTGGTTTGCTATTGGCCGCAAGACCTTGCAAGGTATCGGCGCTCCAGCACCTGAAGCACAATCACCGACGCGTGTGATCTATGTGGCAATCGGTGCTTTGGCTGCTATTCCTTTGGTGTATTTCTTATTGCGTTTAGGCGCCGATACGATCCAATGGATTTTAGGCGGTATGTTTCTTGCCCTCTCGGTCTTGTTACTGGTTGAAGGTTTTAAGAACGGTAAAGTGGCACGGGACAAAGTCATCGCGATGTTGATGATCTTTACTTTCAATATTTTATTCTGGTGTTTCTTCGAACAAGCCGGTAGCTCATTTACTTTCCTCGCCGATAAAATTGTTGACCGTCAATTGGGTAGTTTTGAATTCCCAAATGCTTGGTTTCAAAGCGTCAACTCTTTAGCAATTATTGCGTTCGCTCCAGTGGTTGCTGCGGTGTGGGTGATGCTCGGTCGTCGCAATATGAACCCCTCTATCCCACGCAAATTTGGTTTGGGCTTGATCGGCAATGGATTGGCTTTTGGTTTGTTGATGTACGCATTGACTTTCTTGGTCGATGACAAGAGCAAGATTCCATTCTGGACTTTGTTCATGGTGTACGTGATCCAATCGATCGGTGAATTATGCTTGTCGCCTATCGGTTTATCGATGGTGACCAAATTGGCACCAACCCGTTTAGTAGGATTTGGTATGGGCGGCTGGTTCTTGTCGACTGGTATTGGTAACAACTTGTCAGGCATTTTCGCTAGCCATGTTAGTGGCGATAGCGGGATGTCGGTTGCATCCGCTTTGAGTGGTTACACTTTCGGTTTCTACTCATTGTTAGGCGCCGGTATCGTGTTGTTCCTGATCGCACCTTTGATGCAAAAATTGATGCACGGCGTGAAGTAATTACGGCGAATATCAGAACAGTTAGCGTGCTAAAACGCAGCTGTTCTTGCAAAAAAAGCGAACTGTATTCAGTTCGCTTTTTTTATGGGCACTGTATTGAGAGAACTCAGGTTAGCGCATTTATTTCGTTGGCATAGTCGCTGGCGGTGGGACGCTAGTGGTTGCATCGCCTGTCGGTTTTGCGGGGAAGGCCTTGCCATTGACTAAGAACTGTCCGTTTTTCCAACTTAATTGAGATTGGTAAGATTTCCCTTCCCGCTGCAAAAATCCCTGTGTCTCCCAAGTTTCTATTTGCGAGTAAAACATACTGCGCATCATATTGCGTGCTTCGGGATCTGATTGACTTGCGTCGATAAAGTCGTCAACCAAACCATCACTTAAACTCACTTGTCCTGTGCTCTCAATTTTCGTCAACAGTTGCGTGGGGTTGTCGAAATCTTCTGCCTGCACGCCAACGAAACCAAGTTTGGCAGTGACTTTAAATTCCCCATTTTTCCCCGTCAGGCTTAAACGATCGAGTGCGATTTGTGGATCGTGCTTAAGAATTTCTATCGCGTATTGCTTCCATTTTTTCTGTATTTCTTCCAGTTGTACCGCGTCTTCTTTCGCCAGATCAGTACGAGAAAGTTCCAGGAACAACTGATTTGTACTCGGACCATGTAAATTACGTAGCGAGTAATCGTAATGGACGCTACCAACAGGATTGTCATTCATCGTGATACTGTTGATGCCAAATTTTAGTTCGGAATTAATTAAGTCGTGATCCGCGTGCGTGCTGCTCTCTATGACTACATCCTTTAATTGCATGCCCTTATTGCCCGCTTGTGTATTGACAAAACTGATCGCATTAATGCTGGCTTTGGATTCGCCGAGATAGATAAATCCATCTGGATAGGCGCGCTCGGCTTTGCCTTGTAACTTGATTTCACCCATTTTGAGGGTAGTGCTGCCATTGGCGGTGATGATTTCTACGCCTGGTGACGTAAAATCAAAACTCAAATTTTTGTAGCTGGCATCAAATCCTATGTCAAACCGCAGACCTTTCCAATCGAGCTTGTCTTGCGTTGGGCCGACCGTTGTTTTCACTGCAGGGCTGGAGATTCTGAAACTTCCGCCACCGGTATAATTCAAGACCGTACGGATCTCCAAGAATTTTTTATCACCAAAAACTTTCTTCAATTCGGCCAGACTGGCCGCATCAAGGACGATTTCGGTATCTATCTTTCCAGCGCCAATGCCGAAAATTCCTGGCACAGGGCCGTGTTGAATGTGATTAATAATCTGCACTTGTAGAGGCTTGGCGCTGCCAGGCATCGTGCCATCGGTTGGTAGCGCAGATTTAGCCGCCATTCCCATGGTATTGAGCTCTATCGTACTTTCTTGCGTCGATGTAAAAATACCGCGCGTATAGTGTTGTTTGACGACTTTGAAATTCGAAAATAAAAGATCTTGGCCATCTAGCTTACTCAATTTCGTTTCTAATCGTTTGCCGGTGATCCATGCAGCAGTGGGATAGCTAACGGCAAGGGCGGCAGCAACGGCGATCAGAATCGAACTTCTTTTCATATGAAAATCCTTGAAGGAAATAAAAGACAGTGTGAATAAACAATCACGTAACGATACTAGGTATGCGTATTGTATTCAAGATGTGAGCCCACGTGCACCGAGCAATTTGCACAAGCTAGTGAATTTGAACTGATTTGTGAGGAGCTTGAGCAAGCAAAGGAATCCTTCATAGCCGAATGGACGGAGGCGAAGATTGTGTCAGCTCAACTTATGTAATGCCGACTGTTCCAATGGTGTTTCTGCTTGTAAAAAGTTGGCTTCGAATTCATGTGGATTGAGTGCTTTAGCGATTAAATATCCTTGTATCTCATTGCAATTTAATTCGCACAGCAATTCTCTTTGCTCTTCTGTTTCCACTCCTTCAGCGATGACTTTGAGTTTTAAGGCATGCGCGAGGCTGATGATCGCAGTCACAATGGCGATATCGCTTTCATCCTTAGTCAGGTTCATGATGAAAGAACGGTCTATCTTCAATTTATTGATAGGAAAACGTTTCAAATAACTGAGGCTCGAATAGCCAGTACCAAAATCATCGATCGACATCCTGACACCGAGTTTCGCAATCGCGTGGAGTTTTTTAAGGGTTTCGTCAATGTCTCGGATCAAAATCGATTCCGTTAACTCAAGTTCTATGCATCCCGGATCGAGATGTGCATCGTCCAAGGCATTCGCCAGAGTGTCGACAAAATTGGCCTGCTGAAATTGCAGCGCTGACACATTGATAGAGATACGCAAGTGACGACCATCTTTGTTCCAACTTGCTGCCTGAGCGATGGCTGTGTGCATCACCCAGCTTCCTAAGGCGATAATCAAACCGGTTTCTTCAGCGATAGGAATAAATTTTGCTGGACTAACTTCCCCTAAATCTTTGTCATGCCAGCGTATAAGCGCCTCCGCGCCAAACACTTGATTGGTACGTAAGCAGACCAAAGGCTGATAATGCAAACGAAATTCTTGATGTTCTAGGGCTTGACGCATCGCATGGTCAATTTTCACGCGCGACAATAAACCAATATTCATCTGGCGCTGATAGAAGCGAAAATCCGAACGTCCGCGTTCTTTCACGTAATACATGGCGCTGTCGGCGTTTTTGATCAGATCTTCAATCCTATTGCCATCGGCTGGGTAAAGCGCAATACCAATACTGCAGGTCACACTAAATTGTATGCCATCAAGACAGAATGGCGCGCTCATATCAGCCAATACGCGACGGGCGCAAATTTCGGCGCCGCCCGCATTTGCTTGGTGCAGCAACAAAACAAACTCATCACCACCAAGGCGTGCTGCAGTATCGACTTGGCGCAGACAATTTTTCAGGCGTTCGGTGACTTCAATCAAAACGCGGTCACCAAACGGATGACCAAGTGAATCGTTGATTTGCTTAAAGTTATCCAGATCGAGGAACAATAAAGCGAATTCGCCATTGCCGCGATTGGCATGAGTGATCGATTGGTTGATGCGTTCTTCGAGCAATAAGCGATTCGGCAAACCGGTCAGCGCATCTGAAAACGCCAATTCTTCAATTTTTTGTTTGGCGTTATAACTTTCGGTTCTGTCTTTAAAAAAACCGATGGTATGCAAGGTCTGGCCGTGTTCATCCTGCACTCTCACTAGCGAAATCATACATAAATAGGCGTGCCCATCTTTGCGCCGATTCCAGATTTCACCTTCTCCAAAACCCTGGGTGTTGAGATCATGCAGTAAGTGCTGCAATGTCTCCTTATTATTTTGATCGATCAAAAAATCTTCAATGCTCAAGCCCAACATTTCTACTTCATTGTATTGCGTGAGCTTTTCAAAACTAGGATTGATGGTGATGATTTTTTGTTCTTTATCGGTGATAAAAATCGCATCCGTACTAGCTTCGAATACTTTGGAGGCAAGTTGTATACGAGCCTGATCCGCCAGTTTTTGTGAAATGTCCCTGAAAGAATATACCCGGCCTATGGGGCGTCCACGTGCATACTGTGGCAAGGTCACGCGCTCTAGAACTCTGCCCGAGTGCAGCACCAACACATCATTCGCTTCCATTAAAGGCGAACGGCGAATTGCCGCTAGTCGTTCATTGTAGTAACTCGCATCAACCATGCATTGATCCATCCAGGAATAGATCGCTATGTCTTCGCGCTGAGTCAATAATTCTTCCGGTAAATTCCAGAGTTTGGCGAATAGATGGTTGTAGCTGCGGATACCACCATCCAAATCAGTGACCAGAATCCCATCGGCGGTAGATTCTAAGGTCGCCCGTAATTCGGCAATGAGTTTTTCTAATTCGGTCTCGACGTGACGCTGATCAGTATGATCGCGGATTGCCACCACGTACAAAGTTGTTTCCAGATCCAGATGGACCAAACTGACCCGTCTAACCACATGAATAATCGAATCATCGGGGCGCTTCAACAGCGTTTCTGAATAAATATTATTCGATAGCCCAGCAGCGACGTCTTCCCAAAAAAACATATCTTCAGGCGAGGACGCCAAGTCCACCACCGGCGTCCCGAGTAGGCTATCTGGTGGCAAGCCCAAAAGTTTATGGGCAGAGCGATTTGCCGCGAGGATTTGTAATTGCAAAGGGTCAACGAGCAGAACGCCTTCTATCATCCCTTCAATTAAGGCTTCCCATTGGCGCTGTATCATGACAGCGGTCCTTGCAGATTGCTGGCGAGCGACAAAGGATCGCTCGCACGTTCAAAGAAATAGCAGAGACGTTTTCTGGGTGATAAATAGTCGTAGGCTGCTTTGGGTAACTGTATGGGTTTCAGACTGCGGCGTATGCCGATCTGGGTCTCATGTTCAAGGTTCACGACCAACGCATCTTCGCGGGGTATATGTGGATCATGAATAATCACTCTAGGTTTAATTGGGCGGCTGGAGTTGACCGACACGACTAAAGCATAGCGTTCATCACTGAGTTGTACCACTGAGCCAGGTGGATATATCCCCATCATTTTGATGAACGCGGTTAAGGTTGATGTATCTGATTGCGTCTTATTTTTAGTGAACAATTGCGACAGAGCTTCATGCGGAGTCACAGCATGCGCCACATTGATCGGGTTGCAGAGGTTATCGAAACGATTGACCAAAGAAATAATGCGGCTGAGTCCGGTCATTTTTTCGCCGTGAATATGTGCCGGATAACCACTGCCATCTGCGTATTCGTGATGTTGTGCAATGAGGACGGTAGCATTCGCTGACAATTGCAATTTACGGGCGATATTTACACCATGTGCCACATGGCTTTGGTAAAGCTGACGTTCTGCCGGACTGCTTTGTTCATCGAGCCAACGCAATCTGTCGGGCAATTCCATCTTGCCAACGTCATGCAATAGCGCACCAATGCCCAATTCCAGCATGTCGTCTTTTGGCAACTCTAGTGTTTTACCCAAGAGTAACGCAATAAGCGTCACATTGACGCTATGTAAGGCTGTTTTTTCGCCGGCTTTTTCGGAAAGCAGGCGAATTGCGGCTTCCTCTGTGTTCAGAATTCCTTCCAGCATCCCTTGTACTAGCCCGCTTGCTGTATCGCGCGCTAATAGTGGTTGCGCATGAATAATTTCGGTGAGATGTTTAAATTCTTGGGTCGCTTGTCCGAATTGCCGTTCACATTGCATTAAGCTCGCTTGCTGATGATGTAAAAGTGCCTTGCGTTGTTTAGCTGCAATTTCATCAGGAGTTTCTTTGGGTACCAAAATCTCAGGTATTGAGGGCGCGACGGGGGCAATTTCTAGATGACTTTTTTCTGGCGCATAACGAATTTTTTGTAGGCCTAATCCGCGTAATTTGTTGATTTGATCCTGGGTACGAACTTCGAAGCTATTCACCGGAAACGGATGATCCATCCAGCCGATATCGAGATAGATATACATTCCTATCTGTAGCTCTGCAGGGCTAATAAAATGCGAAGTTATTTCAGTCATTGAGCGCACAAGGTGGCAAGTGAGTTATGATGAAAGAAAAAAGTTTCCTTAAGTCAATTCTTTAAGTATAAGCCTAAAAGAATCAAAATACTCCAAATCGAAAATTTAGATGCAATTATTATGTGATATCGCATGATATTCTAGACTAGCGTTGTATTCGTAACCTGCCTTAAGATTTTTTAACTAAGACTTTGTTGGCAGTCACTAGCGCCTTCGCGACTGGCTCTAAAATGAACTCTGTTATCAAATATTTAGAAATAAGGTAGACCTTCATGTTACTTGCCGTATTGACGGATTTGCATGCTAATCGAGAAGCTTTGGAAGCTTGCCTTGCGCATGCGCACGAGCGTTCAGCAGAGCAATATGCATTTCTTGGCGACCTAGTGGGTTATGGTGCAGATCCAGCTTGGGTGATTGATACCGTGGCGGAATATACGCGGCGTGGCGCCTACGTTTTAATGGGGAATCATGATCTTGGCGTGTTGCAGGACGAGCGTAAAGATATGAATCCGAATGCCCGTTTCGTGGTCGAATGGACGCGCGAACATTTGAACCCGCAGCAAATTGAGTTTATTCGTGAATTGCCCATGCAATTCGAAATTGACCAATGCCTGTTCGTGCATGCAAATGCCTGGGCGCCAGAACGTTGGGAGTATGTTGACGGCAATATGGAAGCGGCGCGCAGTATGCGTGCGACCAATGCACAGATTACCTTTTGCGGCCATGTCCATACACCTAGTTTGTACAATATGAATCAGGCTGGAAAGGTTGGTACTTTCACCCCAGTGTCTGAACTCAGCGTCCCTTTGAGTAAATTGCGTCGTTGGTTGGTGCAGCCAGGCTCGGTCGGACAACCGCGCGATGGAAATCCTGCAGCCTGTTACGCTCTGTTTGATACACAACAACTGGAACTGACTTTTTTTCGCGTACCTTATGACAATGAAACTGCGTCGCAAAAAGTGCTGGCGGCGGGTTTGCCAGCCAGCCTGGCACGACGTTTAATTCAGGGAGGTTAAGGTGATGGCAGAACCAAATACCGGGGATAAGAAAGAGAAGTTGGATGCACCTACAGCAGCGATATCCGCTGCATCCGATTCTGATACATCCGCCAAAAAACTGAGTCGTCTGCAAGTCGGTATGGTCGTCGATGGCTACCAATTGGAAGAAAAATTGCACACCGGCGGCATGGCCGCCTTGTGGCGCGTCACCGATTTACAGCAACGCTTTGCACAGCCAGATGGCAGCTTACCCGCACTGATCATGAAAGTGCCTTTGATGTTCAGTATCGACGACCCCACAGCGATTGTGGCGTTTGAAGTCGAGCAAATGATCATGCCCAAGTTGAAGGGGCGGCATGTGCCCAAATACTATGGCGCGGGAGATTTTGATACGCAGCCGTTCATTGTGATGGAGCAGATCGGCGGAGTTTCCCTTCGCACTCGCTTTGACGCTGCACCTTTGCCGATTGAAGAAGTCGTCACCGTTGGCATTAAGGTCGCGACGGCATTGCAAGACTTGCATCGTCAGCATGTGATTCATCTGGATTTAAAACCATCGAATATTATGTTTCGGGCTGAAGGCGAAGCAGTGTTGATTGATTATGGTTTGTCACGGCACGACAAGTTGCCCGATTTACTCGGCGAAGAATTCCGTTTGCCGATGGGTACAGGACCTTATATCGCGCCAGAACAAGTATTAGGCATACGAAATGAACCACGCAGCGACCAGTTCTCACTCGGTGTTTTGTTATATCACCTAGCGACGGGCGAACGCCCTTATGGCCATCCGACTTCGGTTGCCGGTTTAAAAAAACGTCTGTATCGCGATCCTATTCCACCGCGCGTACACAACGTGGCAATTCCTGATTGGCTACAAGAAATCATCTTGCGCTGTCTGGAAGTTGATCCAGCAGCGCGTTTTGATACGGCTGCTCAGCTCGCATTGATGTTGCAAAATCCGGGGCAACTGCGTTTGACAGCACGCGCTGAAAAGCGCGGCCAAGATGGGCTGATGTCGGTTCTGAAACGGCGCTTTCAAGCGGCAGGTGCAGAACCGTTCGCACAGTACAGCGTATCAGAACATTTGTCGCAAGCACCGATCATTATGGTGGCCTTGCATCTGAGTGAAAGCAATACAGAACTCGCCGATGATATTCGCATGATTACGCGCCGTTTATTGCAAACCGAGCCGGGCGCGCGGCTCGCTTGCGTCACCATACGCAAAACCAGCCGTATAGGCTTGGATGATGGAATGGTGCAAAATGGACAAAACATGCACGTCAAGCAATTAGTCGAATTGAAACATTGGGCGCGGCCGTTGCAGGTGCGCAACGATAAAATTACCTTTCACGTATTAGAAGCGCACGATCCAGCTGCCGCGATTATTGACTACGCGCATAATAACAATGTCGACCAAATCATTATTGGTTCACGCGGTAGTTCAACTCTACGCCGTTACCTAGGCAGCGTTTCTGCCCAAGTGGTGGCTGAGGCTGAATGTACCGTCACAGTGGTAAAACAAAGACGCGAATAAGTTCCGTCCTTTTTTGGAAGTTCCGGCATGTCCTATTGCGTACGAGATTTTTATTCATGGAGATGCCTCGTACGCACGACCTTCCTGCCATTGATTGGGGCACTGTGCTTCTCCATTTCTGCGCACGCTATTGCCCCCAGCACAGTCAGCAATCCACTTGCCACAACGCCTGCACAGACCTGGAGTTCGATGGCTTCTATGGTGTTTCGTCACTTATCGACTTCTCAGGGTTTGCCACAATTTAGTGCGACCGTCGTAGGGCAAGATGGTGAAGGCTTCATTTGGGTCGGCACCCAAGGTGGACTGGCGCGTTGGGACGGTTATCGCTTCCGCAATTATTTGCCGATACCGAATGACCCAACTAGCCTGCCAGATAATTATGTGATGTCGATGTATAAAGACCCGCAGGATCGTCTTTGGGTGGGTACCAACGGCGGTGGTATGGCGCGTTATGACCATAGAACTGACAGTTTTGTGCGAGTGCCCGTTGGTCCGCTTGGCATTAGCCATGTCACTGTCAGCGCTATCACCGGCGACGGAAAAGACGGCTTGTGGCTGGCGACACGTAATGGTTTAGATCATTACCAACCCGACACTGGCGCGGTACAACATTATCGGTATGATCCCAATAATCCGGATAGTTTACCGAGTAATTTTGTTCGTACCGTAGCGCTTGATCCGCAAGGTATTTTGTGGATAGGCACGACGCAAGGTTTGGTGCGCTTTGATGTGGCTAACCAGCGCATGCGCCGCGTGCGTCTGCCGATGGATGACGCCAAAGTACAAAGAATCGTGAGTCTCGGCATGAGCGCCGATGGAAAATTATGGATAGGTACCTTTGACTCCGGCGCTTTTTATGTAGATACAAAAGCATCCGCAAATTCAGAAAATACAGCAGCCGTGTCACGCTTGCAAATACAAAAAACTGAGAGCAAGGTACAGCTCACCGGCAATGAATATATCCACGCCATTCAACAATCTGGCACCGATGAAATCTGGCTGGGAACCTATGGTAAAGGCGTCCTCATCGTCAATACCAAGACCTTAGAAACCAAGTCCATCACGCATGAGCCAAATCGGCAAAGCAGTCTGGCGGATAACGCCGTGTGGTCGATTTTACGTGACCGTTCGGGATTGATCTGGGTTGGAAGTCAACGCGGTATCAGCTTGCATGATCCTTCATCCAACGCTTTCTTAACGATTTACGGTGGCGAAAACCGACGACATGGTTTGGGTGGATTAGATTTCTTTTCAGTGCGTGGATTCCAAAACGGTGACGTGTGGGTGGGCTCACAAAACAATGGCATTAGCATATTGAAGGCGAATACTGCGCAATTTAGTTCACTGGACGCGGACGATAGACAAGTACAAACCAGCTTGCCACAAAGTGCGATTTATACGATTTTCCCAACGACCAACGGACAAGTATTTATCGGCACTGAAAAGGGCTTATATCAAAGCCAACGTAATGGCACGGGCGTAAAGCATCTCAAACTTAGTCCCCGAAATCCGGCCTTACGCGTCGCGACTTTATTGCAGCTCGGCGATCAATTACTGATTGGTGGTCCAGAAGGTATTTGGGTAAAAGACTTAACGCAAACCGATCAGGATAAATCGACTCCTGCTGCGTGGGCCGTGCCAATCGCGAACAAATTTGTCACCGACATGCAGATCGCCCCAGATGGCGCGATCTGGATCGCCACTTTACAAGATGGTGCCTATCGCTATGATCCGGCCAGTGGTGAGCTTCTCAACATCGTGCCAGACCCGGCTAATCCATTAGGTTTGCGACATAGGAACGTGTCGGGAATGTTGTTTGATTCGCGTGGTTGGTTGTGGGTGGCAATGCAAGGTGGCGGCATTGATTTATTGCGTAATCCGGGTGGACATCCGCCATTTACTTTCGAGCATTTTGGCAAAAAAGAAAAAATGCCAAATGAGCTGGTGAATAAAATTCTGGAAGACAAGCAGGGCAATATCTGGGCCAGTACCGACGAGGGTTTTGTCCGTATCGATACCAAAACGATGCAACTCGATCCCTTTGTTGAGTCAGACGGTGTTGCCATTACAGGCTATTGGAGTAATTCTGGCGGTCGCGTGGCACAAGGTGATTTAATGTTTGGCGGCGTCGGAGGTTTGACGATAGTGCGTTCTGAATTGGTCAAAACTTATCATTATCATCCCCCCATCGTCGTCACCAATATTCAACTAGGTGGCAAAACCATCGCTGCGAATCATGTTGGCTTGGTTGGACAAAGCGCCAAAAAAATCATCGTTCAACCCGATGCAAATAGCATCATCGTCGAATTTTCTGCGCTCGATTTTTCTGCCCCCGAACGCAATCGTTACGCGTACCGCCTCGAAGGCTACGACAAAAAATGGATAGAGACGGATTACACCCGACGCCTTGCCGCCTATACCAATTTGCCGCCGGGCGAGTATCGTTTGCTCTTACGCGGCTCCAATCGCAGTGGTGACTGGAGTGAAGATAATCTGGTTTTGAAGGTCCAAGTATTACCTGCCTGGTTTCAAACCTGGTGGGCGTATCTGCTGTATCTCACCTTGCTGATCTTGTTGATTCTCGCGGTGGTGCGTTGGCGTTTGTGGCGTCTAAATGAAGCCAATCAGACCTTAGAGTTGCTGGTCCAAAAACGTACGCGAGAACTTGAGCAATCACGCAAAATGTTAGAGGAACAAAGCCTGACCGACCACCTGACCGGTTTGCGTAATCGTCGCTTTTTAAATCTGTATATAGGCGAAGATATCGCCAGAGTAAATCGCGCGTATCAGGCGATCGAGGGACAAGAAATTGATCGTGCTGCGTTAAATATCGATATCATTTTTATGATGGTGGATATTGATCACTTTAAGTCAGTCAACGATGAATTTGGCCATGCTGCCGGCGATTTGGTGTTAACCCAGACCACCGCAATTTTGTTAGAAGCAGTGCGCGAGGCCGATACGATTATCCGTTGGGGCGGAGAAGAATTCTTGATCGTCGCACGTCATGCCAATTATCTGGAAGCCGAAGTATTGGCCGAGCGGATACGCACACGGATTGCAGAACATGTATTTACGTTACCCGACGGGCAAACGCTACAGCGCACCTGTTCTATTGGCTTAACCACCTATCCATTTATCCCTACATCAGTCGAAGCTTTCTCGTGGGAGCAAGTCGTGGATATCGCCGATCAATGCTTATATGCCGCTAAACATGGTGGCAGAAACGCTTGGGTGGGTTTGTTCTTGCTGGGGAATTACTATGCCAAAGAACAGATTACGAATGTTGCTTTAGAAGTAGAACAACAGATCGCACAAGGGCATATCTTAGTGAAAAGTTCCTTACCCGACGCAAGCAAGCTTGATTGGTCACATGGGCGGGGGCCTTGATTATCCTGTCCTTGCAAATTTTTATGGAACTTTGGCGCGTTACCGCACTCTGTCAGTCCTTACAATAAATAGTTAACATCCCTAGCCACAATAAGCAATAAGATAGCGAACTACAAAACTGGCAGACAATAGCGTGGATGCCAGTTTGTCCACCTAACTCTAAAAACATCCACAGGAGAAGTATGAAAAATAAATTAGTCTTGACCAGCCTCGCGCTGAGCGTCGCAATGGCATTTTCCGCCCACGCGGTCGATAAAAAACACGCAGCAAAAACCGCTACCGTCGAAGCGGCACCTTTGCGCGCTCATTTGGCATTAATCTCTTCGGATTTGTTTGAAGGTCGCGGAACAGGTCAACGCGGTGCAGATTTGACCGTGCAATATTTAGAGAGCCAGTCGCAAGTGATGGGTCTTAAACCAGGTAATGGCAATACCTATCGTCAATTAGTTAAAATCGCCGGCGTTAAAGCATTGCCACAGCAGAGTAGTTTGCAACTGGTCGCGGGCGGCGCGCCACTCGCCATTGAATTTGGCAAAGACTGGGTCTGGGCACCGGGCGATGCCGTCGCTACCCACCAATTCGATACTGATATTGTCTTCGTCGGTTACGGCATCACCGCCCCAGAAGAAAAATGGGATGATTACAAAGGGCAAGATGTTAAAGGCAAATTGCTAGTGATGATGGTCAACGATCCACAACCCACTGCCGAAGAAGCGAATCGTTTTGGCGGCAAGGCACTTACCTACTACGGTCGCTGGACATACAAATATGAAGAAGCCATGCGCCGTGGTGCAGCCGGTGTTCTGTTAATCCACACCGACGCCTCTGCTAGCTATGGCTGGTCAGTCGTACAAAATGGTGGCACCGCAGAAAAATTCCAACTACAGGGCGCAGCACTCGGTACGGGTTTGCAAGGCTGGATCAGTGAAGACACTGCACGCAAGCTGTTTGCAGGTGCAGGCAAAGATCTCGATCAATTACGCGCTGCCGCAGAACGTAAAGATTTTGCTCCCGTCAGCTTAACCGCCAAATTAGTCGGCGAAGAAAAAGCCGAGATCCGCACGGTCGATCAATACAATATCGCTGCGGTCGTACCGGGCACCGATCCAAAATTGAAGGATGAAGTTGTGATCTACAGCGCGCACTGGGATCATCTGGGCAAGCAGGGCACCACGGGCGATACGATCTATAACGGCGCGATTGACAATGGTTCCGGCACTGCAGCGTTGTTAGCGATGGCAAAGGCGGCAATCCAAGCACCGGCTAAACGTAGTCAAATGTTCTTGTGGGTAGCCGCTGAAGAGCAAGGCTTATTGGGCAGCGCCATGTATGCAGCGCAACCACTTTGGCCAGCCAACAAAACGGCGGCCAACTTAAATTTGGATAGTTTGAATTTCATGGGCGTCACACGCGACATCAGCACGCGCGGCAGTGAGCGCACCGAGTTAGGCGAGATCGCCGCCAAAGTCGCAAAAAATATGGGCTTAAATGTCGCACCGGCAGAACCCGATTTGGCAGGTGGCTATTTCCGCAGCGATCATTTCAGCTTTGCCAAAGCAGGCATTCCAGCCTTCTCTATCGGTGGCGGCAAAGACTATGTGAAAGATCCAGAAGGCACACGCGAAAAAGCCCGTGCCCATAGCAAGCGCACTTACCATCAAGTCAGCGATGAATTTGATCCGACTTGGGATTTCTCTGGCATGGTGCAACAAGCCCAATTCACGCTAAACCTCGGCCGCGCAGTCGCCGACGGCGCCAAGATGCCAGCCTGGAAAGCCGGTGATCCGCTAGGTCAGGTACGGTCGAAGTAAGCAACCACGAACAAAGCATGGGGCGTAACAATCATTAGTTCACGCCCCATGCTTGTTTTTTTATTCAATAGTTTTCAGCAACAAGCCGGAAGTACAGATGTCGCAACAACCCCCCCGCCCTAGCGAACGCGTACTCTTACAAAGAGTCAGAAATCACCTTATCGATTATCTAGAAATCGCCGCCTCATTCCAGGCCCAACAAGAATTCCAAACACAGTCACCACAATTACACGTCGCGACGGAAGTCTTAGAACAATGGGCAGACTGGGTCAGCCCCAACTGGCAACAAGAACTCAAAGCCCCAACGTTCTCAGAACAAGAAAGAAGCGCCATCACAGATTTTCAATTGATCTGGCAAGACACCCACAACAAACTCGTGCGCCCCTTACCAGCACTCGACTACATACAACTCGCCCCAGCTTGGCAGCAGTTGCGGGTGGCTGCGGAGGAGTGTTTACGGGTGTTTATGCTGCGTGGGAAGTTGTCGGAAGAGGTAGAGGAATAAGGGAAATGTTCGAATGGTCTGAAATTGAGTTATCGCTCAAATCTTTCGCTGATAGGGGAAAAATAAGATAGCGCTAAAATGGCTCCCCAAAGGGTTGCAGACGCCTCGATAAATGCGGACTCAATTCCCGAATAGAGTGATGTGCCGATTAAGGGATAAATGAGGAATCCCATCAGCGTCGTATAGGTAGAAAGTGCCCTTGCCCAATTCTTGAAAAAGAACAGTCCAATGAGACCAGCTAACCAAGCTAGCGCAAAAATTGTAGCGCCAATAACTGCGATCCAATAATGATTTATGAACCAAGTTTCAGGTTCTGCGTTATAAGCAGCTTCTAAATTTTCCGAATACATAGGAAATAAGCCAGACACTATTGTCGCAAGGATCAGCGCAATATAGATCCAAAGGAGTTTCTGATAGCGGGATTCTGTTATGGGTTGGAGGGTCATATTTGTCGATGTAGTTAGCGAGGTACAGGATTTCAATTGAATAGTCTAATCTACACTTCGTGTTTAACAATCAGCCTACGGTATTAAGTCATTAACGCTAAGTCATAATGCTTGCCAAGCCCGACCGAGCAAGCATTTCAGCGCTTACGTCGAAAAAAATAACGACTCACGAGTTCTTCTTTAGTCGTGGCTTGTTGAAAAAACAGACGTAAGCACAGCGCTGCAACAAAGGAACAAAACGCAGAAAACACCAACTGGGCAGGAGAAGCTTGATCGACAGTAAAACCAGCACGGTAGAGTAGTACTATGGCGGACACGATACAGCACACGCAGGCAGAATACCAAGCGATACGCATTTCTGTGCTGAGTGGTTTGAGAATTCTTCTGAACATTAATATAGGTAATATTTGATCAATAAAAAAATTATACTAACTTGATCGATGCAGAGATTCAATGTATTTCTAATGCGCGCCGTTCGTGCATATATGGCGACCCGTGAGATAGCAATCGGCTAAGCGAAATAAGCACGATGTGGCTTCCATTTTGTAGTACATCCATAAAACCCATGCGTGCGATTCCGTTTCACTAATCGCACTTACCGCGCTTTACTCGATTAGCAACCTGATTTTATAACGTGTCGGAAGAAGCGCACCCAGTGTGAACCGATTAATGGTTGGCTGTTGCAGCTCAAATGTCGGGATGTGATCGTTTGACTCCCTAATGCTATTGATTAATTGCTTGTACTTTGGACGAGCGTCTGACCTTGAAGAGTTACCATTTGAGGATGCCTAAGTATAAGACTGGAACTCCCAGCGCCAGCAAAGGGTACAGCAGCATTGGCGGAGTCTTCTGTGCGATTGCATATGCTATGTATGCCTCACTGATATTCCCTCCAATTACTGAACTGACAATTGGGAGTATTGCGAGGGGTGCGGAGAAAGCAGTACCAAATCCGAGAGCCAACGGCCGCCAGTCGTTCGAGGCGTAACTGCCCCATGAGGAGAGTGCTAGCGAAAACAGTATTCCCAATATAGATGCGGTGTTCGAAATCCATATTGCAGAACGATACTGAAGCAGCAAAGTTTCCGCGGACTTTCCATTTAGTCCCTTCGGCAGCGAACCAGACCAAAGGCGATACACGCCCATCGCGACTAGGCCACCAACAATCCCACTAAGGACAGGCCGGATATCCTCAAATTGCATCATTTCCCCTTCCATAACGAGAGACCAACAACGACGATCCAGGCCAAGAGAAGAAACGGAGCAGGGAAAAGTAGAAAAAAACCCACCAAGCCGGCTCCAATGGCATTGCCGCCGCCTGATATGACCAAGCTCGTAAACAAAAATGAAACTACGATGTCTGCCACTAAAAATAAGGCAAGCTTTGATGCAAGTCCAAACTTAAAGCTATGGCTGGGCTGGGCATCTTCAGAGTTCTTCCAATCCGCCCGTCTCGATTCGATTTCTTTCCCGCCCAATCCCACAGGCGAAGAGCAAAGTTGGCAGATATTTGATTTGGCAAGGTTCGATGTATGGCAGACAGGGCATCTCCAATCGGCTTGAGTAAGTTTTAGGCCCATTCTAGTATTTTCAAAGTGATTAACGAACATTATTAATGCATCTTTCAAGCTAGTTCCAAACGGGATTCTAGATTGAAGATCATTCAAAATTTCTTTTGGTGAGATGTGCTGATCCTGATACCTAACGTTGAGCTAAACGGAACTGCGCGCAACGCACGCAAACCGAAGAGCAATAGATTGAAAAACCGCTGCACGTCGGCGCGTCAATAAGCGCAGATTCCGAGTTGAGCGCCATGTTAATCGTCTTTTTCCGGAGGTGATAATGGTGCCATCACGCTTGTACCACAATTTGGACAGTACTCATTGTACTGTTGACCAACCCGCTTGAGGTATTCGTTTAAACTCGCCCGACAATGAGAGCATGGATGTTCGAAATTTGCTTCCTCGCTTATATCGACATTCTTTACTTTATGTTGATCCACAACGCCGAACCACGCTCCAATACGACCAGCAGGATCGCGTACAGAATTATCAAAATGTGCGAATCCTTGCACCTCAATCTCATTGGCCTCAAAAAAAATTAGTGGCATTCCTTCGACGAGGCGTAATTGTTGGCGTGCAAGACTTGAAATCGTGCCATAGCCTGTCAACCCTAATCTTGAGATCGAGCCATCCTCATTTACATACTCAAGACTGTTGAAGTCAGCATAGACTCGTGGAAGTGCCATAGGATTTGACGATTAACGTGATTTAATTTTACAAAATGCAAAGATAACCGAACATAAAAAAAGACAATTTGTTTCATTCCTTTTGAAACCCGCATGGCGCTTGATTGTTTTTGGTTATACCTGACAAATAGTAGGTATAAGCAAACCGAGAAAAAGTGCAATGCTAGTTAAATACAAAATTCAACAACATTCGCAATATTGCTCCAGCCAACTTGCTTTATTCAGCCGCAAAAAAGGTTCACCAAGCCCTTTCCTACACTAACGTCAACTGCAACTTCACTCTCACCCCACTCTCAGCCAAATTCTCCAAACTCACCTCGCCTCCGTGCAAGCTAATCACTTCACGCACAAACGGTAGTCCCAAGCCTGTGCTCTTCGCCGCATCAGTTCTCGGCAGCGAATAGAAACGCTCAAATATTTTGGCTATTGCGTAGTCGGGGATGCCGCTACCTTGGTCGTCGATGAATAGAGTGAAGTGTTCGTTGTCGACTTGTTGATGTAAGTGGATTTCAGCGCCGTGTGGGCTGAACGCAATTGCATTGTCGAGTAGATTGCCGATTGCCTGGCGTAGTAAGAGTGGGTCGCCTTGTAGGATGTGGGTTTGTACTTCAAATTTAATGCGTAAATTTTTGCGGGCGATGGCGTCGCTAAAGTCGATCAAGACTTGATCTAATACATCGACAATGTCGATCTCGCTGACTTGGCTTAGTTGCTGTTGCTTCTCTACTTTAATTAAGGCCAAGAGCTTATCGATCAATTGTTTTTGGCGTTGATTTTGCTCGATGATATTGTGGAGAAATTTGCTGCGTTCGGCTGCGGGTGGATCTTCGCTGAGTAATTCTGCCGAACCTTGAATCGCGGCGATCGGGCTTTTTAATTCATGCGCTAAGGTGTGCATTAAGGTCTCTACATATTGCTTGCCTTCTAGTTGATGACGCATGTGTTCTAGCGCTAAACCTAGTTCGCCGATTTCGTGTTGACCGAGTTTGGGTAAGTTGATTTTTTCATTGCGTTCTACCGCCACGACATAGTGTCGTAGCTTTTGTAAAGAGCGATTTAACCACCATGAGAATCCTATGCCTATCAGTAGCGTGGCGATCAGTAACCAAAAACTGCGTTGCAGAATTTTGTATTGACTGCGTTCGATAAAAGGGCGGATTGCCGCGCTTGCTTTGGCGACGGTGAGTACGCCGATGATGCGTCGTGGTGTGGTCTGAGCTTGCTGAGTATCGTTCGCATAAATTGGTGCGGCGACGTGCATTACCGTACTATTTTCGTCTTCTGCATCAGTGCGGGTACTGCGTGCGCCGTATTGACCGCGTAGCGTCAGGTACACATCGTTCCAGCGTGAATAGTCTTTGCCAAGGTCGCGTCCGCTAGAATCAAAAATCACAATACCGCGCGCATCGGTGATGTACACACGGTAATCGAGTGATTTTTTGTGTACGCCGCTGATCTCCACGTCCATTTGGCGCGCACTGATTTGCTGTAAACGTTGTAGCATCAGTGCTTGTGATAATTGCCCGCTCGCGCCAGCTTGATTGACATCATCGCTGACTAATTGTGCGAGTAATTGTGCGGTATCGACTAAAGAATCTTCCAAAGTAGCACGCACACCGGGTTTGACTTCAGCGACAAAGACGGTGAGTACAAACCACGCTGCTAGCGCGAGGATGAGGGCATAGCTGAGTAAGAGGCGCAGGCCGATTTTCATGATCTGGGTTGAATGATCTCGTAGTTGATTTGTCGATATTAGGCTTGGGCGATGCTATAACCCATGCCGCGATGGGTTTGTATGGGTTCATCTTGCGGGTTGATGAGTTTGAGCTTGGCACGCAACGATTTGATGTGGGTATCGACGGTTCTGTCCATGGTATTGCTGGCATTGGTCCATACCAGATCCATTAATTGGGCACGTGAGAATAAGAAATTCGGGCGTTCTATCAAGGTCTTTAAGAGCAAATATTCATAGCGGGTGAGGTTTAAACATTCGCCGTAATAAAATATTCGCGCTTCCTCGGCACGCAGTTCGAAACGTTCTGGCACTTCGCTTGGATGCATGCTGGTCGCGCCCGGCAGATGTTGCCGACGCAAAATCGCTCTGACTCGGGCGACTAATTCACGCGGTGAAAATGGCTTGGTGACATAATCATCTGCGCCGATTTCGAGACCGACGATGCGATCGATTTCATCGCCACGTGCGGTCAAAAAAATCACCGGTGTTTGACAAAATTGACGTAAGCGGCGGCAAACTTCAAAGCCATTGATGTCGGGTAAGCCGACGTCCAGAATGATTAAAGCGATTTTGGCTTGCTCGGTGGATTGCAAGAGATCGAGTGCGGCTTGCCCCAAGCTTAAATGCAGCGGCGTGAAGCCATCGGTAGCTAAGGCATAGTACAGGTTTTGTGCAATCGCGACTTCATCTTCGATGATTAAAATGGTTTGTGACATAGTTGGTGGGCGACACTGGTGATCATGGGCTAATGGTCATGAATAGTAGCAGAAGCAGAGACGTATTCCATCAAGACAAGAACCGGTAAAGTGAATATAAAGACATAAGGTATAAACAATTTTGTTTATAATTCCAGCTGATTTTTGATTGATGAGTTTTTACAAAGGCTAGCTATGTCACAACTAGTTCGTGTCGCCATCGGCGAAGATTTCCCTGAAATTCAATGGCCAGCTTGTTGTCCCGAATGTGGTACGACTAAGTCGCTTATTCGTAATACCAGTCGCTTGGGTCGCGTGAAGTCGCTACGACCAAATCTGGCTGGCGGGCTGACCATGAAGAGTGAGGTCATGTATTTGAATTATTGGATTTGTCCGGCGCATGCGGCAGAAACCCGTTGGGCTAATACGTTGTTAGACAAAAGCCCTCTCATGTACTTGATCCGTTTTCTCTTTTATACAGGGGCCGTATTTGCGCTGGGGTTGTTGTTGGGGCCACGCCGTTTGTCGACTTTTCCTGAGCTCGGCCCTATGCTGGCCTTGCCATTCATCGGCATCTTTGGTGTGGCCAGCTTGATCTGGGCACGCATGGCAACCAGCTTACGACCTATGCGATTTGATCCGGATCAGGACGTGATTGAAATCCAGTTCCGACAAGCGCCTTATGCGACCCGATTCCGTGTCATGAACCGCGAAGCGACTAGCTCTCAGAATACCGAAGAGACACCGTGGTTTCGCCGCAGTATTGTGTGGAAAGTGATCGTGATCGTGTTGTTCTTGATGTTCATGGCGCGGATGATGAAATGAATCTGGTGAGAAATCAGTGCCCCATCGCCGCATACGCGAGCTTTTTAAACTCAAACGAATACGGGTGCCAGAACGCCATCTGACGTTGCGTCATCAATAGCCCCGCCATGTTGTGGCGGGGTGAAATCCACCAATGGGTGCCAGCAATGCCACCCCATTCAAATTCACCTTCAGCATCAGCGGGATCATTCTCATCCGGGCGCAAAGTCACTGCACCACCCAGGCCAAAGCCCTTACCCGGCACATCACCAACACCGGGGAAGGCGATGCCCCAGCCCGCAGGTAAATGGTTCTGCATCATCTGCTGTATCGACTCTGGTTTCAAGACCGCATGACCACCCGGCAGAAAACTGCGCATCAGTGCCAGCATATCGTGCATGCTAGAGACTAAGCCGCCACCACCGGAGAAGCGTGGTATCGGTTTTAAAAAGGCTTCAGGATACGGCGATTTTTCCAGGCGTTTGAGATCGCGGTTCAAGACATTCATCGGGTCTGTGCCCGCATAGTAAGCGGTTAAGCGCTCATGCTTGTGTGGTGGCACCCAAAAGCTGGTGTCGTTCATCCCCAAGGGCGACAAAATATGCGCGTGTAGATACACGTCAAAATTGTCGCCACTGACGACTTCCACCAAACGCGATAGCACATCGGTCGCAATCGAATATTCCCAACGCTCGCCAGGATGAAAGCTGAGCGGCAATTCTTCTAGTACGTTGATGAGTTCGGATAATGGCTCAAATGCATTTAAAACTTTGCGTTCGACATAGGCTTTATAAATGGTGCTGCCATGATCGAGCAAGCCATAACTCAGACCCGAGGTGTGCGTCAGTAATTGGCGCACGGTGATGGCAGAACGCGCGGCTTCGGTTTGATGGATATCGGTCGCACCGGGAATTAAAACCTGACGCTTGCCGAGTTGCGGCAAATAGATTTCCACCGCATCATCCAAGCCCAATTTACCTTGTTCGATTAACTGCATGATCGCCATCGACGTCAGTAATTTGGTGTTGGAAAATACGCGGAACAAGTGATCGTGGCGCAGGGGGATTTGGTTCTCTATATCCGCCCAACCCGCCGCATGGAAATGGACTACATCTTGCCCGGACAAGATCGCGGACGATACGCCAGACAGAATTTTTCTATCGACATAACTTTGCATGGCGGGCGCAATGGCGCTGAAATCGTGATGGTTGGGTGTGATGATCATGGGCAAATTTGATAAAAAGCGTCAAAAGCTTCGTTGTAGGTGCAGAATGCTGGTATTTTAGTCGCTATTTTAGCCGCCCACGCTCACAGCTCCAAACCACGATGATAAACTGGAATCAGGCACAAGCCCAAACGTATGTCGAAACGCAGGCACCAGCATTTTTACGTGAATTATTTGCAGTCGCCGTTGCAGCCGTTGATCCGCATCATTGTCTGCCGCCACATTTGCCAGCCTTTCCAACTAGCGGGCGTTGCATTGTGGTCGGTGCGGGTAAAGCCGCTGCCTCTATGGCGCAGGCCTTGGAACAACATTGGCTGGCATCCGGCCTAGAAAATTCCTTAGGCGATCTAGCGCGTTTAAGCGGCATGGTGATCGTTCCGTATGGCCATAGTCTGCCGTGTGAAGTCATCCAAGTGCGCGAAGCCGCGCATCCTGTGCCCGATCAGGCGGGCTATCAAGCCGCCGTCGATTTACTCGCATCAGTGCAACACTTAAGTGCCGCCGACACCGTGATTTGCCTATTATCCGGCGGCGGTTCGTCATTGATGAGTTTACCCGCGCCCGGCATTAGTCTGGCAGAAAAACAAGAGATTAATCGCGCCTTGCTTCGTAGTGGCGCCAGGATTCATGAAATGAATTGCGTACGTAAGCATCTGTCAGCGATCAAAGGTGGACGACTAGCTTTGGCCTGCGTACCAGCTACCGTGCTGACTTATATCATCTCCGACGTAGCGGGTGACGACGCCAGTATTATCGCCAGTGGACCGACGTTGGCCGATGCCAGCACTTGTGCTGACGCACTCGAAATCTTGCAGCGCTATGCGATTCCGGTATCGCCTGCAGTTCTCGCTCACCTGCAACTAGCGTCCTCCGAAACGCCAAAACCTGATCACACAGCGTTTGTTTATCCACATCCGCATCCTCATGTCCAAATCATCGCGAACGCACAAGCCGCCTTGCAGGCAGCCGCCAATTTTGCCCAATCAAAAGGTGTGCGGGTAGAGATTTTGTCGGATCGTTTAGAAGGCGAAGCCCGCGAGCTGGGGCGCGCCCATGCGCAACTTGCAATTGCGCATAAGAGTGCACGCGAAAACCACCATCAAGCTTGTTTATTATTATCAGGCGGAGAAACCACCGTTACCGTCAAAGGCAGTGGGCGTGGTGGACGCAACACAGAATATCTGTTGAGCTTCTGCCAAAACCTTAACGGTCATCCCGGAATCTACGCACTCGCTGCCGACACCGACGGACGCGACGGCAGCGAACAAAACGCGGGAGCATGGTGCACGCCAGATAGTTTGCAACTAGCGGCAGACTTATCGATATCGGCTGGTGAGAGTTTGGCGAACAACGACGCATTTGCTTTCTTCGCCGCGCTCGATGCTTTATTGGTGACGGGGCCTACTTACAATAATGTGAATGATTTTCGGGCGATTTTGGTTTTGTGAAGTTTGACTTAGTCTAGCTAGTCAACGTCAGCCAGTAGATTGCGCAACATATTTTTGCACGCAACATCGTGTCTATATGGCATGTAAGTTTCCTGCAATTCGAGTAGATACAGCCAGTTTGCAAGAAACACCTTATTTGTTCTCAGCGTCATTTTCGATTCACTCCAAACTTCCGCTCTAGCCTCAAGTGCCTTAGTAATGCGAAGTGATTCACGCCAGCAAGGATCGCAAAGAATACGATGTTGATTCACATTTGCTTTACGGACTTCATACGCGTGCTTTTGATCCGGCGCTGTAAAGATAGCATCGGACTTGCAGTGCCAACACTGGTAATGCTCATCAACGTATTCCTGCGTGAAGGAGGCCGCAACCGATCCCTAGCTATTAACCGCCCATCAACTAGTCAAGTCAGCATGGGTACAAAAAGCGTGCCCGCGTAACTGAATACGCGCCTTCACGGACGCGTTGATTGCGCTTTGTTAATCGCATTGACATCGCTCATTCCGATTTTGTCGGCACGAATTCCTTGTCACGAAATAGTTTAATGCGAGCAAGATAAGGTTTTGATTTATGATTGAGCAGAGAAAATGATCCTCCGATATAGAGAAATTTTTTGGATGCGATGATTGAATTAATATCGCCATGACTAGTAAATCCTAGGCTCGCCGGCCCTCGGGTATTCCACGCGCGAATTGTTTGCTTACCTTCGTTTGAGTGATCTCGATCAATCAGATACATCACAGCTTCAGGATCTCTTAAAACAGTCTTAGTTTTCCACTCGTCACTTTCTTGTAACCAGCGTTTTCCGTTCCAACGCCAACTTCCATCTTCATCGCTAACGTGGATAATCTTATCCTCAATTTTTTTCAGCCAACAGTTATGATCTACCTTCATTGATTCTGGTGAAATTCTCTTCCAATTTTTTCCATCCCATCGATCGACGCCATGGTACTTTATGTCTCCGTAGTGATCCGTTATGTCGCCAGTCAATCCACAAGTATAAATATTCGCTTTTTCGTCGATTGTCATACTCCTAACTAGATAGTCAATTTGCGTCACTGGCTTCCATTTTCCGCCTTCCATTTTTAAAATTGAACTTCCAGAAGGGTGCTCGCCGACCGCGACATAAAGACGACCTTGGGTATCCAATGCCATACTGGTAATCGCCTGTTTTGTTGGACTTAGTAGGTTCCACCGATCAGAGTTCCAATGCGCAATTTGATTTTTCTTAACTAACAGTTGATCAACACGGGTAAAGCTTCCTCTGACATAGAGATTATCATCAAGATCAACGACAATTTGTTCAACATAGTCGTTGACGCCGGTGCTCACACCAAAACTTTCCCATTTTTGTCCATTCCATTTGGCAATATTTCTCGCGCCAGTGGTCGTTTCTGTGAACGAACCTCCGACCACTAAACTATCATCATTACCCAGGGCCAGTGCGCTGATGGAGCCACCGCCAGCACAACCTGGAGCGGTGCCACTATTCGAACCATTGAAATGAAATGCCGACCATTTTTTTCCATCCCAAAATTGTATTGGTTTTGTCGTCTGAATACTAAGTCCGCCTTCTACGTCACAAGTACTCTGCAATCCCAAATAGATTCGATCCTGTCGATCTATGATAAGTATTGACCCTAAGGCGTCTGTTTTCGTATTCACTACTTTCCATGATTTACCATTCCACTTTTCCAATCCAAGCGTACTGATTGCATACACATCTCCTTTCGAATCAGCCGCGATTGACCACGCTAAGCTTTCATTTTCCTCAGTGCGCTTGCCGCCAATACCACGTCCTAGTGACTTCCACTTCTTGCCATCCCATTTGGCGACGTTGTGTGCCTTCAAGCCCCCGATCTCGTCAAATGAACCTACCGCATATAGGCTTCCTTGATAATCGCTAACTAAAGCGTTGACTGCGATCGATAATCCTTGAAAATAGTCTTTGCTCAATTGTGTCCAACGGGTTCCGTCCCATTTTTTTACGAAACCGACTTGCTCTTCATTTTTAGCTATTGTTCCGGCCACATATAAGTTACCGGCTTTATCTACATGGATGGCTTTGAGGTCGCCATCAACATCAGATCCAACTTGAGTCCATTTGTGCCCATCCCATTTAGCGATGCCATTTATATTTAAATCATCCGCACATCGAAAATTAGTGGCATATAAACTCCGATCGATTGCAAGAGCTAATGCAGTCACCTCACCACAATTTGCGTATTTTGCGATTGAAGTCCAATGACTTCCGTCCCACACCGCGACTGTGACGGCTAATTCTTCAGCATCTTTAATCTTGGCTTGTGATGACTCAACCAACGTAAAATAGCCGGCAGCATAAACGCGAGTACCATCAACAACGATAGCATTCACTCGTCCATCAAGTCCCGGTATCGATCCCATGGAAATCCATTTTTTGTCAGCCAACTTATCGTGGTTCTCTGCTGCAAAGACTTTGATTGACAACGACAAGATAAAAAAACAAAAAATGAATCTACGCATTTTATTGCCTCAAATTAAGGGAAGGTTGTGTGTTAGCGTACATTGTTTATCCGCCTCAACGGAAACGCAAAAACGTGATCTGGCTTTAAAAATCTCTAGGCACTACATAAAAAATCAGTAACTTATTTTTCGCAAATTTAAGTTGAAAAGCTAAATCAGTGTAAATCATTGGTTTTTTCACGGACATATCGACAAATCAGTTTGGGCACAAAAAGGTGCCCACCCAATAAGACTTACAATAATGTGAATGATTTTCGGGCGATTTTGGTTCTGTGAAGTGTTCGCTCAGTGGTGGCATCAGACACTATAAGTGTGCATGCCTTAATGTTGAATTGATTCACTGATCTCTAGCGTAAAGTGGGCATCGCCAAAGTAGAGCAAACTTACAATGCCGAGTGCAAAAACTGCCACCACTACATACACAGCTGCTCCAGCAGGCAAACGTTGCCACATCGGTAGGCGGAGCGCCCACATAGCCAAAAACTCCAAGCTTAAATACGCTGCAAAGCACATTGGAATTCCGACTATCCAAGGTGCATACGATGACCAGAATCCAAAATTGTCGAGGGGAAAAACTACGGCAAATGCGGCAATTCCTAGCACATAGCTAATCAGTACTGCAAATGACAAACGAATGCGTTGTGCTGTTCCAAGAGCAAAAGACATTGTGACCTCTAAGGTAAAATATGATTAAAACAAATGCTAACTTGCAAATTAAAACAAAGCAATTTTTTCAATCGTTTGAGATTTGTATGAAGATTGATGAAAGTTCTTAGCGGCGGGCAAGACAAGTTGGAAGCCGAATGACGGATTAATGGACGACTATTAAATCCACCTGAAAGATTTTGTTACGTAGTTTACTTCAAAGAACTTCATAGAATTAATTAACCCCATTCCAGAACGGTTAGCATTTCTTGTGCGCTTTCTTTGCTTCCGAGATATGACGCCAAATCACTTTCAACTTGTTTTGTGGCCGTAGATAGAACTTCAAAGGTTTCACTGTCTACAAAAGCATCAATTATGTTGAGCCGTGCTTTAGTATTTGCAATTGTTGCCAACGCCCGTCAGCATCTTTATGATTACCCTGTGCTATGGACGGTGCCCGCTTAATCAAAGGCGCAGGCCAGCACAACCTTGACAAAGCAGGCTTTCACCCCTTTCCAGAAAGGCAATGCATAAATCGTCAGCGACCGCCTCTTCTATCCCCGTAAACCAACGACTACTTCCAAGACCGCAAAGTGAGCTACCCTCATCCTCGTTCATATTCTAAAATACTTAACTCAATGATGAGCAAAAGGACGGATACGCATTAATAAAATATAGGTTTACATCAAGGCTAATCCGATCAACGAATTAGCTAGTTACAATTTTATGTTGCCATTAAATATCACTTCGCACCCCACGGTGAAAGAGTTTGCCGGACTCGATAAACTCCTGCGTTTTCTGCCAACCATGCGCGTCCGTTCTTTTGGGTGCCTTGAAGTCCAGTCCCATGTAATGTGCCGGTTTGCCGCAATCGGGGCATTTATAACTCCGTCCACTTTCGAATTCTTCGAGTTCGTGTCGCTGACCATCAATTTGCTCCTGCGTCATGAATCGATTTGAGCTTGTTACGAATTGCTGTCGTTTGAAGGACTTGCGACACCCAAAGCAGGCATACTGGAGCGGTCGATTGGTGGTCCTCATTGATGGCCAACGCAGATTTAATTTAATAAAAATAAATATTAACTCGGGAATTAAATAGGGACAATTTGCTTCGAAGGTCGAATATCAAGTTGTTAAAATTCTCTAACATGCAGAGCAAGCACAAGAATTTCTCCTTCTAATGCATATGCAATTGAGTAATATAAATGTGGAAAGTTCTGCTGTGTGAACTAGTTTTGAATATAGTGTTTGCGTAGACAGCGTCAGCTTCTTGAACGCCGGGGTTTCAAACTCCGGCTTTCAAGAAGTTGATCATTTTTGAGTGTTTCACGTCGAATCAATTCACAGCAAAAAATCCACCTAAGTGTTATTTGAGCGCAAAAACAATCTGCTACCGACCTTACACGTTAATACGTTATAAAAACAATTGTTATCAATGAAAATTTTTTAGATTCCGGTCTCTTTCTGAAATTTCATGATTGATATTCCAACGGCAGAAGATGCGGCGGCGTAAGGGGTGCCAGCATTTAACATTGCATCCGCTTCGGCAAATTTTTTAGCATTGATTGCATTGGCGACCTTTCCAGCTTCGATGTGAAATAGGGCGTGCTTAGATACACAATCACTGTGAGTAGCGAAATGACCGAATTTATTTTTCCCCTCGCCATGCAACCATTTGCCGAGGTCACAGCAGTTGTCTTTTCCTATGGTTGCAGCATCCATTATTTCTTTTTTTGAAATGGCCACACGAAATTTCGTTTTCCATTCAGCATGCTTTGCGACAGCGCTATTTAAATCCATTTTATATCTCCTATTTTTTAAGTTATTGCAGCGTTAAAGAAATTCCATTTGCTGAAAAATGATATTTGAATTCGAATTAATTAATGAGTGAGAAAAGCTCATTGGTCTATATTACCGATAAATTCGGCATACAGGAAAATTAACTCAATACGAAAGGATAGAGATTTACAAAGTGGGATTCCCCGAACAGAAACAGAATCAAGCACCAACCCGCATCAGCACTTCCTCGACCAATTCATTAACCGGACGGTGCAAGCCCTCGCGATAGCCGGGAATAGTGTGTGGCGCATATTCCGGACGATGGAGTGCTCTGCAGATTCCTGTGCTATGGGTGCGCCAGTGTTGCTCAGGTAGATTGCGACCAATGCGCGCTTCGCGGCGTAAGAATGATTGCAGGCATTCCTGTTCATTCCCCGTCAGGAAAATAGTCGTGAATTCTGACTCTTGCGCGGCGCTGATGTGCTCAATGTTAGGACAAATCATGCTCATGAAGGACAGTATCGCTCCGGAATGAGAACTCGCCATAACTCGCAGCTCGGTCGCGAGATCGCTGAAGCTAGGGTTAGGTGAGAAGAGCTGTGAAAGACTTTTGGGTATCGGCGCGGAGGTGCCGGTTCTGGAAAACGGATCAGTTTCCACATGCAGCCATTGCGATTGACTCGATAGCGCGGCACTCAATGTCGACTTACCTGCACCTGACGGACCAAAAAGTAGAACGAGTGGGATAGGATGAGAGTTCATGGTGGATAAGCTAGTTGATAGGTGCGAGCGTCTCTGAGTTGATTATTCAGTTGGCGCGCATTTCAGCGCGTCCATCACGAACGTGGTGTGAAACATTGAGTCCAGCGCTTTTACGAGACGCAGGAGCCGTATTGCAATGCCTTGTTACGTTGTTTAGTTTCTTCTAACTAAATTGGAAGCGAGAAAAACACATAGAAATACCACAAGAAAATGTGGGGCAAGCAAAACGTTGTCAATGTTTGCGAAGGCCTGATTTGAAGACGTTGAGAACAGGTAAGAATACGAGAAAATTGTTTCAGTTGCTACGAAACCTATTGCTACGTAAAACCGTTTTAAGGAGGCTAGTTTTAAAAAACTATATGTTGATATCGCGGCCAGTAAACCAATACCCAATAATTGCACGACGAATAAGTCCCATACGAAAAGTACAGGACCATTGGCAGAATTTTCTTTAGCCCAACTGACAATTGAAGTTGGAATTGCAAGTGCCGCAGTAAAGCCAATCAAATGCACTGCAATTTGATAGACGATAGCACCCAAGGCAGCACCCGTGATGAAGCTTTTAAGTTTGAGGTTCACGATGAATTTTTTCTTTTCCAGTTTGACGTCAACTTACATTCTGATTAGCAGCCAATCAAGTTGTAATTTAACGAAATAAATATTTACTTGCTAGTCAAAAAAAGACAATTTGTCTCAATTTTCTTGAATCCTGCAAGAATATTCGTATTAGTTCGCAGGCTGGCACGGTGTAATTGTGTTCACGTGATTAAGTCGGTGAACGTAAAGTTAAATTGGTAACTGTTCACTTTCATCGCGATGTGAACAATTCAGCGTGAGCACTAGGTTTGAATTCACTAAATTCGTCGTGGCAAACTCAATACAAATTCCACTCCACTTTCTGCGGTTTCATTTTCTGACCCGATATTGCGCACGCTAATGGTACCGCCCATTTTCGCCATATAAGTTTGCGCTACAAATAATCCTTGTCCACGATTACCATTGGCGCCAGAATCGATTTGATCTGAAACACCATACTCGAATATTTTGTCCAACATGTCGGTGGCAATATGCGGACCCTGATTCGTAATATGAATCGTCGCACTGGTTTCATCCGCCTCTAATCGCAAAGTGATTGCCGAAGCTTCAGGTCGATAGCGATTGGCATTTTTTAAGACATGGGTCACTACGTCTTCTAATGAATATTCATCTGCTTTGACGAACACACTGGCAAATTCACCGGCAAAAACCACATTGGCAATGCCAGCATGGTGCGCATTGTCAGCCACATGTTGCAGAAACTGTGTGACATCCAGTTCTTCCAATTGCAAGACGGTCGATTGAAACGCTTCGCTCGGCGTAGCGCTACCGTACAGCACCTTAATCGCCTGTTGCATGCGGGTGATGTAGCGATGACTTTGATCTTCCGGTGCCGGATGCAACACCATCAAACTTTGGAGTGGCGACATAATTTCATGCCCCACGGCATGCCACATTTGCTTCTCTTGCTCGGTGCGTATTGTTTCGCGCTCCACGTCTTCTTTCACACGTCTGAGCAAATCGTGCAAGCCACTTGCCAATACGCCCAGTTCATCTGGACTGCGTAAATCGCTGACATCGAGCTGGTCTAATTCGCCCGCCCCTTTCATGGTTTTCGATAAGCTCGCTGCGCGTTTCGTCAATAAAGTAATGCGCCGGATAATGCTAATTTCTATCAACAGCCAGGCTAGTAACAAGGCCAATAACATCGCCCCCACAAACCACGAAACGCGGGTTGCTACCACGCTCAAAGTCTTACTGGCACTGCGTACATCCCCTTTCAACAGCACCTCATAGTTATCTAAAGGCGTGCTGATTAATTCCCGGCTCTCCAAAGGCGTGTCGTATTCATCAACAGGTAGACGGCGGATCAGGCGGGTCAACACATTCCAAGACTCTTCCTCTTGTTCGACTTTACCCAGCAGCTTGATGAAATCCTTTTTCTCTGAGGTTTTTTTGATGCTGAGACTTTCACCTGGCAATAACAGCGCACTCAAATCATTCAGAGAAAATGGCGTCGCTGTAGGCATCGCCTTACTGTCTAATAGCGGAATTTGACTCTCGGGTGCGAACACGGCTAGCTCAACATGGATCTGATCCAAATCTTGTGGCGGCCAGACTGGTCGTTTTTTTTCAAACAAAGCTTCCTGTAAAACTGCGATTGGTAAGCGCAAAGAGAAGAAAGTATTGCGATCACAATTGAGATCTTTTCCATCTTTTTCCGCGTCGTTGCAAACCGCTTTTTGCCAAGCCCAACCACGGAAATCCCGCACAGGTCGGGCATTCGATTTATTCACATCACTCTCGACAAAGCCCACCCATCGACCGCGGATACCTGCATTGGTTTTATTGCTGGGCTCTTCTTCAAACGGCGCTATCCATTGGTATTCTTGTCCTCGCAAAGTCACACTGACGCGTATGCGATGCGCTTCATCGCGTACCATTTTTCCCTGAGGATGAGAGACTAAAGCCGCGCTATTGAAACTCCCTGCGACATAAATAAAGCCACCCGCCCAAGGATTATTTCCTATGCCAACACAGAGTGATCCATCGTTCCCATACTGCACCAGGCAGCCCGACATCGCGATCGCTTGTTGGACCTTGCCTTGGTCATCGAAATCTAAAGCGGAGAATGGTAATAACAAAGGGTGCAGGCTCGCACCTTCTTGTTGTGCGGGCGGATTTAATAAAGCTAATTGACCTGCTGGGTGGCGCAGCGTCGCGGTGATTTGACTGATGGTTTTATTAAAGTTGACTTGATAATTGTTATAGCTAAGTTGCTTTTCTTGCTGAAGCAAAGACAGCGCCAAACCTAGCGTTGCAATTGCCAGAAGTAAGAACACACTACGAAAAATAATTCGCAGTCTATAGCTAGAAAGAAGAAATCGCTTCATGCAGCCTCAACCCAACGAAATCCGCGCATAGGCACGTTTTCTATGCATTCAAAATCGGGGTCAATTTCACGGAAAGCATCACGAATCGTACTGACATGTTTACGGATATTGTCGCGATTGCGTCCGCTTTTCACCACATCGTACAAATCGTCATACGAAACTATCTGTCCCCGCTTCTCAAACATCACCGCCAAAATTCTCTGTGCGGTGAGTGGTAAATTAATGCGCTGGCCACGCCACATCGGTGAACGTTGCCGCAAAGGATCCATACTTAATGCCTCATTGACCGACGCAGCTTCTTTCAGTACAACTTTTTTACTCTCTTGCGTTTGCTGTCTACGTTCCTTCACCGCGCGCAACATGTCGAGCAAAGTTTCAATGAATTCCGCTTCTTCAAAGGTCGCTTTTTGCAGATAATCCCAGGCATCTAAGGCCTTCATAATGCTACGGTAAATGGTCGCTGGCATGGCCGATACCACCAAAACCGGCGTAGCTTGTCCTTCTTTGCCGATATTTTTATTGATGGCATTGATGATCGCCACACCTGCATGGCGTTCACGCCCCAGTTCGATATCCAAGACGACCAAATCATAGTGTTCACGCGTGATCGCCGCTTCTGCATCATCACGGTTAAACCATTGGTCGATCTGTATGCCGGGTTTAGCCGCTTCTATCCATGTCTTGAATTGATTGCTGGTGGGTTCATCATCTTCGATGACGGCGACTTTAATGTGATGCGACACGATGTGTCTCCGGTGATAAAAATGGTGGCGTAATTTGCGTTACTGCTAGGTAAGGCTCTTCTTGAACATGTTTCGTAGTATCCACGTTTTCCTAAAAAAAGTCAGTTTTTGGCTGTGAGTTTTTCTTCACACTGACGTACGAATTTTCCGTTGCATGTCCAAATACCGCCGCGCTATGAGGATACTTCCCAGCGGGCGGCATTGTATCTTCCTCGTCTGGTAACGCAAGATTCGTCTCAGGGAAATGCCAACGCTAATGCAAATGCAAATGCTACGCAACCCACATCGACATTCACAACCGGAGGCTACTATGTCAAATCGTTTGAAATCTATCGTAAATGCAGTGCGCTCTACTTTTTCTTCCGTGTTCAATTCACGCAAGACTTCGCAATCAGACATCGGCTCCACATCAACACCAGAAATCGATGCGGAATATCAAAGTGAATATCCGGTCGAATATCAAGTAAAAAGACCGCTCATGACCACAGCTATGCTGCGTAACATACTTATCCTTGGCGCGATTTCGGCAATCGGCTATGGCATCTACCAGCATCCGCCAATTCAGACGATCAGCCGCGGTGAAGTCGGTATCCGGTCCAACTTGTTTACGGGCAGTGTTTCGCAATTTCGTGAAGGCAGTGTGATTACAATTCCTGGCTTCTACCAATTGCGTAAATACTCTTTGCAAGATCAGTTGTATCGCCCAAGCAAAACCAGCGCCGACAATGATGCGCCGTTCCAATCGATAGAGGGTCTGTCTTTGGGCGTCGATCTCACCGTGCGCTATGCAATCGATCCTGCCAAACTCACCACCAACGGTAGAGGTCTACCCGAAAATATCAATGCAGACATCGTCGAACCTTTGGTGCAAGGGGTGATGTACAAAGCATTTACCCGTTACACGGTGAAGGAAATTTTCTCGACTAAACGGGCTGAGATTCAGCAAACCATTGAAACCGAATTGAAACCAAAATTAGCCGCTGATGGCATCCTTTTACACGCGGTGATGATAGGCAAGATCGATCTGCCCGCTGACTACAAACGTGGTATGGAAAAACTCCTGGCAGAAGAATTAGAGAGCGAAAAAATGCGCTATACCTTGGAGCTCAAAGAGAAACAAGTCAAGCAAACGGCATTGGAATCGGATGCAGAAAAAATCCGTCGTGAGAAAGCTGCCGAGGCTTCTGGTAATGAGCAAATCATCGCTGCCAAAGCGCAGGAAGAAGCGATGAAACACGTATTACCGTTCAAGCAAAAACAGATTGAACAAAGACAATTGGAAGCGGAAGCAGACAAAATATCGCGTATAAAAACTTCAGAAGGCACGGCACAGGCGCGTGTGATTGAAGCGTCTGGCGAAGCGGACTCGCGTCGCAAATTGGCCGATGCGGAAGCTTATCGTCAAGAGCTGGTAGGGAAAGTATCGAGCGCACAACTGGAACGCGATGGCGCGCTTCTCACTAAGCACCCATTGCTCATCCAAAAAACCATGGCAGATAAATTGTCTGACAAAATTTCTGTGATCATCGCTCCTCCGCCTGCCGATGGTGGCTTTATCGGTTCTGCTTTATTGGGCGCGGGCAAAACACAAACAAGCACCGCTGTAAATAAGGACGTCAAACAAACTGAAAATACGGAAGCCAGCTCCGAAGGCAATTAATCCGAAAATAGATCGCCAAAAAAAATCAAGGAATCATCATGTTATCTACCATCGCCGCTGCTGCCGCCTCCAGTCTCATCGCCATCGTCACGCAAGATCAGGCAGCCTTGCGCGCAGCGCCACGTGACAGCGCTCAACAACAAGTCGTCTTGTGGCAAGGTGACAGCCTAGAAATTCGCGGTGAGCGTATGGATTATTTGCAAGTCTATGATCACAGACGTGAACGTGCAGGATTCATTAAAGCGAGTCAGGTACGTTTAGTCCGCATGGACCCTGATGATGCGCCAGATAGCTTCGCTGTGATACGTTTTCTACGCGATACGCCGGGCGCCGAAGCCTTGGGTATCAGTTATACAGCAGCCTATTTGAAAGCTGCCGCAGCCAATCAAATCAGCGCGGAAGCCTTCGATGCTTTGGGAACGATGGCGGAGCGACTAGCTCGCCGTTCCACTAATCTGCAAACGCAATCAGGCAGCACAGTGAAACCGAGCAAGCAAATGGAAACAACGGTCGCTGCCCATTTGGAAGTGGCCAGCTACTACGGCGTACAGTTTAAAAGCTTTGAACGCGAAGGCCGTATTCAGCTTTGTTACGACGGTGAAGCTTTTCGCCGCGTGCTGGCGATGAACGCGACGAGCGAACAAAAGAGCCGCGCAGCACTGGCCTTGACTCGTCCAGAATGTATAGACCCCGCTACCCGACCATTGGAAAAATTCGCGCTGGATAATTGGCGTGCCGACGTATTGGATAGGGTTGATAGCAGCCACTTAAATGAATATCTGAAGAACCGTATCAAGATGCGCAAGGCCAGTGTCTGGTCGGCCATCGCTTACCAAAGAAGTCGTAAAAATGAAGATTTCCACGTCGCTGGCAATCGCGCATTATTAGAATTAGCCGCGGTCAACAAAGAAGAACTCACCGATGAAGACAAACTAAGTTATGCCGACGCCGGTGTACGAGTAGGTACAGCGCGGTGGGCAGCCGAAGTGCCGCTTGCCAACAAGGCCAGTGTGCAAATCGTTACCAGCCCAGGTGAACCCGGTGAAACCTGCGTATATTTGACCGAAAATAAACACGACATTAAAAATCCCCTCGCCAGGCGCTGTACCTACAGTGTAGTGTGGCCAGCCTCAGCTCGCGTCAATACGCGCAGCACCGCGCTGGCATTGGCGGTGCAACCCATGGACAGTTGGCGTGAACTCTGGCTTTTTCATCAAACCAGTAATGGATGGATCATCGATGTTTTACCACCCGCCAATAGCGATCCCAACTTAGGCTACATTGAATTTGCGGGTTGGGTACCCGCCACCAACAAAATGTTGGTAGCGCGTGAGGCCAAAGTTGATGGTGTTTTCAAACGCCGCTTCGAAGTCGTCAATATGGATACGCTGCAAACTGAAAACGGTGCGGATCAACCTGGCTCGTTGACTATTTTTTACAAGTGGCAAGATCCTATGTGGAAACAACAGACGGTGAGTTTACGATAGGTTTTTACTCCTTGTAAGAGGCTGCTTATGAAGACATGTTCATTCATGAAATTCATATTTAATCGATAGAAAGAAAATGTTGATTTAGGATAGGGAATTACGCAAAAATGCGTTGGCTAGAGCTTCATCGGGTAGGGTGCGCACCCTACCCCTTTGAATTGATTTTCTGATTTGCAAGTAGAGTTGGGGATGCTGCGATAAATCACTCAAAGTTGTGAAGTAACGACACAAGACAAAATCGCTATTTGCATTACGCAATTTATGGGAATAGCGCAATCATTGCCGGAAAAGCGACGACCAAAGCCACAGCAAAAATAAATGAACGCCTTACTTTTGCGGAAAGTATAGCTGCCCTTGCTTGTAGGTCAGGATTACTGAGATCACTGAAATCACCCGTCAATAAACTGCGCCACTGTGCTCGCTCAAAAGCATTGTTGCCTCCATCATCAATCCCGCGCACATCGTTTAGTTCATCAACTCGACTTGTCGCAGCAGCCAAGTCGCGGCAATAAGAATTAAACTGAAAATGTATTGGTATTGAGTACCCTGCATAGACGATGAATAAAAGGAGCAGAAGCAATATTGCGGTGGAGCTCATGGTTTGCTTACCTATCGATGAAATGTGTGGCGCGCAAATTGACAAAATAAGTGCGTCTCTAACAAGAGTCTTATTAGCCTGCGGGCTTTGTCGTCACAATAATACCTTTAAGAAAATCTTCTAACATTTCACGCGTAGGTGGTGGTGACGCAGAGTTAGAAATTGAAATATGCAAGTCTATCCACGTACCTTCCAGCACGATTTCAGCTTTGACATGCTTACTCGATTCTGGGCCAGCATCGATGTCATAAAAGATGGCTTGCCAGTCATTCAATTGTACCGCTGCTACATTCAACGGGGCAGGTAATGAATTCTTCTTCCAGCTTGCCATTTCGCCTTGCCAGAATTTGTTAAGACCAGGAAAGCTACCGGCTTGTTCAAACCAACCAGAAACGGTAAGCCCGCGCGTTTCGTCCGCAAAATAGAAGTAGCGTCGATCATTGGCAGATTTTCGCATCTTGCTTGTGAGATCAATCAGCTTAGCATCAGGTATCGTTAATTGAATCCTGCTCACAGGTACGTTCAGTAAATAACCTGTCTCAATAGGTGTGACCTGGAGCGTATCGTTTGAAGTAGCGGCAAGAGTAGATAGATTGTATGAAAAGCAGAGTAGCAACACGATGATATTGCGGATCAAAATCATATAACTCCTTGTGGATAACATAGATTGAATTTAGAAAAATGCATACTAGCTTGGAAATTAAAATAAAACAATTTGTTCTCATCCTATCTAAACGCGGCTGGTTGCTTACCGAATACCTATGATAAATGGCGAGGTCATTTCAAACGTAGGATTCAAAACGATAAGAAGTGCAGCTCACGAAATGGCCGATAGATTGGTCTTGGATAAACAAAGTTCAGGCGGCGCGGGTTGCATCCGCCCTACTTATTCTGAGATCGGGGATGGATTTTAGTCGACTTATTTTGCGAAGCTAGATTGTGATGTTGCGTGTCCGCTGTGAACGAAACTTAAACGTGTATCTTTACATCGGGTCGCCATGCCCATTTTGTAGGACGAATGAAATGAAGAATATGACGACGCTCCAGAACAAGATAACGTAAAAAAACGCACCTGAGTCTGAAATTCCTAGAAGTCGTATGGTCATGCTAAAGAAATAGCCAACGGGCTCTATCATCATAAAAAGCCCCAGCAGCCCTCCAACGCATAAAATCGCACCCGTAATCACAGCAACAGCAATCGCGCGTGCGAGACGTTTAGAGAGTGGTAGTTTATTGTTGGAGGATGTCATCTGTGTTGAAAGTTGGATGCTGCGTTTGGCATTTTGCAAGCACCACCAAAAGTTCTATTTTTTTGCACTGCTTTCTTTTATTTCTTCTGCCATCTCTTTTTGAATTTCCTTTATTTTTGGCATGAGATTCTTCATAGCGTTTTGGGTGACACTCAGAGATGCTCGCATTAATTCTGGCATTTTTTCGAGCACTTTTTGACCAACAGGTGATTTGTAGAACTTAGTTATTTCTTTCACTTCTCTATCTGTATAAACACTTGCGTAAGTTTCAGCCATAGGATTCTTAAGTTTTTCCCAGGACATTTCTTCTCTTAACAATGCATTATATTTAGCAAAAAATTTATCCATAATTGGTTTTTGTGATTCATCAATATCCATTCCTTGAGTCATTTGTTTAAACATTCCATCTATTTGGCCGTAGATAGAGTCCATCATCTTTTGTGAATGCATCACTTCAAACATAGCATTCACTGTCTCCTTCTTCGCTGGCGCGGCAAAACCATTGACGGAGAAAATGAACAATAAAGCTGCGATTAATAATTTGGATTTCATTGCATAACTTTCTTTTTGGATGTTAAGGGCGTGTTGACGTGTCATTTGGGCATGCGAATGTGCGGAAATGGGCGCATTGCTCAAATGAAGCGTCAGTACACCTTCATATTCGAATTATTTGTCTAAAATAACAAGTATGAATACTAACTGCGAAATTAAAATAAGACAATTTTTTCAATTGCCCTAAAATCCGCAGAGACGCCAGATAGCTTGCGATGTCATTTCGTTCTAAGACTTCTAAGTGAGCACCCGTCCATCCACAAACACCTTCAACTCACCGGACTGCAAGGCAGTCCAATGTTCATTGGTCGTCAGTGGCTCGGTAACAATCACTGCCACCCGATCTTGTGGCGTTGTTACTTGGGCGAAATCGACCGACACGTCTTCATCGGATAAGGCAGCGGTGTTGAATGGATGTTGGCGTTCTATGTAATGTAATTTGGTTGAGCAATGTGCGAATAGGGCGCTGCCGTTGGAGAGCATCATATTGAAAGTGCCGTGTGTGGCGATCTCGCGGCAGATCTCGCTTAAGAATTCGCGCAAGTTTTCAAGTGTCGGCAATTGTGCACCAAAGCGGGAGCGCAGGCTTTGCATTAAGTAACAAAACGCGCGCTCACTGTCGGTCGTGCCGATCGGCAAAAAGCTGCCATCAAGTTGCGGGGCGAAATTTTTTAGATCGCCATTGTGCGCGAATACCCATTGATAACCCCAAGCCTCGCGTACAAAAGGATGACAATTTTCCAGCGCGATCACACCTTGCGTGGCTTTGCGAATGTGGGCAATGACATTGGTAGATTTGATCGGATAGCGCTTAATTAATTCGGCAATCGGCGAGTCAATCGCGGCCTGATGATCAACAAAATGGCGCACACCCTTGCCTTCAAAAAATGCGATGCCCCAGCCGTCTTTATGCTCATCGGTGCGCCCGCCACGCGTGGCAAAACCCGTGAAACTAAACACGATATCGGTCGGGGTATTGCAATTCATTCCTAAGAGTTGGCACATGAGGATAGTCGGTGAGCTGTGATGAGGTGAGCTACCTTAACATTGATGCGGCTGAGATTGAAATAATCAGTGGCGATTTGCTTATGCGTTTTTCGAACAAAGGATGTAAAAAAACCAGCATGCTGTTTATATCAACATGCTGGTCTGGCGTCGGATTGTGAAAAATGCTTATCGTTTATCGCTTATCGACTATCACATCTACCACAAATAATTTAACGACTAGCTGGCGCTGCAGGGCGTGTAGGCTCAACTGGCAGAGGTTTACGTGGCATTAATTCGTCACGATTTGCTGTGTGGGCAACAAAATTCGCCATGATCATGGCGGCTTGCATCATGTCGCCTTTTTGCAGTTTGTCATAGACGTCCATGTTGCTATGGTGAGTACGAGTAAAATAGTCCATCGGTTCTTGGATGAATTGGAAGCCAGGTACGCCGACGGTGTCAAAGGACACATGGTCGGTGCTACCAGTTTTACGTAAAGTAGAAGTCTTGGCACCTAAGTCATGGAATGGCGCTAACCAGGTATCAAAGATGACTTTCGCAGCGGAATTGTTTTCTGCATAAATGCCGCGGATTTTGCCGCCGCCATTGTCGAGGTTGTAGTAAGCAGAAATCTTACCGTGCAAAGGTTTGTAGCTCAGCGGTCCTGATGGACGACGCATAAAGCTAGGCAGATCTTTTTCTTTGGGATCGGTTGACTCTGGACGTGATGCGACATTTTTGTTGATGAAGTCACGGGAACCTAACAAGCCTTGTTCTTCACCACCCCACAACGCGATGCGGATAGTACGGCGTGGTTTGAAACCGATGGCTTTCAATAAGCGCACTGCTTCCATTGCGACTGCGACACCGGCTGCATTGTCGGTTGCGCCTGTGCCTGCATGCCATGAATCTAAATGGCCACCGAGCATGACGATTTCGTCTTTCTTGTCGCTGCCAGGGATTTCTGCAAACACGTTAATCGAGTTAGCTGGATCTTCATCACCAAAATTCACGGCGACTTCGACCTCTGCTTCAAGATCTTTTTTCTTTTCGATCAGACGGAAGATGCGATTGTATTGTTCAGTCGACATCACCAATGCTGCCGGGCCTGTTGGCTCATCTTTTTTGTATGAACCGCCGCCTTGTACAAAGATCGTTCCGTCATCACCACGTGAGACATTCACGGTTGCAATCACGCCTTCTTCAGTCAGGTAAGGATTGATTTTTTTGCCGAAGGCGATACGTTTCGCGATGTCCGCCATATCCATCGGTGGGCGGCCAGTTGCTCCACCCAAATCCATGTTTTCTAATTCTTGTAATTCTTGCTCGGTGTAGCGCTTTGTATCGCCAGCCGTGTGCAATTTGGTTGGTGTCATGGCGTCACGCAACAGAATTACGCCCTTCAACTTACCTTTCCACTTCGCCAAATCTTCTTCGGTTTCGAGTTTAGCGTAGACCACTTTGCCGCGCTTTACACCGTCTGTACCTGGCGTCCATGCTTTAGGAATCGCATCTAATACCAAATTTGATGGTGCGACTAAACGCATGGAAGATTTTTCTAATACCCAGCTACGACCGAAAGGCGCGATGCTGACGACTTGGGCGTTTTGCAGACCCCAGTCGGTTAGTTGTGATTTGGTCCAGTCACCTGCTTTGCGCAAGCCTGGTGAACCTGTCAAACGCGGACCGATTTCATCGGTCAGCACGCTCAGAGTTTCCATGATTTTGGAACGATTTGTGCCTTCGTCACGAATCTTATTTACGAGATTTAAATCGACTTTTTCATCGGCGGCTAGTGCAGGGAGTGTGGAGCTGACGAACAGCGAACACACCAGAAGACTGATCAAACGCATCTTATTGTTCCTTGTAGTTTTAGTGATTAATGATGAGTGCTTATTATTTATTGCTTAGTGATTTAGTACTGTAGATAAGTACCGTAAATTCGGGCAAACGGGTATGTCGGTATTTGCTGTCGAAGCGGTTTGGATAAGCTTTGACCCGAAATGGTTCCCATCTTCTGACACAAAGTCGGGATTAATGATGCTGCAATGCAATATTGACGATACTTAGTGATCAGAGCGTGTGGCGTAAGAGGTAAAAAAAAGCCCCGTACCAATGGTCGGGGCTGTGAAGTGAAGCTTATGTCGAGACTAATACTTGAAATTAATTCCCAATTTGACGGCGCGTGGTGAGCCTGGGGTGATGTTGTTATTGCTGTTTGCTGAAGCGTAATATTTTTTATCCGCCAGGTTTTCTACATTCAACTGGACTTGAATATTCTTGTCCCACGCATAGTAGAGTGCCGCGTCAACGCGGGTGAAACCAGGTAATTCCACCGTATTGTCAGTTGATGGATAAATCGCCCCGCGATACACAATACCCGCGGCAAAACCCCATTGGCTGTTGACGTCGTAGCGGTTCCACAGTGATGCGCTATGGGTTGGTACTTGAGCCAAGGTCGCGCCGGCTAAGGCCGTGCTTGACAGCGTACGGGTAATTTTTGCATCTTGGTACGCGTAGCCACCCATGACGCTCCAACCCTCAGCGAGTTTGCCATTGACGGCTAATTCCAGACCTTGGGTACGTTGCCCGTCGATCAGAATTGATTTAGTCGAATCAGTAGGATCGGCAATCGCTACATTGCTGCGATCTAATTGATATACAGCCGCGCTCAGGCTGAGGTCTCGTGACACGTCCCATTTCGCACCCAATTCAAAATTCTTGAATTTTTCTGGATCAAAAGCCTTGTTGCTAGCGGTGAGCGATGCCAATTGATCACCCGCGCGTGGTGCAAACGCCAAGCTATAACTGGCGTACAAAGACATTTCGGTGAATGGTTTGTAGATCAAACCAGCGCGTGGTGAGACTGGTGTATCGGTAATTTCTATCTTATCGCCGGTGCGATTGTTCGTAAAATCAACTCCGAAGCTGTCGCGACGTAAGCCGACGATCGCCTGCCAATTCGGAGAAAATTCGATCTGATCTTGTACATACACGCCAACTGTGGTCGCGACGCCGTGATTATTCGCATCGGTGGCTGATGGGCGGAATACGACGGAACTGGTGATAGGATTACTGATTGGAACCGTAATGCTCGTCGCATTCGCAGAAACCGTTGGGAAGTAACCGGTGTTGCGTAAGTTGTCGGTGGTTTGTTGACCGAGTTCCAAGCCCGTCAAAATTTTGTGCTTGATGCCGCCGCTTTGAATATCAAAAGTCAGATCAGTTTGATTGAACAAATTCTTGCGCTGGGTCGCATTGTTGTATGCACTTAAGGCAACGCTGGTGGCCGTGCTATTCACTGCACCTGAGAAAATGTTTTGATAAAACTTATCGTAATCGGCATAACGCGTACGGTTACGCAGGCTAAAACCATTGCCCAAATCATGATCGATTAAAGCGGTGAACGCATCAACACGCGAAGAAGTCGGACTTAAAGCGGCATTCCCGAAGAACACGCTACTATTGACGTTTAAAGCCTTGCCTTGGTAAGACGGAATACCGCGATCAGCAGTGCGATCATCTTTGAAATGTTCGTAGCCGAGCACGATGCTAGTGTCTTGACCAGCACGAATCGCGAAGGTCGGATTGACACCACTGCGCTTGATATTCACACCATTGCGATAGCTATCTGAATTTTCCACCATTCCTGTGACTCGAAAAGCCATGTTTTGATCAATTGCTTGACCGATATCTGCTGTAGCGCGACGATTGCTCCAGGAACCGATAGTGATGGATGCTTCGCGCACTGGCGACCATTGTGCTTGCTTCGTCACGCGATTGATAATGCCGCCTGAACCGCCACGACCAAAGATCATTGCATTAGAACCCTTTAAGGCTTCGACGCTCTCAATATTGTAGAAATCACGGTAGTACTGTACGTCGTCACGAATCCCATCAACGAAGAAGTCGCCAGTCGAGCTATTGCCACGGAAGACTGCGGTATCGCGGTTGCCTTCGCCTTGCGCCGTCACCACGCCCGGCACATAACGAATCGCATCCGCCATACTTTGCATTGCTTGATCTTTGATCAATTCTTTGGTCACTACCGTAATTGACTGCGGCGTATCGCGCAGCAAAGTATCCGTTTTAGTCGCGGTGCCGCTGATCTTGGTCGCATACTTTTGCTCACTCGCACCAAGGACCTGGACTTCTGGCAGCTTGGTTTCTTGCGTGCTGTTGGTCGTCGCATTGGTGGCTGTGTTCGTAGTTGCAGTGTTCGTAGTTGCAGTGTTAGTGGTTGCAGTGTTAGTGGTGCTGTTGTTTTGTGCCAGTGCTGGGAAACTAATTAAAGCCAACAAAGCTGGCAACGTTGCTAAAGCAAATCGTGGTGTAGTGCGTTGCATAGAATTCTCACAAAGATGAAATAAGTAGCTGAATAATTGCGGAGGCCGGGCGGAGTAGAAGTCTGCTAGAAGGCCTTCAATAGGCGCAATTATAAATGCGAATTATTATCATTTGCAATTAAAAATTGAGTCAGGTCTTTGTTTCAAGTCAAATTTTGAGTGACTGTGGAGATGGGCAGTGATGCCTTCATTGCTGATTTGACACAAGTTTTTGGGCGCAAAAATAAAGGCGAGCATACGCTCGCCTGTCATAAGCATGATTAAATTGTAATTATCTGGTAATCAAACTCATTAACTGCATACCGGACCATACCTGACCTGGGGCTATTACCACAGGCCGCATGATGCTAGCGGCTTCGACACATAGCATGTGACGATATCCATCCGCCTCTAAGTCCGAAAGTTGTGCGCCTTTTTCTGCACCGGGGTTCCACACCACTGCATCGGTGAAGCCTGATTGGCGCAGTTGCAGCACTTGGTGCGGCTGCTCGAGCGTGATATCTGATACGACATCGGCATAAATACTGTCGACCTCACCGACGATCTGCAGCACCTCGTCAGATTGATGGCAGTTCTCTTCGCCTGTTACCGTATCGCGATAGTTGAGACCACCTAAGCCATGAACGCGGGTTTGCTGGATATCGTGCACGCGGAAATAGCTATGCAAGGCCGCTTGAAAGCTTAACTCGCTGTCACCATGATTCACCACCGAAAAATCCAGTTGTAAACTTTGTTCGGCAACCGTCACAACCATCTCTGCTCGAAAAGCATGTGGCCAGATCGCTAAGCTGGCGGCGCTTTCTTGTAGCTCAAACACCGCTTGTGCTGCCCCTTGTTCGAGTTGTCCTGAGCTTACCAAACGCCAAATTGCGGTGCGGGCAAAGCCATGCTTGGGTAAATTACCTAAATTGGAAAATTGTGGAAAGACGATAGGCACACCGCCCCGGATCGCCACGCCATCCTTAAACTCAGAGCTCTGGCTCATGAACAATTGCTCGCTCCCTTGCGCTGGTATCCATGAGCAGACATGTGCACCGTGGGTGACGATTTCGGCGCGCGCACCATCTCTTGCTTGAAGTATGACCTTATCCATGTAATTGACGCTTTCTGCTGAAACAGCCATGAGGTGAATAGAAAGCCTGCATTTTATCGCCTCTTCGTCTCAAACTTCGCTCAAATCTATTTTCAATTTAGTTTCAACCTCGCCTCAACTTAGCTGCAATTTAGCCCTAATTCGACCATTGAGGCAGTGATTTTTGCGTTCTGTCGTTAACCACGAGCGCATAGGATCAGCCTGACGTAAACTGTGAACATAGAAATTCCAGTAAATTTTCAACTTTACTTCAGTCTTACTTAGTTTCAATTTTCAGTTCAAATTTTCAGGGGGCGGACATGTTTACAAAAATAGCCATCGCGGCAGCAGTCGCATCAACTATGGTACTGGGCCTGAGTGGCTGTGAAATTAGTATCAACGATGACAGCATTAAAGGCAGCGGTCATATCATTACCGAAAAACGTGATGCGACGAGTTTCGACAGTATCGATAACCAATCACCGTTTGATATCGAATTGGTAGTGGATGGTAAAAACAATGTCGTGGTCGAAGGCGATGATAATTTTGTCAAAGAAGTCGAAACCGTCGTGGAAGGCCATACGCTGGTCGTACGCAACAAACGCAAAGGCAGTTTCCACTTCTCTTGGAAAACTGCACCAACGACCGTCAAGATCAGCACAGCCGCTTTGGTGAAAGCAATGAATTCAGGCAGCGGCGATATGCATTTGCGTGATTTGAAAAATAAAAAACTAGAAATCGTGAATGAAGGTTCTGGCGACATCAATGCCGCTGGTACTGCGACAGAATTGAATTTCCGCACTAGCGGCAGTGGCGACGTGAGCCTGCGTCAGTTGAACACCAAGAAATTGACAGTCGAAATGCATGGTTCTGGCGACACTGAATTTGGTGAAGTGATGCAAAGCCTGAACGCCAAATTGACTGGTAGCGGTGATTTGCACGTGGCGAAATTACAGAGCGAACAAACTACCTTGTCGGTAGAAGGCTCGGGCGGCATCAGTTTGCGCGGGATAAGCAAAAATCTGGATATCGATATGTCAGGTTCTGGTGATGTTTCGGTTGATGAAATTCAGGCAGAGAAGGCCGATATCCAAATGTCCGGTCCCGGTGAACTCAGTATTTCTGGCGAAACTAAGTCTTTGAAATTACGTGTCAGTGGTTCGGGTAGCGTTGACGCTTCGCGCTTAAAAGTTGGTGATGCGGATATTCATAATTCAGGTCCTGCTGATTTGCAATTTAAAACCTTGACCGGCAATGTCATTCTCGATACTTCTGGTTCTGGTGATATCGAAGCCGATTTGTCTTCCGCTACGACGATACAGATCAGCTCAGACGGCCCAGGCAGTATCACTTTGCATGGCACAGCGAAAAAATTGACCGCGAATTTGAACGGTTCTGGGGATTTGCATGCTACTGAATTATTACTCGAACTCGCTTCAGTGAAAGTCAATGGCCCAGGCGAAGCCAGCGTGAATGTAAAAGCAGCAGGCGAAGCAAACGCACATGAAAGCCGGATCAAAAACGGCTCACGAGTGGTGACTATTGATCGTAACGGTGTGGTTCAATAATTGCGCTGTCCGGTATTGGACCAACACTTGCAGCAAAAACTGCAGGAAAAATCGCAGTAATAACCGCAGTAAAAACCAGCGCCCGCCTTCCAAGCGGGCGTTTTTTTGCATGAAATACTTCAGGAATTGGATGGCGGTTGTGGATTACATTGCTGAATCTGCCCCTGCGCATCCACCAATAAATACGCCAAGCCGCTCTCAGCTAACCACGCTGCACCTTCTGCTTGTTTCAACATCGCAATGGTGGAATAGCTACCCGCTGCAATACTTAAAGGCGCCAATACACTGACCGATTGCCAGTAGTGGACTGGATAGCCTGATGTGGGATCGAGAATATGACAATAGCGCTGTCCATCGATCTCAAAAAACCGTTCGTAATCACCGCTGGTTGCCAAGGCGCCGCTGTGTATGGGGATTGTGGCGATTAGCTGTTCGGCATCACGCGGGTTTTGTATGCCAATTTGCCAAGCATCGCCACTGATCTGTGGCCCCAATATGCGCAGATCGCCACCCAAGTCGATCAATCCGTGTTGTACGCCGGCGTTCAGCAATAAGGCCGCGACACGATCCGCCGCATATTCTTTGCCAAATCCCCCGAAGTCGATTTCCATTTCTGGTATCGGTAAATAGATATGTTGGTGATCGCGTTCAATTTTGCTCCAACCTACTTTGGTGAGCAGTGATTCCATCAGCCATGGCTCTGGCAGAACCGGATTGCTAAAATTCCAGGCGCGTCGCAGAATACCTGAGCTGATATCGAACAGACCGCCGCTGCTACGAAACAAGACGTCTGCATAGTCGAGTAATTCGTTGGTTTCTTGATCAATGTTCACCGCTTTCAGTCCGGCTTGCTGATTGATCTGGCTTAGGACACTGTGGCTACGATAGCGTGAATATTTGTTTTCTATCCGGCCTACTTCGTTCATTACCATCTGCGCAAAAATAAAGGCTTGCGACTCCGTTGTCGCCGCCAAACGGCACTCGCAATGGCTACCCATCGCCTGAAAAGAGAATGAAAATAATTGCACGATATTGCTCAGGGTTCAGGTTGATATCGAGACCGAAATCGAAGTGACTATCTAGCTTAGCTTAGCTTACTTTGTTTAGCTTAGTACCGGTAGCGCAGACCAACCTGCAACACGCTGGCATTCAGTGATGCTAATGCTGGTCGGCGATTCTCAAAAAAAGTCCAGTCACTGCGTTGGCGATAGCGCTCCAGGCTGGCATCGACTTGCCAATGCGGGTCAATTTGTTTACTTAATTTGAGACCAAAGCTGCGCCCACCAAATGCCGACATACGCTGATCTTCGCTGACAAATTGTGTGCCACCGATTTTGTAACCGACTGGGATGTACAAAAACGTGTAAACCGGATCAAAATAAAAATCCGCAGCACTTTGTGAATATAAGCGCAGCATCGGTGTGACTGTCCACCCAGCGCCTAAGCTTTGCGCATATTCCAGATTGACGGTGTGTGAACGTATGCCAAAGCTATCGTGGTAGTGACGATAATTTAGCCGTAGAGTGCCATCAACCTGGGTAAAATAATGGTGATACTTCAGCAGCATGGCGGTTTGTTGACGTTCTCGCGGGCGGATATCAAGCGATTTATACGCATCCGAAAAATAGCCATGCGCATTGGTGTGTGTAAAGGTGAGCTGCGCAATATCGACTGGCGATAAAACCTGACTAACGCCAATGAGAAAATCATTCCCATTTTTTTCTTCTTTCAAGACACGACCAGTGGCCGTGATCTTATCGCTGGCATTGCCGACACCGAGATTCCAGGTGGTATTGTTGTCTTCAGAGGCGATACTGGCATTGAGTGATAGTGCAGTCGAATCGTAATCATGCTCGGTAGAGTAGGCGATCCCTGCGGATAATTTGACGCGCTCAAAATAGCGATGCAGTTTTAGATCGGCGGCGCGGCGCGAGTCGCTCATTTTTGAAGCGCTTGACACCGCGGTATGATAGCGCGGCGACGCGCCCGATACTTGATCAGCGGCCAAGCCTGCATCGAGACTCCATACTCCCGCTAGCGGCAGACTGAGTGATAGTGACGGAGAATTGACAGTCAGGCGATCCAGCCCGGGTTGTTGATCTCGGTAACGCAGATATTTGGCGCTGATTTCCGCTTTGTCGGGCGCATCTTCGGCCTGTGCGGTGCTTGTCACGGCGGGTAAGATGCCGCTCAGACTTAAGGCTGCTAACAAAATAGTTGGGCTTGCTTTGATGTTGTCGCTCATGAATTCAGATTACCAAAAAGTCGCTGCTTATCAAGCAAGGGCGAAGTAATTGCAAAGTAAAACGGAAGTGATTGCAAAATAACTACGGCAGAAGTGAGCCGCTAGCAGTGTGATTAATTGCATCCACAACCGCCACCACCGACGCTGCCACTACCAGATGCTGCTTCTTTGCTAGTATAGATATGATCAGCATTTTTCATACCAAGTTTGTCTTGGTCAAAACGCATTTCTGCGTTTGCCAGATAGCCTTTTTCCCACGCGGCGACCGAACTTAAATGGCTACAGCCGCTGCTCGCAAGGATGACAGCTAATACACTAGCGATCGTCACAGAACGCCATATAGTGCTTGTTCTTTTCATGTTGACCTCTTCAGTCCTTTAATTTTTCAATCCTAATTCAGTTCTTATTTTGGCTTCCAGTACTGCCTGGTCAGCGAGCTTAAATCCTTTGTGCGTAAAGATGATTTTGCCGCTACGATCGATCAGATAACTGCTAGGCATGCCTTTCACGCCATACTGCAGTGGCGTTTTTCCCTCGGGATCAAATAGCACCAAAAATTGCGCAGAATTTTTATTGAGAAAAATCTGCGCATCTCCCATTTTTTTATCCAGATTAATCGCAATAATCTGTAAGCCTGCCGCTTGATATTTCTGCTGCATGCTGTTCATAAATGGAAAGGATTGCAGACAGGGCGCACACCATGAGGCCCAAAAGTCGACGTACACCAATTTACCAAAATATTGCTTGAGTTGGTGCTTGCTACTATTTTCCGCATTTAATTCAAATGCGGGTGCTGGCGTTTCTTGAGCGTGGCAGATCAGCGGAAAAACCATGATCAGGCTCAGTCCAAATTGCCGCCATAATTGCCTGGAAGATCGACTGCGAAGATAGGGATTCGCATGCATCACTTTGCCCCACCTAAATACCATGCACTAATCGTCGCGATTTCGTCCGCGCTTAACACGCCATCTTGTGGCATTGCACGGGTTACAACCGTCACGATATACAGCGGCCCAGCATTGCGCCGGATCAAATCCGCGGTGTGCAAGGCGATGCCGCCTTCGGTTCTTTGGGTGGAATGACAAGAGATACAACGTTCGTTAATGATTCCCTGTACTTTGTCAAAATCTGAATTGCTGACCACCGCCGTTAAATCAAATAACACGTCGGTCATACCAATTTTTGTCTTTGCCAAAGTGATGTCGGTTGAAGTGACCGCTTTGGCAATCTCCATTCCCTTGCTGATCGACTCTTCTGACGTGTTGTAGTTCAAGCCCTGTTGAATCGCAAAAAAAGTACCCACCGTGACTTTGTTATCGAGTAATTGTGGCACCCAACCCCATTCCGGGTCATTGGCAAAGGTATGTGCTGAGTTCAGCATGGTCGCCACCAGAAAACCCTTGGATTTGCCATTCGCCAATTCACCAGCCCAATATGCGACATCGGCATCGGGTGGAGCTGTGGCTCCACTACGGCCTAAAACATTTTGATAAATAATGCGAACGAATTGCTCATTACTCATGGTCGCCGAATAACCAGTCAATGCCGTAAATTGCACCGCGGCATCGTAGAAGCTGGCCGACAATTGATCGACGCTGACCCCCGCTTTAATTTGATCAATCCAATAACTCATACCATCGGCGTCGGGCACGCGATTGAAAAAGGCAATGTAGAGTTCGATCAGGGTTTTTAGGCTGGCGGCAGGAATTGTTTTGGATTTGTTGCCGACTAAGAGATTGACCGTAACGTCTGCGAATTTTGCGCTGGTTTGCGTGCTGAGGTTAGTGGTAGTGCCAGCACCGTTGACTTCTTTTACGCTGAATCCCGTGCTGGTCTTACTGATTTTGTACGCATTTCTGATTCCCGCAAAATTTGCGGTGGTAGCTGGTGCCGCAGCGGGCGGTGCGGACATGGTGCTCGGCTTGAGATTGCTAGCGAGATCGGCGTTGCCACCACAGGCGGTGATGGACAAACTTAGCAAACATAATACAAAGCGAGGTAACTGTAGCAGTACAGGGAATCGCATGATGCACCTCATGGGTTAGTTTCAAAGCAGCTGTCAAAATTTAGAACTTTTGAATCCGAAATGCATGTTGTGTGACTAAGCGGCTACTCGCAATCAAGGGATTTAATCCCATAATGATGGCGATCAAATCATGCTGTGGTAAGTGCCAGATTTGCCCACGTGGCGCATCTACCTGAGTACATGCCGTAATGAGTGGTGCTACCCATTGCGCATCAGAAGTCACGTCTAACAGGATATCGCCATCTCCATTAGTATGAAAGTAGATTTCACCACCTAGTAACAAATTGAAACAAATTCCCTGGCCTTGTGTGGCGCGATTGCCGATCAGTTTTTGTAATTCTTGATTGTTTAATTCCATCCACGCTTCTAATTCGGCGGGTGATTCGAAGGCTATCCACGGGTGGGCTACTTCTAAATTGGTGTTGTCTTGATCCGTCATTAATGTATTTGTCGCACTTGTAAGCCTTGTTGCTGGAAAAGTTTGATTAGATTGTTGTCGCCTGCCAGATGACCGGCACCAACCACGATAAACAATTTTTTTCCGCTTGACATCAATTCGATAATTTTCTTCGCAGTGTCGGGATTTCTGTCATCGATCAATTTCTGCGTGATTTTTTTTGAGCCGCTATCTTTATTGGCCGCAGCAACAAAGATCTGTGCGAGTTTGTCTGCGTCTGCCGCACGCCAAGCTTCGGTCATGCGTTGAAATTCCTGACGAATTTCTCCATTTTTGAATGATTGCAAGGTATTGGCGAGTATTGCATCGCCTTCTTCGTTGCTCAAATTGTTTAAAACTTCCGCTTGGACGGCAACGCCATCCAATTCGATCAGTTTCTTTTTATCTTTTTGCGCAGCTTTGATGAAATGTAAGTCCAAACCTTGTTCCGGTTCAAAGCCCAGTTGCATGCCAGCACTCACGGTTAAGCCCATGGCGACCAATACAGGTTTATAGAATTGGAATTGTTCTAAGGACTGTCCCGTCATGTCGCGCAAAGTATTCCAGGTTTCTGCGCTGAGGTGATGCTCTAAGCGATCGGGTGCGATATAGCTGAGCTTGCCAATAATCGAACGATTCGCGTTTTCATCGGTGATATCGGTTTCAACCACTAAGGTATCTGCTTTTGCATACGATTGTTTCACCACTTTGGCGAGCGGATAGAAATCTTTTTTAGCGATGTGGATGCTGCCGTATAAATAAGCGATGGTTTTATCTCTTTTGTGATCGTTGACGGATGCTATTCCCGGGGTCGGTGGCAAACTAAGCTCATACAATAGACCTGATACTTTGCTTGCTGGCTTAGAAGCTTTAACCGCTTTCTCTGCAGGGCTAGCAGCTTGACTCAGACCCGTTGCCAGACTTAATCCAAGTAATGCACTGAACAAGGTCCTTATGCAGGAAGTGATACAAGAAGTGAAACTGCAACGGTAAATGGCGGTGGAAAGTTGAAGCAGATTATTTCGCATGGTGCGTCCAATGAGAAGAAATTGATGCGAGAAAAAAGTGATCCTATGGCGGATGGCGCAATCGGCTGAATATACACTAAATTTCTTGCCGGCAAACTAGCAAGCGTCGAGGAGCCGACCAAAGGGCAGATTATCGGCACCTATGGTGGATCAAATCACCGAATATCGACACATCGTTTAATGTTCTATCGGCAATATTCAAACATCAGCCCTGAACCGACTTTCGTTGTGTTTCCTTGTGGAAAATATAATGTTTGTCGGGAACTAAATGTGCGCGTTTCAATCGAAACCTCGCCGCAAACAGAACGCCTCTCATATTTATTGCCCTGTTACCACAATAAGTCAGATTGTTGCTATGCAGTGCAGAAATTTTGTCGGAAACGTGCGTATTCCGCATTTTTTCGCGCATTTGCTCTTTACTGTTTAGCTATAAATCGCTTATGTTACGCAGGTTTGACAAAACAGATCCTTTTCGCCTGTCAGCAGCTATTGTGATTACGATAGTTGAGGCGGTTTGAGAGGGAATAAGAAATTAAATTATCGTATTTGCCTTAAGGAAACACTATGTTTTTTGATCGTGTGAAATCGCTGGACCAGATTCTGGAATCCGCGGAAAAGAAAGGTCTCAAACGCCAATTAGGCTGGTTTGACCTGATGATGCTTGGCGTTGGTGCCATCATCGGTACTGGTATTTTCGTTTTGACTTCAGTGGCTGCGAACAAAGCAGGTCCAGGCATGATGTATAGCTTCATCATCGCTGGTTTCGTGTGCGCATTGACCGCGTTGATTTACGCTGAAATCGCTTCGATGGTTCCGGTTGCTGGTTCCGCTTACACTTATTCTTATGCTGTATTGGGTGAATTGATTGCTTGGACAGTCGGTTGGGCTTTGATTCTGGAATACGCGATCGCCGCAGGTGCTGTTGCAGTGGGCTGGTCTGGCTATGCGAACGGTTTCTTGCATTCTATCGGCGCTGGTTTGCCACTGGCATTGACTGCCGGTCCAGCAGATACGATCACTTTACCTGATGGTACGACTGCACATGGTGCATTCAATCTGATCGCATTCATTATCTCCTTATTGGTGACCTGGTTGCTGGTAGTTGGAACTTCTAAGAGTGCAAAAGTCACTTCGGTTTTGGTGATCATTAAAATTGTCGCTTTGACCACGTTTGTGATCTTGGCCTTCCCAGCAGTTAAAGGCATGAACTTTGAACCGATGTTGCCAAATGGTTGGGGTACGCCATTATCTGGTGTTGGTGTCTTGGGTGCTTCTGCTTCCATCTTCTTTGCTTACGTTGGTTTCGATGCGGTTTCTACTGCAGCGGAAGAAACAAAAAATCCTAACGTCAACTTGCCGATCGGTCTGATCGGTTCACTCGGTATTTGTACTGTGTTCTACCTGTTGGTAGCTTATGCTGCAGTTGGTGCCGTTGGTGCGCAACCAGGTGGTGCTTTGTCTCAATCCAAAGAACCTTTAGCTTTCATTTTGCGTGAACTTGGTTACCCACGTGTTGGTGATTTGGTTGGTATCGCTGCGATTTTGGCTTTGCCATCCGTTATCTTGATGATGATCTACGGCCAAACACGTATTTTGTTCACCATGGCGCGTGACGGTTTGATGCCAAAAGCATTCACTGCTGTGCATGAGCGTTTCCATACTCCACACGTCGTCACAATGGTGACTGGTGTATTTGTCGCGATTTTCTCTGCAGTGTTCCCAGTGAGCGTGTTGGCAGATATCTCTAACTCTGGTACTTTGTTCGCGTTCTTCGTCGTGGCTTTAGGTGTGATGATCTTGCGTGTTACTCAGCCGAATCGTCCACGTCCATTCCGCACACCATTGATCTGGGTAGTGGGTCCGTTGGCATTGGGTGGTTGTGCATTGTTGTTCGTCAGCTTAGGCTGGGATCCAACCATTAAATACTTCTGTATCTGGGCAGTATTGGGCTTAGTAACTTATTTTGCTTTTGCCCGTCGTCATAGTGTTTTGGGTTTGTCTGAAAAGAAATAAGTAGGAAGTTATTTCCCACAATGAAAAACGCCGCAATTTGCGGCGTTTTTTTATTGATTCTAGGAGAACTTCAGCGAAGGCTTATATTGATTGTCACTTGCTGAATGAAGTTATAACCAACCCTCATCACGTGCTAGACGAAACGCTTCCACCCTATTCTTCGCATTCAATTTGCTTATCGCTTCTGACAAATAATTGCGTACCGTGCCCTCAGAGAGATGCATTATTTTGGCGATCTCAGCGCTGGTCGAACCGGTGCCCGCCAGACGCAATACCTGGCGTTCACGTTCACTGAGCGGATCTTGTTGACCACTCCAACTCTCCATCGCCAGTTCAGGTGCAATAGCCCTTCCACCCGCTTGCACATTACGTATCGCTTTTGCCAGATCTTCTGCTGGAGAGTCCTTCAACATATAACCGCGTACACCGCTACTCATCGCCCGGCGCAGATAGCCTGCGCGGGCAAAAGTGGTGAGTACGATGACTTTGATGGCTAGCTTTTGCTCAGCGATTTCTGCCGCCAATTCTAGACCCGTCATGATGGGCATTTCTATGTCGGTAATCAGTACATCCGGCTGCAGGGTTTGACAAAATGTCAGAGCTTCTTTGCCATTTTTTGCCAGTGCCAATACTTCAATATCGCCTTCCAGCTTCAAGAGCGCAGCCAGTGCGCCGGATACCAGTGCCTGATCTTCTGCCAAAACAATTTTTATCATTATCAGACTTTCTCAATGTTTCTTGATGATTCTTGATGAATCTTACTGCGCACTGTGTAGGGGAATTTGAATATCAATCGCGACACCGTGCTTGATCGAAATCAGCATTTTTCCACCCATTGCGCGAACCCGTTCGCTCATGCCTGTTAATCCATTCCCTTTTTCGATCTCAGGCGTTTTCTGTGCATCCCTAAAACCATTGTCTGAAATATGAAAATGAATGTCTTGCTCTATCAATTTGAGCGATAAATGACACGCGCTAGCATTTGAATGGCGAATAATGTTGGTGACTGCTTCGCGTAAAGCTAGCGCGATAATGTTCTCAATTGCAGCCGGCAATTGCACAACATCGACTTCGCTTTCTAACTGAACTTGGGCAGAATCCAAGGTATTTTTTGCGCCGCGCAATTCATGCGCTAAGCCGGTATCGCGATAACCTAAGACGGCTGAACGCACTTCTGCTAAAGCCTGGCGCGCGGTTCGTTCGATGTCGATGATTTCTTTCTTACAAGCCGCACTATCTTTGTCGAACAACTTTTTCGCCAACTCGGCTTTGAGCGTAATCACGGATAAAGTATGTCCTAGTAAATCATGCAAGTCGCGGGCGATGCGCTCGCGCTCAGCGAGTGCTGCAAGATGCTCTATTTCTTCTTGCTTCCTGAATAGTTTTTCATTCGCACGACCTAGCCGTTCGCCGATGATCGCGCCCATCGCACTGGGAATACTAAAAATGACCGCGGGTATCCAAAAATAAGTCGGAAATTTCATTACATAGCTGACCAGCGCGGCCGTTGCCAAAACCAGAAATAGTCCCAAGTAAGCGTCGCGTTTTTGCTGAAAACGTGAGCACATGGTGGCAGCAAAAATCACGAAACTAGAGCCACCAAAATTGTAGTTCGCCCAGCCCAGTCCAAGGCTTAAGATCACGACTATGCAGAACACCGCACGCCAACCACTTATCCAAAAACTATAAAGGTAAATCGGTAGAAATAGGCAGATGCTCAACACGATCATCGCCAGTTCGAAAGTACCCGGTGTTTCGTACAGATATTTCCACCCAAAGATGACAAACGACAACATCCAAAAAAATGGCGCCTTGCCATAGCGACTTGGTATCCAAGGCTTGGCCCATAGGCTACGTAGTTTTTCTGAAAAATTCAGCGTGCTGGCTTGGTCTGCTTGGTTGATCTGTGACATCGGGTTTTCCTTACTCACTGGCGCCATGAACATGATGAATGCAATGCATTACTCTTTGAGCAAACGTACGTCGGCAATTTGTAATTGATAAGTGCCTGCATCCGGTCCTGCATTGAAGCTGAGCATGGTGACTATGCTGGCATCTAAGCCTTTAAACTGCTTAAACGGCAAGCTGATTTCCTGCCATTCTGCCCCAGCAATAAATCGCTGATTGAGAGGAATATAACTACCCTGCATGGTGAAGCCTACATTATAGGACTTGCCATCGCCTTTGACCTTAAATTTTAACGTGTTGGCATTGCTTAAATCAGCGGGCTGCATGGGCTGCGTTGCCGGAAAGAAGACCACGCCCGCCCAGGGGAAAGCAAAGCCTGGATTGATGGTTGCTTTGATCATCAAAGAGGTTTGGCCAGCATTGTCTGCCTCACTCGCACTCAATTCCACCACAGATTTTCCGCCCATCGGTGCATCGGTAGATGCCATCCACCCGTAGCCAAAAGGACTGGCAAATTTACTTGCGCTAAACTGGCTGATGCGGCCGTCTGCCGGTAAATCAACAGCGGATTTTTTGCGTGAATTTTCTTCCGCAACTTGTTGCATTTTTTGCGTGCGTAGTGGTGATACGATTTCTCCATTCTTCCAAATTTCAACGATGCGACGACTGGCACTGATTTCGACGCTGGGATCACCCTCTACCAAAAGTAAGTCGGCTTTATAACCATTTTGAATACGTCCGCGATCGCCTAATTGAAAAGCACGCGCTGGCGCCGAGGTTGCTGCTTGCAAGGCGGCACTCGGTGACAGGCCAGCTTGCACTAACGCAGCCATTTCATGATGCAAGCTGATGCCATATTGCGTGCCACGGTTACCTGCATCGGTTCCTGCCAGGACAGCGACTTTGGCTTGGTGCAATGCTGCTGTGAGTTGTTTTGGTGCGTTTAATAGTTCTTGTTTCACTTCCGTACCGTAAGTCGAATTCAGTGGCATGAGCTGATTTTTGCCGATTAACTGCACCATACTGCCATCGTCCAACACGTCTTTGGCCTTGATGCCGGCCATACTTTCCAGCACAGAAAAAGTAGGGATAACAAAGGCGCGATGGACTTTGGCGAGGTGTACCAATTCTTGTATCTGCGCTGGGCTGATGACTGTGCCGGTAAACAAATGAACCAAGCCATCTGCACCGGCTTCTAATGCGGCTTTGGCATCGGCGTAGGTGCTGATGTGGACAACAGCTAACTTATTGCGTGCATGACTAGCCTTGATCAAAGCCTGTACCGTCGCGAGGTCTAGACTATTGAAATGAAAGCCGATGCCGCCATGTTCCATCACGATTTTGATGAAGTGTGAACCTTCAACAATCCGGCGATCGACCCAAGCTTGTGCTTGTTCTGGTTTTGTCAGCGTTTCGATTTCCATGCCATATTCTGTGCCATGTCCTTTTGGTGCGGTAGCGAGTACGCCCGCCGAAAATACATCGGGAGCCGTCGTATTATTAGCATTTTGGCGGCGCTGGTGCATATCCTGCATTGCGGCAACAGGGCTGAACATATCGATCTGGGTGGTGATACCAAATAGCAAAGGCAAATCTTGATCTTGGTAAGCATGCACATGTGCATCGATCAAGCCGGGCAGTAAGCTGCGACCCTTGCCATCCACTAGTTGCATATTGCTTGTGATCTTGCCTTTAAAATTGGCATTGATGATTTTCCCCTGATCGATTAGGACGTGGCGTGCTGGCAGCATTTTTTCGCCATCATAAACGCGCACGTTCTGAATGAGGGTGGATGCTTGTGCCTGACTTAGCAGGAAGATGCCTGCAGTGAAAAGCGCAGCGCGCATTGCGTTTGATGCCAGATTGATTGGTGTATTGATATGCATGGTCGTCTCCATTGATCGATGTTGATGGAGAGAGTATGGCGCGATCGCGTTTGAATTCGTAGAGCAGATTGCCACCAATTTCGCATGACAAATGTCATCCGCTGTGGGCCGAATTAAGTGAAATCGGATGGAACTGTGCGAAATTGCGCGGATTCATTTTTTTGCACGTGGATGGGTTGCATCATAGACCTGTGCCAAATGTTGGAAGTCTAGCGCGGTGTAGACCTGCGTGGCAGTGATAGAGCGATGTCCTAGCATTTCTTGTACAGCGCGTAAATCACCGGACGATTGCAAGACATGCGAAGCAAAAGAATGACGTAGTACATGCGGGTGCACATCGGTGGGGATACCCATTACTTGGGCATGTGCTTTGAGTCGTAATTGCACCGAACGTACCGACATGCGATTGCCGCGTTCGTTTAAAAATAACGCTCGGGCTTCGGCTTTCACCAGTGTCGGGCGTATCGCCAACCAGTCTTGCAATGCTGCCAGCGCTGGTTTGCCTACGGGGACGATTCTTTGTTTATTTCCCTTACCCGTGACACGCACTTCGGCTTGCGCGAAATCAACCCAACCCAAACTGTGATAACTGGCGTCGCTAAAATCACGCACATCCAGGCCGACTAATTCAGATACCCGTAAGCCGCTGGAATACAAGAGTTCAAACATTGCCCGATTGGCTAAAGGTGAAGCGTCGTCACTGCCATGGTGTGCGACCAATTGTACTGCGTCATCCGCACCCAAGGCTTTCGGCAGCGACTTCGCTTTCTTCGGCGCCTTGATGCCTTCCACTGGATTAGCTGGCATCGCTACTTGTTCCGCCAGCCAGCGATAAAAGCCGCGCCAGCTAGATAATTTGCGAGCGATGCTGCGCGGATTAAGTTCTTGGGCGTGCAGTTGTGAAGTCAGGCGGCGGATATCAAAATACGTCAAATTCGCCAATTCTTTTTGCTGGGCGTATGTCTGTAGCTCTGCCAGATCGAGTGCGTAGGCGCTGACTGTGTGTTCGGATAACTGGCGCTGCTGCCGCAAAACATTCAGATACTGTTGTATCCAATCGTTCTGCGTAGCGGTAGTCATAGGAGAGGCGGTGGCAAATTAGAGATTGATCATACACATCAAGGCGGCGCTTGAGGTATCGGCGATTTTTGTTAGGAAATCTGTTGCCATCTCTTTGGTAAAACGTGCTGGATCGGGTGAACCTAACACTAAAAGTCCAAAGCAGGTTTCATCAGCACTTAAGCGTAAGGGCAACATGGCGATGGAAGTGATCGCCTGCTCCGACTCTATCCAACCAGCGGCTTCGAAATCATTATTGGCACCGCAAAATGGGTTGCGCAATCCTTTTGCGAACAATTGCACGTCCTCGGTGGTTTCCGCGGCAAACCAGGTGTGTTTGACGTCTTCGGCGACATGCCAAAGACGTAAAGTCGCATGCGGCAGGTTAAATATTTCTTGTAAGCTACGCGTCAAAATATACGGCAAATCGACATCATTGCGCGCTAATAAAAGTTCACGTGTCCATTGTTGGAAGCGATCCGTGATGACATCATTTTCCTGCGCGACACGCATTAAATCTGACAGGCGCAATTCCATCACCTTTAATTTTTCACGGACCACTTCCATTTGCCGTTCTTGCAAAGAAATGGTGCGTCCCATGACAGGGCTAGTCAGTTTTATTTTCGCCAATAGTTCCGCATGCTCTTCAAAAAAATGCGGGTGTTGACTCAAAAATTCTGCGATGTCATTGCTATTCATAGTAATTTAACTCGGTGATATAACTTGGAAAATAACTTGGAAATCGAATGTGGCAAACCAAACGATGGATGATGTTAAGCGATGGTCGACCTTATTCGGCGATCTCGATTTCACCCTCGAATACCGCAACCGCGGGGCCACTTAAAAATACGGGTTGTCCTGCGCCAGCCCAGGCAATTTGCAAATCACCGCCGCGCATCCGCACTTCAACCGGGCTTTGTAACACGCCGCGCTGGATGCCAGAAACAACCGCTGCGCAAGCACCTGTGCCACAAGCCAGAGTTTCACCAGCACCGCGCTCATATACGCGCAATTGGATATGCTGAGCGTCATCGACCTGCATAAAGCCCGCATTCACACGTTTTGCGAATAAAGGATGATGTTCTATGACAGGCCCCTCACTGGCGACAGCATGGTGTTTGAGGTCCTTTACTATCTGTACCGCATGTGGATTGCCCATAGAGACACAGCAAACTTCGACGACATGATCGGACAAGGGCAATAGATACAAAGTCGCATCCGCTTGCTCTTCTGTCGCGAGTCCTTCAGCATCAAAATGTGAGTCTGCCGGAACAAAGCTGGGTACGCCCATGTTGACGGTAATCCGACCATCACTGGCAATACTTGGTTCGATCACACCTGACATAGTCAATACGCGTATCGTGGATTTGTTAGTCAAACCTTTGTCGACCACAAAACGGACGAAGGCACGCGAACCATTGCCGCATTGCTCAACTTCGCCGCCGTCAGCATTAAATATGCGATAGCGGAAATCCAGATCTGGCGTCGGCGCGGGCTCGACCACCAAAATCTGGTCAGCACCTATGCCAAAACGGCGATCCGCCAAGGCACGCCATTGTTCCGCGGAAAAATGAATGGATTGGTTGATAGCGTCAATCACAATAAAGTCATTGCCCGCACCGTGCATTTTGGTAAATTTAAGTTTCATACTGGGATTATAGCCTGTAATTGTAGCCTGTAATTGTAGCCAATGAGTAAGGCCTGGGAAGAGCAGTTCGATCCCGAAGACGTGTGAATTGACCAGTACACTTTGGCTAATTGTCAGTCATACTGTACTGGTCTTTTTGGTGGTGACTGTGCATGGGGAGTCAAAGGGTCGCATGTTACTGTGCGAGCCTCGTAATTTAGACCCATTTTGGTTCAACATTAAGCTTTGAGCGTATGATGCAGCCACAAGCTAGCAACATCCGTTTTATAGCACCGATGGCATGGGCAGACTCAAGCCACACTAGAAAAATTCCGGAGGCAGCATGAATTCACCGAATAAGACCGAGCAATCCGCAGTTGCAGATGTATCAGTCAACACACCAATTAATAACAGTATTTCCCTAGACGACAAGTACACTTTAGAGCGTGGCCGTGCTTTTATGACCGGCACCCAGGCCCTGATTCGTCTGACGATGCTGCAACGTCAAGCCGATGAAAAAGCGGGCTTGAATACCGCCGGTTTCTTAACTGGCTATCGCGGTTCGCCACTTGGCGCAGTTGATATGACAGCTGCCAAAGCCAAGAAACATTTGGACAAATACCACGTTAAATTTCACCCAGGCGTGAATGAAGACTTAGCGGCGACTTCAGTCTGGGGTACGCAGCAAGTGAATTTATTCCCTGGCGCGAAATACGATGGCGTGTTTGGTATCTGGTACGGTAAAGGCCCGGGCGTAGATCGTTGCGGTGACGTGTTTAAACATGCGAACTTAGCCGGTACGTCGCCACACGGTGGCGTATTAGTGATTGCTGGTGATGATCATGCAGCGAAATCGTCGACAGCTGCACATCAGAGCGAACATATTCTGAAAGCTTGCGGTATTCCCGTTTTGTATCCATCGTCAGTCCAAGAATATTTAGATTACGGTCTGCATGGCATCGCCATGTCACGCTACACCGGTTTGTGGGTAGCGATGAAATGCGTGACCGATATCGTTGAATCTGGCTGCGTGGTCGATATCGACCCTGATCGCGTTCAACCCGTGATTCCTACCGATTTCGTGATGCCAGCGGACGGCGTGCATATCCGCACACCAGACCCAATTCTCGCGCAAGAAACGCGCATGAATAACTACAAATGGTATGCGGCTTTAGCGTATGCCCGTGCAAACAAGCTCAATCAAATTATCTGGGATAGTCCAAACGCAAAGATCGGTATTATCACAGCGGGTAAATCTTACCTCGACACGCGTCAGGCATTGGCTGATTTGGGGATTGATGAACAAGTCGCTAAAGACATCGGTATTCGTTTATACAAGATCGGTCTGACATGGCCATTAGAATCCGACGGTGTACGCGAATTTGCGACTGGTTTGGAAGAAATTCTGGTGGTCGAAGAGAAGCGTCAAATTCTTGAATACGCCTTGAAAGAAGAGTTGTACCACTGGGAAGAAGCGGCACGTCCGCGCGTGGTTGGTAAGTTTGATGACACGGGCGAGTGGACGAATATTCAGGGTAGCGGTCATGGCGAATGGTTATTGCCAGCGACGTATGAACTAAGCCCAGCACAGATTGCCCATGCGATCGCTTCACGTATCAGTCGTTACTTCGCTGGTCATCCAGTTGAACAACAAGTCAAAGAGCGCGTCGCTTATTTAGAAGCGAAAGAAGCAGCTTTGAATTCGGTGTCCAAACCCGATGCAAACAAAGACCGTATTCCGCATTTCTGCTCCGGTTGTCCACACAATACATCGACGAAAGTGCCAGAAGGTAGCCGTGCTTTAGCCGGTATCGGTTGCCACTACATGGTCACTTGGATGGACCGTGAATCCACGACTTTCACCCACATGGGCGGTGAAGGTGTGACTTGGGTTGGTGCAGCTCCGTTCACCACCGAGAAGCATGTGTTTTCGAACTTGGGTGATGGTACTTATTACCACTCAGGCTTGCTGGCGATTCGCGCCGCCGTGTCCGGTAACGTGAACATCACTTACAAGATCTTGTTTAACGATGCGGTCGCGATGACTGGTGGTCAAGAATTTGACGGCCCACTCGATCCGGGCATGATTTCCCGTCAAATCGCGGCAGAAGGTGTGTCACCGATTATCGTCGTGACCGATGAGCCAGAAAAATATCCAGCGAATTATCCATGGGCAGCTGGTGTGACGATCCGTCATCGCAGCGAACTTGATGCAGTACAACGTGAATTGCGCGAATGCAAAGGCGTGTCCGCGATGATTTACGACCAAACCTGTGCTTCCGAAAAACGTCGCCGCCGGAAAAAAATCGGTAAAGACGGCAAGCCAGGTTTCCCTGATCCAGCCAAACGTGCCGTGATCAATGAAGCCGTCTGCGAAGGCTGTGGTGATTGCGGTGTGCAATCGAATTGTTTATCCGTTGAACCATTAGAAACTGAATTCGGACGTAAGCGTCAGATCAATCAATCCTCATGCAATAAGGATTACTCCTGCGTGAATGGTTTCTGCCCAAGTTTTGTGACGGTCGAAGGCGGTAAATTGAAGAAGCCAGCCAAGACGAAAGTCGAAGCCGGTGGCGCATTTGATGTCAGCAGTTTGCCAGCACCAGTCTTGCCAAGCACAGCGACGCCATATGGCGTGATCGTGACTGGCGTCGGCGGTACTGGCGTGATCACAATTGGTCAGATCATGGCGATGGCCGCTCACTTGCAAGGTAAATCTTGCTCCGTGCTGGACATGACAGGCTTGGCACAAAAAGGCGGCGCGGTGATGTCGCACGTACGTTTAGCTGACAAAGCCGAAGACATCCAGTCAACGCGTGTTGGTACTGGCATGGCCAATTTGGTCATCGGTTGCGATTTGATCGTGACCGCAGGCAAAGATGCGGTTTCCCGTATGGGCGAAGGCCGTACCCAAGGTGCGATCAACGCTAGCAGCAGTCCAACCGCGACTTTCATTAAGAATCCTAACTGGCAATTCCCAGCGGGTTCAGCCGAAGCAGAAATCCGCAAAGCTTGCGGTCAAGATCGTGTCGATATGGTCGATGCGACTACGATCGCCACCGCTTTGATGGGCGATAGTATTGCGGCGAATATGTTTATGCTCGGCTACTCTTGGCAAAAAGCTTGGGTGCCATTGACCGAAGCAGCTTTGATGCGCGCGATTGAATTGAATGGCGTACAAATCGACTTCAATAAACAAGCCTTTAATTGGGGACGTATCGCTGCAAATGATTTGGCCGCAGTACAGCGTTTAACGACGCCAGCGCAAGTGATTGAATTGAAACGCGCGCCGACATTGGACGACACGATTGCTAAACGCGTGGCTTTCCTAACCGATTACCAAAACACTGCTTATGCACAAATTTACACCGACTTCGTCAATCAGGTAAAAGCAGCAGAAGGCAAGCTCGTTGATGGTAAAGGCTTACGATTGACTGAAGCGGTGGCGAAATATTTGTTTAAATTGATGGCCTACAAAGACGAGTACGAAGTCGCACGTTTGTACACCGATGGCAAATTTAAGCAAAAAATTGCCGACATGTTTGAAGGTGACTACGCCATCAATTTCCACCTTGCGCCACCTTTATTGGCAAAGCGTAATGACAAAGGTGAGTTGATCAAACAACAATTCGGTCCGTGGATGATGAAAGCCTTTGGTGTGTTGGCTGGATTAAAATCTCTGCGTGGTACAGCCTTGGATGTGTTCGGTTATACCGAAGAGCGTCGTATGGAACGTGCTTTGCCAGTCCAGTATAAGCAATTGATTAGTAAATTATTGCCACAATTGAATGCTGAAAATTTATCGAAAGCGGTGGCGATTGCGAGTATTCCTGAAGACATTCGTGGTTATGGACATGTGAAAGAGCGTCATTTCAAGTTAGCTAAAGAGAAAGAAGCTAAATTATTAGCAGAATTTGGTATGGCTGCAACAGTCACAACAACAGCAAAGTCTGCAGCTTGATTCTGGACGTGCTAAAATGTTTGTGTGTGTAGTGTAGGTGTGTAAGGAAGATGACCGGCTAGTCCGGTCATTTTTTTCGCCTGAAACTTTCTTCGTCTCGTTTTTGCCGGTTACGTCGCCCTCCATTCCATCGATTTTTAGGAGTTTTTATGCAACAAGATCAGCAAGCTTGCCAGCAAGAACGCCGTTTGGTCGCGCTGGCGGCACTGAATTTATTCATAGCGATTGCTGCTGGCGCCTTCGGCGCCCATGGTTTAAAAAATATACTAAGCAGTGACATGCTGGCGATTTGGCAAACTGCAGTGCAATATCAAATGCTGCATGGTTTGGCCCTATTTGCTTTAGCAAGTTTATCGCCGCGCTGGCCAACTCGCATCATTCGTCGTAGTGCGATTGCCATGTTGCTAGGCATACTGCTATTTAGTGGCAGCTTATATGCGCTAGCATTGAGTGGCATACGCATGCTCGGCGCGATCACGCCCATTGGCGGTCTGGCTTTTTTGTTCGCATGGGCTACGCTACTTTGGGCAGCAGTATCGAAGAAAAGACCTTAATGGCGTCTAATTTGCGGTGTAAACTTGCAATCTAGCGTGTGCGAATAGTGTGTGAATAGGGTGACCGAAAGCAAGTTGAACGAACATGCCACCGGCGTTCGCTTGATATAAGAAGGAATTGCAATGAAATTTGAACATCTGGTCGAGATCAATGATTTGACCAATCCCGCCGTATTGGTGATTACGCGTGAACAGGTATGGCGGGGATTGATTTTGCGCGCCGAGTCACCGAAACTATTTGTTGATTACATTGACGAATGCAGCATTACCGACCGTAGCGAAGTGACGATGACGCGTAGCTTGCGATACGGCGAGTTGCGCATCGCCGATCAAGTTAGTTTTGTTCATCAGCAGCATGTGCATTATGATGTGCCTGCACAAAAAGATATTCCGCAATCGTCGCTGCGCATGAGCATAGAGGAACCGGCGCCCGATGCATTATTTGTGCGTTTTGTGTATGACAGCGGACATACTGCAGAACAAGATGCAGAGAATGAGATGTATAACGCCTACCGTCGTTCTGCTTATGAAGAAGCTGATGTTGATACCATACGCATGATTCGAGAACTGGCAGAAGCCGGACGTTTAGATTCCTTGCCAACCTGATTTTCACAGCAACCAAGAGCCCACTATGACAATGACCACAGCACCAGCGCCTTTTCTGGCGAAAAAACTTAAACGCAAACAATTCGCCAGTACTGGTGATGCCCATATTCAAGGTGATTTGCAGATTACGAACCAAGTCATCATTGGTGGTGATTTGTTAGTCGATGGCAATCTGGAAGCTGAAGAAGTATTTTGTCTCGGCAAATTGACTGTCACTGGCGATATCAAAGTGCAGTCTTTGTATGTTGGTCAGGCACTCGATTGCGCGGGCGATATCGAAGTGGAATTTATGCTCAAAACGGGTTGCAATGCCGAATGGATGGCACGCATGTTAGAACTTGATCAAGCGAAGCCAGCCAAAGATGGCAGCGCCTATATGGACAAATTAGTTCATCCAGCAATCTTGAAGCGCGATGCGCATCATGAAACTTTTGGCGGTTATGGCGATATCCAAGTGCTCGGTTATTTGTCTTGCGACGTTCTTGATTGCCATGGCAACTTGCAGTTGGATGATGTTTTGGATGTCGCTGAAGTGCAATACGTAGGCGGTCATTTAAGCGCGATTGCGATTGCCGTCGATGGCGATGTGAATGTTAAAGGCGAAATTTTTAGTGAAACAGATATCGCCGTCAATGGTGGTTTGTTCGCGGGTGAAGTGATTTGCCAAGGCAACTTAAACGTCGGCTCGATTCACAGTCACGGCGACATTAGCGCCTGGGGCACGATACGCGCGGTTGGTCAAATTACCAGCCTGAATGGTGAAATCCATAGCGGTCGCTGGATCGCTACCAAAGGCACTGTTTACGCCGCCAAATACATTAAAGCTGGTGAAGCTTTGGTCGCAGAAAAAGGTATTACTTGCGGCGCTGACTATGGCATTCTGGCCGCAACCACCGTCAAGCGTTCACTGTGGGAAGTGCGTGGCTTTGTGTCAGCACCGACCAAGCCCAAACTGGTTTTGTCCGGCAAATTTGTCGAAGAGAAAAAACTCAAACACATTGATGCTTTAGAGAAAAAGCGTGATTGGGAATTGGATTGGGAAGTGCCACGTCGTCTGCAACGAGACATGATAGGCTAAATTAGCGCTAGTTAAGGGTAGACAAGACCGAGGGCGATTTCATCACTGGTGAAATCGCCCTTTCGTTTGGTCTTAGCTTAACTAAGTTTGATCTCAGTTTTATGGAGGGGCGATTATTCGGATCCTGAGGGATTTACTTCTACGGTCGAAGTCGCAGGATTGTCAGTTTGTGGCGGAACTAGGGGCGGGAGTTTTTTGTTAATTAATGGCAGATTACTCAGTTCCGTTCCATCCGGCTGTACCGCTTGTTGCGCCGATAACCAGTCGCCAGTATCTCTTGTTTGCATGGTAATTACCTCTGCTTCATTCGTTGATAGATGCTGGGACTGAGTGAAAATTTCCCGATACCAGCAGCGTCCAATCATAAATGGCGCAAGGAAAACCAGCAGAAGAGTTTGGCCTGTTCTTGTGCTAGCGCAAATTGTGCGAATCAGTCTATCTTCTTGCCGATTGAGTATTTCACTTCCAGTTTTACAAAAAATAATTTAAGGAATACTATTGCTACCTACGTAAATCGCCGTAGTTTTTGATGAAAGCTAATCTCGTGAACATAATTCGTCTGATGTCTGTATGTGCTTTGGTGTTGGCATCCATCAGCACCGCCGCGCAAGCGCAAGTCAAAAAGTGTACTGATAGCCGCGGAAAAGTAAGCTACACGCAAGCGGTTTGCCCACAAGCGACGGTGAAAGACAAAACCATCATGGCGTACACGCCGGTCAGCAACGCGCAGCCATCCACTGGGAGCGATTGGAAAGAAGAGAACAAGGCATTCAATCAGCGCCAAGCACAACGCAATCATCTGGAAGCCGTAGAAAACCGCAACCGCGCCGCGATTGCGGCCTTTGATAAAGCCACCAGCAAACCTTTGGCACCTGGCGAATCACGCCGGACTACCCTGTATTTGACTAAGCCTTAGAATCGATTGATGGTAATTGAAAAAAAGCGACACGTTTAACACTGTGTCGCTTTTTTAATTTTCAAAACTGAGCATTAAAAGAACTGCAGATCCTCCCCATTAACACCGACCAATTGAAGTGCCGCTTGTGTACTAGTCGCTGTCACTGCGCCGGCGATTTCGACACTACGTTCGTACGCGTTGTTCACAAAATTGATACCCCAATCAATCGCAACGGTCTTTCCAACCATATATTTGTTGTCTAGCAGATCAGCAACGTAGCCAAACTCTGCGTTCCCTTTGAAGGTATGGGCAGAAGTTAAGATATCTTGCGCTAGCGTACTGCGCGTCGAAGTCCCGTTTGTAAGCTTGTTTTTCCAGTAACTCAGACCAGCTTCATCTGCACCATTGTCGCGGCCGAGGACATTGCGATAAAAGGTATGGATAAAATCGTCGTTGCTCATAGACGTTGTAAAGCCAGTTATCGCAGTAAATTGGTCGGACGCACCGATGGAGTAGAACGATTCGGAAATTTTTGCCATAGACTGACCGCTCTTCAATTGATCAATCCAATAAGACATGCCATCGGCATCGGGGGTGCGGTTGAAGAAGGCAATGTACAACTCTATGAGTGTCTTAATATCGGAAGCAGCTACGTTGCTGGCTTTTCCTTTCACTTCCAAATTCAGGTGCACGTCCGAAAATTCTAGGTATTCAACTCCACTGAGATTATCTAGCCCTTCTAAACCAACATAGTATTTCCCACTTACACTAAATCCACTCTCTGTCTTGGTGAATTTATATTCAGAAAGATTTGTATTGAAGATCGCCATATCAAATCCAGATCCACCAATTAAAGTGTCATTTCCATTGCCTCCAATGAGAGTGTCGTTACCCGCTCCACCATCGAGAATATCGTTACCCTCACTGCCGTCCAAAGTGTCATTCCCATCAAGCCCAGATAGGGTGTCTGTCGACCAGCCACCCTTGAGTTGATTGGATGAATTATCACCAACCAGTTTTAGACCTTCAATGCTACCTTTTGGGTCATATAAATCGACAAAGTGGTTTTGGTTGAGTTGACTGGCATCCGTATTTTTTAGAGTGAGTAATATGCTTCCCTCGTTGGGGCCTTTACCATCTTTGTCGAGGATCAAAACAGTGTCGGTTCCTTTTTGTTGCAAACTGAGGTGGCCGTTAGTAAAAGGGTTTTTGATCGCAGAAGAGCTGTAATTGAAATAGTTCATGACAAATTTCAGCGAAATCTTGTCACCGTCTAATCCTGTCTCAAAATCAAGGATATTGACAGTGCCATTTTCAATATACGCACCTGGTTCAAAGATATCAGTACCACTTCCACCGCTGATATTGATTTGTGCGTTTTTGTTAGCAAAAATCGAGATACTGAATCGATCTTGACCAGTGCCGCCATTGAGTGACACGTTGCCAAACAATGCACCAGTATATTGGTTTGAAACGACGAGTTCGTCATTCCCTTCGCCGCCATCAAATGTACCGTTGCCGCTATAAATATTAATAGTATCGTTGCCAGCACCTCCATCGGCTTTGTTGGTACCTGATCCGCTGATGATTAGCGTATCGTTTCCTTCGTTACCCGCAAAAACATTGTTTCCAGAGCTATCTTCTAGTGTGTCATTCCCGACCCCACCAAATAATTGATCATCGCCTAGACCACCGTCAATTTTATCGTCGCCTGCATTGCCGCGAATTATGTCGTTGAATTTGGTACCAAATAGAGTATCTTTTTGCTCGTCGCCTTCGCGTTCGATACCTTGTTGAACACCATCAGGTGCATAGTAATTTACAAAATTGGCAGAGGTCAGATCACTTGATTTTACATTTTTTAGAATGAAAGCATCTTGAAACTGTTTGTATCCTTCTGGTCCATCAAGATCAACTTGTACGACGGTATCATCACCACGTTGGAGCAAACGCGCATAGCCTATTTGACCGAAAGGATTTTTTTCTCGCACGGAATAGTCAAATAAATTTGTTATATCAAGGTAATCGCCTTTAGCACCGGGTATAAAATCGTTGATGATGTACTGAATCTTATTATCGATACTATTCATGGAGAAGGTATCGATGCCATTGCCACCGCTAATGTGGACTTGTGCCGGATAACTTGATCCGTAGCTATTTTGCAGGAAAATCTTGTCTTGTCCGTTGCCGCCGTTGACCCGCACAACATGATTGCTCAATGGGTTGATGCTTGAGTAGTAACCAAACTGAATAGTAATAGTATCGTTACCATCGTCGCCATTCAGTACGTCATTGCCGCTCCCTGCATTGATATTGTCATCTCCATTGCCACCATTGAGGATATTCGTACCCGTGCCTGACGTGGTGAGTGTGTCGTTGCCGTCACCGCCAAACAAAGTATTGTCGCCATTTGATTCCGAATCGTTGAGATAATCATTGCCGGCCTCGCCATATAAGGAATCGTTGCCGAGACCACCATATAGTTGGTCATCGCCATTACCTGCATGCAATTCATCGTTGCCACGCTCGCCGAATAACATATCGTTACCTGCACCACCAAATAAAACGTCATTCAGGATTTTTCCGTAAAGGGTGTCGTTTTTGCTGGTACCGTATATTGTCATACCGGTTTCCGAGCCATTGGGATTGATGCCGCCGCTAAAGTTAGCAACACTGAGCGTGTTTGCCTGTAGATTTTTGAGGGTGATAATAGGGCGGAAGCCATACATCATACGATCCGAACCATCGTAGTCATATTCGATCACTGTATCGAGGTCTTTTTGTGTAATCCTCAACACGCCGGAGGATCCAAATGGGTTACCCCCTTGGTAGATGTTGGCGCTCAATAAGTTAGCGAAATCGATTACGTCACCTTGACTCCCCGCTCGGAAGTCGTTAATGATGAGATGGCTGTTCATGGCACCAGAGCCTATTTCATAGGTATCGTTGCCATTGCCGCCATTGACTATGGCAATGGAGTCTTGCGGCTGCTGGGAGAACATGAACGTGTCGTCACCATCCCCCAAATTGATAGTCCCAGTGCCGCTGTTGGATTGACCTCCCCAGGAACTGCCATAGTCTACTCGGTCATTTCCTGATCCCGCATCAATGGTGACACGACCTCCTGAGGTGCGGATCATGTCATCGCCATCTCCGCCCTCAGCGACACTTCCTTCGCTATTTATTGTGATTTGATCCTTGCCAGGTCCTCCGCGAAGAATGTTTGTGCCGTAGTAGTCAGTTAAGATATCGTCGCCGTCACCACCTTCGAGAGTATCGTTGCCACTGTCTCCATTTAAATCGTCATTTCCGGCACCGCCCGATAAGGTATCGTCACCGCTGTCACCATTTATTCTGTCATTTCCGGCATCTCCGTACAGGCGATCATTGCCTGCCCCGCCTTGAATTGTGTCATTCCCGTCGGCGCCATAAATGGTGTCATTCAGGTTTTTTCCGATGAGGTTGTCATTGCCATCGGTGCCACGAATTTCTTCGCCAATATCACTACCGTTAGGTTGCCACCCATTTTTGAAATTATTGGCGGTTAATGTGGATAACTGGATATTCTCCAAGTTAAGTATTGGGCGCATGCCATATGTACTGCCCTCCGCCCCATCGGCATCAAAGGAAATAATGACGTTATTTCCTTCCTGGCTCGCTTTAAAATAGCCAAGGCTTCCAAAAGGATTCCCTACAAATTGATTTTGCAATAACAGCGTGAGGTCTATGACATCACCATCGGCAACAGAGAAATCAATTACTTTTGCGTCAGCAATATTGGCGTTACGGAACAGGATCGTATCGGCACCAGCACCACCGCTAATACTGATATTCTTTATTTTGGTGTAGGCATTGATATCGAACGTATCTTTGCCATTTCCACCCTCATAAACTCCACCTTCGAAGTTGACCGAATCATTAGGAGCGATTCTAAATTCATCGTCTCCATCTTGACCGCGAAGTGTGTTAAAACCATTGGAGTCGATCAATATATCGTTACCGCTGCCACCTTCTAAAGTGTCGTTTCCATTTCCGCCATAAAGCGTGTCGTTACCAGCTCCGCCTATCAACAAATCATTACCGTCATCACCGTATAACGTGTCTGAATCTTGAAGAGAATCTTCGTTGCCGCCGATCAGGGTGTCGTCTCCTGCGCCACCGTACAGCGTATCAGGGCCGGCCAAGCCAGAAATATGATCGTTGAGGATATTGCCACTTAACGTGTCGGCGCCATTGGTGCCAACGATGGTCATCCCAACCTGGCTGCCATCTGGATTAAAGCCGCCCACAAAATTTGATGCTGTTAATTGATTTGGTGCGATGTTTGCGAATGTCAGCAAAGTCAGAAAATCTGCATTGCCTTGTATAGTTGGCTTAAATTGCAATTGCGTGTCGGCACCGTTTTTTAGAAGGCGTAGAGAGCCATTGGCAGCAAAGGGATTGGTGTTGGAATTCCAAGGTACAAAATTACTCAGATTTATTTGGTCACCATTCGCACCAACGGTAAAATCTTGTACGATGTAGCGCATACCTTGAGAAGCATCGAAGCTATACCCAAAGGCGATTGTATCCGTTCCAGCACCGAGTTTGATATTGATGACATTTCTATGTGCCCCTAACCCAAGTGTCAATTTATCGTTGCCATTGCCCGCATCCAAACTGGCAGTGCGTGTTTGATAATTATTGGGTTGAAAATTGATATTGTCATTGCCATCGTCGCCATTAACGTCATCTGCGCCACCCGCGCTGATTTCATCGTTTCCTGCACCGCCCGATAGCTGATTAAAATCGCCAGTTGTATAGTTGTTGCCAGAACTTAATCTGTCGTTTCCATCACCACCAAAAAAGATGTTGCTTCCGCTGTAGTCAGAGAGATTGTCGTCACCAGCTCCACCATACAAAATGTCATTGCCAATGCCGCCATTTAGGACATCGTTGCCTGCATCTCCGTATAAGGTATCATTGCCCTCGTCACCATTCAGGTAGTCGTTGCCTGTGTTGCCATGTACGACGTCGTTGCCGGTACCACCGTTGATGTTGTCATTCGCATAGCTTGATGTGTCGGTTTCATTATCACCGTTGATGATGTCGTCACCGTCATAGCCGTTAATGTAATCAGATCCACCTGCGCCATTCAGAATATCTGCCTTGCTTCCTCCATGGATCGTGTCCGAGCCATCGGTACCAGTGAAGTTGATGGCGACATTACTAAGCTCTGTTTTAAAACTTACTACGTCATAATATGGGGCTTGATATGCCAAGCCTTCTTTCGTTGTGACAATCCCGGTGGACAAGGTGACGCGATAATCCGTCATAAAAGCAAAATCAACGCTAGGGTTGAGTGTCAAGACATTGCCTGAAATAGAAACATTAGGGCCAGTGACACTTTCATATACAACCACTTCGCCAATGCTATTTTTAATCGTGATGTAACCGACTCCAGCGATAATTGCTTCGCTGAACGTGAAGGTAATATTGCTATTGATGGCAACGCCGTTTCCATATACCGGGGTGGTCGAACTGAGATAAAGTGTTGTGTTTGCTTGAGTCATTTTGCGAAATGGGATAGGAATGTTGTTTGTCAAAAAGGCACGCGAGTTTATAGCATAAAAGACCAATCTTACCGATGAAATATATTAATTTTTATGCCATCAATCGGTCTCCTAATGAGACTCAATTCGGGTAAATGACGAGCTTTAGATCGGTGACGGGAGCAAGACCGGGATGTAGCTCGCTCTGTAATATGCCTTTACGACAGTGGAATTTGGAACGATGTTCCAAAATGTAGATGGAAAGTCGAACCTAGATTAAGCGGATAATTTGAGCAGATAACTTAAGCAGATAACTTAAGCAGATAATGATTGCAATCAGGATGCGTATTGATCTTTCCTAAATCAATACGCTTCAGTTTTTAAACCCCAAAAAATTCCGCATGCACCGCTTGCAAAGCCAGCTTGCAGTCATCTTGATGCACCAGCATATACGCTGCCACTTCACTCGCACCTGCAGCAGCCAGACAAACGCGCACACCACTGGCAATCGCGGCGGATAAGGCACGGCTGGCAATCGCGCTACCGACATCAGACGCTTCTAACACGCCATCACCGACTACCGCGACGATCGCTACTTCGGCGTTGCGTGAGACCTCGACCACGCCAGCTAAATGATGTTCAGCAACGATCGCATAAGCAGCATCCAGATGGTCGCGCGCGAGTAAAATATTGATCGCCGTTTGCGCGGTCAGTACGCTCTTGATATTGATGCCATTGCTATCGAGTGCATTCGTCACATGCGCCAAAATGCCGGATTTGAATCCAACGCCCGGGCCATGCAATTTGAGAATCGCTACGTCCTCGGTCGACGTCACGCTCTTCACCACATCTTTGGTGACTTTGCGCTGCGCGTTAATTACCGTGTAAGGCTGCAGCCCGCGCTCAGGTTTGGTGATGTTCAAGATACGGATAGGAATGTCTTGGTTGAACAAAGGTTCGACGGTGCGTGGATGCAAGATTTTCGCACCAAAATACGAAAGCTCCGCAGCTTCCAAATAATTTAATTGCGAAATTGAACGGGGTGTACTAACTGCGCCCGGATCTGCGCTTAAGAAGCCATCCACGTCTTTCCAGACATCGAGTGATTCTGCGCATATGCAACAGGCAATGGAGGCGGCCGAATAATCCGACCCGCCTCGCCCGAACAATGTCGCTTTACCTTCTTTATCGATACCGTAGAAGCCGGGCACGATGATGACTTCATCGCCGCTCAGTGCTTGCGCAACAGAGGCCGTACTTGCTGCAAAATCACAGGCCGAATTCCCAAATACGCCGTCCGTAATCAGACCGATATCTTCTGGCAAAGCTTCACGCGCCGGAACGCCACGGGTCAGTAAGACTTCCGTGAGTAACAAACTCGACAGGCGTTCGCCATAACTGAGAATCGCATCGTAGACAAAAGTCGGCACGTCGCCTATGCAGTGAATGCCCGTTAAATAGCGATCCAGTTGATCAATGCGTACGGCTAAGGCTTTTTCAATGCGATCACGGTCAGCCGGATTACTGACATTGGCCGCTATGATTTCGCGTTTCAGGCGACGCAAATGCTGCGTGTAATCCTGACTTTCCGCCAGTGCGGCTTTGGTGCCTGCACCTTCTTTGGCATTTTGTACGCACGCAATTAAGGTATTGGTGATCCCGAAAAACGCCGAGACGACCAAGACTAGAGGACGATTATAGGTCTGCACGACGCTGATCACGCGATCAATATCTTGTGGTTGACGCAAATTAGAACCACCAAATTTTACAACGATCTTTTTCATTTCAATTTCCAAAGGGATGAAGTGTCAGCGCTGCTGACGGTGCGTTATTGTTGGCGCACTCTGATTAGCACTACTGCGAAGAGCGGCTAGGTTACTGCACTGGCGTATTTGGGTCAATTGGCCGTCCTGCTATTTTTGATCAGTGTGAGGGTAGGATCAAAGCACCGAGCAGATTCACGAAGCACCGCATGTTCTAGGCTTAGCCTGAGCTATAGTTGTTTACAGTAGTGCTGTAGTTCGCTCAATTCTCTGGTGTTCTTTTGTAATCTCTTGTGTTGTGCAGTCATGAATAAAAGTCAAGCTTATCAAACCATGCAAAGTCTGTTATCGCAGACTTCGTCTGTGACTGCGTCGCCGCACTATCAGGCCGAGAAAAGTGCGACCTACTTGCATTTTAGTGGTTACGATCCGCGCGCTGCAGGTGGTCGTCAGACCTTAAAGCTGGAACTGCGCTCAGAGCTTGATGGCGCCATTCAAGAATTGCGTTTTGAATTCCGTTCGGAATTATTGTTTCCGCAGACATCGCAACAAACGCTGCAGCGCACGCCATCTGGCGCCTGGCAAGCCGTGTTGCTGAAATTTTCGAGCAAGGGCAAAGAGCATGGGCAATACCCTTTGGATGTGCAACTTAGCTATCTTGATGCCAGAGGATGTCAACATGTGTGGGTTTGCACGACGACGGTCTTGATCCCACGCGCCAATGCCAGTTTGAGTGAAATTCATCAAGTCTTTTTAGCTTCGCAAAAGAACGTGCGTGTGCATGCCGAAGATGGTGCGATCGCTAAACTCGGTGGGCTTTCGACTAGGCAAGAGACCCAGCATCGTCAATTAAATATCGATATTTATGCTAAAGACGCAGCGATTGCGCAATGGGACGGTGCAAGCGAACAGCGCGAGGAATCATCCGCACAGTTTGAAATGGGATTGAGCAGCATCGCCTGGGATGAAAATTTGATCGAAGTTGCGGTGCCGATCTATCAAAATTTGACAGGCGCGCCTATCGTCGCAAACAAAGTCATTGCTCAACCCACGCCTGCACCCATGTCCCAACCGGTGCTCATGCTGACACGTGGGGTCCTTTTGCCGTTAGCCGAAATGATGACAGCGGCGAACCAGCTGACAAATATCCCGATTCAATTGTTAGCACGGCAAGAATGGACGCTGGGTCGTGAGAGCGCGAAGGGCCGCACTGATATCGCCTTGCGCCATCCTAGCTTAGAGCGGCGCATCAGTGCGCAGCATGCCATTATTCGCCGCAGCGTGCGTGGTGTCGAGATCGTCGATACGTCGCGTTACGGTACTTTGCTCAATTCTGTGCTACTTGAGAAGCATCAGCCCATGCCCTTGTTGCCAGGTATGCAGATTGAATTGTGTGCCAGTTTCAAAGGCTTGGTGCAATTGCGTGTGCTGCATATATTGCCGCATGCATTAATACTGGGCCGAATGCAGCAAGGGAAGGCGCAAGATGGAATTCTGGAAATATATTATTTGCTGACGCCAGATTTGCGTCCCGAAGCGAGTCTGTCTGCACCAATGATAGCAGGCGGTAAATTACCCTTGTTATTTCACGCGCAAGGGCAGTTTTATGCACATGATCCGGTGACGATGGAAGATACGAATTTAATGAATGTCAGCTCGGAAAATACCTCCACAAGACCAGGGTTTCCTTACCGCTTTGAATACGCATGATACGTATGATATGCATGAACAAGCTAAGTTGCCCTAAATATCGCAAACAAAAAACGAGCTGAAATTTCTTCAAGCTCGCTTTTTTGTCACTATGTTCGCTTACAGTTGATTCACAAAATTGAGTAATTTTTCGTGGAAAATTGTTGGTTGATCGAGCATCACGAAATGACGTGCGTCTTTGATGCTGACCAAACTCAGTTTCGGAATGCCTTGCATAAAGCTCATGTAGTAAGCGCTTTTCGCTTCTTCCGACATATTCATGCGAACGAAATCGGTGGCATAGTAAGGTGACACCAAGACCACTGGCACGCTAATTTTTGGCAGGTCTTGACGTGTATCCATTATCAATAATTCTGCCATGTAATCAGCGGTTGCCGCTGGATCGCTCGTTGCGCTACGTACCGCGATTTTTTCTGCTTGTGCTTGGTCGACTAGACCGATCATGCGCATGTATTGCAATTGTTGTTCGGCGAAGGTTTTTGCATCCGCACCCGCCATTTGGCGACGAGCTGCTTCTGCCATCGCTGTACGTTGTTCTAGCGTCATATTCTGCGTGCCAGGGAAAACCGGCAAACCATCCACCGCAAATACCCCACGGATTAAGTTTGAGTGAGATTCAGCAAACCAGAGCGATAGCGCTGATCCCAAACTATGACCGACCAATATCGGTTGATTGATTTTCTGCGTTTGAATTAATTCTAGTAGCGACTCTTTGGCCTTAGGCAGTTTGGCACCAGGCATCGCCGATTTTCCATTAAAGCCCGCCAGCGTGACCACATACAATTCGTGCTCAGCGCGTAATTGCTTGACGGTTTCATCCCACACATAACCGCCACTCGACAAGCCTGGAATCAAAATCACCGGTGCGCCTTTGGCTTGTGGGTTTGCATATTTTTCTACATACATACTGCCCACTTGAAATTGTTCTGCGGCTGAAGTTGCGCTAGCAGTGGTCGCATTTGCTGCAGCACTGACCGGAGCAACAACGGCAGCGTAAGCCGTTTCATAGGTCGCCGCACCGATAGCCGTGGCGAAGGCGATACTGAAGAAAGTCGAGGTGAATGTTTTGCTGATATTCATGATGTTTTCCTTATCTTGATGATTTGTGATGTAAAGCAAAGTTGACACGTCTGGCGATAAAAAAAGCAGGGAATCCATAGACACCTTGCCGTTCGGTATTTTTTACTAACAACTCATGCCATTCGCTATGTAAAGCCTGCTTGACATGTCAATTCAAAAAATAAGCAGCACTTGGAATATCCGTGTGAGCTGCTTGTTGCTTGCTAAGCACTTAATGCGTAGAGCATGTGTGTAAAGCATGTTTGACATAGTAAACCAAAAAAAATCTTTGTCAAGCATCCTTTACATAATTTTTTGAACGATTTTTCGTCATAGTTTTATCGATAAAAAAAACCCGTCAAGACAGTCGTCGTGACGGGCTCATTCAACTATTCATTCACGTAGGATGCGCTTATTTACTCAACAGCACAGGCTCACCAAAACCTAGCTCCTTCATCCGCAACAATTGGGTTTTGGCATCGCCAACTACCAGCCAGATCATTTTGTTAGGGTCCAGATACTTCTGCGATAAAGCCTTGATCTGTTCCAACGTCATGGTTTTTACGATCTGTTCGCGCTCTTTCACATAGTTTGCAGTCCAGTCGTATTTGCTGATGTTTTCGAGCATCCCCAGTTTGGCACTGAAGGTTTCAAAAGCACGTGCATTGCTTTTAATCAGGAAGCTCTTCGTCGTCGCTAAATCGGCATCTGAATAAGTGACAGCGTAATCCTGCAGAATCTGCTTGATCAATTGCGCCGATTCCAGCGTCACATTGCTGCGTACGCCACTGCTGATGCTGAAATCGCCGACACTACGACTGCCCGAAAAGCCAGAACGAATGCCATAGGTATAGCCCTTGCCTTCACGTAATTGCTGAGTCAAACGTGAAGCAAAACCACCGCCGCCCAAGATGTAATTCATGACGGTTGCCGCATAAAAATCTTTATCCGTCGCAGCAAGTGCAGGATAACCAATTTGCAAAACGGATTGTTTGGCGTCGGGCACGTCCACAAAATACACTTTCGCCGTGCTCAAATTGGCAGCTTTCATTGGTGCTGGCAAATCAACTTTTTTGGCTTGCCATTTTTTTGCGAGCTCGCTCAAAGAATGACTGATACTGGCTTTCGGCAAGGCACCGACCACGTGCATACGCGCTACAGATGGCGATAGATTTTTACTGTAATAGGCTTTTAAGTCTTCGATGTTGATCGCATTCACGGTTTCCGCGCTACCCAAAATATTGCGTGAACGGATATTCTCGTTACCATAAATGAGTTTGCTATAGGCAATCGCCGCCAGCATATTTGGATTTGCATCTTGTTGACGAATCTGGCTTAAAACGCTTTGCTTGAGTAAGCTAAATTCCTTTTCATCCCACCGTGGCTCCAACAAAATCTCTTCGACTAAAGCCAATGTCGCCGCATAGTTGCGCGCTAAGGTGTTGACGGTGATGCGGATGTCTTCGGTGCGGGCGTTGACGTTGATAGAGGCACCCAATTGCTGGATCGCTTCTTCCAATTCTTGCGGAGTCTTTTTCGCCGTGCCTTGTGTCATCATGCGTGCCATCAAATTTGCCACGCCAACTTTATTGATGTCCTCTAATAACAGGCCACCATCAATCAAGATTTCAAATTGCACCAAGGGCACTTCAGCATTTTGTATACCGTACACGCGCAAGCCATTTTTCAACTTGTCATTCCACACGGTCGGTAATTTAACTTCGGCCGCAGCGCCATACGCAGGTTCGGTAGCACGCGCAATTTTGGATGGCGTTTTGGTATAGGTCGCATTGATACTAGGATCCACTGCATCTTCGGCGCCTTGCACGATCTTTTCTTCGACCACTTCTGCTTTGGTGGAGCCGCTGAGGGCAACCGCGACTTTGCCTTTAGGCACAAAGCTGGTTGCGACATAATTCTTACCCTTGATGTATTTCTCGTACACGCGCATCACGTCTGCTGGTGTCACGGCGAGGATATTCTTGATATCCTGCTCGACAAAACCGGGATTGCCCGTCAGATAGTTGTATTCCGCCAGTTGAGAAGACTTACCCAACACGCTGGAAAGTGAATTATAAAACTGCGTTTCTTGTCCGGCCTTAATTCGGTTCAAATCCTTTTCCGCAATTCCTTCTTTTTCAAATTTCGCAAAAGCCTCCGTGACGGCAGCAGCGACTTCGTCCAGGGATTTGCCATCGAAAGCACGTACACTCAACATGAATTGACCGGCGACTTCGGATGTACGATTGCCGATGCTGACATTCGAAGTGAGTTTTTTGTCTTCGACTAAGACTTTATAGAACGGCGCTTTTTTACCGCGTGACAGATACTCACTCAAGACATCCAAGGCGTAAGAATCGGCATGCAATTGCTCAACCGCCGGCCATACCATGGTCAGCGCGGGGACGCGTGCAAAATTATCTTCGTGATACAGCTTGACCGTTTCTTTGACAAAACCCGCACGCTTGGCAATAGGCTTGATCTCTTCACCACGTTTGATTTCACCGAAATATTTCTCTACCCATTTTTTGGCTTGTGCGGTATCGAAGTCACCTGCGATGACCAGCGTGACATTGTTCGGGACATACCAGCGGCGGAAAAATTCTTTGACATCATCGACAGTCGCGTTTTGTAAATCTTCAAGCGAACCGATGACTTGCCAATTGTAAGGATGGTCGGCCGGATACAGGGCTTTGTCGATCACATAGGAAGTATGGCCGTAAGGATTATTGTCGACGCTTTGACGTTTCTCATTCTTAACGACTTGCTTCTCTTTCGCTAATACCTGATCGGTCACGGTATTGATAAACCAACCCAACTTATCGGCCTCGGCCCAGATCATTTTTTCGAGGGCGTCTTTCGGCACGGTTTGCAAATAGTTGGTGCGGTCTTGCGATGTCGAGCCGTTGGCACCTGAACCACCGATGCGTGCAGTCATTTTATCGAGGCCACCTTTGCCGAGGTTTTCGGATTCTAAAAATAACAGATGCTCGAACAAATGCGCGAAGCCAGTGCGACCCGCTTTTTCGCGGGCAGAACCAACGTGGGCAGTGAGATTGACTGCCACCACAGGATCTGAGCGGTCTACATGGAAAATTACTTCTAGGCCATTCGCTAAGCTGAATTTTTGGTAATCGACTTTTAGGTTGGCAGCGGCGTTGGCTTTGGCCTTAGTCATAACATTATTAGCTTGCGCTGGCTTGTCGTTTGCCGCAGCCATTACAGGCAGGGCGTTGGCTGACGAGAACGCAGCTGCAATGAGCAGCGAGGTGGTGGCAATCTTCATAAAGTGTGGTGTCCTCAAAAGTGCAGAATCCCAAAGCAGAATTCGGGCGTTTTAAAATTTTCAGAATATCTTGCAGAGCAGCAATGTTCTTTTTGTATGAATAGGCTTGCAGTATTCCCTATGCGAGTTCGTCGCACAAGAGCTGTTGTTATTTCGTGTGCAGCCTTCGCCGCAATGCGCGCGACACGGTAAGTGCAGACCATGTAAGGTAAGCAAAGTTCCACATCGGGTGTGAAGTGGTGAAGATGAAATGCGATGGGGAAGAGGAGAGGCCAGCGCTTGCCTTATGAGCTGACCTAAAAACGAAAAATGAGCGCTCTAGGCTGGGCTATTAGCCTGCGCCAGCGCTTGTGCAAGCACAGCACGGGCACGTTGATAGTTACCCATGCGCTCTATTTGCTCATCAGTCACGGGCATGCGGCTGACTACCGCTGCATGCTCTTCCACGTCGGCGCGTTTGACGCGAGTGGCGAGTGGGTGCTGAATCACGCGCTGGATGTAGTCGTCATAACTTTCATCCATGCGTCCTGTGAGGGTTTCGACCGCTAAAATAATCTCTTCTGTGAATCCAGCTTGGCGTAATTCTGGCGCTGTCATGCCGCCATCTTCGATCACATCATGCAAAATCGCCGTCTGTCTTTCGTCATCGGCGCTCAAGCGCAGCATGACGCGCAGTACATGCAAAATCTCCGGATCACCATCTTCACCTATTCGACCGGCATGCGCCTGCGCGGCTACTTGTAGTGCTTTTTCTATGCTAGACACAAAAGAGTTTCCTGAAAAATCGACCGCGGATTAACGATAAAATGGCTCAACCGTGCCTTTGACTTTAATCATCATAGGCATGCCCTTACGATCTAAAGTTTTGCCAGCCGGGACTGTGATCCAACCTTCGCTGATGCAGTATTCCTCTACGCCCAAACGTTCTTTACCATTGAGCATGATGCCGACTTCGTGGTCAAAAATTGCAGCGACATAATATTTGCTGCGTGGGTCTACAGAAAGGCGATCGGGAAAGGCGGGTTTGCTGATATCAGTCATGTTTACTCATCATCCATGGTCAAATTATGTACCGCGCTGTTTGCCTGACACGGTTTGGCAAGCGGCTGGCGGCATGAAGTTCGCTAGTTTATCTGGTTTTACGAAAGAATTGGTTGACGCTCTGGCAGCATCTGAGAGATTTTAGCCCAGCGCTGCCTTTGCTCGTAAGGCTTGTAGTTGCTGATGCACCTCGTCGTCCCAATTAATTTTTAGTTGTTGTTTAGCACTCAGATAGTGATTGGTGAATACATCCAGATAGGCGCTCAACGTTTCTGCCGCCAGAGTCTCGCCGGCTAGGCCAAGGCAGATTGCAGCGACTTCGGATGTACATAAATGATCTTCGCGGCGTGAGCGACGTAGACGATAGCGCGATAATTGTTCAGGCGCGATACTCAGTACGGGGAATCGATCCAAATAAGGGCTTTTCTTGAAAATTTTTCTCGCCTCGGGCCAAGTAGCATCAAGCAAGATAAACAAGGGACGTTTAGTGTTGACGGTGTTGGCTGTATTTTCCTCTACCCCGAATACATTCGACACCACACGTTCGGGCGCCACGAATTCACCAGGGAACACTACATACGGTTGCCATTGCGTATCGGCTAACAAGCTCAGCAAAGCGGGTTCCACCGTCGTTCTTGCCCACGGAAAAGCCCAAGTGTTGGGCACGACATCGGCAATCAGCCAACCCGTATTGCTGGGCTTTAAGGTTTCATGTTCAGCCATTAATAGGCAGACGCCCGATTGTGTCGGGATAATTGTTCGTAGCGTACAAATGCAGTGACTAAGAATTAAGCGACAACCGGCACAACGTTCGCCGCTCGGTCCGCCACGAGCGAGAAAGGGGCGAGTGCTGCGCTCTAAGCGTGCGGAGCGCAGGCGCGACACGGCGTGTGGTGGGTGAGATTGTATTGTGGTTGTTGTCATGTCAACAGACGCTCGGTGCAGAAAGTAATCCGGCATTTTAGTCGAATCGAGGTGGCACAGGGAGGACATCAAGCATGACACGTCAGCCTTTTTCATGCTGGTTCAATGGATCGAATCGTCCGCGTACCCCTTTTATTTCGCGATTGTCGTTGTCGCCATTTTGGTCTTGATGATGTCAATTTACTGGTGCGAATATTTCTTTCAGTGCATATCTAGATTACTATCTAGGCGTATTTCGGGAGGTATGAGTGGAGAAAATTAGCGGAATTTCGCTGCGCTGGCGCTTGGCATTGATTATTTTTTTGTGCTTACTGATACCCAGTAGCGCGGTGGTTGGTCTTGCCTATTACCTTAGCTATGGCAACACGCGCAATCACGCGATTGAGGTGGTAGGAATTTCCGCGCAAAATCAACATAACAACCTGCAAAATTTTCTACTGCAAAATCAACGCCAGCTCGAAGTTGGTTTATCTGAGCTCGAAAAAAGCTGCGCGCCAATCCAGAAAAATCGTGCTTGTGTGGAGGTCGCTTTAAGCAGCTTAGTGCGTTTCGAAAACGCCGAAGGCGCGTTCTTTGTGCTCGAAGATGCAGCACCAATTCAAGTAGGCGAATTACGCCCGTTCGATCCCAATACTGTTCGGTTTTACGACGGCCAACTCGCTTATTTTTTGCCGCGGGAATCTGGGCGTATTCCAAGTTTTTTAATGAGAGCTAGCACTGCCGAGTCGAAGGCGCATTTATACCTGAGTTATTCAGCAAGTAGCTTGCAATTTATTTTTGTCAAACCGAAAGAGTTGGGTCACTCCGGTGAGACATTTTTAGCTGACGCCAAAGGCTTCTTCATTACCAGTGCCCGTTATCAATCGTTGCAAGGGCATGGCGTTGATCCAATTTCTGCGGAACCTATGCGGCGTTGTCTGTCGCTAGAAAATAGCGAAACCTTGGATCTGGACTATCGGAATGTTCCGATCATTCATGGTTTTCGGTATGTCAAAGAGATTGGTGGTGGCTGCATCATGGCGCATATCGATCAGGCCGAAGCATTTTTACCGGTGCATGGATTAGGTGCGGTCACGATCTTGATGTTGATTTTACTCAGTGCCGTTGGTGCTATTCTCGCTTTGGCACTGTCAAACAATATTGCGAAGCCGATTGAAGAAATCACTCAGAATATTGCGCAATTTGATCTCGCATCGGCAGACTCGCCGCATTCTATGCGAAAAGTCGATGCCAATTACCGCGAGATTGAAAGCTTGGCGCAAACATTTGATGCGATGGGCGTTAAGCTGAGCAGCGCAGTGCGGGATAAAGATGCCTTGCTGAATGCATTAAATTTGCACGCGATTGTGTCGGTCAGTGATCCCGCGGGAAATATTTTGGATATGAATGAAGCATTTTGCGAGCGCAGCGGTTATAGCAGAAGTGATTTAATCGGGAAAAACCATCGATTGGTGAATTCTGGCAGGCAAGACGCTGCATTCTGGGTCGAGATGTGGTTGACAATTTCCAGTGGGAAGCCCTGGCGCGGTGAGGTCTGTAACTGCGCCAAAGACGGCAGTATTTATTGGGTCGATACATTTATTGCGCCATTCACAAACTTCAGAGGCGAGATAGAAAAATATATTGCGATTCGCTTTGACATCACTGTCAGCAAAAACAATGCCTTAGCAATGCGCGCGGCAAATGAAATTACCAGCGCAGCTCTTGAAGAGATGCGTATCGTAGAAGAGCGTCTGGCGTTTGCATTTGATGGCAGTGGTGACGGCGTGTGGGATTGGGATTTGCAGACGGGCAAAATTTTATTATCGAATCGCTGGAAGAGTATGCTGGGGTACGCCGAACATGAAGTCGGTCAAGAGTTGATCGATTGGTCATCGCGTGTCCATCCCGACGATTTGCCTAGAGTCATGGCCAGTGTGCAAGCGAATCTTGATGGAAAAACTGCATCGTTTTCGATTGAAAACAGGATGCTGTGCAAAGATGGCAGCTATTTGTGGATATTGGATCGCGGTAAAGTTGTGGCTCGCAATGCGGAGGGCAAGGCTTTGCGCATGATAGGCACGCATACCGATATTTCTCAACACAAGGAATTGGAACGAATCAAAGCCGAGCTGATCTCCACGGTCAGTCATGAGTTGCGTACGCCAGTCACCTCGATACGCGGGGCATTAGGTTTATTAGAAGCGGGAGTGCTCGGAGAGCTGCCGGTTAAGGCGATGGATTTTGTCAAAGTTGCCCATAGAAATAGTCAACGGCTTTTATCATTGGTGAATGATATTCTCGACATGGATAAATTGTTATCTGGAAAAATGACTTTGCATTTGGATAAAATTGATTTGAATGAATTAATACAGGATGCAATCACTGTGAACGCACCTTATGCCGCAAATTACCGCACACAATTCCGTTATACAGCGAGCGAAAATTTGCCGATGGTCGTGGCGGATTATCAACGCTTAATGCAGGTTATGGCCAACCTGATGTCGAATGCCGCAAAATTTTCAGTAGCAGATAAATTTGTGGATATTCGCGTACAAGTTAGTGGAACGATGATGCAGATTGAGGTTGAAGATTATGGTTGCGGTATGCCTACTGCGTTTCAATCGCGTGTTTTCGAAGCCTTCTCGCAGGCCGACAGTGCGAGCACCCGGAAACAAGGTGGTACAGGTTTAGGTCTAAATATTACAAAGAAAATCGTGGAAGCGATGGGCGGTGAAATTGGATTCTCATCGGTCGTTGATGCGGGTAGTCGTTTTTGGTTTACGATTCCCATTGCGGGCGATCAAGACAAAGAAGACGATGGCGGCAATACTAGTAGCATCGCGTCAGCATAAAGTTACCAGAGGCTAGCGCCTCTGGTAACCTATTTGCGATAAGTAAAAACTTCGCGAATTATTTTGCAAATTGTGCGTAGTAAGCGACGACTGCTGGATGTTCCGCAATACGTTTTGCGTGCGCATTGAGTGCTGGGGCAACTTGTTCAACTAAGTCGGTTGGGACATGATCAAGACGACCTGAGTTCAATGTGCGAACATCGATAAAGACTTTCAAATCAGCGACCGTTAAACGTTGATCTGCAAAATATTCGCCACCATGCGCCAACAATTGTTTTTCCAGCCAGCGCAGATAAACAGGTACGGAGCCGTTGACCAGCGCGAGACGTGCTGCCTTTTGTTCTTCGCCAGTCATTCGATACGTGGGCCCCATTTTCACGCTTGCTTCTTCGACGACATACATGACTTCATCGCATAAAAGGGCTTGATAGGCATCTTCTGGATACAAACCAGCTAATTTACCTGCATAGCGCAGCATGGAATCACATTGTGTTACCTGAACACCATCGACTTCTAAAGTTGGCACCTGGCCAAATGGTGTGCTTTTGCGCACTTCAGCGAATGCTGGAAAGGCAAAACGGTGATCTTCGAAGGCAACATTGCCAATCGCCAAGGCAAGTCGGACTGGCTCAGCACGACCACCGTGGGTGTCGAAATAAGTAATTTTAAGTTGTGGCATAGTGAATTCCCGCAGAAAAGGTTAACGCCCAATGGCGCACAAAAATGCAAAGCTCAGCTAGTGTAACAAAAGTTTTGATGACGCATCCTGCCAACCTGAATTTGGATTTTGGTTGGCATGTCCTGCGCTTTCATGTTGAGCTTTATTCGAGCTTCATACGTGGGAACTCAGTAGCCAAGTTCCATAAAAAACGCTGCGTTCACGCTCACCAGCGTGACGCAGCATCGATGCAATGAACACATCGAAAAAACAAACTTAGGTCATTAATTTGCGTAAATTAGTTTGCAGTAGATTAAGTGACGATGATTACCTTGTCATAAATTGTTCATTCCCGATGATACCCAAAGATTTAACTCCCCTGCTTTGCGCTGAGGCCAAAACAGCGGCCACATTTTTGTAAGCAGCCAGTCGATGCGCGAGTAACTGTACTTCTGGTTGTTTGCGCATTTCTGCGAGGCCGGTAAAGCGCGCGTCTAATTGCGATTTATCCAGCACTATCCCGTTCCAACTCAAGGTTCCATCAAAATCAACATCAACTCTGACGACATCTGGCAGCGGGCAATTGCCATCACAGGAGTTCGGCATCGTCATATTTACTGCATTTTGTGAGAGTGGTAAGGTCGTAATGAACATAATAATCAAGACGAGCATCACGTCTATCATCGGTGTCATATTCATTTCTAGCAGGGGAACCGAAGGATCATTTTCGGTGTTGGTGGCCGAGGCATGTTTATTGTGTTCCATGACGATATCCTTTCGACTAGCTAATCAAAAAAACAGACAAACTGCGGAATGCGGACGGATACAGCGAGAGTATTTACACGGGGAATTGCGGCAAGAGAGAAGACACAAGCAAAAAAATGACCTCCTTCATCACAATATGGACGATGTGAAGGCAGAATTCAAGGAAAAATATTGCTTATGCAGGAAAGTAAGAATAGTGCGTTCAAATGATTAAGCGACTTCGCAACTCGCCCGTACCAACTCGCGCAACCAACGATGCGCAGGATCGGCTTGCATACGTGGATGCCAGATTAAGGCAATACTGATTTCAGGCACAGAAAATGGCAATGCAAAGCTATGCATCCCATTGCGCAAGTCACCGGTATGACGCGCGGGTACGCTAGCGATTAAATCTGTTGCACGTGCCAGTGCCAGGGCGGTCGAAAACCCGCCGGCGATAGTTTTGATATTTCTTTCCACGCCAAGTTTCTGCAATGTAGAGTCAACCGGACCAGAAATAATTCCTTTGCGTGAAATACCTATGTGTTGACTGGCTAAATAACGAGGCAATGTGATGCTGACTTCCCCTGTTTTTTTGCTTTTGACCGTGCTTAGGAGTAATGGATGATCGGCCCGCATAACACCGACAAATCGATCTTTGAATAAGGCCTGTGTGCGTAATTCTGGACTCATATTATCGTCGATCACGCCGGTTTCCAAATCAACTGTACCATCGCGCAATGAGGCGCTATCCTTATCTGGCTTGGGCATAAAACAAAGGCGAACATTCGGTGCCTGAGCATGTACACGCCTGATTATTTCTGCACCAAAATTTTCCGCAAAACCCTCACTGCTACGTAGCGTAAATGTTCGCTTCAGTTGCCCAAGATCAGGCGCGCTAACAGGACGTAAAACTGCCTCCGCCGCCTGCACTAAATGACTAACTTGTTCGCGCAGCGCCAATGCTCGCGGCGTTGCCACTAATCCACGACCAGCACGCACTAACAAAGGATCGCCAGTCGCCTCACGTAAACGCGCTAGAGCCCGGCTCATCGCAGACGGACTCAACTGCAAACGGCGGGCGGCCTTCGCCACACTGCCTTCAGTTAATACGGCATCGAGTGTGATCAGTAAATTGAAATCGGGTGTAGGCATACAGCTATTGTAACGTTGATTTCTGATAGCTAGCGTCCCATACACGAATAAAGTGCAAATGCTGCGCCTTCCGCTAGGTGTTCGAGCGGCGTAAGCTAACGACATTCAGTTTATTGAGAGTGCACTTTGTTTGCTTGATGCCTTCTCGCTTTGAATCTTTTCCTATTCAATAAGACCAAAATTTATCGGCAATAAAATGACCTCTGAAAACATCAAATCCTATGCAATATTAGTGGCGCTAGGTCTTAGCATCTTGCTGTCATCTCTCAGCACCAGCATTGCCAACGTGGCCTTACCCAATTTGGCACAAAACTTTCACGCCAGTATGCAAGAGGTGCAATGGGTGGTGCTTGCGTATCTGCTGACGATCACCACATTGATCGTCAGTGTAGGCCGTTTGGGCGATCTCATCGGGCGACGACGTTTGCTTTTATTTGGGTTGATGACCTTCACAATCGCATCCGTTCTGTGCGCAATAGCTTCCGATTTGTGGTTCCTAATCGCAGCACGAGCCTTGCAAGGTGCGGCTGCTGCGACCATGATGGCGCTTGCTATGGCGATGGTAGCCGGAGCACTCCCTAAAGAGCGAACCGGAAGCGCGATGGGGCTGCTAGGGAGTATGTCGGCTGTTGGTACTGCGCTTGGACCTGTAGTGGGTGGGTTCTTGATTGGTGGCGTTGGTTGGCAGGCGATTTTCGCGATCAATATTCCGTTCGCTTTGTTGACGTGGTTGCTTGTCTATTGCTATTTGCCGGCGGAGAGTCAGTCGGAAAAGCAGCCGCGCTTGGCATTCGATTTTGTGGGGAGTCTGTTGTTAGCCTTTAGTCTGGGAACTTACGCACTGGCAATGACTTTGGGTCGTAGCAGTTTTCAATCGACGAATGCGGCTTTATTGCTAATGACATTGACAGGACTAGCTATGTTTGTGCGTGTGCAAAGTCGTAGCACAGCACCATTAATTGAGCTGAGTCTATTCCGTCAGCCTGAGCTCAGCGGTGGTTTTGCCATGAGCGCCCTTGTCACGACGGTGGTCATGGCAACACTGGTAGTTGGCCCCTTCTACCTTGCGGAGGCATTTAACTTAGATACGGCACATATAGGACTCGTGATGTCATCCGGTCCTATTGTTGCTGCTGTCACAGGCCTACCTGCAGGACGTTTGGTCGATCGTTTTGGGGCAACAATCATGTGCAGCGTTGGGCTTGTCGTCATGTTCGTTGGCAGTGCGTCGGTCGTCATGCTGGCTGGGCATTTTGGCCTTGCTGCTTACATAGCACCATTGGTGTTGATGACAGCGGGTTATGCATTATTTCAAGCGGCAAATAATGCGGCTGTGATGAGCAGCATCGACGTCGGACAACGCGGCTTGATTGCGGGCATGCTCAACTTGGCACGCAATCTCGGTCTGATCACTGGTGCTTCGTTGATGGGTAGGATTTTTGCTATTAGTAGCGCTAGCCATACGTTGACACCCGACACCCTTGGCGGCTTGCGAATCACATTTGCCGTGGCGACGGGTTTAATTATTCTGGCATTGTTTATTCAGGTACGACGCACATAGTTAAGCCAGCTCAGTTACGCCAGCTCAGTTACGCCAATAAGTCTCGCATATCATCTGCATGTTCTTCTTCCATTGCCATAATACCGACCAACATATGTCGTGTCGTCGGGTCGGTTTCCCCTATCTGTTCTATCATTTGACGATAGGTTTCGATTGCGACACGCTCGGCGATCAAATTAGCTTTGATCATGGCTTGAATATCATCGGCTTCATCATATTCAACATGACTGCGTTCCATCAAGGTGGCAGGATTGAAATCGGGTTTGCCATTGAGTTGCACGATGCGCTCTGCCAGCTGATCGGCATGCGCTTGCTCTTCAAGTGCATGTTGTAAAAACTCGGCTTTGATTGGTCCATTTTGTAAACCGCTGGCAGTGTAATAATGGCGCTTGTAACGCAAGACACATACCAATTCGGTTGCCAATGCCGCATTCAACAAAGCGATCACTTGTTTGCGGTCGCCCTGATAACCTGCAGTGACCGCACCATCATCAAAATTTTTAGCTGCTTCGCGGATTGCATCGGTATCGATGCCGGTGTGTGCTGATTTTTTGGATTCGTGCATGATGTTCTTTCTGTGGAAAATGGGATTAGGGAGTTCGGTGAAATTCTTAGGCAGACTGTTTCGCGTGCTTTTTGACCCAAGCCACATAGGAATCCATCCAAGTTTGGATAAACTTCTTGCTTCCCGCATTAACATTGCCATCGGTATCAAAGAAACCCTCTATTGCATGAATGAAGGCTTCCGGTTGCCCGAGGGTTGGCACATCCAGATTCGCCAGAATATTGCGTAAGTGTTGTTGTGCCAGCGCAGTACCGATCGCACCAATGGATACGCCCAATACACCCGCCGGCTTGCCAGCCCAAGCACTCTGACCATATGGTCGGGAAGCATGATCAATCGCGTTTTTTAACACGCCAGGAATCGAGCGGTTGTATTCTGGAGTGACAAAGAGCAATCCCTGCGACGCCAAAATATCGGCTTTCAATCGTTTCACCGCCTCGCATTGGTTCGCATCATCATCTTGGTTGTACAGCGGTAAGTCACCAATATCGACTTGTTTAAAAACGAATTCTGGCGGCGCCATCTTTGCCATCGCATCTGCTAGTTTGCGGTTAAGTGAAGCCTTGCGAAGACTACCAACTACGACAGCGATTTGATATTGAGTCATGATGATTTCCTAGACAATTGATCCGATAAAATTGGCTGAATACGGCCTACTTTTCTTTCTTTGCTGGTTCTATACTTTGGCTATTTTGATGGTCTACACCTGCATCGACCATTTCAGGCGCGACCTCAATTCGTGTGATTCCGGAGTTCACCGAAATCGGATCGCTGGAAGGAAAGCTCATTTCTAATGCATCATCGAGCAAAGTTTCTTTCGCGTTTTCTGTGGCTTCTTTTTTATTCGGCTCTACGGCTAACTCTATGCGCGAGCCAGGTTTGGATTTGGAGATTTCAGTGGCATAGTCGAACGCACTCTCTCTCGTCTCAAAGGTTCCGAGCGGTGTCTGAGTACCAGTTTCGTTGACCTCCCACTGTGTATCGCAGACTTGTCGTATTTGAATAAGGACACCGCTTTTTTGGTCAATTTCCACTTCTGCCTCCTATCATTACTGAATATGATGAGAACGCAGCATGCGCCGATCTGACGCTTTCGTTTGTTCGTTGCCGTACAAAAATTGGTTGATCTGTGGGATTGGTTTAGCTAATGGAAGGTGGAAGAAGCAGAAGAAGCAGAAGAAGCAGAAGAAGCGCCCGATAGTCATGGTGACCGAGGACGCCAAAAATCAACGATTTGCAGCAATCTAAGCGGGCGTTGTCACGATATTAAATGCGCATATTCAAATGCTATCTTTGTCAGCCGATGGCTTAAACAAATCTTCTAAAGCAGAACGACTGGTAGAAGGTGAAGAAGAACGAGTCGTACCACGTTTACCATGAAATTCTTCTTCGATATTATCGCGATAAAAACTCCATGCCGTACTTGATGATGCGGTCGATAAGCGCCGCCAGATCTCCTGCCCGACGCCAGAATAATCGATGGACGTACCGTCATCCATCTCCACGCGCAGTTGGCGTTCACGTAGGTCGTAACCAATCGCGCGTAGCTTGCCAGCATTGATGTGCTTCATGTCCATGTTGATTTCCTTTAGGTAATCGCATGACTGATTTTAAACCATTGAAGCGCTCTTAGCTCTTAATGGCGTGGCGTTAGCAAACCGACGTAATGTGCTTCTGCATTACTACATCGCGTAAGGCAGCTTGTCCCAAAACTATATCAATTAAAGCGCAAGGTTCATACGACCATTTTCTATAAAAATCCTGCGCCTGATGATTGTGCTCCCAGACCGTGAGATAAATGCCATCATGTTGTCGATTTGCCGCTTCGAGTATACATCTTTCCATTAAGCTGGCACCGACGCCCAGACCTAGAAAACGCTGTCTGCAATACAGTCGTCTTAGCTTAATAGGATTATTTAGGTGCACGCCGGGCATCCCTTGCTGTACCTCCATTTTTGCATAACCGACTGCCTCACCCGCATGCTCAGCTAGCAGAAAAAAAGATTTTTCATCTCCTAATTGGGCTGCCAAATTAGCGACTGTAAACTCGGCTTTTAAATAGCTGGCGAGATCGTCAGCCGGCATTTGTGGATAGACAGAAAATGCATCGTGAAATGTTTCTCTACCGAGCTCAGTAAGTAGCTCGGCATCATTTTCTCCCGCGAAGCGTATGCTAATTTCAACGTGTTTTTCTTGCGCTGTGTCGACTAGTGTTTTTTCGAAGCAGACACTATTTGCCACACCCTGATATTGCCCATAGTTGGGAATAATTTGGTAGTCATTTTTTTGATACAAACGTATCGCTTCCAGCTGATTTACGCCGGTTTCCAGCAGACATTTTGGATGCGCCAACTGTACAGCCCAATTTTCTAATTCTTTCAATATAGATGAGGCAAGGCCTTTGCCACGCGCACTTGGCGCGACGTACATACGTTTCACTTCCATAACCTCGTCAGCATAGTTCTTGATCGCACCACAGCCGAGCGGCGTATCGCCATCGTAGGCTACAACAACGTATTTCAAACCGTTCGATTTATTAAATTGCGTGTAAAACGCATGCTCATCCCCATCCGTGATGGCCAGATAACGATCGAGTTCAACAACCAGTTGTTGAAAATCCGTATTACTTGAATCAGTGCGTTTTAGCGTAATCATTGTTCTCTTCCATTCACAATGTGGCATTTAGAATTTGGTGTTTAGAATGCGGTATTTAATTCTTCTGATCTAAACTTTTTCAATCAGCGCCAGCACCGTCATGAACAAATAAACACCGTTCAAAAAAGTATTGGCGAAAGCTTGTTTTCTGTATGTGTAGTAGATCAGGCAGCAGCACCCAAATACATTCATCAGCAGAAATGCCATCGACGTGCTGGCCAATAGTTGTTGGGTGTTTAAACCATACGCAATGAGGCACACGATACCGCCACCCCAGCCCAAGCCATTTAAGTATTTGTCCTGTTTCATTTGCTGCGTTTTCATACTCTTTCCTTCGCTTCACCTCAACAGTGATCTGTTGAACACATAGACGCAATTTACACTTCTATTTAATGCATAAAAATGCTAAATTCGATTCAATTAATGTGAAATATGGGTTAGTTAATTAATCTTAACGAGCGGCGCAGCGATGAACCTTCAACAAATACAATACTTCTTGGCATTGGCAGATGAACTCCATTTTTGGAAAACGTCCGAGAAAGTCTTCATCACCCAATCGGCGCTCAGTCGACATATCAAAAGCATGGAGCAAGAGCTGGGTTTTGATTTGTTTGAACGTGATAAACGTAATGTCAAACTCACGCCCGCCGGTGAATTTCTACGCGATCAATATGCCAAGTTAGTAGCCGACTATGAAAGCGTAACGCGCCGCGCGAGCCTGATTGCCTCCGGTGAAATCGGCGCAATACGTATAGGATTTCCGGCCTCGATTACCTTTTCGGTGTTGCCTGATCTGCTGTTAGCTTTGCATCAAAAGTACCCACATATCGTCGCGCAAATGATCGAGGTCGACGCCAGCGATGTCGATCCGTTTTTGCTGGCGCATCGTATTGATATAGCCTTCAATCGAGAATCGGCAAAAGCTAATGATCTGTCATCAAGCTATTTGATGACAGAGAATTTTGCCTTGGTAGTGCCTGCTGGCCATCGCTTTGCGGGTAAGCGCGAACTTAAATTGCAGGACCTTTACAAACTCAAAGACGAAGAATTCGTATTGCCAGCGCTTACCGGCAAAAGCGAACATGCTTCGCAGCTACGTGCGATTTTTCAAGGTGCGGGCTTCGATCCCATCATCCATGTGGAATCCGATTTCGGCGTCGCACTCTTGGGTCTGGTCGCCAAAGGGCTGGGCATTTCTATCATGCCGATTTCTTATTCGCATCACTTAAAACATGAAGTGAACTTCATCAAAATACCGCCGACTTCAGATTTGCTGGTTCTTTGGCGCGAGGGTGATGCCAATCCTGCTTTGCAGATTTTTTTGCAGGTCATTGAAAAGTTTGATTTTAACTTGGGTTCCGGCTAATTTATTTGTGGCCGTTTAGCTGCGCAGCGATTCTTTAGAAGGTGGGAGAGCCGGGTTATTGCACAAAAATTTAGAATGCGCTGCCATCGATCAAGGGCTTGATCGCTAAAGTCACCGCAACTGTGCTCAAATGTGTGTCGCGTAATTTCTGCATTGCTTGCGTAATTCGTGGCTGTTCTCGCGCAGTTTGCAGTGCTGGCCAAGTCAAGGCTAATTGTCGCAAAATCTGTGTGGTGAGTTGATCTAATTCTGGGCGAATGATGGTATCCAAGTTTGGTACATTTTCAAATTTGCCGCGTTGCTGTGTTTGCCACTGCACAAAATGTTCATGCTGAATTTGCTTCGCCGCTTCGATTTGCCCTCGAAAAAAATGTTCCGCCCATGTCGCTGGGATACCGAGTGCTGTTGCTTGTTGCTGTAAAGAAGCGATGATTTTTTGTTCGCGCGGCAGATCTTCGATCGCGCTTTGCTGATTCCATTTATGGCGCGCCACATCTTCCATCATAGACAAACGTTGCGCCATCAGATCACGTAGTTCATCGACTTGTATTGCAGACGGACTCGCTTGCGGCCACGGATGATGCAACCACTTTTCCAAGCTATCAGCGAGCTTGCCGTGTTCCATATACGACAGCAACCAACGATCAACGAAGGCTTTCCATACCGCGTCTTGTGGTAGCAGATACGCCTTCTCAGAGACGTTGAAGGGTGCTTCGGGATGTACTGCACACAAGCTTGGTTTGAGTTGTTGCTGCAAGCGTGCTTCGATTGCGTCGGTGATCATTAAATCCGCTTTGCCCTCCACAATCTGATCGAAGATGTGATTGTTATCGGGATAGACAATCATCTGCGCACGCTGCAAATTGGCACGTGCAAAACTTTCATTGGTTCCACCCGGATTCACCACCACACGCACGTCAGCCTGATCTATCTGTGCCAAGCTTTGAAAGCGCGCCTGATGCGCGCACAAAGTAATCGGCGTCTTCCCATCCTGTAAATAAGCGATCGAAAACATCGCCAATTTTTGCCGCGCAGCAGAGATCGACACGCCACTCATTGCCACATCAAAGCGATCATTCTCTAGATCGTTCATCAGCGTTGGCCACGAGGTTGGCACCAGTTCGAGCTTCACACCAAGCGCTTTCGCCAACGCCTGTGCCATCTCGATATCAAAGCCGATGAAGGGGCTGTTCGTATTGGTACGATAACTGAAGGGCTTGTAATCACCGGTGGTGCCTACGCGCAGAGTGTTGCGGGTTTTGATTTGCGCTAGGTGCGATGTAGTTTGTGCTTGTACCAGCGTGTTCGATGTAAAGTCAGCTAATAGCGTGGCACAGAAGAGTAAGACACATTGAAGTCGACGCATGGTACAGGGACAGAATAGAAAAGAAGAATGCTATCGATCATTGACCTTGATCGTGGCGGCATTTTGAATCTAAATGAAACATCAAATCAGGGGCGCCAAAAACGGGATAAGGTCTTGGCATCAAGATCTACAACGATGCTTCACACAGTAACTTTATGTGAAAAAAATGCAGTGCGTATAGACTTTAAAATCTTGATAGTTCGTGATTCATGATTCATGATTATAGGAGTCGGCAATGTCACGATCACTTGGCATTTTTCAGGGGACAGCATGAAAGAACTATTTCTTGCTACCGACCCCTGACAACTTGGGACAGGCTTACATTCCTAAAGACCGCAATAACTCATCGCTATCATTGTCCTCAGCAGGCGCTGCGGCTGCCGCTTGCACACCTTTTGCGCGATCTGCTTGCTCACTATCGAGCAAGGCATCTGGGTCGAGCACTTCGCTAGAATCAAAGTCGTGAAGTTTGATAAATTCGGTGCGGTCGATTGCCAGCTCCAGATAGAAGATGTTGTTGCTCTCGGTGAAGAAAGAGACGCGCCGGATTTCTGGGCGATCAAGCGGCGTATCGACGCTGAGCATGACTTGTTTGTTGAGTACCAACATTTTTGGTTGGTTTTGCGTGATATTGGTTTGCAGCTCGCGACGGATCTTGCCAGTGAAGTCACCCACGATTTGGTTCATTAGTTCACCCAAAATATTCGAGACTTCATCCGAAGTAAACGCAGAGGCAAGCTCGGATTTTGGCATGCCCATACTCAACATGTATTTTTCGTAAATTTCTAAGGCAGCGGAACCAGAAAAATTCAATACGACCAAGCCAGAAAAACCGCCATCGAATAACACGAAGCAGCCGATGTCTGGCTTGAGTCCGATTTTGGTAATGCGTTGCACCATGGCCGAATAATGGATCTTCGTTTGTGTCGCCACGTTCAATACTCGCGTGACGGAATTACATAAAGCGGTTAACAGATCTTCCGTTCCGTACACAACACCGTTTTCGTCCTTGCCCATAACCAACTCCTAAAAATTCTTTAAAAAATAATACGGTTCAACGCCATCAGTGGTCTGAATTATTGTTGATAGATGATTGGCACAGCAAACATGGTTACTGAATTAATCATTTGTCCATTAAGCAACGCACTCGCTGCTTTGGAACCATTACCTCAGGGAATAGTGAAAGAATATTCCTTTGGGGCACTTGCCGTCTAGTTGTTTCATGTTTTCTGTGCGGTTTGTCGCTTGCGTGGCCGTGCTTTTCAAAAGGCATAAAGAATTGCATGAGCAAAAAAGCAAGAAAGGCTGCAATCGCAGCCTTTCATCCATCTTACCCTCGCCGGTTAGCACTTCTCAAATTTCCTCGGCGACACGTCCTAGTCTTCGCTCGCATGACAGCAGATACCAATCTTGTTCCCATCAAGATCACGGAAATAGGCACCGTAATAATTGGGATGGTAATGCGGGCGTAGGCCAGGGGTACCTTCGCAAGTTGCGCCGAGTGCGATGGCTTTAGCATGAGTTGCATCCACTATTTTTCGAGTTTTGGCTAACAATGCCAGCATCTGACCATTCCCCGCACTCATGGGCTCTCCGTCGTAGGGCTTACCAATGCCTACGATGGGCCGAAGCGTACCTTTCTCAACCCAGCCAGACCACGATTTTTCGGGATAACAAAACTTCAAAACATAGCCCAGCTCATCCATGATCGCGGAATAAAAATCATGGGCACGCGCGTGTTCGGTAATTCCTAGGAAGACATGTGAAATCAATTGCCACCTCTCTATTTAAATTTGATCGATACTAATCGGTTATTAAACTTCTAGCGTCGCCTTGACGGTCAGAGGCACGCCATTGCGCAGTGAATGCACACCAATGACAGAGCGCACGTGCATGCCTGCTTCGCCAAAAATCTCCACTAACAAATCAGATGCCCCATCAAGCACATGCGCATGATCACTAAAATCTTCTGTGGTATTCAAAGCACCATGCAATTCAACGAATCGTACGATTTGATTCAGCGAACTCAATTCCTTTTGTACTGCCGCTAGCAAATCGAGGCAGGCGAGGCGCGCAAATTGATAACCCTCATCGCTGGTGTATTCTCTACCCAATTTGCCCTTAGGCACGACCCCGTCTATTGCTGGCGCTGCCCGGCCAGATGTTAACACCAGATTTCCGGTTCTGATGACCGACACATAATTACCGGCGGGTGGGCTTATTGAAGGCAAGACGATGCCGAGTTCACGAAGTTTTAATTCTGGTCCACTGATGCTCATAGTTTATTCAATCCGATTTCGTTATAGTTGTCCGCCAGTCTGCACGCAAAATGCGAAGACTACCGAATGACACAATTACTTATTTACCGCCTGCGATATCCAAAAAGGCACCCGTCATATAGGACGACGCCTCGCTCGCTAAAAAACAAATAGCCTCTGCAACTTCGTTCGGATACCCGCCACGTCCTAAAGGAATCCCTGCACTCAAGCGATCAACACGCAGCGGATCACCTCCGGCAGCGTGGATGTCGGTATGGATGAATCCTGGACGGACGGAATTTACTCGTATGCCCTGTGGCGCAAGCTCCAAGGACAAGCCTTTGGTTAGCGAATCGATTGCACCTTTTGATGCGGCGTAATCGACGTATTCGTTAGGCGAGCCAAGGCGAGCTGCTGCCGAGGAGACGTTCACGATCGCACCGCCTTTGCCATGAAACTGAGTCGACATGCGCTGGATTGCGTACTTACTACACAAGAATGCGCTCAGTACATTGGTCTGCAACACGCGAAGAATTCTCTCCGCGTCCATATCGACGACACTGGCTTGCGGCAACAAGATACCCACGTTATTGACCAAGACATCGATCGTTCCTAGCTCTTTATCCAACCGTAGAAACATCTGCTCAACTTCGTTCTGCTGTGACACATCGGCCTTTAACAACACGGCACGCCCACGCAACTTCATCACCTCGTTCAGCAATTGCTGTGCAGCGCTGTCGCTACTCAAATAGTTGATACCGACCGCATAGCCGTCACGTGCAAGTGCCAAAACGGTGGCCGCGCCTATCCCTCTGCTGGCACCGGTGACCAGAGCGACTTTGGAGGCTCTTGAAGAAACATTCATCATTGGCTTATTTATCCTTGTTAATCAATATTGCGAACACCCCGACTAGACATCGTTACCATAAGGACGTCCGTCTTTATGCACGAATTGCCAGCGCCCATCAACGCGCAGCGCCTGTAAATCATCCTGAGGATAGATTCCCTCGTCACCCTCTGTTCTATCACCGATCTCGAGATAACGTACCATCTTATCACTGCGATTAATGAGTGAGTGCGCAGCGCCCATCGCTGGAAAACCACAGCACATACCTGCATGCAGCACTTGCTCGGCATCACCAAGGATCAAGCTCACGCTCCCTTCCAACACGTAGATGAATTCATCTTGCCGTGTGTGATAGTGAACCAATGATGAACGCGCACCTGGTTGTAGTTCAGTCAAATTCACACCGAAGTTATTCAGACCAAAATAGTCACCTAACGCGTGCTTTTTTCGCCCGTCCATTTGGATCGCGAAAATCGATGGATAGTTAGATGGCGTCAATCGCGCAGGGACTTGTGAAGCAGCAATTGGTGGCTTTGGATGGTTCTCGGTGATTGGATTGGGCATGGTCATTAGTAGTCTCTTAATAAAGGTGATTATTTAGTTCCTGTGATAAGACTTGCTTCGGTCAAATGCAAACAAGTGAACTGTCATTCCGGACTTGATCCGGAATCTAGTTTCACAGACGTAAAGGCGAATTCTGGATGCAGTCCGAAATAATTTTCTTGCCAGTTTTGGCTTGTAACTCCCTTCTCCCGCATGCGGGAGAAGGGGCGGGGATGAGGGACGCCCAGATTCAGATAACATTTTTTAAACCAGAAATATCTAAATCTTTGTCCTGTTTCGTATTATTCAAACACTTCGCGGTCGCTGAGCTACCCTCACCCTAGCCCTCTCCCGCTAGCGGGAGAGGGAATATTTCCCCCACCACCTATCGTTCGATTTCAATTCCAGCATAACGCCAATACGCCTTAGTTCCGATCATAAACCCCTCGTGCAAAATGCAAAGCATCCTCCAATCTGTCATCCCCCCAGAACAGCTGTCCTTCCACAATAAAACTCGGTGCCCCAAAGATCTTCTTCGTTATCGCCAATTCGGTTTGTTGCCTCAGCTTGATCTTATTCTCGTCGCTCTCCATGTTTCTCAATATGAGATTGGCGTCTAGTGCGAGATCCGTCAACACTTGCTGGACGACCGTCGCACTATCGATCTCCCTATCTCGCACAAAATTGATGTGCATGATCGCTCGGCAGAATTCAGCTATCCATGACGCATCTTTATAGGCTGCCGCGACCCGCATAGGCAATAAAGCAGAACGAGGAAATTGTGTCGGTTGCGTCCATGCGAGGCCATACTTTTTTGCTTGGCGCGCCATGTCTTGCCACACATAGTCCCCCTTATTTTTCTGCAGGACAAAGGGTGAAGTATTCCAACCCAGCGATTTGAAAATAGGCCCGAGTAAAAATGGACACCACTTTATTTTGACTTGATAGAGACGAGCCAATTCCTCAATGCGCATGACGCTGAGGTAGCTATAGTTGCTGGCAAATTCAAACCAAAATTCGATTTCTGGCAATGCTTTTGCAGAAGTGTTTTTATGCATGGAAAACTCTAATAGGTGACTAAGCAACGTAATTCAATACTCTCACGTGGCGGCGTATCAGGCGGAACTGCGGGTAAGTCAAAGGCTGAATGTGGCGTAAAGCGAGAGGTGTTGGTGTGCAAGGAATCGTATTGCTTGAAAATCAGCACTTCTTCTTTACGCATAGACGGATAGTAAAACCAGCGATGTTGAGGAGAATGCTGAAGCAAATAGATATCACCTGTGCGATTCGGATAGCGTACATCGCAATGGAATAATTCCTTGCTCGATACCGTTCTAGCGTCACAAATCGCCAAAGGCGCGTCTTGCATGGGGCCATTGAGTGCGCGCCACATATTGATGATGCTAAAGCGCGTGACTTGTTCGCGTTGATGCAAGTCTTCAATCACGAGTGCGAGTCGCCGCTTCCCTGATTCCTCGGTGTAATCATTATGAATGCGACCATTCGCTGCCGCATAGCCATTCGCGCCGCGCTTACCAAAATCGAGAGGATTGTCTCTCGGCGCTCGACGCCTAAGTAAATGATCAAACACATAGGCCTGTTTGGCACCTGTCACCGCGAGTGCAAGTTGACGGGCTTCGCGGTAGTACACGTCTTCAATATTTGCACGATCACTAAAATCGCTAACCTCGGTGCTCGCATCCCACAACTCAAATCCCTCCACTTGAAGTCGCGGTCTCGTGGCTAATTGTCGGGCGTTGTGTATCGCCATTTTGTGCACATCATAGTCGCCACTCTCCCATGGCACGCCTGCAGGCGGCTCGAACGTGTAGCTAACCGGGCGGGTAGAGCTAGGTCGATAGTAATTAAGCTCAGCAAGCACATGCGGCGCGAGGCTGCGTACCGGTTGATCTGCACCTAAGGATAAGCTTGCTGTGTTGATCGTCATTCGCACATCCTTCACTAACAATGATTGTTGGACGACGCTGGCGCTATTTCAGACAGCGTGGTGTCCGTCGCAGGCAACAATTTGCTTTTGAAAAATTCCAGAATTTCGTCCCGTGCGGCGATGGTAGGCTGTCCTTGCTCATCCACCAGATGCGCCGTCACCACGCTATGCGGACAAGCGACGACTTTTTCGAAGAACGGCGGCGGATGAGGATGCGCAGCGCTATCGGGTAAAACCTTGGCGACGAATCGTTTACCTAAGGCCTTGCTATACGCATCAAAGCGCTCGGCGCGGCAATAGCGATCGCCTTCAAAGCGGTAGGCCAGCACCGACAAATCGTCTTTCTCTAGCCTAGCGGCGACGGCTTGCAGCTCATCATCCGACATATTAATCGCTGAAGGATCATCGAATGGTAGCGAAGGCTGGCACAACACCGGCGCTAGCATGACCGATTCCAGCATCATGGTCAGCGCAAAGTTACCCGTAAAGCACATACCAATCGCCCCCACACCGACGCCACCGCACTCTTGATGCGCGTGCTTGGCCAATTGCCGTAACCACTGTGTCACCGGGCTAGACTCATTACTCGCAAAGGCGCGAAACTCGGCGCTGACACAAGCCCGTTTCAAAATCGCAGCACCGTCTTCAGCATTCGGCACCGCGCCATCGACACCAAACAAAGACGGTAGATACACGGTAAAACCGGCGTCTATCACCCACTTAGCGAAGCGGATCACTTGCGGACTGATGCCAGGCATCTCTGTGAGCACGATGACTGCGGGTCCATCACCAGCGACATAGACTTTCTTCGTGCTGCCAATGAAGCTCAACATCCTCACTTGAAAACCCGCTAGCAAGAGACTTGGCTGGTCGGAAAGCGGTAGCTGCGGATTGGATTGTGGAACCTGACTCATGAAACCTCACCTCGTACGTAATATTTCGACAGTGAGCAAACTATAGATGGAGGGTGCGTGTTTTTGAAGTGTCTAATCTGACATATTTCATGTGATAATGGACAAATGAAAACCTTTCTTGTTTTAGCCACAGAAGGCATATTGGATTCCGGTCTGGCAATTACGCTGGACATTTTGCGCACGGCTAACTTCCTCATCGAGCGCAACCACGAGTCGCAAAGCTTTCGTATCGTCACCGCCGGACATCGTAAAAAAATCCGCACGGGAGCGGGATTAGAGCTCACATGTGACTACACTTTTCAGCAACTACTACGCGGTGAAGCGGAAGCCGATTGGGTGCTACTACCAGGCTCAGGCAAAAAATTGCTCGCGGAACTAGAAGACAGTTTGAGCAGCAAAGAAGTCTCGCAAGTCATGGACGTACTTAAACACTATGCAGAACGCGGGAGCTGCCTCAGTGTCTCTTGCGCCTCGACCTTCATGCTTGCAGAAGCGGGTTTACTCAAAGGCAGGACAGCAACCACCAGCTGGTGGCTAGCCACGGCGTTCAGGCAACGCTACCCCGATGTCATCCTAGATGAAGCCAAAATGCTGGTACGCGACGGTAATTTCCTCACAGCGGGCGCGGTTTTTTCACAAATGGACGTGGTGCTCGACATCGTCGCGGAAGTAGTAGGCTCAAACATCGCCTATTTGTGCTCACGCTATCTCCTGATCGAACAGCGCTCATCGCAAGCACGATTTATGATTCCCACCCAGAATCAACACCTCGACCCCATCGTCATCGCTGCCGAAAAATGGATAGACAAAAACATCGCCCGCCCACTCTCAGTGCAAGAACTCGCATCACAATTCGCTGTCTCCACCAAAACGCTATCGAGAAAAATACAAGAAGCCACAGGCGACTCGACTATCAAATTTATTCAAAGACGAAAACTGATGCGCGCTGTGCATTTGTTAGAGTCGACCAACTTATCCATCGAGCTAGTCGCAGAACGTGTCGGCTATCAGAATGGGACCATGCTGCGGCATTTGGTTAAGCGGGAGTTGGGGGTTTTGCCGGGAGGGATTCGGTAGGCCACGAAATTTATGCATGGGGTTTTTAAATATGGAGTGAAAGGGTGCATCGATAACAAATTAATTGATGCTGAGGCCTTTCATTGGGTACGTCAACTTGTGTGAGAGATGGGGTGGGTAGTAAAGAAACACGATGACTACCATTGCAAATATTACCAGGGTAGAATAATTATTCATTCTGGTTTAACGTCTCAAAATCGGGGCTTTGCAATGAATATCGAATTTTCTTACTTATATCGTGATGCTGGAAATTTCAAAAATTTCGGCACCGTAGTCTTTGCGAATAAAGATCAAACTTCGCTAGAAAAGCTCAATGAAATGATCAAACAAAGACTCATTGATGAAATGTATTTTGATGCGTTCAATGCGGGTGTTCCTTCGCTTTTCTTTGATGACTATGACGAGGAACTGGACCATGATTGGCATGAGTTTGAATGCATAAATGAAGTTGAAAGCGTACCCACCGATTCGCATAGGAGAGACATCACCGCTTTCATTTCAAAACTCGCGGAAAAACCAGCATGAGTACGTCAACTTTGACACTGCATGAAGATACTTTCTACAAACACTTCAAGCCCTACCACCATCCAAAGGCTAGTTATGATATTTGGGGTGGGCTTGGTTTAGAAACTTTCGATGCAGACTACGATCTGGTTCGTAGTTTGCGCGGCGAATTTGTTTGGACCGTTCTCGATGGTGAAGCGAATGATCAATGGATAGTACCGGGCATCCAATACGTGAACCGCGTTTGCTATCTTGTGACAGAGGTACCGCATAATGATTTGTCCATTGAATTTAGAATCAAACATCGAGCAGCATCACTCACAAAAATCGGATTGGCGCGTCAAATCAAGCGTCCGATTAACTTCAGATGATCCATATCTTAAATCCGAGTTAACGAAGGAAAAAATTACACTACCCACCTCGGAGTATGCTGAACCGTCGAAATATTTCAACAGGCATAGGATTTTTTAATCTCCATGTAATTGAGATTGGTCGATCACCTTCGTGTTCCTCTAGAACGACGGGGCCTAGTGTGACATAAGCGCTCTCTGTGTTTTCCCGTACAAACAGTTGAAAACACCAACCGTTTTCTCGACTATCGATATAGCGACGGCCTGTTGCATTGTCAAAACCTGCGCGATTTTGGGTCTGCCAATGAAACTGTTCTGGACTAATGGCGTAATCGTGGTATTGCACACGCTCAGAGAAACCTTCACGTTTATCTAGCGTGACGAACAACAATTCTATTTTTTTATCGGCAAAGAGTAAACACCCTTCGTTAAACATTGGCCGTGAAAAAGGAGTCAAATGTCCAGCAGCAGTTTGAATTTCTCGACGGCCATAGCGCGCATGTAAATTGAGTGGCCAATCAGACGGAACGTCAGGCAATGGATGGGAGCTAATCGTGGTTTCATCAATTAGGAAATCAATAATTTCACGCAATTCATCACGTATAGCTGGATGCAAGTTCATCATCTGATGGAAGCCCTCTGGGTCAATCAGATCATCGCGATTATCAAGCAATTGATACGCTAACATCTGGACTCTATACGGATCGATTTCGCCGCTACTAAGAACCGTTGTCCATGCGTTAAGTGCATTAGGGTCGTTGACATGCAACACTCGTCCAAGGTTGCGAGAAAGCTCGCTCTCTCTCGGACCTGCTTCTGGCACGGGCAATCCGACATCTCGCTTGAAACTGCTCCAAGAATGCCGCTTTGCATAGATATCAGAAATATCCAATTGATTTTCACGCAAAAAATCTTTTAACGTAAGCGGTTTTCCTGCACGAAGTGCAGCCCAAGCTGCGAGTTCTTTACGAAGTCGAACAGCGTTCAAATTAAGTGCTGCTCGCAAGCTCAAAAGAACCCGCTCACGCGACACGCGATCGAACTGAATATGACAACCAGTCGGTAAAAGACCGAAGCCGCTTTCCACAGACTCCTTGAGTTGTAACCGTGATAAACCTGTAATTGTTCTCAGCAAAGTATCAAACCGAAATTCTTCATTATATTGACCAACGAAATCGAGAATCAGACAGCTGTCTTTACCATCTAAAAGGCGTAAACCACGTCCAATTTGCTGTTGAAAAAGTACAGGGCTTTGTGTTGGACGTAGAAGCAGTAATGTATTTACTTCTGGGATATCTACGCCCTCATTAAATAGGTCGCACGTACAGATGAGTTTGATTACACCAGATCGCAAATTCCTTATCGTACTATCGCGTTCTTCGCTAGTGTTCATGCCCGTAAGGCTACGTGCCGGAAGTCCAGATTTTTCAAACCATTCAGCCATAAATTTGGCATGCTGCACACTGACACAAAACGCAATGCCTTTTAATTTACCCAAATCAGATACGTAGAGCTCCAAAGCATTAACAATAGTTCTGCTGCGAATAGTGTTGCTTGATATTAATTGATCAAGCTGCGATGTTTCTTCTGCCCGATTCCATTTCACTGTCGACAAATCGGTTTCGTCCGCTGTCGCATAGTATTCAAACGGTGCTACCAGTTGTTGGTCTAATGCATCCCATAGACGTAAGGAAACCGCAGGAGAACCATCTGGTCTTGCATCAAAATATTCGTTCAAACTTTTTCCGTCTGCACGCTCGGGGGTTGCAGTCAGCCCTAACAATATATGCGGTTTAACCGCTCGAACAAATTGCTCAAATGATTTTGCGGGTATGTGATGAGCTTCATCAACAATCACTACGCGCCAATGCTCAGCACCCAACTGCATAACCAAATTGCGGCTGTGTACGGTATTAATCGTCGCGAACAAATGATCATATTGTGTAGGCTCATTGTCTCCGTCAAGTAGTTCACCGAAACTTGGTTCACGCAAAACTTGGCGAAATGTGGCGAGCGCTTGTTTTAAAATTTGTACACGGTGTGCTATGAACAGTAGCCGCGGTGGAGTCCCCTCTTCGCGAGCTCTACGTTGATAATCAAAAGCCGAAACAACTGTTTTTCCAGTACCAGTTGCGGCAACAAGCAGATTGCGTCTACGTCCATGACGCCGCTCTGCTTCGAGTCGTTCGAGCATTTCGAGCTGATATGACTTTGGACGAAGTTCAAACCATGCGTGAATCGCGATAGGTTCTTCCACATTTTTATTCGTTCGGGGGTCGCGTCTTTGGTCTCGTATTGCTTGCTCGAGAGATTGACGTTGTTGCGCGTCATGTGGGTTGTATGGCTGAAATTCTTGATCATTCCAAAGCGTTTCGAAGTGCGCACCGGCCGCTGAAAATAATTCATGATCTGTTGCTTGCGCAATTTTCACTGTCCATTCGATTCCACCAATTAGTGCTGATTCAGATAGATTTGCACTACCTACAAAAGCTGTGCCGAATCCTGAGTGTCGATGGAATATCCACGCTTTCGCGTGCAACCGACTGCGTCGCCCATCTAAAGAAATACGCAATTCAACTCCGGGTAATTCAGCGAGACAGTTGACCGCACGCGCCTCAGTAGCGCCGATATAGGTAGTGGTCAAAATGCGAAAGCGCGTACGTGAAACCCCTTGGGCATTCAATGCTGTTGTTTGCTTAAATACATCCAATAGTTTGCGGACGCCACTCCATGTAATAAAACTAACTAAAATATCAACCCGATCTACTGTTGCCAATTCTGCGCGAAGTTCGTCAAGTAAGGCTGGATCACTACGTGCAGATGTGAAGAGCCAAGGACGCCGCAATCCAGTTGATGGTAATACTGGAGGTGCATTGGGAGCATGTAAAGCTCGCAGAATACGCAAAGGTTCTACAGGTGCACGATCGATTGACGTAGTTTTTGTTTGCAGGCGGGCTTCGCGCAATAAATGGCTAATCAACTTTAATTCAGCCCGCGCTTGTTCTGCTTTTCCTTCAGAGTCAGTTTCGACTTCATCAAGAAGCTCTGGTAATCGAGAGGAAATTTCATGAATCAAATGTTCGCGACGTTGGATTTCTGATGGCTCTTCAATGAGTGCCTGATTGCTTTCAATCAAGGCATTAAGTTGACTCATTTCATCTGAATAAATAAGTCGATCATACAAGCCTAACGGAAGTGTTTCGCGCTTCGATCCTTGACTGCTCATTAATGAAGCCTCTGATGGTTTGGATTTGGAACTAAAAGGGTCATCATCAGCTAATTTATCTGATGATGATTCTTACTTTATTCTTACCTTGTGGCTTTCTATGATCCCGCGAAACGCCGGACTAATAATCTAAGGGGTCAGCATCGCTTAAATTTAATGCGATGCTGACCCCTGGTCGTTCGGCTTCGTCGGCGACAATTATAAGGCTTCGCTAGCGTCTGGGTTAGAAAAGCGTAACAGCCCGAGTTTTGCGTCGACTCATCAAGCTACAGCAAGCGTGAATATGAATTTCTAGTTTGCAAGCAAACTCGTTTTCATGACGCTTCTCCAGATTCTGTACCCGCTTCGCGCAAGGTCAGTTCTAGCTCGCGGCGGAGTTCTTCGCGCTCGGGCAGGTAGAGCTGGTATTTCTGTACAAAGAGCTGGCTGTTCATTTGGTAGGTGGCGTATTCGACCAGCAGCTCGTCCTTGTTACGGCTTAGGATGATGCCGATGGGCGGGTTGTCGCCTTCTGTGTTTTCTTCTGCGGCAAAGTAGCCGAGGTACATGTTCATCTGGCCGATATCGTGGTGCTGCACATCGGTAATTTTGAGGTCGATCAGCACAAAGCAGCGCAGGATACGATGATAAAAAACCAGATCCACTTTGTAGTGTGTATTGTTCAGGGTAACTCGGTATTGCCGTCCTACGAAGGTAAAGCCCTTGCCCAATTCCAGCAGAAACTGCTGCAGGTGGTTGCACAGCAGGGTTTCTAGCTGGGTTTCAGACACTAGATAAGGCTCGGGAATTTTCAGAAACTCGAATACATAGGGCTCGCGCAACAGATCGGCGGGCTGTTCTATGAGCTGGCCTTGTGTGGCAAGCTGCATGATGCTGGCTTTGTCTTTGCTGGCGGCGAGGCGCAGAAACAGGGCGCTGTTTTTTTGCCGTATCAACTCTCGAACCGACCAACGCTGGCGTATGCTTTGTTGCTCGTAGAAGCTACGTTCCAGCGGGTCGTCTATTTTGAGCAGTTCCACCCACTGTGACCAGCCCAATAAGTCAGACAGTGTCTGACTTATTGGGTAACGCAGGTACAGCAGCCGCATAGAGATTAAGTTAGTGCGGCTAAACCCCTTGCCATGGCGCAGACTGAGGTCGTTGGCGAGATTGCTGATCAGCGCTTTGCCGTATTGGGCTTTGGCTTTGCCGCCCTGCTCAAACTCCACAATCTGCCGCCCGACTTGCCAATAGGTTTGCGTGATGTGGGTGTTGACAGCCTGCACCGCCTGAATACGCCCTTGCGTATAGGTGTCTGATATTTGCCTGAGTAGATCAAGGTAGGCTTGATCTGCATCTGGCGGTAAAGCTGGTTGATTGGTTTTATTGGTCATAACTGCCTCAAATATAGGGGTCAGCTTCGATTAAAAATTAATTGATGCTCACTCATTTTGTTATAACTGCTCGGCGTAGTCTAATGAGATCAAAAAATCCCTCGCCCAAGTATTGGCTTCTTGCTCTTGTTGGTTGTTAGAACCAGCCTGTCCTATGTCATCAAGAAAAATGGATTTTTTTTCCTTACTGTGCAACAGAATATGTGCGATTTCGTGGCAAAGCGTGAACCAGAATTTATCATTGCTCTTACCGTACAACGACAACTGAATTAATGGTCGATGTGGGTTAAGCCAACGCGCAACGCCTGATACGTGGGTGCCGGTAATCGCCGGTACGAGAACGAGTGCGACTCCCGCTTCATGTAGAAGCTGCTTTAACTGCGGAAGAAACTCTGCTGGTGTTAAGGTCGTCAATGCGCGAATCTGTGGCAGATTTGCGCGTAAGCGTGCTTCATCGTATTTGGCGTTTGCCGATTTATCTAACAAGAGCTTTTCTGCCGCTTGCTCACCTAGTCTTAGCCACGCTGAAATCGCGCCAATATTTGACTGTTCTTCACGGCTGCGACGAAACGCTAATTGCATATCGCAATAATGGCTTTGCCATTGATTCGGTGTCGCCACTCCAAAAAATGCCAATAGCTTGCCAACCAGTTGCGGTTTAGATTTGGCGTCGACTCGGCACTTGTCTAATACACCTGCATCCATTAAGGCTTTAATTGGGAACTGATCGAGCCAAGACACCCTATTCGCATTTTGCTCTGCGGCCTCAATCGATGCGATACGTTGACGGTATTGCGCCTCGCGCGTGAGCCAAAAGCCAGCGGAGGCACCAAATACATTTTGTAAGCGTATGGCAGCATCTTCGCTGAGTGGAACTTTACCATTAATAAGTTGGCTGACGTGCTTGGTGGAATAGCCTAGTCGATCTGCTAATTGGTTTTGCGTCCAATCACGTTCTTCCAAAAGATCCAAAATGGTGTCGCCAGGCGGCGATACCCAATCGGGTGCGAACGATTGGGTATCGCTTGCTTTTTGTAAAGTGAGATTAGTCATGATAATCACCAATAAATTCAATACTTATGATGGTCACACGGGACCAATCAATTGATGCGTCTAGATTACGTGGAATGGGATCATTTGCCGATTCAAACACCAAGCGCCAACCGCCAGCAAGATCTAATGCAAATTGACCTAACCTATCGCCCTTCAACGGATGAGGGTTTCCAGCGATGAGATCTGTTACTCGGTTAACAGCCGCTAAGTCAGACAGTCGAGAAAATAACTTCCTTGCACCGATATCGCCCAAAAGCTTTTTTGCGTGTGCTTGCTTTTCGCAAATGTCACGTAATTTCTTGTTCTTAAAGAGAATTTCCAAAGATATGTTCTCCGCATTGCATAATACTTATTTTTACCTAGTAGGTAAATAAAAATTTACGGCTAGCCTGAATCAATATCGCTTCAGACGACTATTAATAATTAAAAATTTACTATCTTTTAGTTAGATGGGCGAGCTAGAATTTTACATTAAACCACAATAATGCTGTATGCGTAATCAGTGTTTTGCGAATTGGTTCTTATTAATTATGTTTTTCAAAGCGAAAAAAAACCCAACACAAGGTTGGGCTTCTCCAGATCGCGTTGACGATCAAACGTCAATATTCCCAGCCCGAAGCGCATTAGACTCAATAAACGCACGACGTGGTTCCACATCGTCGCCCATCAAGGTCGTAAAGATCTGATCCGCTGCAATCGCGTCTTCGATTTGTACTTTGAGCAGGCGGCGTACGGTTGGGTCCATCGTGGTTTCCCACAATTGGCTTGGGTTCATCTCGCCCAATCCTTTGTAGCGCTGTTTGGAGACGCCGCGTTCGGCTTCTTCGCGTAGCCAGAGCATGGCGTGGTGGAAGTCTTGTACTGCGACTTCTTTCATGCGTTCGCCTTCGCCACGGCGGATGAAGGCGCCTTCGCCTAATAAGCCCTTGAAGGTTTGTGCGGCGTTTTCTAATACTTTGTAATCGCTGCTTTCGACGAAGTCGGCGTCGATGCTGCTGACTTTGACGTTGCCGTGGTACATGCGTTCTATGCGCAGGCTGAGCATGCCTGAGAGTTCGTCACTGCGAACGACGGCTTTGACGGCTGGATCGTTCATGGTTTTGGTCAACTCTTGCGCGGACAATTCGGCGTTTTCTGGCGTGTCCATTTTCAGTGCGACACCGGTCATGATCGCGGTCAAAGCAGCGCGGTCGATGACGCGGGTTAGGCGCGTCATGATGGCGTTGGCAAGGTTGAATTGGCGGACTAATTCGCCCAGTGCTTCACCAACGATAGGCTCTGCGCCTGTGCTTGGTGTGAGCGCTGCGCCATTTAATGCAACGGTGGTCATGTAGACCGCTTCTTCCGCGTCATCTTTTAAATAGCGTTCGTCGCGACCGGCTTTGACTTTGTACAAAGGTGGTTGCGCGATGTAGATGTGGCCGCGCTCTACCAATTGTGGCATTTGGCGATAGAACAGGGTCAACAACAGCGTACGAATGTGGGCACCGTCGACGTCCGCATCGGTCATGATGATGATGCGGTGGTAGCGCAATTTGTCGGCGTTGAATTCGTCAGGGCCGATGCTGGTGCCGAGTGTGGCGATCAGCGTAGTGATCTGTTCGGAGGACAGCATTTTTTCAAAACGGGCTTTTTCTACGTTCAAGACTTTACCGCGCAGTGGCAAGATCGCTTGGAATTTACGATCACGGCCTTGCTTCGCAGATCCACCCGCAGAATCACCCTCGACGATGTAGAGTTCGCAAAGCGCTGGGTCTTTTTCTTGGCAGTCGGCCAGTTTAGAAGACAGGCCTAAACCATCCATCACGCCTTTACGACGTGTGAGTTCGCGCGCTTTGCGGGCGGCTTCACGAGCGCGTGAGGCTTCGACGATTTTGCCGCAAATGATTTTAGCGTCGTTTGGACGTTCTGCTAAATATTCGGTCAAGGTTTTAGCCACGATTTCTTCGACCGGGCCACGCACTTCGCTGGAGACGAGTTTGTCTTTGGTTTGTGAGCTGAATTTTGGTTCTGGTACTTTGACGGACAACACGCAAGTCAAACCCTCGCGCATATCGTCGCCAGTGACTTCGACTTTGGCTTTTTTCGCGTAGTCGTGTTCGTCGATGTATTTGTTGATGACGCGTGTCATCGCTGCACGCAAACCGGTCAGATGCGTACCACCGTCACGTTGCGGAATATTATTGGTGAAGCACAGCACTTGTTCATTGTAGGCGTCGTTCCATTGCATGGAAACGTCAACCGTGATGTTAGTGTTTTGATCCGACATCTTTTCGCCAGTCGCCTGGAAAATTGTTGGATGCAAGACGGATTTGTTTTTGTTGATGTATTCCACGAAACCGCGCGTACCACCTTCGAACGCGAACAATTCTTCTTTGCCAGTGCGGTGATCATTGAGCTTAATGCGTACGCCGTTGTTCAGGAAGGATAGTTCGCGGATACGTTTCGCTAAAATTTCGTAGTGGAATTCAACGTGCGTAAAGATTTCTTCATCGGCCCAGAAGTGGACTTCGGTACCGCGTTTGTCGGTGTCACCCATGACTTTGATTGGTGAGCAAACGACGCCGTCGATGGTTTCGATTTCACGATTTTGCGGTACGCCACGGACAAATTCCATCGCATATTTTTTACCATCGCGACGAATCGTCAGCTTCAATAATTTGGACAAGCCATTGACGCAAGACACACCGACGCCGTGCAAACCACCGGACACTTTGTAGGAGTTTTGATCGAACTTACCACCTGCGTGCAATTCGGTCATGACGATCTCAGCCGCGCTACGCTTAGGTTCGTGTTTGTCATCCCACTTAATGCCCGTCGGAATACCGCGACCGTTATCGGTAATTGAAATCGAATTATCGTTGTGGATGGTGACGTTAATTTCTGTACAGTGGCCAGCTAAGGATTCGTCGATGGAGTTATCCAAGACTTCGAATACCAAATGGTGCAAACCGGTGCCGTCAGAGGTGTCACCGATGTACATGCCGGGACGCTTACGAACGGCTTCGAGACCCTCAAGAATTTGAATGGACGATGCGCCATAGCCAGCGGATGTGGCGGACTCAGTTGCAGGTGCATTTGCTGGTACGGGTGCTGGCGATGCTGTGTTGTCTTGGGTATTCTCGGACATGGCTACCTTCTGAAATTAACGAGCAGTTTTTGGCTGCGATTTTTTTGAAACACTGCTTAAGCTACTGCGCGACCAAATTTTGAATCTGCGATGCTCACTGTACTTGAGTACAGCTCCGCTTCTCAATTCAAACTTAGGCCGCTCGCTACGCTTAAGCAGTGCTTCGTTCGTGCTTTGTTTGCTTCTTTTGTAGGGCGGGTGCAACCCGCGCTGCTCAGGTTCTCAATCGTCTGGCGGCGCGGGTTGCACCCGCCCTACATTTATTTAGTTCTTTACTCCCTCTCCCGCACGCGGGAGAGGGTTGGGGTGAGGGTGGTTAAATCACGAATTACATCGACAATTTAGAGAAATCCAAACTTCGATTTCTAAGATTTTTATCGTTCGCTGAACGCCCCTCATCCCCGACCCTTCTCCCGCTTGCGGGAGAAGGGAGGTTTTTTTGCATCAAATCCGCATCGGCATGACTACGTATTTGAAATCACCATTCTCAGGAATCGTGATCAAGGCCGATGAATTGGAATCACCCAAGGCGACATTAATCTGATCGACTTTGAGGTTATTCAATACATCTAACAAATACGTAACGTTAAAGCCGATGTCGACGCTGTCACCACCGTAATCGATTTCGATTTCTTCAACCGCTTCTTCTTGATCCGCATTGGTGGACAAGACGCGCATCAAACCTGGTTCGATCACACAACGTACGCCTTTGAATTTGTCCGAAGTCATAATCGCGACGCGTTGCAAAGAGCGCAGGAGTTTTTCACGGCTTAAGGTGAAATTGTTTTTGTAACCTTTTGGGATCACGCGGTTGAAATCAGGGAATTTGCCTTCGACCAATTTGGAAATCAATTCAATATCAGCAAACGTCAATTTGACTTGGTTGTTAGCGATATCGAGTTGGACTGGTTCGTCTTTGTCTTCCAACAAGCGTTGCAATTCCAAAATCGTTTTGCGTGGAATGATGACTTCTTGACGCGCGAATTCTTGTTCGACTTCGACTTGCGCATAGGCCAAACGGTGACCGTCAGTCGCAACTGCAATCACGTTTTTACCATCAACGACTAATAACAAGCCGTTTAGGTAGTAACGAATATCTTGCTGTGCCATGGAGAAATGCACCATGTTGAACAAATGCTTCAATGCTTTTTGCGGCAGGCTGACGCTAGCATTGAAATGCTCAGCTTGGGCAACTGTTGGGAATTCTTCTGCTGCTAAAGTCTGCAAAGAGAAGCGTGACTTGCCTGATTGCACGGTCATCTTTTTGTTGTCGAGTTTCAGCGTGACGTCGTTGTCATCTGGTAACGCGCGCAAGATGTCGAGCAACTTACGTGCTGCAACTGTGGTTGCCGTGACTTCGCCACCTGAGCCGATTTCTGCGTGCGTGGTGATCTGCACTTCGATATCCGTCGATAAGAAGGACACTTTTTCGCCGTCTTTACGGATGAGGATATTGGCCAGAATCGGCAATGTGTGCCGACGCTCGACAATACCACTCACAATTTGCAGGGGCCGTAATAGGGTATCCCTGTGAGTTTTTACCAATTGCATTTTTATATCCTCACTAATGAATTCAATGTTAAAGGATGCTGCATCTATCGCAACTCATTACTTCTTGCATTGGGAGGACTTGCGAAAAACTGCCCATTATTAGTGTGGCCAATTTTACGTAAATCCTACGCCGGTCTTTACTGCTGATTACTACTTATTTTTGTCTTTACCCCCTTCTCCCTCTTGCGGGAGAAGGGTTGGGGATGAGGGCGTTTCAGAATCTAGTAAAGGTATCGTCAAGCTTAAAAAAATCGATCTTTAACGTTCACAATTCCAAAACACTTTTTCGTTGCTGAATCACCCTCACCCTAGCCCTCTCCCGCTTGCGGGAGAGGGGACTTTCAATCCTTCTATTACCCCTTCAAAGTCTGCTCCAACACATGAATCTCATGGTTGCACTCAGGACTCTTAGCGCGATCCGCTGTGATCTTGCGTACTGCATGCAAAACCGTGGTGTGATCACGCCCGCCGAATAATTCACCGATCTCCGGCAAACTCTTTTGCGTCAATTCTTTCGCTAAATACATGGCAATCTGACGCGGTCTGGCGATATTCGCTGGCCTACGTTTTGAATACATATCGGCGACTTTGATATTAAAAAAGTCGGCGACGGTCTTCTGAATATTTTCAACTGAGATCTGGCGGTTTTGTACCGACAGCAAATCTTTCAATGCTTCTTTGACGACATCAATTGTGATGTCTTTGCCGTGGAAGCGTGAGTACGCCAAAATTTTGCGCAATGCACCTTCGAGTTCACGCACATTCGAACGCAAATGTTTCGCGACGAAAAACGCCACGTCATCTGAAAAACTTACGCCTTCGGTATAAGCTTTTTTCAGCAAAATCGCGACGCGCATTTCTAATTCGGGAGGCTCAATCGCTACCGTTAAGCCGGAATCAAAACGCGAAATCAAACGATCATCCATACCAGTAATTTCTTTCGGGTAGGTATCGCTAGTGATAATGATTTGCTTTTTCGCGGCGATCAAGGCTTCAAACGCGTAGAAAAATTCTTCCTGCGTACGACTCTTTCCACCGAAGAATTGAATATCATCGATCAGCAACAAATCGAGCGAATGATAGTAGCGCTTAAATTCGTCAAAACCTTTGCGCTGATAGGCTGTGACCACATCGCGCACATATTGCTCAGCGTGGATGTAGCGAATTTTTGCATTCGGTTTGTCGTGCAAAATTTGATTGCCAATTGCGTGGATCAAATGCGTTTTACCTAGACCAACACCGCCATATAAAAATAACGGGTTATAAGAAACGCCTGGATTGTTTGCGACCTGAATCGCTGCGGCGCGTGCTAATTGATTGGCTTTACCGGTCACAAAACTGTCGAAAGTCAGGTCGAAATTAATTCGTGCATTGTCACGACGTGGCGCTGATTCTGGCGGTGGTTCGTTTGGTATTCCATCGGCCTGACCGATCTGCGATGTGCGTTGTCCGTGATCAGCACCGTTGCCCTGACCAGAGTTGACCGGTGCCGTTGTGGTTGAAATCGGTTTTTTACCAGCACGTGGATCGATGATGAACTCGACATCAACCGTGTCGTCCCAAAACTGCGCCGCAAATTCGGCGATACGGCTAGCGAATTGAGCTTTGACCCAATCTAATTTAAAGCGATTAGGCGCACCAATGCGCAGATGACCTTCTTCAAAGTCAACCATCGTCAAAGGCTTAATCCAAGCACTAAATTGCTGAGGCGTGAGTTCCTGTTCGAGTTGTGAAGAGCAGGCTTGCCAGAAATTTTCCATGAATCGCTTTACTGTTTACTTAATGCTTAAGTTTTTTGTTCTTGTCAAAATCGATATTTGAGACTTTTGATCTAGTGCTCGATTCCACTTTTAATTTAAAGCTACCTCAGTGACCGCCAATTAATTCCGCTATCGTTGTTGATACTAGCCAATTATAGCGGAGCAATTTGAACCGCTAAATCCAAAATTCGCACGCGATTGGCAGATATCCCACGCTATTTAGCGTTGTGTGGATAGGAAATAAATAGTGTATTTTTGGTTACGTAAGGCAATACTTCAGACCCCGCTATTCTACCCTTCACGGCTAGAGTTATCCACAGGCACGATGAAATTTCTTTTCATTAACACTTCGCAGAATCGAAGAAAAACGGGTAAATGGATTGACAGCGGCTTCCAAAATGGTGTCTAATTACGGGTTCCCTACCCTGTTTTGTTAGATGTGCGCTTTTATTGCATTAACGCTATCTCGATAGTTTGTTGATGATTTGAGCGAAAGCACAAGATGAAACTAAGCATGAGCAGCGGTTTTGGGGCAGTAATCGTGTGAATAGCGTGTTGCTATTGTTTATATAGTGCTTCTCCATAACGGAGCATCATCAAAGCAACGGCGCAATGCACTATTACCCGTAATTCCGATTTATTTTTTGCTCAAATAGTGAGATCAACATGAAACGTACTTATCAACCTTCCGTAGTTCGTCGTAAGCGCACTCACGGTTTCCGCGCTCGTATGGCAACACGTGGCGGCCGCGCAGTTTTGAACGCACGCCGTGCTAAAGGCCGTAAGCGCCTCGCAGCTTAATCGCGAACATAAATCCAATTCTAGGGCGCATCTCGTCGTAGGTGTTGTAACAGCGATGCTCGCCATACCTGTGTATGGCTGTGCCGAAGTTGTAAATTCTGCCTAGATCTGCATCCCTATAATTGAATTTCTGAATCGCGCTTTGGTCTAGTATCTAGTCTGTTAGTTAATTCAATAGGTTTAAAAATTATTGTGACTAATTTGACTACAACTCCTGACCTAGCTCAAAACCAGTTGTCCGGCGGTGATTTTGCGCGGGAGCGACGAATACTTAAAACGGATGAGTTTTCATCCGTTTTTCGTTTACGCCCTGTGCAAAAAACGGCGCATTTTGTATTATATGCGCGCTCAAATGTTTTGCCGCATGCCCGCCTTGGTGTGGTCGCTGCAAAACGTTTTGCACCGCGCGCTGCTACGCGCAATATGATCAAGCGTGTTACACGTGAGATTTTTCGACAGTCTGACCTGATGAATGTGGATTGCATTGTGCGCTTATCTAAGCCAGTCAATAGCAAAGCCGGTCCTGCCACGAACGCGCAATTAAAGCGCGCTTTGCGGGACGAAGTCTTACGTCTGTTCGTTTCGCAACGGGCAGCGAAGGCCATTCTCACCGCACAGACTGTCGCTGTTCCCGAGTCTTCCTCATGAAACCCTTGCTGCTGCTGATCTTGCGTGGATACAAGCTGGCGATTAGTCCTATGTTGGGACAAAATTGCCGTTTTTATCCTAGCTGTTCAGAGTATGCGATGGAAGCGATTCTTGAATATGGCGCGGCAAAAGGTTCTTTGATGGCAGGCAAACGACTTTGCAAATGTCATCCTTGGCATCCGGGCGGTATCGATTTAGTTCCGCCTAAGGCAGGAGAAAATACTGCGGGTGGTGGGGATGAAAAATCGACTAATGCCCCAACATCAGACAGCGCCCAAATAAGTAAGCAAATGAGCAGCCAAAATACACAACTTAGTAAGCAGCCAACTAGTTAATTTTTCCGATCTTTAACATATATCAACACCTACACAAGTGGATAAAATGGATATAAAGCGCACCGTCCTTTGGGTTATTTTCTCGATGTCTCTGTTACTCCTATGGGATAACTGGATGCGTCATAACGGAAAACAATCCATGTTTTTCCCATCAACGACTGCTCAGCAGACGAATAAAAATGCCAGCACTTCGGCTGCTACTACTTTACCAGCGGCCACTAATGCGAGTGCCACTGCGAATGGTGCCGGCTCAGCGCCATCAGTAGGCGCAGATGCAGCAGTCGCGCCAGTGATCAAGAGTGAAATCATCACGATTACGACAGATTTGTTAAAAGTGGATATCGATACAATCGGCGGCGAAATCAAACGCCTAGAATTGTTGAAATACGCGGATAGCCATGAAGGAAAGAAAAACGTCGTTTTGTTTGATAGTCATGGCGATATGACTCGCACAGAGGAAACGGGTTTCTTCGGATTATTCAAAGGCACCAAAGAAGTTCCGGTACCAGCGCGTACGTATGCGGCACAGACTGGTTTGTTAGGCGGTAACTTCCCCAATCACAAATCTGGTTTTATCGCATTGCCTGGCCCACGTTCTTTGGATGGTGCGAATGAATTGAATTTGGTGTTGGAATCCGAGCAGGCTGGCGTTAAGTTGACCAAGACCTTGACCTTCAAAAAAGGCAGCTATGTGATTGATGTGAAACACACAGTCGCGAACAGTTCTGCGGCTGCGATCACACCCTCTTTGTATTTGCAGCTGATTCATGATGGCACTAAGCCAACTTCTGGCGGTATGTTCTCTGGTCAGACTGAATTCTATGCGCCAGCGGTGTACACAGAAGCGAAGCACTTCCAAAAGTTGAGTTTTGAAGACATCGAAAAACGTCACGGCAAAGCAGATGCCAAGCCAGATCACGAAACTAAAGCGGATAACGGTTGGGTTTCTATGATCCAACATTTCTTTGTTTCTGCTTTTATACCTGAAGACAAAGTTCAACGCGAAATCCGTACAGAACGTGTACGCGACAATATTTATTCGATTAGTTCTGTCATTCCTATGGGAACGGTCGCACCAGGCGCGAGTGTGAGTTCTAATGCGCGTTTATATTCCGGTCCACAAGAATCAGCGATTTTGGAAACAGTCGCGCCAGGTATGGAATTGGTTAAAGATTATTGGTATTTCGCGATGATTGCTAAGCCTATGTTCTGGATAATGGAACTAATCCATAAAGTCTTGGGTAACTGGGGTTGGACGATTGTGGTGTTTACGATTGCGATCAAGTTAGCTTTGTTCCCATTGTCTGCAGCAGGCTATCGCAGTATGGCGAAGATGAAAGTCGTTACGCCAAAAATGACGGCTTTGAAAGAGAAGTTTAAAAACGAGCCACAAAAATTGAATATGGCGATGATGGAGCTCTACAAAACCGAGAAAATCAATCCACTCGGTGGTTGTTTGCCTATTTTGATCCAGATGCCCGTCTTTTTGTCTTTGTACTGGGTCTTGCAGGCGTCAGTCGAGATGCGCGGTGCGCCGTGGATGGGTTGGATTATGGATTTGTCTAAGCCAGATCCGTATTTGGTGTTGCCGATTTTGTACGCGATTTCTATGTATATCACGACTAAATTGAGTCCGGCTCCTGCCGATCCAGTACAGGCCAAGATGATGTTGTTTATGCCTTTGCTGTTCTCGTTCATGTTCTTGTTCTTCCCATCTGGTTTGGTGTTGTACTGGGTTGTGAATAACGTCTTATCAATTGGTCAGCAATGGGTCATCAATAATAAGATCGTCCCGCCTGAGCATCGATAAAATTTAGTCGCATTTATTCAAAAAAAGCCCATGGTTCATGGGCTTTTTTTCTACTGAACGCAAACATTTTTTGCTGCAGATCATGTCGTGTTTACGATACATCTGCCAGTATCAAACTCTACAGATTTTTCACAGCTTTCCCTATTGCAAGGTTAGAATTTCTTCATGACACATACTTATGACAGCACGCCTATCGTCGCCATCGCCACCGCGCCCGGTCGAGGTGGTATTGGCGTTGTGCGTATTTCTGGTAAAGACTTAAGTGCAATCACACGCAGCTTATTCGGTAGCGCAGTTTTAAAGCCACGTCACGCCACTTATTTGGATTTTACGCAAGCCGATGGCACGGTGATCGATCAAGGTTTGGCGATCGCCTTTAAAGCACCGCATTCCTATACGGGCGAAGAGGTCTTGGAACTGCAAGGTCACGGTGGCCCAGTCGTCATGCAAATGTTATTGACGCGTTGTATAGAAGCAGGCAAAGAACAGGGCTTACGCTTAGCCGAACCGGGAGAATTCACGCAACGCGCCTTTATGAACGATAAGCTCGATCTGGCGCAGGCCGAAGCGGTCGCCGATCTGATCGAGGCATCGACGGAAGCCGCAGCGAAATCGGCATCGCAATCGATGTCGGGCGCGTTTTCCAAAGTCATACATGCTTTGGTGGAAAAAGTAGTGCATCTGCGTATGCTGGTCGAAGCAACTTTGGACTTTCCCGAAGAAGAAATCGACTTTTTAGAAAAATCTGACGCGCGCGGTCAACTCAGTGAAATTCAAAAAGCCTTGCGCACGGTATTTGAACAAGCCGCCCAAGGCGCACTATTGCGTGAAGGTCTAAACGTCGTATTAGCCGGACAACCGAATGTCGGCAAATCGTCTTTGTTGAATGCCTTAGCGGGTGACGACATAGCCATCGTGACGCCGATTGCAGGCACCACCCGTGATAAGGTCACAGAGACGATACATATTGAAGGAATCCCTCTAAATATTATCGATACCGCCGGTATTCGTCATGATCATGACGAAGTTGTAGCGGGTGACGTCTCGATTAAGATCGATGCGGTTGAACGTATCGGGATAGAGCGTACTTGGAATGAGGTACAAAAAGCGGATGTCATTTTACATTTGCTCGACGCTAGTCGTGGTCCGACACGTGCAGATGAAGAGATTGCAGAGCGCTTTCCAGAAGGTGTTCCCGTGATCTGTGTTTGGACCAAGATCGATATATCCGGGCATCATGCTAGTGTTGATACCGTCGGTGATCTGACTCAGGTGTATTTGTCGGCGCAAGAGCATCTGGGTATGGATTTACTGCGTCAAGAGTTACTGCGTATCGCTGGCTGGCAACAAACAGGTGAATCTTTGTATTTGGCACGCGAGCGCCACTTGATCGCTTTGAAGCATGCACACGAACATTTAGAACAAGCGGCTGCCTATGCCGCGCAAAATGATCAGTCACTCGACCTGTTCGCAGAAGAGCTGCGTCTCACGCAAGACCGTTTAAATAGCATTACGGGTGAATTCACTTCCGATGATTTGTTGGGCGTGATTTTCTCGCGTTTTTGTATAGGCAAATAAAAACATGCTTAGTGCCGTCCATCGATGGCACTGAGCGTCTTCCTCAAATCTTCCACCAATCGTTTGCGACTACTTCGTGGATATTCAAAAGGCGAAAAAGGCATCGCGCTGTTGGCATATTCATCGATGAGTTTCTTCAACGCTGCGATATCCTCGCCTTGGTAGTCGACACGCTTTCCATTGTCACTGATAGCACTCAATTTTTCTTGCAAAATTTCTTTGTGCACGATGTTCGTGATGCTGTCAGGCTTGGCAACACATAGACTGAAAACGCCATTGAGAAAGTATTGCCAATTGGCGTTGACCCGTTGTTCTATTCCGGCCGCAATGGCTGTGCCAGTCTCATCAAAACAATCTCGCAGTCGATAGGTGTTTTTGTTTTCGATTGCTAAAGCTTGCGCGAATTCTTCGGCAAATTGCTTCCTTATGATCTCTTTCGCTTCATCAGCACCGTGATTTTGTAAAGTGTCGAAAGCATATTTTGTCCAAGCTGATGCCGCAGGATGAAAGTAAGTTCCTGTTTTCAGTTCTTCCTTCGAATTCGGATCGAGAAGTTCGCCAAAGACCACGGATGTGCAGCGTTGCGCATCAATGACTAGGTAGGGCGGCGCTGGGATAAGTTCGGCCGCAACTAGCTCTTCGATATCTTGTAGACGGAGTCCGCAGTATTTCGCAAATTGAGTTTGATCGAGGTAGTGTTGGTCGAGGTAATCTTGGGTTGAATTCATAGGGTGCCTGATGGATGTGCTGCGCGACTGTCGTTTGGTGCTTGCTCGCGTTCTGTGAGGCCGTAGTCACGCATGACCGCAGCAATGCGAATCCGGTAGTCGCTGAAAATGGTTTGACGGCCTTGGCTCTGCGCAGCGCGGTGTTCTTCGGTGTTGCGCCATTGTGCGACGGCCGCTTCATCACGCCAGAACGAGAGTGACAAGAGCTTGCCGGGGTCACTTAAACTTTGAAATCGCTCGATAGAAATGAAGCCATCCATCTCTATTAGTTGAGACTTTAATTCTGCAGCGATGTCCAGATACACTTGCTGATGAGTCGCATGCGGCTGCACTTCAAAAATCACGGCGATCATAATTCATCCTTATGGTAGGTTTGAAAAACCGGCAAGCGTCCATTTACCGATGGTTTATAGGTCCAGTGTAAATGCGCCAAGGGATATGCTTCTGTTTGATTGCTGGAGCTATGTGTTAAGGACGTCAAAATGTGATGCAGCCCTGCGCTGACGATACGAACGGCCAGAGTCTCCCCAGGGCAAGCATGTCGACCGTCACTAAAGCTGACTAAGTGCGTGTCGCTGCGATTTAGGACTAATTTTTCGGCATCAAAATTGCTTGCCGGATCGCGATTCGCTGCTGCTAACAACAATAAAATGCAGTCACCAGATTTTAGTGAAGCGCCATAGAATTCACCATCGCTTTTCACAAAGCGGCGTGTATTTTGTACAGGTGAATCATGGCGTGCAACTTCCTTGATTAGCTGCGGCAATTTCTCAAGATCCTGTTGTAGTTCGGTGTAGAGCGCTGGATCATGATAGAGCGCAATTAAAGTATTGCCCATCAAGCCCGCACTAGCCTCATAACTTTGCGAAAGTAGACCAACCAAATTGGCGAGTAGGGCAGAGCCAGAATCCCAACCTATGACCTTTGCTTCGGCTTGTAGCTGACTTAAGAAACTATCGGGATCGCTGCCAGCACTTGATAGTAAAGTTTGAAATGAGCTCATTAGCGATACGGCTGATTTACTCGCAGCCTCTAATTGTTCAGGTGTACTGATAGGTGAAAAGCATTGCACAAATTCATCGATCCAAAGACAGATTTGCTCGAGTTCTGAATGTGAAAAACCGCAAAGCCTTGCGATGACCGAAACGGCGAGGTGGCTGATCCAAGCATTCAGTTGATCGGCTTTATTGATATCGTAGCGCCGTGACAAATCTTCGATCACCTCGGCGATGACAGAGTCGAGTCGCCGCAGATCTAGTTGGTTTAAACTCGTTTGCAAAACCTGTTTCCCTAGGCGATGTTTGTCACCCTCATTCATACGTATGAGCAGTGAAAACAGCTCGCCAGCACTACTGCCTGCAATAGGAGGCGGTACCTGCGCACTAAGCGGCCGAACTAAAAATTGGGACGACGATAAGATCTCTTGTACGACGTTGAACTGCGCCACGATCCAACATTGTGTGCCTTCATCAAAGCGTATTTTTTCTTGCGAGACATGCCATTGATATGCCGGATAGGGATCTGGGTGTGAAGGCAATGCTAAAACTGGGATAGATGACATCGGATCTTTTCTGAATAAATTAAGGGATTATTCTAAGCCTTGTTTGTCATCAACAATTCGCTTACCATCAAACTATGCCTGCAGATGATATCAATATTCAGTTAGCCAAAATCGCCGCCGCGATTGCTGAGCCAGCACGTGCCACGATGTTGTGCGCTTTGATGGATGGTCGCGCACGTACCAGTACCGAACTCGCAATATTAGCGGAGATTAGCCCATCAACTGCCAGCGCGCATTTGGGTAAGTTACGAGATCAAAGTCTGGTGCAAGTGTTGGCACAAGGAAAGCATCGATATTATCAATTGGCGGGCGCACAAGTCGCTGCCGCTTTAGAATCTTTGATGGTGATCGCAGGGAAAGTTGCATCGCAATTTACGCCATCGACACCTGAGCGTTTGCGTCAGGCGCGTACGTGCTACGATCACATGGCTGGTGAATATGCGGTGGCGATACACGACTATTTATTGCGCAATACCTATCTAGTTGCGCAACACTATGCCACAGCCTATGAACTGAGTGCGGATGGTGAGCAATTGTTTGACACGATGGGTATCCAAGTCGATACGCTCAGAAAAAGTCGGCGACGTTTTGCTTGCGCATGCCTAGATTGGAGCGAGCGCCGCCCGCATATCGGTGGTGCTGTTGGTGCCGCTCTACTCACCCATTTTGTACAGCACGGTTGGGTAGAAGCTGATTTGGATAGCCGTGCTCTGCAAGTGATGGCAAAAGGACGACGCCAGTTTACAAAATATTTTAAGTTGATTTAATCGGGAATTTTTTCGGAAATTTTCGCAGACATTCCACTATGCAATCAAGCTGATTTAGCGAGACCAGAAAAATCTGGCCTCGCCGTCAAACGCATACAGGATCAATTTTTATGTGCTAGAAACTCTCCGCAAATTTGGTTGTTTTCAAAGCGATATTCATCATCACAAGCGGTAAGACAAACGCAGGCGTATTGCATTCGAATGATTGCCTTCACTGGCGCGATAATAGCCGTAATTGAAAATGATCACCCAGCCGCTGTCGAGTAATAAATCTCCACCGACACCCATGTGGATCAAATTACGATTTTGTTTGCTACCGTTGATGATATACGGCGTGCTATCTGGATTATCGACATAATTAATTTTGACATCATCGCGCTTGCTGACATCTTTTTGATACTCAAGACGGAAGCGCGGAGTAAGTTCACCAACACTGGTTTTCACCGATGTTTCCGTATTCAAGCCCAGTGTTGTTCTTTGGCTGTTGAAGCTTTGTTCTTGATAACGTAAGGCACTACGGGTGTCACCACTTTCTGTGTAGGCACCTATCGTGACCGCTGAGCGATCAATGCGCAGATATGGTGACATTTTGAAATCGGTGAAGGTGATATCAAATCCCAAGGAGCTTGAACCGATTTTTTGTTTTCCTGACCATTTACCGGTGTGTTGCGTCGTATTGCCTGGTGCTGCTGCCATGCCAGTGAATAATCCTGTAGAAGGTGGGCTAGCCAACGCTAAGCTATCACTCAATTGTTCAGTGGTTCTGGTGTAGTCGCTATTGATATCGTTGACGCCCAGCACCCATGAGAAATTGAAAAATGGCAGGGGTTTGATCTGACCATAATTGGCAATATTCCGAGCATTTGCGTTAATGCTCGTATTGAGTCCGCGCAATTCACCACGACTATTCGCGTAGCCGACACCGAAGCCGAGTACGCTATCTGGGCTGCCAATGCAACGATCACCACCAAAGCTGGCACCGCCATTTTGCTGCTTGATTTCGTAGTCTGCGGCAAGGGTACTGAAAGAATTTAAGCCGCCAGCCCATAGGGTGACTTTGCTACAGGTGTCTTCATTTTTCTTTTTGTCTTCTTTGCTCCGCAGGCCGGAATTTTGCGTCGCAATTTCGGTTAAACGCGCGTTGAAATTTTCTAATTGCAAGCGTTCAAATTGCGTGATGACGGCGCCTTTGGACGTCTGCAAAGCTTGCACTGCCGGATTTTTACTTGGGTCAGGGCGGGAGGTGATGGTGATTGCAATCACTGCGGCATTCGATGCCTGTCCATTCGCATTGGCGACGATAGTCAGTTGATCGGCGCCGGCATAATTGAGTTGCGCATTCACAGTCAGACGTGTGCCAGCTAGTGATGCACTTGCATGTGCTGGTTGTGTGAGTATGCTAAAACTGACTGGCGCACCACCAGTTTGGCTGACTAAGTTCGCCAGTTCCAAACTCGCACTACTGCCTGCCAGTACTTGAATATTCGCATTGCTGACGATGGGTGCTTTGGCTTTCACTGCGATGCTGACAGTGGCTGGACTAGAACTACCGGCGGCGTTGATCGCGACATAAGTGAAGCTATCGCTGCCCACAAAATTGAGGGCGGGCGTGTAGCGGAATTCTAGTCCGCTGATCGTTACCGTGCCGTGACTCGCTGGCGAATCGATTGCGATCCTCTCAGTATTGTTGCCGATATCCGGACGTATCTGGGCATTCGCCTGATTGCTCTCAAGTACCGCGCTAATAGGCTTGGCGACTGGGGCAACGGGTTTGACATTGATACTCACCAGCGCTTCATTTGAACTGCCGCTGGCATTAAGAGCGACATAACTAAAGCTATCGCCGCCGACATAATCTTTGGTTGGCGTATAGCTAAAATTATTGCCGTTGACGCTCACAGTGCCGTGAGTGGCGACTTTGGTGATATTGATTTGTTTGAAGCTACCGGTGATATTAGCAGCGACCGTATTGGCACTGCTATTTGTTAATACTTCAGTGGTGACAGGATTGGTAACCGGTACAGGCAGCGTTGGATCTGCATTGACTTGGATACTGACTAAAGCAGGTGTTGAATTGCCAAAAGCATTCTTCGCTAAATACGTAAAACTATCACTGCCGACAAAATCTGCCTGCGGGGTATACGACAGCACTAAGCCCGAGATGCTGACAGTCCCGTGGGCTGGCGCACTAGCTATCGCTATGCTGCTGGCATCGCCAAGTATATTGCTGGTAATAGCATTATTGCTGCTATTACTCAAGACGGTCACACTCAGTGGGCGTGCGGTCGGTATTACACCTTTCACAGTGATGGTGATCGTGGCAGCCTCCGAACTACCGGCTGCGTTGGTGGCTGCGTAACTAAAGGAATCTACTCCGGTGAAATTACTGGCTGGTGTGTAGATGATTTTTGATCCCTCAACGCTTGCGGTACCATGGCTTGCATTACTTTTTAGACTGATACTCGTCGAGGTACCGGTAATATTGGGAACAATCTGATTATTCGAACTATTTGCGTCAACGGATGCATCGATCGGATTGGCGACGGGTATCGTTGAGTCGATGACGGTCACCGTGACGTTCGCTGCTGTCGATAGGGTATTGTCGAAAGCGGCGCTGTAGCTAAATGTATCGACTCCAGCGAAACCGGGTTTAGGCGTATATACCAAGTTTAGACCATTGATGCTAGCAGTGCCGTTTGCCGGCGCAGTTTCAATCCGTATGGAATTAACCGTGCCGCCAGTGCTAGCGTTAATCAGATTATTCACACTATTCATGTTCACATTTGTGCTAATCGCATTCGCAATCGGGTTCACGGGATTGACGGTGATAGTCACCACCGCTGGCACCGAATTGCCGAAAGCATTCGTTGCTGTGTAATTGAACGAATCGCTTCCTACGTAGCCACGCGCTGGTGTGTAGGAAATAGCTGCACCGACTATTTGCGCACTTCCATGCTGTGGCGGATTAACTAAAGAGATGCGGTCAACTGTGCCCGAGGTATTGGCGGCAATGACATTATTCGCGCTATTTGCTAGCACGTTGGCATTGATCGCATTTGCCTTTGGCGTCAGTGCCTGCACACGCACGTTCACCGTGGCAGCAGTCGATGCTCCACTGGCGTTGACGGCTTGATAGGTGAAGCTGTCGTCCCCCAAGAAGCCTGCAGACGGGGTGTAGATGATTTGTAGCCCTCTGCTAGTGGCGACACCGTGCGCAGGGCTAGTGGCAATTAAGAGACTGCTGGCGTTACCGGTAATATTGGGGGTAATTGCATTCTCGCTGCTATTCATGAATACATTGGCAGTGACAGAATTAGCGACGGGTATCGTATCTTTTACCTGGATTGAAACCGTGGCTGGTGTTGAGCTGCCGAAAGCACTAACAGCAATGTAAGTAAAAGTGTCGGTACCGATAAATCCAGCATTTGGGGTATAGGTGAATGTCATACCTTTGACGCTGATATTACCCGATGCGGCAGTGTTCTGAATGACCAGACTGGTCGCTCCGCCGGAGGTGATACTGTCTATCGCATTATTGTTACTATTGGCGAATATGCTGGCCGTAATTGGGCTAGCAACTGGCACAACACTATTGACCGTGATCGCAATTTTTGCCGGTGCTGAAGTGCCGAATGTATTGCTTGCCGTGTAGCTAAAACTATCCAGTCCAGCATAGCCGGCAGTCGGCGTGTAGACGATATTGAGGCCATTGATAATGGCGACACCATGCTGAGGCGAGGTGGCGATGGTGATGCTGCTAGCATTTCCAGTAATACTCGAAATAATGACGTTGTTATTACTGTTTTGCAAAACACTTGCACTAATCGGATTGGCCACCGCCGCGATGCCATTCACCGTGATGATAAGGTCAACCGCAACGGATGTTCCGTAGGGATT